>CAUJSJ030000092.1:0-17723 GCA_963422775.4 uncultured Roseateles sp.
GCGCTGATGAAGCTCGACCTGCCCGCGGGCGTCGACGTCGAAATCAAGCTGCAGTAATTGTTTGAGGCCTTTGGGCCGAGAACCTGAGGCCCCGGCCCTGTCTCGACAGGTCGGGGCCTTGTCTTTTGTGCCTGGCGGCTGCCAGGACTTGCATCCACCGCAATCCCACGCGCTATACTCGCCAGCTTTCCTGGGTTGGCCTATGCCTGCCCTGGAGGTTCGCGTGGCGATTCGCAAGCGTCGTCACACAAGTCAGCCCGGCCAATCGATGTCGGGTGTTCGCAATAGCTTCCAAGGCGTGGGCGCCAAGTCCATGCGGCGGGGGCTGGAGAAAAAACATGAGTCTTAGCAATCGTCTCGGATTGCTGGGGCCGCAAGGTGGGCATGATGCGCATCTTCACGGACGATGGCGATGCCATTCCTGTGACGGTGCTGGGACGTGTCCAACAACCGCGTGACCCAGATCAAGACCGAACAGGCCGACGGCTACAGCGCCATTCAAGTGGCGTTCGGTACGCGCAAAGCTTCGCGCGTCACCAAGCCCGAAGCTGGCCATCTCGCCAAGGCGGGTGTCGAAGCAGGTCGAATCCTCAAGGAATTCCGCGTCGAAGCCGACGTCGCTGCCCCAATATCAGGCTGGCGGCACCGTGCCGGTGACCCTGTTTGCCGCCGGCCAGCTGGTCGACGTGCAGGGCACGTCCATCGGCAAGGGCTTCGCAGGCACCATCAAGCGCCACAACTTCAGCTCGCAGCGCGCGTCGCACGGTAACAGCCGTTTCGCACAACGTGCCGGGCTCGATCTCGATGGCGCAGGACCCGGGCCGTGTGTTTCCGGGCAAGAAGATGACCGGCCACATGGGCGACGAAACCTGCACCACGCAGAACCTGGACATCGTGCGCGTTGACGAAGCCCGTCAACTGCTGCTGGTCCGCGGTGCGGTGCCGGGTTCCAAGAACGGCCACGTCGTCGTTCGCCCCGCCGTCAAGGTCAAAGTCAAGAAGGGAGCCAACTGATGCAGCTCGAGCTCCTGAACGAGCAAGGTCAGGCCACCGCCAAGGTGGACGCGCCTGACACCATCTTCGCTCGCGATTACAACGAAGCCCTGGTGCACCAGGTGGTTGTGGCCTTCCAGGCCAACGCCCGCCAAGGCACCCGCGCCCAGAAGGACCGTGAACAGGTCCATCACTCGACCAAGAAGCCTTTCCGCCAGAAGGGCACCGGCCGCGCTCGTGCCGGTATGACCTCGTCGCCGCTGTGGCGCGGGGGGCGGTCGCATCTTCCCGAACATGCCTGACGAGAACTTCTCGCACAAGCTGAACAAGAAGATGTACCGCGCCGGCATGGCTGCGATCCTGTCGCAGCTGGCTCGCGAAGGCCGTCTGGCCGTGGTGGACTCGATCTCGATCGAAGCCCCCAAGACCAAGCTGCTGGCCGCCAAGTTCAAGGCCATGGGCCTGGACTCGGTGTTGGTCATCTCCGACGTCGTGGATGACAACCTGCTGCTGGCTTCGCGCAACCTGGCCAATGTGCTGGTGATCGAGCCGCGCTACGCCGACCCGCTGTCCCTCGTCTTCTACAAGAAGGTCTTGGTGACCAAGGCTGCGGTCGAGCAACTCAAGGAGATGCTGGCATGAGCGCCCCCAAGTATTCCGAAGGCCGTCTGGCCTCCGTGCTGCTCGCGCCCATCGTGTCCGAAAAGGCCACGCAAATCGCCGAGAAGCACAACCAGGTCCTGTTCAAGGTCCTGCGCGACGCCACCAAGCCCGAGATCAAGGCCGCTGTTGAACTGATGTTCAAGGTCGAGGTCGAGGCGGTCAACGTCGTCCAGGTCAAGGGCAAGACGAAGCGCTTCGGTGGCCGTGCCGGCCGCCGTGACCACATCAAGAAGGCCTACGTCTCCTTGAAGGCGGGTCAAGAGCTCAATTTCTCCGGGGAGGCCGCGTAAATGGCCATCGTCAAAGTCAAACCTACCTCGCCCGGCCGCCGTGGCGTCGTCAAGGTGGTGCACAAGCACCTGCACAAGGGCGCGCCCCATGCAGCGTTGCTGGAGCCCCAAATCCAGAACTCGGGCCGTAACAACAACGGTCACATCACGATTCGCCACAAGGGCGGCGGTCACAAGCACCACTACCGCGTGGTCGACTTCAAGCGCAACAAGGACGGCATTCCGGCCAAGGTCGAGACCATCGAGTACGACCCGAACCGCACCGCCCACATCGCGCTGGTGGTGTATGCCGACGGCGAGCGCCGCTACGTGATCGCTCCGCGCGGTCTGGAAGTGGGCGCGACCATCCTGAGCGGCGCGGAAGCCCCGATCAAGGCTGGCAACACGCTGCCGATCCGCAACATCCCGGTGGGCTCGACGATTCATTGCATTGAGCTGCAGCCTGGCAAGGGTGCCCAGATGATCCGTTCGGCCGGCACCTCTGCCGTCCTGATGGCTCGCGAAGGCGTCTACGCCCAGATCCGTCTGCGCTCCGGTGAAGTTCGTCGCGTGCACGTCGAATGCCGCGCCACCATCGGTGAAGTGAGCAACGAAGAGCACAGCCTGCGCCAGTACGGCAAGGCCGGCGCGATCCGCTGGAAGGGTATCCGTCCGACCGTTCGCGGTGTGGCGATGAACCCGGTGGATCACCCGCACGGTGGTGGCGAAGGCCGCACCGGCGAGGGCCAGGTCCCTGTGTCGCCGTGGAACACCCTGACGAAGGGCTACCGCACTCGCAACAACAAGCGCACGCAGACGTTCATCGTCTCGCGTCGCAAGAAGTAAGGGCTAGGCCATGACTCGTTCGCTGAAGAAGGGCCCCTTTGTTGACCACCACTTGATGGCCAAGGTCGACAAGGCAGTTGCCATCAAAGACAAGAAGCCCATCAAGACCTGGTCGCGCCGCTCGACGATCCTGCCCGAGTTCATCGGTCTGACGATCGCCGTGCACAACGGCAAGCAACACGTGCCGGTTTATGTGTCTGACCAGATGGTCGGCCACAAGCTGGGTGAATTCGCACTGACCCGCACCTTCAAAGGCCACCCGGCCGACAAGAAGGCCGGGAAGAAGTAAGGATGCCAACGATGGAAACCAAAGCAATCGTTCGTGGCGTTCGCCTCTCCTGTGACAAGGGTCGCCTCGTGGCTGACCTGATCCGCGGCAAGAAGGTGGACCACGCGCTCAACATCCTGGAATTCACCCAGAAGAAGGCGGCCCTGATCATCAAGAAGGCGCTGGAAAGCGCCATCGCCAACGCCGAGCACAACGACGGCGCTGACATTGATGAGCTCAAGGTCACGTCGATCTACGTCGAGCAAGGTGCTACGCTGAAGCGCTTCTCGGCTCGCGCCAAGGGCCGCGGCAACCGCATCAGCAAGCCCACCTGCCACATCTTCGTGGCTGTCGGCAACTAAGGCGCAAGAAGACTATGGGACAAAAAATCCATCCGGTTGGCTTTCGCCTTCCTGTCACCCGTAACTGGGCTTCGCGCTGGTACGCGAACAACCAGAACTTCGCCACGATGCTGGCTGAGGATCTGCGTGTTCGCGAGTACCTGAAGGCCAAGCTCAAGAATGCCGCCGTCTCGCGCATCCTGATCGAGCGCCCCGCCAAGAACGCACGCATCACGATTTACTCGGCTCGTCCGGGCGTCGTGATCGGCAAGAAGGGTGAGGACATCGAAGCGCTGAAGGCTGAACTGACCAAGCGTCTGGGCGTGCCCGTCGCCGTCAACATCGAAGAAGTGCGCAAGCCTGAAGTCGATGCTCAGCTGATCGCCGACTCGATCACCCAGCAGCTTGAAAAGCGCATCATGTTCCGCCGTGCGATGAAGCGCGCGATGCAGAACGCGATGCGTCTGGGTGCCCAAGGCATCAAGATCATGAGCGCTGGTCGTCTGAACGGCATCGAAATCGCTCGCACCGAGTGGTATCGCGAAGGTCGTGTGCCCCTGCACACCCTGAAGGCCGACATCGACTACGGCTTCTCCGAAGCCAAGACCACCTACGGCGTCATCGGCGTCAAGGTCTGGGTCTACCGCGGTGACCGTCTCGCCAATGGCGAGGCGCCGGTCATCAACACCCCCGCAGGCGCCGAAGACGATCGCCGCCCGCGCCGTAACGCCCGTCCGGGCGCTCCTGGTGGCCGTGGCCGTCCGGGTGGCGACCGTGGCCCGCGTGACGGAGCAGATCAGCCCGCTGCCGCCGCCCCCACGGGTGACGCAGCCAAGCCCGCTGCCAAGCGCGTGGTCCGCAAGGTCCCCGCAGCCGGCGGTGAGGCCAAAGGAGAATAAGCATGCTGCAACCCGCTCGTCGTAAATACCGCAAGGAGCAGAAGGGCCGCAACACGGGTGTTGCGACCCGTGGCGCCGCGGTGTCTTTCGGTGATTTCGGCCTCAAAGCCACCGAGCGCGGCCGTCTGACGGCCCGCCAGATCGAAGCGGCTCGCCGCGCGATCTCGCGCCACATCAAGCGCGGTGGTCGGATCTTCATTCGCGTGTTCCCGGACAAGCCCATCTCGCAAAAGCCCGCCGAAGTTCGGATGGGTAACGGCAAGGGCAACCCCGAGTACTACGTCGCTGAAATCCAGCCTGGCAAGGTGATCTACGAGGTTAACGGCGTTCCCGAGCAGCTCGCTCGTGAAGCGTTCACGCTGGCAGCTGCCAAGCTGCCGCTGCGTTGCACCTTCGTGGCCCGCCAGGTCGGTACCTGAGGAAGACACCATGAAAGCAACTGAACTCCGCACCAAGGACGTCGCTGCCCTCGAAAAGGAAGTGACCGACCTGCTGAAGGCCCACTTCGGCCTGCGCATGCAAAAGGCCACCCAGCAGCTGACCAACCACAGCCAGCTGGGCAAGACCCGCCGCGATATCGCGCGTGCCAAGACCGTCCTGGCACAAAAGAAGAAGGAGGCCACGAAATGACTGAGGCCCAAGTCCAAGCCAAGAACACGCGCACCCTGGTGGGCCGCGTGGTCAGCGACAAGCGCGCCAAGACTGTCACCGTCCTGGTCGAGCGTCGCGCCAAGCACGAGCTCTACGGCAAGATCGTGGCCCGTTCCCGCAAGTACCACGCCCATGACGAAAAGGGCGAGTACAAGATGGGCGACGTGGTCGAGATCAGCGAAGGCCGTCCGATCTCCAAGACCAAGAGCTGGGTCGTGACCCGACTGGTCGAGAAGGCCGAGACCGTCTAAGAACCTTCGGCTGTCGCATGACCGCCGAACGGGCCGACACGCTGGGAAACCGGCGCGTCGGCTTTTTGCATTTCATCCCCCGGAGAACGACATGATCAAAGTTGGCGACAAGCTGCCTGCAGGCAGCCTTCAGGAGTTCATCGAAGTGGAGGGTGAGGGCTGCTCGCTCGGCCCCAACAGCTTCGACATCGAAAAAGCCACGGCCGGCAAGACCATCGCCATCTTTGCGCTGCCGGGCGCGTACACGCCGACCTGCTCGGCCAAGCACGTGCCCGGCTATGTCGAGTCTGCCGACGCGCTGAAGGCCGCTGGCGTCGACGAGATCTGGTGCGTGTCGGTCAACGACGCCTTCGTGATGGGCGCCTGGGGCCGCGACCAGAAGACGGGTGGCAAGGTCCGCATGATGGCCGACGGCAGCGCCCAGTTCGCCCAGGCCACCGGTCTGACGCTCGACCTGACCGCCAAGGGCATGGGCCTGCGCTCGCAGCGCTATTCCATGCTCGTCAAGGACGGCGTCGTCGAGACGCTCAACATCGAAGGCCCGGGCAAGTTCGAGGTCAGCGATGCGGCGACGATGCTGAGTCAGGCCAAGGCTGCCTGACACGCTTTAGAAAATCTTGCGCAAGGGGCATTGACGACTGCTCAGTTGTCGATGCATAATGCGCAGCTTCGCCGAACACCAGCGCACCTGCTACGCAGCTGCCCATGCTGGCTTCGGATCCGCCCTCAACCGTTGGGCAGCAAATGGCGCTGAGCCGCGAGCTGACTGACTTACGGGCCCAAGACTGACCGACGCGCTGCATTCACAAGAATGCGGCAACTCGGGGCAAGTTGGGGACAGACATGATCCAAATGCAATCGCGGCTTGATGTCGCGGACAACACTGGTGCGAAGTCCGTTCAGTGCATCAAGGTGCTGGGCGGCTCCAAGCGCCGCTACGCGCACATTGGCGACATCATCAAGGTCAGCATCAAAGAAGCTGCCCCGCGTGGTCGCGTGAAAAAGGGCGAGGTCTACAGCGCCGTGGTGGTTCGTACTGCCAAGGGCGTGCGCCGCCAGGACGGCTCGCTCGTCAAGTTCGACGGCAATGCCGCCGTGCTGCTCAATGCCAAGCTGGAGCCGATCGGCACCCGCATCTTCGGCCCGGTGACGCGTGAACTGCGTACCGAGCGCTTCATGAAGATCGTGTCGCTGGCGCCCGAGGTGCTTTGAGCCCCCACTGTCTGAGGTAAGCCATGAACAAGATTCGAACCGGCGACCAGGTCATTGTGCTGACCGGCCGCGACAAGGGTAGGCGCGGCACCGTGTCCGCTCGCACCGATGTCGACCACGTGGTGGTTGACGGCATCAATGTCGTCAAGAAGCACGTCAAGCCCAACCCCATGAAGGGCACCACCGGCGGCGTCGTCGACAAGACCATGCCTATCCATCAATCCAACGTGGCGATCTTCAACGCCGCATCCGGCAAGGCTGATCGAGTGGGCGTCAAGCTCGTCGATGGCAAGCGGGTGCGCGTGTTCAAGTCGACCGGCGAAGAGATCAAGGCTTAAGAGGTCCCTCATGGCTCGTCTTCAAACGCATTACCGCGACACCATCGTGCCCGGCCTGGTCGAAAAGTTCGGCTACAAGTCGGTCATGGAGGTGCCCCGCATCACCAAGATCACGCTCAACATGGGTGTGAGCGAGGCCGTCGCCGACAAGAAGGTCATGGATCACGCCGTGGGCGACCTGACCAAGATCGCCGGCCAGAAGCCCGTCGTCACGAAGTCGAAGAAGGCAATCGCCGGCTTCAAGATCCGTGACGCGGTTCCCATCGGTGCCATGGTGACCCTGCGCGGCGTCCAGATGTATGAATTTCTGGACCGCTTCGTGACGATCGCCCTGCCGCGCGTGCGTGACTTCCGGGGTATCTCCGGCCGCTCGTTCGACGGCCGTGGCAACTACAACATCGGCGTCAAAGAACAGATCATCTTCCCCGAAATCGAATACGACAAGGTGGATGCTCTGCGTGGTCTGAACATCAGCATCACGACGACTGCCAAGACGGACGACGAAGCCAAGGCACTGCTGGCTGCGTTCAAGTTCCCGTTCAAGAACTGAGGTGATCTGTGGCTAAAACTTCCATCAAGCAACGTGAACTGAAGCGCGAAGCACTCGTCGCCAAGTTTGCGAAGAAGTACGCAGAGCTGAAGGCCATCATCGACGACAGCAAGAAGTCGGATGAAGAGCGTTACGCCGCTCGCCTGGAGCTGCAGAAGTTCCCCCGCAACGCCTACCCGACCCGCCTGCGCAACCGCTGCGAGTTGACCGGCCGTCCGCGCGGCACTTTCCGCAAGTTCGGCTTGGGCCGTAACAAGATCCGTGAGCTGGCGTTCAAGGGCGACATCCCTGGTGTCGTCAAGGCCAGCTGGTAATCGGCTCGATCAGGAGAAATCGCAATGAGCATGAGTGATCCTATCGCCGATATGCTGACCCGGATTCGCAACGCGCAGATCGTTGAGAAGCACAGTGTCGTCATGCCGTCGTCGAAGCTGAAGGTCGCTATCGCCAAGGTCCTGAAGGACGAAGGCTATATCGATGAATTCGCTGTCCGCGGTGAGGCAACTCGCCCCGAGCTGGAAATTTCGCTGAAGTACTACGCTGGCCGTCCGGTCATCGAACGTATCGAGCGCGTGAGCCGTCCCGGCCTGCGCATCTACAAGGGCCGTCACGACATTCCTCAGGTCATGAATGGCCTGGGCGTCGCGATCGTCACCACCCCGCAAGGCGTGATGACGGACCGCAAGGCGCGCGCAGCCGGTATCGGTGGCGAAGTGCTCTGCTACGTCGCCTAAGCGAAGGAGAGACAAAAAATGTCCCGCGTAGGAAAAATGCCGGTCACCATCCCGCAAGGCGTGGATGTGACCGTGTCGGCTGACTCGATCAGCGTCAAGGGTTCGCTCGGCACGCTGGTGCGCCAGGCCAACAAGCTGGTCAACGTCACGAATGATGCTGGCAAGCTGAGCTTCGTGCCCGCCAATGAGTCGTCTGAAGCCGACGCGATGAGCGGCACGTTCAGAGCGCTGGTGGCCAACATGGTCAACGGCGTCAGCAAGGGCTTCGAGAAGAAGCTGAACCTGGTCGGCGTGGGTTTCCGCGCCCAGGCTCAGGGTCAGAAGCTCAACCTGCAGATCGGTTTCTCTCACCCCGTGGTGAAGGACATGCCGGCTGGCATCAAGGTCGAGTGCCCGACGCAGACCGAGATCATCATCAAGGGCGCTGACCGTCAGGTCGTCGGCCAGATCGCCGCCGAGGTGCGTGCCTTCCGTCCGCCTGAGCCCTACAAGGGCAAGGGCATCCGTTATTCGGATGAGAAGGTCTCCCTCAAAGAGACCAAGAAGAAGTAAGGAGCAGCGCCATGATGACCAAGAAAGAACAACGCCTGCGTCGTTCGCGCCAGACTCGCGCTCGCATTGCGATCCAGCGCGTGGCCCGTCTGACGGTGTTCCGCTCCAACCTGCACATCTACGCCCAGGTCGTCTCCGACGATGGCGGCCAGGTGCTGGCTGCCGCTTCGACGGCCGAGAAGTCGGTTCGCGAGCAATTGAACAGCAATGGCGGCAACGTCGCCGCTGCCACGCTCGTGGGCAAGCTGATCGCCGAAAAGGCCAAGGCTGCTGGCGTCGAGAAGGTCGCTTTCGACCGCTCGGGTTTCGCCTACCACGGCCGTGTCAAGGCCCTGGCCGAAGCAGCCCGCGAAGCCGGTCTGCAGTTCTGACGCATCAAGGAATACGAAATGGCAAAGTTTCAACCCCGCGGCGCGCAGGCTGAAGCCAACGACGACGGCCTCAAGGAAAAGATGATCGCGGTCAACCGCGTCACCAAGGTAGTCAAGGGCGGCCGTACGCTGTCCTTCGCTGCTTTGACCGTGGTCGGCGACGGCGATGGCCGCATCGGCATGGGCAAGGGCAAGGCCAAGGAAGTGCCGGTTGCAGTGCAGAAGGCCATGGAGTCGGCTCGCCGCAACATGGTCAAGGTCAACCTGAAGAACGGCACCATCCACCACAACGTGGTGGGTGAACACGGCGCCGCGCACGTCATCATGGCGCCGGCTCCTGCTGGTACCGGCGTCATCGCCGGCGGCCCGATGCGCGCTGTTTTCGAAGTGATGGGCGTGACCGATATCGTGACCAAGAGCCACGGTTCGACCAACCCTTACAACATGGTCCGCGCCACGTTGGACGCTCTGAAGCGTTCCACCACGCCGGCCTCTGTCGCAGCCAAGCGCGGCAAGACGGTTGAAGAAATCTTCAACTGATCGCCACAGCGGAGCACAACATGTCTGACAAGAAAACCGTGACGGTCAAGCTGGTGCGTAGCCCCATTGGCTGCCGTACCTCGCACCGCGCTACCGTGGTCGGCCTGGGCCTGCGTCGGCTGAACAGCCAAAGCACCCTGGAAGACACGCCCGCAGTGCGCGGCATGATCAACAAGATCGCCTATCTGGTGCAGGTGCTCTAAGCACTGCATGCAAGAGGACAAGACGATGGAACTCAACACGATCAAGCCCGCAGAGGGCGCCAAGCATGCCAAGCGCCGTGTCGGCCGTGGCATCGGCTCCGGCCTGGGCAAGACCGCCGGTCGCGGCCACAAGGGTCAGAAGTCCCGCGCTGGTGGCTACCACAAGGTCGGCTTCGAAGGCGGCCAGATGCCGCTGCAGCGTCGGTTGCCCAAGCGTGGCTTCAAGTCGCTGACGCTGAAGTACAGCGTCGAGATCAACCTGTCTGACCTGCAAGGTCTGGCCGGCGAAGAGATCGACGTGTCGACGCTCAAGGCTGTCGGCCTGGTGCCCCAGCTGGCCAAGTCGGTCAAGGTCATCCTGTCGGGCTCTATCGAGCGCAAGGTCACGCTGAAGGGCGTGAACGTCACGAAGGGCGCCAAGGCGGCCATCGAGGCGGCTGGCGGCTCGGTCGCTTAAATCTCAGCGCACAAGGAACTGACTCAGCGTGGCTACCAACGCGAATCAGCTGGCCAAGAGCGGCAAGTTCGGTGACCTGCGTCGCCGGCTTGTGTTCCTGCTGCTGGCTCTGGTCGTCTACCGCATCGGGGCGCATATCCCCGTGCCCGGTATCGACCCGAATCAGCTGGCCCAATTCTTCAAGGGTCAGGCTGGTGGCATCCTGAGCCTGTTCAACATGTTCTCGGGCGGCGCGCTCTCGCGCTTCACCGTGTTCGCGTTGGGCATCACGCCCTACATCTCGGCGTCCATCGTTCTGCAGCTGATGACCTACGTCGTGCCGACGCTGGAGCAGCTGAAGAAGGAAGGCGAAGCCGGCCGCCGCAAGATCACCCAGTACACGCGTTATGCGACGCTGGGGCTGGCTCTGTTCCAGAGTCTGTCGATCGCGCTGGCGTTGGAAGGTTCGGCGGGCCTGGTGCTGAACCCCGGTTTCGGCTTCCGCCTGACTGCGGTGTCCAGCCTGGTGGCCGGCACGATGTTCCTGATGTGGCTGGGTGAGCAGATCACCGAGCGCGGTCTGGGCAATGGCATCTCGATCCTGATCTTCGGCGGTATCGCTGCAGGTCTGCCGGGTGCGATCGGTGGCTTGTTCGAGCTGGTGCGTACCGGTGCGATGGGCTACGGGTCAGCGCTGGTCGTGATCTCCCTGGTCGTACTGGTGACCTTCGCCGTCGTGTTCGTCGAGCGTGGTCAGCGCAAGATCCTGGTGAACTATGCCAAGCGCCAGGTCGGCAACAAGGTCTACGGTGGCCAGTCGTCGCACCTGCCGCTGAAGCTGAACATGTCGGGCGTGATCCCGCCGATCTTCGCGTCGTCGATCATCTTGCTGCCGACGACGGTGGTGAGCTGGTTCGCGACCGGTGATGGCCTGCGCTGGTTGAAAGACCTGGCGGGCATGATCAGCCCGGGTCAGCCGATTTATGTGTTGCTGTACGCCGCTGCGATCATCTTCTTCTGCTTCTTCTACACGGCGCTGGTGTTTAACAGCCGTGAGACCGCAGACAACCTGAAGAAGAGTGGAGCGTTCATCCCGGGCATTCGTCCGGGTGAGCAGACCGCCAAGCACATCGACAAGATCCTCTCGCGGCTGACGCTGGCTGGTGCCATCTACATCACGCTGGTCTGCCTGTTGCCCGAATTTTTGACATTGAAGTACAACGTTCCGTTCTACTTCGGTGGCACTTCCCTACTGATCATCGTCGTCGTGACGATGGACTTCTGGGCTCAAGTGCAAAGCTACATCATGAGTCAGCAGTACGAATCACTGCTGAAGAAGGCCAGCTTCAAGCCCAACTGAGGGCCAAGCTGTGCTGAGGAAATATCTGTTTTAACCTCGACGAAGTGTTGGCATGTCGAAAGACGACGTCATTCAGATGCAGGGTGAGATTGTTGAAAACTTACCCAACGCCACGTTTCGTGTGAAGTTAGAAAATGGGCATGTCGTCCTCGGGCACATCTCCGGCAAGATGCGTATGCACTACATCCGCATCCTTCCCGGCGACAAGGTGACCGTGGAGTTGACGCCCTACGATTTGAGTCGTGCTCGCATCGTGTTCCGGGCGAAGTGAGCTGTTTGAACCCCCGGATAGCGTGTGAGCGCAGAAGAAGTTAGGCCAAGGAGCAGACCATGAAAGTTTCGGCATCCGTGAAGCAGATGTGCCGCAATTGCAAGATCATCCGCCGCAAGGGCGTGGTGCGTGTGATCTGCACCGACCGGCGCCACAAGCAGCGCCAGGGCTGAGCCCCAGCGCGCACGACAGGACTAGAGGACAACCATGGCACGTATTGCTGGTATCAACATTCCGCCGCAAAAGCACACTGAGATCGGGCTGACGTCGATCTACGGCATCGGCCGTACGACCGCGCAGCAGATCTGCACGAACTGCGGCATTCCATTCGACAAGAAGGTCAAGGACCTGAACGACGGCGATCTCGAAAAGATCCGCGACGAGGTCAACAAGTTGACCATCGAGGGCGATCTGCGTCGTGAGCAGTCCATCAATATCAAGCGTCTGATGGACCTCGGTTGCTACCGCGGTTTCCGTCACCGCCGTGGCCTGCCGATGCGCGGTCAACGCACCCGTACGAATGCCCGCACCCGCAAGGGTCCGCGCAAGTCGGCTGCGACCGGCAAGAAGTAAGCTGCCCGAACTGAAAGAAGGTCAATATGGCAAAGGCTCCTAACAACGCGGCGGCTCAGCGGGTTCGCAAGAAGGTCCGCAAGAACGTTGCTGACGGCATCGCGCACGTCCACGCGTCGTTCAACAACACCATCATCACGATCACCGATCGTCAAGGCGGCGCCCTCTCGTGGGCTTCGTCGGGTGGCCAAGGCTTCAAGGGCTCGCGCAAGTCGACCCCCTTCGCAGCCCAGGTGGCGGCGGAAGTGGCTGGCCGTGCTGCTCAAGAGCAGGGCATCAAGAACCTCGACGTCAAGATCAAGGGCCCTGGCCCGGGTCGCGAGTCGTCGGTGCGTGCTCTGGCAGCGCTGGGCATCCGCATCAACTCGATCTCTGACGTGACGCCCGTGCCGCACAACGGCTGCCGTCCCCAGAAGCGTCGTCGGATCTGATCTCCCACACCCTCTGGTGACAGGGATATTGCAGAATCGGATGACGGTGCGATAATCGCGCGTTTTCCCGGAGCCGGCGGGCACTTCAGTGCCTCGCCGGCTTCAGTCTTGAGTCGGCCTCATTTCGATGAGTCGCTCACAAGCCCACCGTCCAAGCCCACAAAAACACCGGCTGGACTCGCGCCAGGCAGCGACGGCTGCAGGCGTCAGATTGAACAAGGACACGCAAAGTGGCACGTTACCTCGGCCCCAAGGGCAAACTTTCCCGCCGTGAAGGCACCGACCTCTACCTGAAGAGCGCCCGCCGCGCCATCAGCGACAAGGTCAAGTTCGACAGCAAGCCCGGCCAGCACGGGCGCACCTCTGGCCAGCGCACGTCCGATTTCGGCCTGCAGCTGCGCGAGAAGCAGAAGGTCAAGCGCATGTACGGCGTGCTGGAGCGCCAGTTCCGCCGCTATTTCGCCGAAGCCGAGCGCCGCAAGGGCTCGACTGGCGTGAACCTGCTGCAACTGCTGGAATCGCGTCTGGACAACGTCGTCTACCGCATGGGCTTCGGCTCCACCCGCGCAGAAGCCCGTCAGCTGGTTTCGCACAAGGGTGTCACGGTGAATGGCGAAGTCGTCAACATCGCGTCCTACATGGTCAACGCTGGCGACGCCGTTGCCGTGCGCGACAAGGCCAAGAAGCAGCTGCGCGTGACCGAGTCGTTCAAGCTCGCCGACTCCATCGGCCTGCCTGCCTGGGTCGCCGTCGACGGCACCAAGCTCGAAGGTGTGTTCAAGAAGGCTCCCGACCGCGACGAGTTCGGCGCCGAGATCAACGAATCGCTGATCGTCGAGTTGTACTCGCGTTAATGATTTCCCCCGCCGACCACGCCTCTCGGGGCGCGGTCGGCGTTTCCTCGTCCGGGTTTCCGCCTCATCGGGGCCCTTCGAAGGCTCAACCCGGCTGGTCCTCAGCCTTATCGGTGTAACGAACCGAGGGTATTGAAAGAAAGACCTCATGCAAACCAACTTGCTCAAACCCAAGTCCATCAACGTGGAGCCCCTGGGCGGTCATCGCGCCAAGGTCACCCTGGAGCCGTTCGAACGCGGCTACGGTCACACCCTGGGCAACGCCCTGCGCCGTGTGCTGCTCTCGTCGATGGTGGGGTATGCGCCGACGGAAGTGACGATCGCCGGCGTGCTCCATGAGTACTCGGCCATCGACGGCGTGCAAGAGGACGTGGTTCACATCATGCTGAACCTCAAGGGCGTCGTCTTCCGCCTGCACAACCGTGAAGAAGTGACCCTCGTCCTGCGCAAGGAAGGCGAAGGCCCCGTCACCGCGGCCGACATCCAGACCCCGCACGACGTCGAGATCATCAACCCCGAGCATGTCATCGCCCACCTGTCGCAAGGCGGCAAGCTGGACATGCAGATCAAGGTCGAGAAGGGCCGTGGTTATGTGCCCGGCACGATGCGCCGTTTCGGCGACGAGCCGACCAAGAGCATCGGCCGCATCGTCCTCGACGCCTCGTTCTCTCCCGTCAAGCGCGTCAGCTACGCCGTCGAAAACGCCCGCGTCGAGCAGCGTACCGACCTGGACAAGCTGGTCATGGAAATCGAAACCAACGGCGCCATCTCGCCCGAGGAAGCGATCCGTGCTTCGGCCAAGATCCTGGTGGAGCAGCTCGCCGTGTTCGCGCAACTGCAAGGCACCGACCTGGTCGACGCCTTCGACGCACCGGCCCAGCGCTCCAGCAGCTTCGACCCGATCCTGCTGCGCCCGGTCGACGAGCTCGAGCTCACCGTGCGTTCGGCCAACTGCCTGAAGGCCGAAAACATCTACTACATCGGCGACCTGATCCAGCGTACCGAGACCGAGCTGCTCAAGACCCCCAACCTGGGTCGCAAGTCGCTCAACGAAATCAAGGAAGTGCTGGCTTCGCGCGGCCTGACCTTGGGCGCACGTCTCGAGAACTGGCCTCCGCAAGGTCTCGACAAGCGGTAATCCGCTTCGCTCGAACAGAAAAGGCGGCCTGAAGGCCGTCATCGGATGACAAACGCACTCTGGTGCGTTTGATCGTGCAACCAGCAGTACCTGATCCGGCTGCTGGCATTAACGAAGTGAAAAAGGAATAGCACCATGCGCCACCGTAACGGCCTCCGCAAACTCAACCGCACCAGCGCCCATCGCCAAGCGATGCTGCGCAACATGTGCGTCTCGCTGCTGCAGCACGAAGCCATCAAGACCACGGTCCCCAAGGCCAAGGAACTGCGCCGCGTCGTCGAGCCCCTCATCACGCTCGCCAAGGAACCCACGCTGGCAAACCGCCGCCTGGCTTTCGACCGCCTGCGCGACCGCGACATCGTCAGCAAGCTCTTCAACGAACTGGGCCCGCGTTTCAAGGCGCGCCCGGGCGGCTACACCCGCATCCTGAAGATGGGCTTCCGTGTTGGCGACAACGCGCCCATGGCTTTCGTTGAACTGGTGGACCGCGCCGAAGGCGAGACCGCTGGCGAAGCCGTCGAATAAGTTCAGCTTCTGCTGATCTGCCAAGCCCGCCTCGCGCGGGCTTTTTTCATGGCGGCGTCGGTGGTCGCCTACGCCAGCGGGTCGCCCGGCCTGACGGCGCGACTTTGCCGACGCGAGCACAGTGGACGACGCATCCAAGAAAGGACGTCCCATGCCCAGAACCCATGGCAACCGCGGCGGCCCGGTTGAACACAAGGTCAGCGATTTCGCGACGACCAAGTCGACCCAAGGTCAGACACTGACCAACAACGCCAAAGCGCCCGCCCGTCAAGAGGACGGTACGGCCCGCGAAGCGCCCAAAGGGCCGCCGCAGCACAAGGTTTAAGCATGCCAGTTGGCGCCTGATGCTGCGCCGACGTCGATCAGGTCCGCGGCAGCGACCACGTGCCGAGATACTCGTGACGGGTGTTTCCGACGTGGCTCAGCACGAGCGCGAAGCGGCGCATGGTGCAGGCCAGGGGCTCGATGGGATGTTCGACCACCAATTGGCCGCAGTTGTAGACCATGGTCATGTGCGGCGTGCTGACCTCCCGCGGCTTCAAGCCGAAGCGGCGCAGCATGTTCATCAGGGGCCGCCGCAGTCTGGCGACGGCGGCGTTGGTGGCCGCGTCACCCAGCAGCATGAAGGCGCCATCCTCGGTGAAGCTGCAGGCGCGATCAAACACCATCGGCAGCGCGGGGCAGGGGAACCGACTCGCCGCGGCGCTGGCAGCATCGATAACTGCCTGATTCAACACGTCGTGGCCGTTCAAGCTGCAGAGCTTGACATGGGCGAGTTCAGGCGCCTGAACAGCGTCTCGCAATCCATGCCTGCGCGCCAGAGCACCGCCGTGCTCGCAAAGGCGATGGTTGTCTCCAGGTTCGACGAATCCGGCGAAGAAGAGGCTGTAGCCGAGTGGACCGCGTTCACCACCGGCGAGGCGCGAAGGCAAGTGGCAGGATGAGCGCGTTTGCATCCCGGCCAAGGGCAACTGGGTATGAAGAGCCGCGTCACGCAAGGCGCTCATGAAGCGTCGCAGCTCATGCGGGCTGCCAACAGGTTCGTAGCTCGTGCTTTCCAAGGAATTCAGCAACGGCCGGGCGAGTCGGCCTCTCTCAGACTCATCCATGATGAGTGCTGTAAAAATAAGCAGTGCTCAATCTTGATGCAAGCTGAGCGGGGTGGCAAGCGTCAGCCTTGAGGCAGCCAGTGCAAGGTGCCTTCACCGAGCACGGCGACCTGCGCGCCCTGTGTGTCCAGATCGCCGCGGCGCAGGGTCAGCGCGCCCGTCAGGCCACCGAAGGCTGGCAGCACCAGCGCATGCGGATAGCGGACGAAGCAGGGCCGGCGCAGCCGGTCGCCCGCGCGGCTGCCGAGCGACACCGCTGGATGCCAGTGGCCGGCCAGTGTGAACCCCGGCGCATCCGGCGGCGGCGGTTCGTGCGCGGCGGTCAGTCGGCCTAACGCCAAAGTCCCGTTGACAGCCTGCAGCGGCAGCCCAGCCGGATGGATTCGGCGGTCGTGGTTGCCGAGCACCAGCACCGTGGGCACGCGCTCGGCAAAGTCGGCGACATCGTTCAGCAGCGCCGGCGTCAGGCCGTCGGGTCCATGCCAGAAGTCCCCCAGCACGACAAGCTGCGCGGCGTCATGCGCGGCGACGAGGTCGTGCAGCCGCTTCAGCGTCTGCGCGCTGCTGCCCGCCGGCACCGCCTGACCCTGGGCGCGAAAGGCCGCACCCTTGCCCAGGTGCAGGTCGGCGGCGAACACCGTGCGCCCACCTGGCCACCACACCGCGCCGTCGGCCAGCAGCCACAGCGTTTCACCCGCCGCGTCGATCTGCAGGCTCACCGCCGCCTCCGTCGCGTGGGTGCCTTCGGCTTCGCGGGCGGTGCCTTGCCAAAGGCGAGCCGCGAACTCACGTCCTGTGGCGCTGCCTGCCCGCCCGCGGCGGCCTCGAGTTCAGCCAGCATGCGGCCCAGGCGCTGGGCCAGCGATTCGGTCGATGCTCGCTCGCGCAGCCGCTCGACGAGCAGCGGGAAGGCCAGCGGCGTCGCCTGAGCCGTTTGCTGCAGGTCCAACTGCTGGGCGGCCATACACGCGAGCGTGCGGCCCAGCGCTTCCACGTCCAGCTCGGCAGACAGCAGCTCGCTCTGTGCCTGGTGCAGCAGGCGGTTGTCCGGGTCGTGCTGGCGAAAGACATCGAAGTAAAGCGACGCCGACGCCTGCAGTTGTCGCTGGCTGCGTGCTTCGCCGGGGTGGCTCTGAAAGATCAGCCCGGCGATGCGCGCGATCTGCCGGAAGCGGCGCCGCGCCATCTCGCTCGCGTTCAGGCTGGCCAGTACGTCTTCGCGCAGCGTCGCGCGGTCCACCGGGGCCAGCAGCACGGGCAACTGCGCGGCCCAGTCGACCTCGGTCGCGCTGAGTAGTTCCAGCCCGTAGTCATTGATCGCCATCGTGAAGGTGGCCGGCGTGTC
>CAUJSJ030000093.1:0-50974 GCA_963422775.4 uncultured Roseateles sp.
GTGCTCGAAGCCGCCGGCGGCGAGATCGGCCCGCAGCACATCGACGTCGTGATAACCGTGTGGCGTGCGGGCCATGAAGCGCGGTGGATCGTCGGGGAAGGCCTGGGCCAGGGCGTCGGTGGCGGCCTTGGCCAGGTCGTTGCTGTCGATGTGGTCCCAGACGTTGAACAGGAAGACACCACCGGGCTTGAGCACGCGGCGGATCTCGGCGTAGGCCCCCGGCTTGTCGGGGAAGAACATGGCGCCGAACTGGCAGGCCACGAGATCGAAGCTTGCATCGTCAAAGGGCAGGGCCTGCGCGTCGGCCAGCCGCCATTCGACGGGCCGCGCCGTGCCGAGGGTGGCCGCCGCGTCGAGCATGCTCGCGTTCAGGTCGCTGGCCACGATGCCGGCCTCGGGCGGCAGCTGCTCAGCGAGGAGCCGGGTCAGCACGCCGGTACCGGCGGCGATCTCCAGCACCTGCGCCGGCTGCAGCGCAGCGGCCCGCGCCGCCAGATCCTGCGCATAGGGCGCGAAGATCAACGGCACCATGTAGCGCTCGTAGAGCTGGGGGATGGAGCCTGTGAAGCCCCGGTCGGCAAGGGTCATGCGGCGATTCTGGGGGCGGTGCTAGGCTCGCCGCCGACCCCCACGCAATTCCTTGCAATTCGCCATGACCGCACACCGCCCCTCACAGGCCGAGCTGACCGCCTTCCTGCAGGCCGAGTTCCCGCAGAACCGCTGCACGCTGGAGGAGGTGGACGAGGACGGCAGCGTCGTCGTGGCGCACCCGGTGGGCGAAACCGAGTTGCGGCCGGGCGGCACGGTGTCGGGCCCGGTCATGATGACGCTGGCCGACGTGGCGCTCTACATCGCCATCCTCGCGCGCATCGGCATCGTGCCGCTGGCGGTGACCACCAACCTCGCCATCAACTTCCTGCGCAAGCCGCGCGCGGATCGGCGCGTGGTGGCGCGCTGCCGGCTGATGAAGCTGGGCAGGGACGCTGGCGGTGGGCGAGGTGTGGATCTACTCCGAAGGCGAGGACGAGCCGGTGGCGCACGCGACGGGCACCTACGCGATTCCGCGGGAGCGCTGAGGCCGTCGTCTCGGCAACGGACCGAGGCCAGACGGGATGCCATGCATCCCCTTGACCGACCCGCGTACCGGGTTGCGCGCTCCCGACCCGTTGCTTTCATCCGCCGGGCCAAACGGGCGGCCTCAAAGTTGATTCCCGCGGCGCTGAACAGCGGATCGCAGTGGCCGCTCCATCGCAAACCACTGCCCTCGAGTTCGGCCTTCAGACACGTGTTCACGGCGCATCGTTTGTTGCGGCACCGCCGCGCCTGAACTCCCGCGGCGTGCAGCCGGCGCGGATCCGGAACTGGCGATTGAAATGAGACATCGTCTCGAAGCCGCATTCCTGCGCGATCGCCGCCACCGGCCTGTCACTCAAGCGCAGGCGCAGGCTGGCCTCGCTGCACCGCACATCGTTGATGTACGCGGTGAAGCTCTTGCCCACCTCGCGGCTGAAGAATCGGCTGAATGCGGCCGGCGTCACGTGCACCAGCGCTGCGGCGGCCTCGACGGTGAGCGATCCGGCCATGTGCCGATGGATCCAGTCCAGCACTCGATCCACCCGCCGCTGCTCGTCGGCGCTTGCACCGGCAGATGAGCGCTGGGCGATGGCGAGGATCGGTCGCAGGCAGGTCTGATGCTGCAGCATGAGCCCCAGCAGCTCGATGAAATCAGCGAGCCGCAACAGCTCGGATCGTTGCGGCATGCCGCGCAGCACGCCGAGCATGGCCTCACGCGCGGCCCCCTCGACATGAATGCCCTGGCCGGCGAGTGCCGCGAGCCCGCTCAGCGCACGCAGTTCCGGCACGTCGTGCCGAGAAACCAGGTCGGGGCTGAACTGCAGCACCGTCGCCAGATGCGGCTCGCCCGCGCGTTCACTCGCACTGACCCCAGGCGTGGGGCAGATGGGGCCCCAGCAGCACCAGGTCCCCTGACTCAAAGGGCTCGACGCCTGCTGCCGACAAAGCGCAAGCCGGCGCCCTGTTCGATCCACGTCAGCTCCAGCTGCCGGTGCCTGTGCCGCTCGCCGCGGAAGGCGTCCACCTCCAGCCGGATGAAGCGGAACGTCTGGCCGGCATGCGTGACATGCTCTTCTTTCACCTTCATGAGGGCAGTTTGCCCTGATCTGGGTCATAAAGCAGTCGGTCGGAGTATTCCCGTGCACACATCGGCAAGGGCCTTGTCGAGACACTGCCCTACCGATTCAGAACGACAAAAGCCATGAGACAGGCCGATTGGTGGCGCGGCGCCGCCCTCTACCAGATCTATCCGCGCAGCTTTGCCGACAGCGACGGCGATGGCGTCGGCGACCTTCGCGGCATCACGGAGCGGCTCGGCTATGTGGCCAGCCTCGGCGTGGACGGCATCTGGCTCTCGCCGTTCTTCCCGTCGCCCATGCGCGATTTCGGCTACGACGTCAGCGACTACCGCGGGGTCGATCCGCTGTTCGGCACGCTGGCTGACTTCGACGCCCTCGTGGCCCGCGCGCACGCACTGAAGCTGAAGGTCGTGATCGATCAGGTCTGGTCGCACACGGCGATGGAGCATGCCTGGTTCGAGGAAAGCCGCGACAGCCGTGACAACCCCAAGGCCGACTGGTATGTGTGGGCCGACGCCAAGGCCGACGGCGGCCCGCCCACCAACTGGCAGAGCTGGATGGGTTGCCCGACGTGGACCTGGGAGCCCCGCCGCAAGCAGTACTACCTGCACAACTTCCTGCCGCAGATGCCGGACCTGAACTTTCACAACTGCGAGGTGCAGGACGCGATCCTCGAGGTGGGCCGATTCTGGCTGGCGCGCGGCGTGGACGGCTTTCGGCTGGACACCGCCAACTACTACTGCCACGACCCGCTGCTGCGCGACAACCCGCCGCAGCCGCCGGAGCGCCGCGGCGACATCCCGGCTGCCATGCAGCAGCATCTATTCAACGTGTGCCAGCCGCAGACCCTGCCCTTCCTGGAGCGCGTGCGGGCACTGACGGAGGAGTTTGACGACCGCTTCACGGTGGCCGAGATCGGCTCGGCCAACAACCTCGAACGCATGATCGGGTACACGAGTGGCCGCCAGCGCCTGCACACGGCCTATTCGTTCGTGCTGCTGGGCAGCCAGCCCAAGGCTGATGCCCTGATGGCCTTGGTCGCGCCGTGGCTGCAAGGCGCTGGCGCCGACGCCTGGCCGTCCTGGGCGCTGTCCAACCATGACGCCCCACGCGTGGCCACGCGCTGGGCCGAGGGCGACGAGCGTCGGATCCAGCAGCTGCTGGCCTTGCTCACGGCCTTGCGGGGCACGGTCTTCCTCTACCAGGGTGAAGAGCTGGGGCTGACCCAGTCAGACATCCGCTTCGACCAGTTGCAGGACCCCTTCGGCAAGGCCCACTGGCCCCGCGACAAGGGCCGAGACGGTTGCCGCACGCCGATGCCCTGGGCTGCCGACGCGAAGCATGCCGGCTTCAGTAGCGGCGACAAGACCTGGCTGCCCGTGAATCTCGCGCATCAGGTGCGAGCGGTTGATGTGCAGGAGGCCGACGCTGCGTCATGCCTGCAGCTCACCCGCCGGCTGCTGGCGCTGCGCCGCGCCCATCCAGCCCTGCGACTGGGCAGCTTCGAGACGCTGTGGGCCGACGAGCAGTTGCTGGTGGTGCTGCGTCGCGAGGCTGCGGACACCGTGTTGGTCGCCTTCAACCTGGCGGCGCAAACCCGCTCGGTGGAACTGGGGCAGGCCTTCAAGGTCACGTCCGACGCGTTGACCGTGGGCGGCGCGCATCTGCTCGGAACGAGCCTCCACCTGGAACCCTGGGCCGCCCTCATCGGCCCTGTGGAGCCTGACCAATGAGCGCCTTGCAGGCCCAGTACCAGCGCGACGGCTATGCGATCTGCCGTGGTCTGGTCGACTCGCCTACCGTGCAGGCCCTGCGTGACGAGACGGTCGCGATTGCCTGCGGGCAGCGCGGCGCCATTGACGGGGTGGAGCAGTTGGAGGCCGCTGGCGAAGCCGCGCTGAAGAACGTCCTGGCCATTCACTTCCCCCACAAGATCTCGGCGCTGATGCGCAAGATGCTCGGCCACCCACCCATCGTCGAGGTGCTCACGCAACTCGTCGGCCCCGACGTGAAATGCATGCAGTCCATGCTGTTCGTGAAGAACGCCGGCAAGCCTGGCCAGGCCTGGCACCAGGACGAGACCTTCATCCCGACGACCGACCGATCCTTGATCGGCGTGTGGATCGCGCTGGATGACGCCACCGTCGACAACGGCTGCCTGTGGATCCAGCCCGGCAGCCATGCACGCGGCGAGCTCTGGCCCATGCAGCCCTGCGACGACCCGCGCTTCGACGGTGCGCCCGAGGCCGTTGGCTGGGAGGCGGCGTTCGGCGGGCGCGAGGGCGGCGTTGCCGCCGAAGTGCCCGCCGGCTCGGTGGTGTTCTTCAACGGCTTCACGCTGCACCGCAGCCTGAACAACCGTCGCACCAGCGGCTATCGCCGAGCGCTGGTCAACCACTACATGTCGGCGCAGTCGCAACTGCCGTGGCAGTTCGGCGCCTCCCGTTTCGCGCCTGACGACTACCGCGACATCGTCCTCGTGGCGGGCGCCGACCCCTACGCCGAACGCGGCCTCGAAGACCTGGCCCGCCCCTATTTGCGCCCTGAAATCCGCAGGACCTGAACCATGACCCACCCGGACATCGACTCGCCCTATCCCATCTCTGCCGCCCAGATCGAGCAGTTCGAGCGCGACGGCTTCATCAAGCTCAAGGATGTGCTGTCGCCCGCCGCGCTCAAGCACTACGGCGACGAGATCACGCGCCTGACCATCGCGCTCAACACGCAGGGCACACCGCTGGAAGAACGCAGCACCTACGACAAAGCCTTTTTGCAGGTGATGAACCTGTGGGAGCACAGCGCCGTCGTGAAGGAATTCGTCATGGGCCAACGGCTGGGCCGCATCGCTGCGGAGCTGTTGCGGGTGCGCGGCGTGAGGCTGTACCACGACCAGTCGCTCTACAAGGAGCCCGGCGGCGGCATCACGCCCGCCCACGCAGACCAGTACTACTGGCCGCTGGCCTCGGACCGCACCATCACCGCCTGGGTGCCGCTGCAGGCGGTGCCTGCCGACATGGGGCCGCTGGGCTTCTACGCCCGCAGCCAGTCGGTCGAGTTCGGGCGCGACCTCGGCATCAGCGACGAGAGCGAGGAAAAGATCAGCGCCAACATGGCCCGGCACGGCTTCGCGTTCGAGTGCGGCGCGTTTGAACTCGGCGAGATCAGCTTCCACCTCGGCTGGACATTTCACAAGGCCGGTGCCAACGTCTCCGCCACGCCGCGTGCGGTGATGACGATGATCTACATGGATGCCGACATGCGACTGGCCCAGGCGCTCAGCCCCGCGCAGGCCAACGACCGCGACCACTGGTGCCCCGGCGTGCAACCGGGCGACGCCATCACCACGCCGCGCAACCCTGTCGTCTTCGCCGAGGACGGGGCATGACCCAGCGACTGCTGAGCCGCCGCCAGGTGGTGGGCTGCCTCTCGGCACTCGCCCTGCCGGCCGCCGCCGCCACGGACCCGCATGCGGCCCACCGCATGGCGGCACCCGACCCTGGCGCTCTGCTGGCCGAGTACGCGCAACCCCTGCTGGGCCTGTTCCAGCGGGTGGCCGAGAGTCTGGCGCGCGCTGGCGAGCCCCTGCCCGCCGGCGAGCTGGTAGCCATCGCCAGCCAGGTCGCTGCCGGCCACCTGGCCGGAGCCGCGCAGGCCGCTGTCGCCCTGCTGCAGACGCGCGTCCTGCTCACCGCCAGCATCACCGCCGAGGCGCGCGTGAGCGTCAAGCGCGGGCTGCTGCGGCCGCAACTGGTGCAGCATGGCTGGCGGCTCTTTCTCGTGCGTGTCGACAACCCGGCGCTGGTGCCGGGCAAGCTCGGCGCCAGCAGCGCGAGCGCCATTCCGCTGAACGGCATGCACCCGCCTGGCTTTACGCCCGGCGGCAGCATGGGCCAGCAGGGCGTGCCGACCACGCGCGGCGACTTGGCACTGCGCTGGCTGGACCTGGACGTGCACGACCTCGCCCCGCTGGACGCCACGCTGGAGGCCTTGCCACTGGACTTCAAGATCCTGCGGCTGTATGCGGGCGATGCCGGCCTGCGCAGCGCGACCATCGCGCTGGACATCGGCCCCGGCACCGGCGACATCGGCGGCCGAGACCGCGTGGGCGTCAGCTTTCAGGTGCTGCCCGCGCGCAGCGTCAGCCTGAGCATCCGGGATGCAGACGGCAGCCCGGTCACCGCCTCGCTGACCGTGACCGATGCGCTCGGCCGCGTGCTGCCCTCGCAGACGCGCCGGCGCCTGCCCGACCTGTTCTTCCAGCGCAAGGTCTACCGCGCCGATGGCCAGACGCTGACGCTGCCGGCGGGCGACTACCGCGTCGACCTGCAGCGGGGCCCCGAGTACCTGCTCAAGACCAGCCAGCGCCGCGTGCCGGCCCAGGGCGACGTGCGCTGGACCTTGCAGCTCGAACGCTGGATCAACCCCGGGGCGCGGGGCTGGTACAGCGGCGACCACCACATCCACGCCGCCGGCTGCGCGCACTACGACCAGCCCGAGCAAGGCGTGGGGCCCGAGGTGATGGCGCCGCAGGTCCAGGGCGAGGGCCTGGCCATCGGCGCGGTGCTGACCTGGGGGCCGGGCTTCTATCACCAGAAGACCTTCTTCAATGGCAAGGACGCAAACGTCTCGACGCCGCAGCACATCCTGCACTACGACCTGGAGGTCAGCGGCTTCCCGTCCTCGCACTGCGGCCATCTGGCGCTGCTGCAGATGCAGGCGATGGACTATCCGGGCACGACCAA
The DNA here is from genome assembly GCA_963422775.4 of uncultured Roseateles sp. Taxonomy (GTDB): domain Bacteria; phylum Pseudomonadota; class Gammaproteobacteria; order Burkholderiales; family Burkholderiaceae_C; genus Pelomonas. The sequence continues at coordinate 6,896 of CAUJSJ030000093.1, forward strand.
GATCGAGCAATGGCCCAGCAGCAATGCGCCGGTGCTGCGCTGGGCGCGCGCCCAGGGCGCGGTGACGGGCTACGCCCATGCCGGCGTGGGCCTGTGGGCCGGGTCGACCGAGCTGCCCAACACGCTGATGCCACCTTTCAACGGCATCGGCGCCAACGACTACATCGTCACGCTGCCCGAGGGGCTGGTGGACTTCATCAGCGTGTGCAACCACCCGCCCGCGGCGGAGATGACCATCTGGTACCACACGATGAACGTGGGCCTGCGCTCGGCCATCGCCGGCGAGACCGACTGGCCCTGCTTCTTCGAGGAGAGCATGGGCATGGGCCGCAGCTACGTGCAGCTGGACGAGAAGCTCAGCTATGCCGCGTGGTGCAAGGGCCTGCAGCAGGGGCGCAGCTACGTCAGCGAGGGCCGCACACATCTGCTGGACTTCCAGGTCAGCGGCGCGGCACCCGGTGGCACCGGCCTCGCGCTGGCGGCACCGAAGGAGCTGGCCATCACGGTGGACTTCGCGGCGCGGCTGGAACCCGCCGTCACGCCGGAGACCGAGGCCCTGCGCAAGCTCGTGCCCCTGGACAAGCCGTATTGGCACCTGGAGCGCGCCCGCATCGGCGAGTCGCGCCAGGTCATCGTCGAGCTGATCGTCAACGGCCAGCCGGTGGAGGCCCGAGCCGTGGAGGCCGATGGCCGCGTGCAGCGGCTGCGCTTTGACTACACGCCGGTGCGCAGCTGCTGGATCGCGCTGCGAGTGATGAACGCGGCGCACACCAACCCGGTCTGGGTGACGGTGGCCGGGGCGCCGGTGCGGGTGAAGAAGAGCGCCCAGTGGTGCCGCGCGGCGGTGGACCAGTGCTGGGGCCAGAAGGTGCTGCGCATCCGCCCGGCCGAGCGTGACGAAGAGGCGCGCCTGTACGACCGCGCCCGGCAGTTCTACGACCGCATGCTGGCCGAGGCCCAGGCGTGAAGCACGTGTGCGGCCTGCTGCTGCTCACCGCCAGCCTGGTGGCCGGCGCGGCGCCGGGCTGGGCCATCCGGCGCGTGGCCAACATGGCCGACGGCGCGCCGGCCTTCGAGGTGCTCAGCCCGCAAGGCCAGGCCACCACGCGCATCGAGTGCATCAACAACGGCTGGTATGACCCCGATGGCCTGGCCGTGCGACTGCTGGGCTCGACCGCGGTGATGGCCGCCATTCAGGCCAAGGGTGGCCGGCTGGAGCTCGATGACCTGGGCCCGGCGAAGTTCGATTGCGTGGTGGCCAACCCGAGCCCCAAAGCGAACCCGAGACAAAGCAAATGATGAAACGAGCCTTGACGATGTTTTGCCTGGCCGCTGCCTGCCTGCTGGCGCAAGCGCAGACAGTGGAGCGCGTGGACCCGCCGAACTGGTGGGTGGGCATGAAGCACGAGCAGGTCGAGTTGATGCTGCATGGCACGGGCATCGCAGACTGCACCGCCCGGCTGAACTGGCCCGGCGTTCGTCTGGTCAGCAGCACGCGCGGCGCCAACCCGAACTACCTGTGGCTGACGCTGCAAGTCGGCGCCCAGGCGGCCGCCGGCACCGTGCCGATCACGCTGCAGCGCGGCGCCGATGCCATGGTGTTGCGCTACGAGCTGCGCGCCCGCGCGCCGGACTCGGCCGCACGCCAGGGCTTCGGCCCGGCAGACGTGATCCTCAACCTGATGCCCGACCGTTTCGCCAACGGTGACCCGGGCAACGACAACATGCCGGGTTTCACAGAGCAGGCCGACCGCAAGCTGCCCGGCGGCCGCCACGGTGGCGACCTGGCCGGCATGATCCGCGGCCTGGATCACATCGCCGCGATGGGCTTCACCGCCATCTGGCCCACGCCGCTGACCGAGAGCAACCAGCCCAGCTTCTCGTACCACGGCTACGGCACGACCGACGCCTACCGCATCGACCCGCGCTACGGCAGCAACGCCGACTACCAGCGCTTCGTGGCGCTGGCCCGCGCCAAGGGGTTGAAGGTCATCCAGGACCTGGTGCCCAACCACATCGGCTCCAACCACTGGTGGATGCGGGACCTGCCGGCGCCGGACTGGCTGAGCAACAACAACCAGTTCATCGTGACCAACCACGCGCGCACGACGGTCAGCGACCCGTACGCGTCGGCGGCCGATCTCGAGCGCTTCTCGGCCGGCTGGTTCGACACGACCTTGCCCGACAAGAACCAGCGCAACCCGCAGGTCGCCAACTACGAGATCCAGAACGCCATCTGGTGGATCGAGTTCGCCGGACTGTCGGGCCTGCGGGTGGACACCTACGCCTACTCCGATCCTGCGTTCATCAACGAATGGACGCGCCGCATCCTCGCCGAATACCCGGCGTTCAACATCGTCGGCGAGGAGTGGAGCGACAACCCTGCCGTGCAGGCCTATTGGGCGCGCGGCCGCACACAGGCCAACGGGTTTGTCTCGACGCTGCCCAGCGTGATGGACTACGTCGTCTACACGCCGCTGGCCCAGGCGCTGGCCGAGCCGGAGGCCTTCAACACCGGCCTGGTCAAGCTCTACAACCTGCTGGTGAGCGACCAGCTCTACGCCGACCCGGGCCGGCTGGTGCTGTTCGACGGAAACCACGACACGCCGCGCCTCTTCAGCGCGCTGGACGAGGACCCGGCCCTCACCCGGATGGCGCTGGCCTATGTGCTGACGATGAAGCGCATCCCGCAGCTCTACTACGGCACCGAGGTGCTGATGACCAGCCCGAAGGCGCTCAATGCCTTCGATGCGTTCCGCGGCGACTTCCCCGGCGGCTGGCCGGGCGACACGGTCAACGCGTTCACCGGCGTTGGCCTCACGCCTGAGCAGGCCGGCATGCAGGCCTGGCTGCGCAAGTTGCTGAACTGGCGCAAGACGGCACGGGTGTTGCATGAAGGCCGGCTGATGCACTTCTTCCCGCAGGACGGTGCCTACGTGCTGTTCCGCTACGACGAGCGCGACACGGTGATGCTGGTCCTCAACAAGAACCGCACGGCCACGCAGTTGGCCACGGAACGTTTTCGCGAGCGACTGCCGCTGGGCACCGTGGCGCGCGACGTATTGACCGGTCAACGCATCACCGTGGGTGCGCAACTGGACCTGCCGGCCCGCTCGGTGACGCTGCTGCAACTGGAGGCTCCCCGACCATGACGACCATCGACCGAACCAACGACGGCACTGCGGCCGCGCCGCGTCTGCGCCGTGACCTCAACAGCGGCACGCTGCTGCACCTGCCACGCGGCTCGCGGGGCTGGCGGGCCACGTTCGCCGAGCAACTCGCCCTTGTGAAGGCCGACGGCTACACGGCCGTGCAAGACTGGTCCGACCCGGAAACGGTGCTCGCCGCCGGCCTGCGCGCCAACGGCATGGGCCGGGTGATGCAAGCCCAGGAGGCCGACGCGATCGCCCGCGCGCACAAGGCGCTGGGGCTGGACGCCACCACGCTGCATGTCGGCAACAGCTTCGAGACCGACGCCGAGATCGATGCCCTCGTCGGCGCCGTGCTCGAAGCCTCGGCCCGGCACGGCCACCCGCTCTACATCGAGACCCACCGCGCCACCATCACGCAGGACCTGCGCCGCACGCTCGACCTGGTGGCGCGCTGGCCCGACGTGCGCTTCAACGCCGACTTGTCGCACTGGTACACCGGGCATGAGCTGCCCTACGGCGGCGAGTTCCTGAGCCGCATCGACAGGCTGCAGCCCGTGTTCGACTGGGTGCGCTTCATGCACGCCCGCATCGGCAACGTCGGCGCCATCCAGACCGGGCTGGACGACCCCGGCCCCTACGTGGCGCACCACCGCCTGATGTGGGAGCGGTGCTTCGAGGGCTTTCTGCGCGGCGCCCAGCCGGGCGACTACCTGAGCTTCAACCCCGAGCTGCTTCCCATGAAGATCGGTGACGGCGCAGGCGCCCTGTGGGTGCACTACGCCCAACCGCGCGCCGATCTCGCGAACGATGAACTCGGCGGCGAACCCAGCGACCGCTATGCCGATGCACAGCGGCTGTGGGATATCGCCTGCGAATGCTTCGCGGCGGCACAACAACGACTGGATGGAGACACCCCTGATGCTTAAACGACTGCTGAGCGCCCTGCTGCTCACACTGGGCCTGACTGAGGTCACCCTGGCTGCCGAGCCCTTGCCCCAAGTGGCCGTCGGCCGCGTGGAGCGGCTCGCGAGCTTCCCGTCCAAATTCGTGGACGCGCGCAACGTCGACGTCTGGCTGCCTGAGGGCTACACGGCCACCAAGCGCTACGCCGTGCTCTACATGCACGACGGCCAGATGCTGTTCGATGCCGGCACGACCTGGAACAAGCAGGCCTGGAACGTCCAGGACACGGTGCAGCGGCTCATCAACGAAGGTCGCATCCCCGACACGCTGGTCGTTGGCGTCTGGAACAACGGCAAGTACCGCCACAGCGAATACTTTCCGCAGAAGTACCTGCCCGGCATGCCCGAGGCGCTGCGCGACAAGCTCATCAAGGAAGGGCTGCAGAACAAGCCGCAGTCGGACAACTACCTGCGCTTTCTGGTCGAAGAGCTCAAGCCGGCGATTGACGCGAAGTACGCCACCCGGACCGAGGCCGCCAGCACTTTCCTGATGGGCTCCAGCATGGGCGGCCTGATCTCGGTGTACGCGATGAACGAGTACCCGGAGGTGTTCGGCGGCGCGGCGGGGCTGTCCACGCACTGGATCGGCGGCTTCAAGCCCAATGCCGCCATCCCGCTCGCCGCCTTCAACTACCTGCGCGCCCACCTGGCCGACCCGGCCACGCACCGGCTCTACCAGGACCACGGCACGACCGAGCTGGACGCGCTCTACGCGCCCTACCAGGTGATGGTCGACGACCTTGTGCGCGAGCGCGGCTTCGAAGACGGCAAGAGCTACGACACCCGCGTGTTCGAAGGCACAGGACACAACGAAAAGGCCTGGGCCGCTCGGCTGGGAATCCCGCTGCTGTTCCTGATGGGCAAGCGATGAGGGCCCTCCACTCCGTGTTCAAGCGCCTGTTCTGTGCCGCCCTGCTGATGCCCCTGCTGGCCGGTGCAGCGCCCGCGTTGACCGGCTACGTCAACCCTTTCATCGGCACCGACGGCACGGGCCACGTCTTCCCCGGCGCCACGCGGCCCTTCAGCATGGTGGCCCCCAGCCCCGACAACAACGACAGGGGTTGGAGCTTCTCCTCGGGCTACCAGTACCGCGCCAAGACCATCATGGGGTTCTCCAACACCCACATCAGCGGCGCCGGCATCGGCGAGCTGGGCGATGTGTTGCTGCAGCCGAGCCAGGGCAAGTCCTGGGACGCCAGCAGCACGAGCTTTGCCACCGGCTACGACAAGAAGAGCGAGACCGCCCGGCCCGGCTACTACGCAGTTCGCCTGCCCGCGCATGGCGTCAAGGTGGAGCTGACCGCCACCCAGCGTGTGGCGCTGCAGCGCTACCGCTTCGACAAGCCCGGCACGGCGCAGGTGCTGGCTGACTTGCAGCACGGCATCCTGTTCCAGACCGACGCCCGCGTCACGCAGAGCAACGTGAAGGTGGACGCCGCCAAGGGCGAGATCAGCGGCACCGTGCACAGCCGCAACTGGGTGGAGCGCGAGGCGAGCTTCGTCGTGCAGTTCAGCGCGCCCATCCAGCGCGTGACCACGCTGCCCGCACGACCGAAGGACAAGGCGCCACGCTACGTGTTGAGCTTCGACCTCGGCCGTGAGCAGACGCTGCTGGCCCGCGTGGCGCTGTCCACGGTGGACGTGGACGGCGCGCGCCGCAACCTCGAAGAAGTGCAGGCCAAGTCCTTCGACGAGGTTCGCCAGGAGGCCAGCGCCGAGTGGGAGGACCTGCTCGGCCGCATCCGCATCGAGGCCCCCGAGCGCCAGAAACGCATCTTCTACTCGGCGCTCTACCGCACGCTGATGCACCCCAGTGACATCGCCGACGTGGACGGCCGCGTGCGCGGCCCGACGGGCCTGGTGCAGCAGGCACCCGGCGGCCACTACTACTCGACGATGAGCCTGTGGGACACCTTCCGCGCCGTGCACCCGCTGTTCACGCTGACCGTGCCCGAGCGCGTTGACGGCATGGTGGCCACGCTCATCGAGCATCACCAAGCCCAGGGCTATCTGCCGCTGTGGACGGCCTGGGGGCGCGAGACGCACACCATGATCGGCAACCCCGCCCTGCCCGTGATGGCCGACGCGCTGGCCAAGGGCTTCAGGGGCTTTGACGCGCAGGCCGCGCTCAAGGCGATGGTCGAGACCTCGACGCTGCCGCGCCCGGACGCCCCGGCGTGGGCGCAACGCAGCTGGGCCAGCTACGAGCAATACGGCTACCTGCCCTTCGACAAGGAGCCGGGCGAGGCCGTTTCCAAGACGCTGGAATACGGCGTGGGTGACGCCGCCGTCGCGCAGGTTGCCGCGCAGCTGGGTGACAGCGCCACCGCCCAGCGCTTTGCCGAGCGCGCCCAGGGCTGGAGCAAGCTCTGGGACACCTCAACCCGCCAGATGCGCGGGCGCGATTCGCAGGGTGGCTGGCGCACGCCGTTCAACCCGCTCACCGCCACGTCACCGCTCGGCAACCCGGGCGACTACACGGAGGCCAACGCCTGGCAGTACACGCTGACGCCCGGCCTGCATGACCCGCAGGGGCTGGCCCAGCTGATGGGCGGGCCGGCCGCCTTCGGGCGGTGGCTGGACGCCTTCTTCAGCGTGCAGCAGCGCGGCGTGGACAAGCACCAGGGCCAGGAGGCGCTGATCGGCCAGTACGCCCACGGCAACGAGCCCAGCCATCACATCGCCTACCTGTATGCCTACACGCCGCAGCCCTGGAAGGGCCACGCGCTGATCCGACGCATCAGCCGCGAGTTCTACGCCGACCGCCCGAGCGGCATCACCGGCAACGACGATTGCGGCCAGATGAGCGCCTGGTATGTGTTCGCCGCGCTCGGCTTCTACCCGGTGCGCGCGGCCAGTGGCAGCTATGTGCTGGGTGCGCCGCAAGTCGCGTCGGCGCAGCTTCGGCTGGCGGATGGGAAGACGCTGCGCGTGGTCGCGGAGGGATTCTCTGAATCGCGGCCCTACGCGGCTCAGGCCCGGCTGAACGGCCAGCCCGTGGACGCGACGCAGCTGGGCCACAGCGCGTTGACCCAAGGCGGCGAGTTGCGCTTCGACATGAAACCCATGCCCCGGTGATGCGGCCGACCGACTCCGAACCCCTGGCCACGAGCCGCGCCGCACATGCTTGACGCACAAAAGAACCTCACCACCGGCTTTCTGATCCTGCTCAGCCTGCCGGCGGCGGCCATCGGCTTCTGCCTGTCGGCCGGCATCGCTTCGACGACCTGGCTGCTGAGCACGCGCTACGGCCTGCACATCGACAACATCGCGTTGATCTGGCTGGCGGGGCCCTTGATGGGCCTGCTCGTGCAGCCGATCGTGGGGGCCCTCAGCGACCGCACCTGGCTCCTCAACGGCCGCCGCAAACCCTATTTGCTGGTGGGCGGCATCGCCGGGGCGGTGTCGATGTTTGCCATGCTCAAGCTGGACAGGCTGGCTTCCATCACTGGCCTGAGCCTGATCGCCGTGGCGGTGGTCGTGGCCCTGCTCCGCGACCTGAGCACCAACGTCACGTTCAACCCTGCTCGGTCGCTGGTGGCGGACCTCACACCGGAAGGGCCGGACCGCGTGCGGGGCTATTCCTGGATGCAGACCGTGTCAGGCTTCTTCGGCATCAGCGCCTACCTGATCTCCATCGTGCTGGGCAACGAAGTCTTGATCCTCGTCACGGTGGCGGTGACCTTTGTGTTCTCTGTCGGGCCAATGCTGTTCATCCAGGAAGCCAAGACGCCCGGCATGCAGCCCGCTCGGCCCGAGCCGGTAGAGCCTGCCCACGGGCACGCCACGGGCAAGCACGCATTCAAGGCGCTGCTGCCCATGAGCACCTTCATGGCCTACGGCATCTTCATCGCCGTCGACAAGCTGGCCCTGGGCGGCGCACTGGCCGGCATCGCCGTACCGCTGTTCCTGCTGGCCGTGGGCATCACGCTGACCTGGGGCTTGGCCATCGTCTGGCGAGCACGTGCCCAGCCGTCGAGCGAACTTCGGCTTTGCAAGATCCTGCTCGGCCACGGGTTTGCCTGGCTGGGCGTGCAGGGCATGTTCGTCATGGCCTTCTTCTTCGTGCAGGACTTCGTCGTGCCGGCAGTCGGCGCCGGACATGTGCTGGCCAACACCTTTCTTCTGCTGGCCCACGGCCCGGCGCCCACGGCGGGAGACACCGCGGGCAACATCCTGTCGCTGGGCTTCCTGCTGATGAATGTCGTGGGCGCTTTGCTGCCCGTGCTGCTTCTGGAACCCTTGAGCCTGCGATGGGGCAAGGTGCCCGTGCACCGCGCCGCCATGGGCGTGATGGCCGTTGGCTATCTGCTGGTGGCCATGGGCACCAACGGCGAGCTTTTCTACTACGCCGGCATGCTCCTGTGCGGCATCGGCTGGTCGTCTTTGATTTCCATCGTGTTCGCCATCTTCTCGGAATCCGTGAGCTCGAACGAGATGGGCGTCAGCATGGGCGTCTTCAACTCCAGCCTGGTCCTGCCGGCCCTGGCTGTGCCAGGCCTGCTGAAGCTTTCCGATGCCCTGGACCACCATCGCTGGATGTTTCTGCTGTTCGCCTTGTGCCTGGCCGTGTCGTTTGCCTTTTGGAGCACCGTCTCCGACAAGGCGTCGGGTAGCGGCGCGCGATCCTGACTGAGGAGCTATCAGGCGGGATAAAGGCAGCAGGCCTCCAAGCCCCCCTCCTGGGGTTGCTGCCGCGCGCTGCCTTCAGCAACAACCTCACGAGACGCACCGAAGCGCCGCCCGGCACGCCGCTTGCCCCCTGTTCTCCAACCGCGCGACGTCCGTGCGCCGAAAGGGAATGCGATGCAGGTTCAGATCGAGACCGACAACCATGTGGAGGGCCGTGAGAAGCTGGTCGAGCATGTCGAGGGCGTGATTCGCGACGCCGTTGACCACTACAAGGGCCATGTGACGCATGTGGAGGCGCATCTGGGCGACATGAACAGCGCCGAGAAATCGGGCCCCGACGACAAGCGCTGCTTGCTGGAGGCGCGCGTGGCAGGGCTGAAGAACATCGCCGTCAAGCACGAGGCCGAAAGCCTGCACCAGGCGATCGAGGGCGCGGCCCACAAGTTGACGAGGGCGCTGGAGTCGGCGCTGGGCAAGCAGCAGGACCGCGAGCGGCGCCATGCGGGCACCGGTGAGCTGAGTGCCGACGTGGCCCGCGAGGTCGACGAAGGGGCGCCACCCGCGGCCGAGCCACGCTGACGAGGCGGGCAGCGGCCGCAGCGCTCAACGAAAAAGGGCTGCTCGTGCAGCCCTTGCGTGATGCGCCTTGCGGCGCGCGTCGAGCCGGCAATCAGCCGATCTTGTCCAGCTTCACGCTGGTTGCCGCACCGGTCAGGTAGCCCACCTGCGCGCCGAAGCGGTCCTTGTAGTTGGCGCGCACCAGCGGGTCCAGCGTGGCCTTGACGACGTTGTGCAGTGGCACGCCCCAGTCGCCCGGGTGCTGGAAGTTGCTGGTGATGTAGGTCCAGCCGTTGAGGTCGTCCACCACGCCCAGGCCGGTGGCCTCGGCGCCCGAGGGCATCGACACCAGGCGGGTCAGCGCCTTGGTGTCCACGTTGTAGGCCCAGACGAAGTTGTTGACGTGGTAGCTGCTGTCCTCGCCGATGAAGAGGGTGCGCAGCTTCTCGGAGAACTTGAGGTTGTCCGGCGCGCCGATCTTGTCGGGGTTGGCCAGGTTGCCCAGCGCGTCGGCCGTCGCGAGGTCTTCGCCCACCAACAGCGCCTTGGTCAGCGACGGCACCCAGTCGCTCGTGATCGCGCCGCCTGCCGTGTCCTTTTGGCCGCTGCTCAGCGTGTGGGCCAGCACGCCGCCGGCATTCAGCGCCTTGTCGATGGTGATGCCGTAGGCCTCGTTCCAGGCCGCATTGCCCTTGACCATCGAGCTTTGCATGTTCTGCAGCGCGGAGTAGGCGATCTTGTCCTTGGCGTTGACGGTCGTGCCCTCCATCTTGGTGAAGGCCATGGAGCCGCCCTTGAGCGCGGCGTATCGGTGGGTCTCCAGGAAGGCGGCGGCCTTGTCCATGCCGGGCTTCACGCGCACCCACTGCACCTTGCCGCTCAGCCAGATCTTGGTGAAGCTGGCGTCGGCCGGATCGGTGGTGGACACGTCCATGATGTCCGTGGCCTTGAGCGTATCGGCCAGCGTCTTGATCTCGGCGCTGGTGGCCGAACCGAGCTTGATCCAGCTGATGGGTGCGCCCGCAGCGGCCGGGTCCAGCGAGAAGCCGGCACCGAACTTGGCCACGTACAGCGAACCGGCGGAGAGGTCTTTCTCCTTGTCGGCCACGAACAGGAAGAAGCCGCCGTTGGTCGCGTCGTCGCCCATGATGGCGGTGCGGTTGTCGGGCATGACCTGGATCAGTTCGTGCGAAATGCGGCCCAGGCAGTAGTGCTTCTTGATGCTGCCACTGCCGTCGGCGTTGACCGTCACTTCCGGCAGGTGGCCGTAGTGGTAGGGGTTGGCCTTGGTGGCGTCGCCGAAGAGGTTCTGGCTGTAGGCCTTGAACATCGTGTTGCTGGCGATGGTGAAGGCGTCGGGTTCGTACTCCTCGCTGGAGAGGTGGGTGCCCCAGGGCGACAGGCTCGCGCCGCAGGTGATCCACAGGCCCATGGCCGGCGCGGTGTCCACGTTGTGGTATTTCACGAGCGACAGGCGGCCGGTGGCGGGGTCCTGGTCCAGCGTCAGCACGGCGATGGGGGAGGGCAGCTTGCCGTACATGTCGGTCTTGCCGTCCTGGGCCCAGGTCGTGTACTCGAACTGCACGACGGCAAACACGGTGTTGCCCTTGACGCCAGCAACGGTGGCGTTGTCGAGCTTGAGCAGCGAGGTGCCGTCGGGCGAGTCGCTGAAGAACTGTCGGTTCTTGCCCGCGACCGTCGTGTCGACGATGGGCTTGCCGGCGAAGTCGACGTAGCCGCCGGCCAGCAGCGTGCCGCCCTTGCCGTCGGGCACGAGGTCGCCGGTGGTGAAGAAGGGCGCGTAGGCCAGCGAGAAGCCTTGCGTGCTGCCGTCGCTGAACTTGGCCATCAGCGTGGAGTTCACCAGCGTCTTGGCCATGTCGGCCGGCGTGGCCAGGCTGGGTGCCGCCATGGCGACGAAGCTGGCGGACGTGAACGTGGGTTTGGGTTGGTTGTCGTCGGAGCCGCCGCCGCAGGCGGTGAGCAGGCTGCCGACGGCGGTGCCGCCCAGGGGCAGCATCAGCGGCATGCCGAGGAACTTGAGGGCCTGGCGGCGAGGGAGAACGTTGGCTTGGGACATGGAAGCGACAGCAGCTGCGCGTGCAATGACAAAGCACGGCAATCTATGTGGCTTGCGTGTCGCCCCCGTGAAAATCTGCGTGACGGATCCGTGACCGTTGTTTCAGGCCTTGGCGTCGTCGAGCAGGCCCGGCGGCGCACCGAACATGAAGCAGTCGACGAAGCTGAAGTACAGCGAGGCGTAGAACACCGTCGACAGCATCAGGCCGGTGGCCATCAGCACGACGGGTGCGACCTGGGCCAGGCCGATCAGCGTGAACACCAGGCTGACGCTGCTCGCCACGGCCATCAGCAGGCCGCCCCACAGCAGCATGTTCAGCGTGAACGCGCCCTTGTTGCGCCACAGCGCCAGCGTGCTGGAGAAGAGCGCCTGGGCCACGCCCTGGCCGCCCCAGTGCACCAGCGCCGGCGCGTGCCAGTAGGGCACGGACAGCAGGCCCATCAGCACCATGCGCGTCGCCAGGCCCCAGAACAGGCGTGGGTCGGTCGCGGCATTGGCGATGACCTCGTTGTCGGCGTTGTCGGCGATGAGCTTCTGCAGGTCGCGCGTGCTGCCACCGTCGATCCAGTCGGCCAGCAGGCCGATGACGAGCATTGCGCCGGCGTAGCCCAGGCACAGCAGCAACTGGCCGCGTCGCCGCTCGGGCGTGAGCTTCAGCGGCGCGGCGAAGACGCTGGCCGTGGGCGTCTTCTTCTGCAGCACGAGGTGCGTGGCCAGCATGAAGCCCAGCGACAGCAGCGGCAGCGAGGCCATCGTCAGGAAGAGGCCGAGGCCCGGGATCAGCATCGCGGCGAAGCCGGCGAACAGGAAGAGGCCGAACAGGCCGGCGAGCGCCAGCGGCTGGCGCTGGAAGACCTTGAAGCCGTGGCGTATCCACAGCCGGCCGTTGCGCGCCGGTACGTTCTGCAGGTGCAGTTGCATGGTCATGCCTGCCCCTCGGCCGGCATCGCGTGCCAGGGCGCCGCGATGCGCTCGCGCAGCACCCGCTCGAAGTGGCGCGGGTCATGCGCCTTGAGCAGGCTGGCCTCGCGCGGCAGGTGCAGGTCAAAGAGGCGCGACAGCCAGAAGCGCAAGCCCGCCGCGCGCAGCAGCGCCGGCAGCAGCCGGTGCTCGGCGCCGGACAGCGGCCGCACGCTCTCGTAGGCGGCGACGAAAACGGCGGCGCGCTCCTCGATGAGGCGGCCGTCCGTCAGGTCGATGCACCAGTCGTTCAGGCACACGGCCAGGTCGAACAGCCAGGTGTCGCAGCCGGCGAAATAGAAGTCGAAGAAGCCGGTCAGCCGTTCGCGGCCCGGGCCCTCGCCGGGCTCGAACATGACGTTGTCGCGGAACAGGTCGGCGTGGATGGGGCCCGAGCAAGTCGCCTGAAGGTGGGCGTACTCGGCCGACGCTGCCAGGTGCTCCTGGTAGGCCAGCTCGCTCGTCAGCAACTCGGCTTGCGGCCCATCCAGGAAGGGCAGGACCCGCGGCGCCACCTCGCGCCACCAGGCCAGGCCGCGCAGATTGGGCTGGTGCAGGCCGAAGTCCCGCCCGGCCAGGTGCATCTGCGCCAGCGTGGCGCCCACCTGCTGGCAGTGGAAGGCGTCCGGCGCCATCTGATGGCCGCCGTGCAGGCGGTCGACGATGGCCGCGGGCTTGCCGGCCACCTCGAAGAGGATCTCGCCGCTGGTGTCCGCATGCGGCTCGGGCACCGGCACGCCGCGCTGCGCCAGGTGCTGCATCAGCCGCAGGTAGAAGGGCAGCTGCTCGGCGGTCAGGCGCTCGAACAGCGTCAGCACGAAGCGGTGCAGGTGCCCGTCGGCCTGCGTGCAGTCGACGAAGTAGTTGGTGTTCTCGATGCCGGCGCCAATGCCGCGCAGCGAGGCGAGCTGCCCCAGGTCGAGGTGATCCAGCAGGGCTTGGGCCTGCGCGGGGCTGACTTCAGTGAAAACGGCCATGGAGAGGTCGGAGGGGCGACCCGCGGGCCGCTCACGATCAGAAGTTGAGGACTCGCCAGACCCGCGTGCCCGAGCCGCTCTTGGGCATGCCGGTGCCCGTGCCGCCGGCCGATTCGCGGCCTGCGTCGTTGACGACGATTTCGTAGTCAGGCGCCTTGGCGAGCTTGTTCTTGACCGTGACCTTCTTGGCCTCGCCACGCACCTTGAGTTCCTCGACGCGCACCTGGTCATCCTCCGACACGGTGCGCTCGACCTTGGGTTCGGGCGGCGGGTCGGCGAGGGCGCTCGATGCCAGGGCGGCGAGCAGGATCGGTACGGCGAGGCGAAGCATGCTGCCGATTCTAGGTGGGAGGTGCCCGAGAATCCGTCGCCATGAGTAAACCCATCCTGCTGCTGGTTGACGGCTCCAGCTATCTGTACCGCGCCTTCCATGCCATGCCCGATCTGCGCGGACCCGAGGGGCAGCCCACGGGGGCCGTGCACGGCATGGTGGCCATGCTGAAGAAGCTGCGCAGCGACATCGGCGCCGAGCACGCGGTCTGCGTGTTCGACGCCTCCGGCCCGACCTTCCGCGACGAGTGGTACCCCGAATACAAGGCCCAGCGCGCGCCCATGCCGCCCGAACTGCGCGCGCAGATCGAGCCCATCCACGAGGTGGTGAAGCTGCTGGGCTGGCCGGTGCTGACGGTGCCCGGCATCGAGGCCGACGACGCCATCGGCACGCTGTGCCGCGTGGCGGTGGAGCAGGGTCACCGCGTTGTCGTGTCCACCGGCGACAAGGACCTGGCCCAACTCGTCAACGCCGACGTGGAGCTCATCAACACGATGAGCAACGAGCGGCTGGACGAGGCCGGCGTGTTCGCCAAGTTCGGCGTGCCGCCCAACCGCATCGTCGACTACCTGACGCTGATGGGTGACACCGTGGACAACGTGCCCGGCGTGAGCGGCGTGGGCCCCAAGACGGCGGCGAAGTGGATTGCCGAGCATGGTTCGCTGGATGGCGTCGTCGCCGCGGCCGATGCCGTCAAGGGCAAGGCCGGGGAGAACCTGCGCGCGGCGCTGGACTGGCTGCCCATGGGCCGCAAGCTCGTCACCGTGAAGCTGGACTGCGACCTGGCCGGCCACATCGCCGGCTGGCCCACGCTGGAGCCGCTGGCCCTGCGCGAGGTGGACCAGGCGGCCCTGGCCGAGTTCTACACGCGCAACGGCTTCAAGAGCTGGCTGAAGGAGTTGACCGGTGAGGTGTCGGCCCCGAAGGCCAAGGCCCCGGTGGCCAACCCCGGCCTGTTCGACGAGCCCGAGCCGCCCGCCGGGGCATCCGACATTGCCCGGCAGTACGACACCCTCCTCACGTTTGACCAGCTGGACGCCTGGATCGCCCGCCTGCGGGCCGCCCCGCTGTGCGCGCTGGACACCGAGACCGACTCGCTGGATCCGATGGCCGCGCGCATCGTCGGCATCTCCTTTGCGGACAAGCCCGGCGAGGCCGCTTACGTCCCGCTGCGCCACGCCGGCCCGGATGCGCCCGAGCAGCTGCCCTTCGACGAGGTGCTGGCGCGGCTGAAGCCCTGGCTGGAGGACGAGTCCGCCAAGAAGATCGGCCAGAACCTGAAGTACGACCGCCACGTGCTGACCAATGCCGGCATCCACCTGGCTGGCGTGCAGCACGACACGCTGCTGGAAAGCTATGTGCTCGAAGCCCACAAGACGCACAACCTGGAGGCGCTGGCCGAGCGCCACCTGGGCCGCAAGGGCCTGAGCTACGAAGACCTGTGCGGCAAGGGCGTGCACCAGATCCCGTTCGCGCAGGTGGACGTGGCCAGGGCCACGACCTATTCGGGCGAGGACTCCGAGATGTGCCTGCACCTGCACGGCGTGCTGTGGCCGCAGATCGAGGCCGACGCGGGCCTGACGCACATCTACCGCGACATCGAGATGCCGACAGCCGAACTGCTGGCGCGGGTGGAGCGCAACGGCGTGCTGATCGACTCGGAGCGCCTGAAGATGCAGAGCCACGAAATCGGCCAGCGCCTCGTGCTGCTGGAGCAGCAGTGCTACGAGATTGCCGGCCAGCCGTTCAACATCGGGTCACCGAAGCAGATCGGCGACATCCTGTTCACCAAGCTCGGCCTGCCGGTCGTGAAGAAGACGGCCACCGGCGCGCCGTCCACTGACGAGGAGGTGCTGACCGAGCTGGCCGCCGACTTCCCGCTGCCGGCCAAGATCCTGGAATACCGCGGCCTTGCCAAGCTCAAGAGCACCTACACCGACAAGCTGCCGCTGCAGATCAACGCCCACACCGGCCGCGTGCACACCAACTACGCGCAGGCCGTGGCCATCACGGGGCGGCTGTCCAGCAACGAGCCCAACCTGCAGAACATCCCCATCCGCACGGCCGAGGGCCGGCGCGTGCGTGAGGCGTTCATCGCGCCCGCGGGCTTCAGCATCGTCAGCGCCGATTACTCGCAGATCGAGCTGCGCATCATGGCCCACATCAGCGAGGACCCGGGGCTTTTGCGCGCCTTCCAGGAAGGCCAGGACGTGCACCGCGCCACTGCCAGCGAGGTGTTCAACGTGCCGCTGGGCGAGGTGTCCAACGAGCAGCGCCGCTACGCCAAGACCATCAACTTCGGCCTCATCTACGGCATGGGCGCGTTCGGCCTGGCTTCTGCGCTGGGCATCGAGCAGAAGGCGGCCAGGGACTACATCGAGCGCTACTTCACCCGCTTTGCGGGCGTGAAGCGCTACATGGACGAGACCAAGGCGAGCGCGGCCGAGCTGGGCTACGTGTCGACGCTGTTCGGCCGCCGGATCTACCTGCCCGAGATCCGCGGCGGCAACGGCCAACGCAAGGCCGGCGCCGAGCGCCAGGCCATCAACGCGCCCATGCAGGGCACGGCGGCCGACCTCATCAAGCTCGCCATGCTGGCCGTGCAGGCCGAACTGGACCGCGCCGGCAAGCAGTCGAAGATCGTCATGCAGGTGCACGATGAACTGGTGTTCGAGGTGCCCCAAGCCGAGCTGGACTGGATGCGCGCCGAGGTGCCGCGCCTGATGGCCGGCGTGGCGGCACTGAAGGTGCCGCTGCTGGCCGAGGTGGGCGTGGGTTCGAACTGGGAAGAAGCCCATTGATTTCCCATTTTCTGTAAATTGGGCAAAATGGCGGCTATTCCCATCGCCCAAGGCCGCTCATGTCCGCCGTCCTCGAACAAGCCCTCGCCGACCAGTTGCCCAGTGTGTCGGCCACCCAGCTCGTCGCCGGCATCCAGAAGGTCGGCCGCGCGGTGGCCGCCCATGGCGCGGTGCTCATCACCAAGCATGACCAGCCGGCCTTCGTGCTGATGTCGGTGGAGCACTACCGCGAGATGCAGCGCGCCGCCGAACCCGACCTGGGCGCGCTGGGCGGCGAGTTCGACGCGATGCTGGCGCGGATGCAGGGGCAGGGTGATGCGCTCGCCGACGCCTTCGCGATGCCGCCCGAGGCCATCGGCGCGGCCGCCGTCAAGGCGGTCAAACCCACGCGTCGCAAGGCCGCCTGAGCCTTGCCCGCCAGACTCTTCGTGCTGGCCGGCGTCAACGGCACCGGCAAGAGTTCGCTCGGCGGCGCTGCCCTCCAGGCCAGTGGCGTCGAGTTCTTCAACCCCGACATCGCGGCCGCACGTCTGCGCGAGCAGCAGCCGGGCCTGTCCGCCGCACAGGCCAACGGCCTGGCCTGGACGCTGGGCCGGCGCGGACTTGAAAAGGCGCTGGCCGAGGACCTGACCTACGCCTTCGAAACCACGCTGGGCGGTGCGAGCATCGCGAGGCTGCTGCTGGACGGCGCCCGTGCCGGGGCCGAGGCGCATGTCTGGTACGCCGGGCTGGCCACGCCCGAGCTGCATCTGCGTCGCATCGCGGCACGCGTGGCGGCCGGCGGGCACGACATCCCGCAAGCCAAGGTGCGCGAGCGCTTCGACGCCAGCCGGGCCAACCTCGTCAAGCTGATGCCGCTCCTGGCGAGCCTGCGCGTCCACGACAACAGCTTCGAGGCCGACCCGCGGCTGGGCCGCCGGCCGCAGCCGGTGCTGCTGCTGCAGATGCGGGCGGGTCGTGTCATTGCGCACGCGCCGCTGCGCAGCGTGCCTGCGTGGGCCAAACCCCTGCTGGCCGCGGCCCTGCGTTGACTATCATCGGCCCCCATTGAACAGGGTTGGTTTGCGATGAAGGTCTTGCTGGTCGATGCTTTTCCGATGGTGCGTGCGGCGCTCACCGGCCTGATCGAGCAGCACTTCGCCGGGGCCCAGGTGCAGGGGGTCGACACCGTCGCCGCCGCGCGCGCCGCGCTGGCCCAGGCCGTGCCCCACCTCGTGCTGCTGGACTTGCGTGTGGACGGCGGCTTCGAGCTGCTGCAGCAGATCCACCGTGAGCACCTGGTGCTGCCCGTCGTCGTCGTCTCCGGCAGCGACGAGACCGAGGATGCGCTGCAGGCTCTTGGGGCCGGCGCAATGGGCTATGTGCCCGAGCGCAGCGACCTGAACACGCTGGTGCAGGCCCTGCACCTGGTGCTGGCCGGCGGCACCTATGTGCCACAGCTGAAGCCACGCGCAGATGACAAGCCTGCTGCGCCCGTCTCGGCCGGCCCTGCGCCGGGTGACTGGGCCGAGCTGCCGCTGACGCCGCGTCAGAAGCATGTGCTGCACCTGCTGGTCCAGGGCTTGTCCAACAAGCTGATCGCGCGTGAACTCGGTGTCAGCGTCGACACGGTCAAGGACCATGTCGCCGCGGTGCTGAAGGCGCTGGGCGTCAGCTCGCGCACCCAGGCCGTCGTCGCGGCGACTCAGAAGGCCAGGCCGTAAGGTCGCAAGGCCGGGCGTTCAGCGCGGCGCGTAGCCGCTGGCGCGCAGCAGCATGGCTGGGTCGCCGTTTTCCAGCAGCTCGCGCAACGCGGCGCGGCGGTCGGCAGCCTTGTCCAGGTAGGCCTGCGCGATGTTCATGCCCACCCAGTAGCCCAGCTCGCTGGGTCAGCCCTCGGGCAGGTCAGCAAACTTGTCGCCGTAGTTGCCGAACCAGCGCCGCAGGGCCTGGTCGGCCGCCGGCTGTTCGCCGCGCCGCATGATGGCGCGGTCGGCCTCGAAGCGGCGCCACACCTCGGCCTCGCGCCCCCGTGCCCAGGCCTCGCGCTCGGCGCTGGGTTGGCGGCCGGTGACGATGCGGGCCAGCAGGTCGGGCGTGCCTTCGGCCAGGGCCGCGTACAGCAGCGCGTCTTTCGGTTCGCCGTCGGGATGACGCTGCCAGCTGTGCGCCGTCTCGTGCGCGAACATGCTGCGCATGCTGGCGCGGAAGGCCTCGGGCGTGATGCCCACGCGGCACATCACCTCCAGGCCAAGAACCTGGGCGTCCGCTGCCGCGGTGCCGCCGCTGTTGCCGGCGCCAAAGACCAGGTAGACGGCCGGCAGCGGCAGCTCCGGCAGCAGGCCGCGGTAGGCCAGGTAGGTCGCGCGCAGTTCCTCGTTGAGGCTGTCCACCAGCGGCAGGCAGGTGCGGATGGCATGGGCATAGTCGGCCGAGCGCCTCGCGACCGACGCGGCCAGCACCTCGGCGCTGCGGATGCGGCCGGGCGTGAAGATCTCGACGCCCCGGCCTGCGCCCGTCAGGTAGTCGGCCTGCAACTCTGCCGCGGATGTGCGGCCAGACTCGAAGGCGCGGGCGAAGCGGCATGCGTCGTCGGCGCGCAGTTGCGCGGTCAGCGGGTCTTCACCCGCGGCAAAGGCAGGGCCGGCAAGCAGCGCGACGGCGAGCAGAAGCAGTCGTTTCATCAATGGGCTCCGGAGTTGAGACGCTTGCCCACCTCGGCCTTGAACCAGCCGGACTCGAGGTAGGCGTAGAGATTCTTGCCCGGGCAGACGGTCTGGCTGCTGTGGTCCTTGTGGCTGGCGATGGCGTCCAGCCCCAGGTGGTGTTCGCGCGCCAGCCAGGCGGTGAGCTCGACGGCGGCGCTCAGCTGCGCGGGCGTGGGCTGCTGCTCCTCGAAGTTGCCCACCAGCATGACGAGGGCATGGCCGCGCGGGTCGTACTCGGTGTTGGTGTCGCCGGCCTGGCCGAGCGGCCGCGCGGCGTAGATGCGGCCGTCGGGCGCGATGACGAAGTGGTAGGGAATGTCGGCCCAGCGCTTGGTGAGGCGCGACCATTGCTGCAGCCGGCCCAGATAGGCCTGGACGTCGGCGCCTTCCTTCCAGATCTCGCCCTGGTGGTGGAGGGTGATGTGGGTGATCTGCTGCGGCGGCACCGTGGACGCGGCCGTGCTGCCGCCCCAGGGCCTGGACGCTGACGATGTCGGGTGCAGGCGGCACGCTGGCGCAGCCCGCCAGTGCGAGCAGCAGGGCGAACGTGGCTGCGAGCTTCACCGGACGGCGTCGATCGCGTTCAACACCGCTTCGGCCGTGGCCGGCGCGCGCAGCGGTGGGTCGCAACGCTCAGGGCCGCAGGCGGCGCAGGCGTCCTTGATGGCCAGCAGCGCCGCAAAGCCCAGCAGCAGCGGCGGCTCACCCACAGCCTTGCTGCGGTGGATGGTTTCACTCGCATTCGCGACGCCGAAGAGTTCCACGCGCAGCTCGGGCGGGCAGTCGTTCGCGGTCGGGATCTTGTAGGTACTGGGCGCGTGCGTGGTCAGCAGGCCGGTGACGGGGTGCCAGACGAGTTCTTCCATCGTCAGCCAGCCCATGCCCTGGATGAAGCCGCCTTCGATCTGGCCGATGTCCAGCGCCGGGTTCAGGCTCTGGCCCACGTCGTGCAGGATGTCGGCGCGCGTGATGCGGCTCTCGCCGGTCAGCGTGTCGACGACGGCCTCGCAGACCGCGCCGCCCCAGGCGAAGTAGTAGAAGGGGTGGCCTTGCAGCTTGGCGCGGTCCCAGTGCAGGCCGGGCGTGGCGTAGAAGCCGTCGCTCCAGAGCTGGATGCGCTTCAGGTAGGCCATGGCGACGAGTTCGCCGAAGGCCAGGCTCTGCCCGCCACCGCTGACCTGACCACCCTCGAACGAGATCAGTTCGGCCGCGCAGCCGAAGCGTTCGGCCGCGAAGGCGGCCAGCCGCAGCTTGATCTTGCGAGCAGCGTCCTGCGCCGCCTTGCCGTTCAGGTCGCTGCCGGTGGACGCGGCGGTGGCTGACGTGTTGGCGACCTTGCTCGTGTCGGTGGCCGAGCAGCGCACGCTGGAGAGCGGCAGGCCCAGCTCGTGCGCGACGACCTGGGCGACCTTGGTGTTCAGCCCCTGGCCCATCTCGGTGCCGCCGTGGTTCACCAGCACCGAGCCGTCGGTGTAGACATGCACCAGCGCGCCGGCCTGGTTCAGGTGGGCGACGTTGAAGGAAATGCCGAACTTGACCGGCGTGAAGGCCAGGCCCTTCTTCAGCACCGGGCTGGCGGCGTTGAAGGCGGCGATCTCCGCGCGGCGCTCGGCGTAGCGGCTGCTGGCCAGCAGTTGCGCCGTCAGCGCCTGGGCGTGCAGCTCCTCGACCTGCTGGCCGTAGGGCGTCACGTCCTGCCCGGCGGCGTAGAAGTTGCGCTGGCGCACCTCGGCCGCGTCCAGCCCCAGCTGGCGTGCGATGCCGTCCAGGATCATCTCGATGGCGATGGCACCTTGCGGGCCACCAAAGCCGCGGAAGGCGGTGTTGCTCTGCGTGTTGGTCCTGGCGCAAAAGCCGTGCATGGCCACGTGCGGCAGCCAGTAGGCATTGTCGAAGTGGCAGAGCGCGCGCGCCATGACCGGCGCGGAGAGATCCGCGCTGTGGCCGGCGTTGGAGACGAGCTCGATGTCGACGGCAAGGACGCGGCCATCGGCGTCGAAGCCGACGTCCCAGCGGTAGTCGAAACCGTGGCGGCGGCCTGTGACGAGGAAGTCATCGTCGCGGTCCACGCGCAGCTTGACGGGTTTCTTCAGCTTCAGCGCGGCGATGGACGCGACGCAGGCGAACAGGGCGGACTGCGACTCCTTGCCGCCGAAGCCGCCTCCCATGCGCCGGCACTGCACGACGACGCGGTGGGCGTGCCAGCCCAGGCAATGCGCGACGAGCTGCTGCATCTCGCTGGGGTGCTGGGTGGAGCAGTGCACCAGGAGACCCTCGCCGCCTTCCTGCGGCACGGCCAGGCTGATCTGGCCTTCCAGGTAGAACTGTTCCTGGCCGCCCAGGCTCCAGCTGCCGTGCAGGCGATGGGGCGCGGCGGCGAGTTGCTCTGCCGGCTCACCGCGCGTCAGGTGCATGGGGGGCAGCACGTACTGGCCGACCGCGTGGGCAGCGAGCGCCGTCAGCACCGGCGGCAGCGGCTCGGCCTGGATGACCTGCCTGGCCAGCCCTGCCGCGCGGCGGGCCAGCTCGCGGTTCGTCGCGATGACGGCGAAGACCGGCTGGCCGACGTAGCGCAGCTCATCCGAAGCCAGGATGGGGTCGTCGTGCAGCAAGGGGCCGCAGTTGTTCTCGGCCGGGATGTCTGCCGCGCTGAGCACCGCAACGACCCCGGGCATCTGGCGGATGCGTTCGAGGTCGACGCCCAGCAGCTTGCCGTGCGCGATGGGTGACAGGCCCAGCGCCGCGTGCAGCGTGCCGGCAGGCTCGGGCAGATCGTCGATGTAGGGCGCGGCGCCGCTGACGTGCAGATGCGCCGACTCGTGCGGCAGCGACTTGCCGACGACGGGCTCGGGCGCGAGCCGGGTTTCGGGCTTGTTCATGCCGGCACCTCCTGCATCGAGGGCCAGATGCCGATGGGTACAGCTTGCACGCCAGCGGTCTCCAGCCACAGCTTGGTGAACAGGTTCTGCGCGACCTTGAGCCGGTAGACGGCGCTCGCGCGCATGTCGGTCATCGGCTTGAAGTCCTGCGGCAGCGCAGCCGCGGCGGCCTTGGCCGTGGCGTCGGTCCAAGGCTGGCCGACGACGGCCGCTTCTGCGGCGGCGGCGCGCTTGACGATGCCTGCCATGCCGCCGAAGGCAAAGCGCGCCTCGCGCACGATGCCCGCGTCCAACCTCAGCGCGAGCACCGCGCAGACAGCGGAGATGTCGCTGTCGTGCCGCTTGGCGATCTTGTGCGCGCTGAAGCGCCAGTCGGCGGACGGCAGCGGCACCTGCAGCGCCTCGATGAACTCGCCGGGCTGCAGGTCCTTCTTCATGTAATCCAGGTAGAAGTCCTGCAGCTTGATCTGCCGCTGCTGCTCGCCGCGGCGCAGGATGACGTCGGCGCCCAGCGCGATCAGCGCCGGGGCGCCATCGCCGATGGGCGAGCCGTTGGCGATGTTGCCGCCCAGCGTGCCGGCGTGCCGCACCGGCGGCGATGCGAAACGCAGCCACAGTTCGCGCAGACGCGGCACGGCGGCGGTCAGGGCTGCCCAGCTGTCCTCCAGCGAGGCGGCGGCGCCTA
The DNA here is from genome assembly GCA_963422775.4 of uncultured Roseateles sp. Classification (GTDB taxonomy): domain Bacteria; phylum Pseudomonadota; class Gammaproteobacteria; order Burkholderiales; family Burkholderiaceae_C; genus Pelomonas. The sequence goes on from CAUJSJ030000093.1 coordinate 29,600, forward strand.
TCCACAGGCCGCCAGCTTCGGAGCGGATCTCGCGCAGCGCCGCGACGCGGCCGGTGTAGATGACGTCGCCCAGGTCGCGGAACTGCTTGTTGGCCCACAGGCCGACGTCGGTGGAGCCGGCCAGCAGCGTGGCTTGCGGGTAGGTCTGGCGCAGCAGGGCGAGGTCGGCCACGGTCTGCGGCGCGTGAAAGCGTGCGCCTGCGGCGCCGTAGTCCAGCGGCTCGTCGGCGGCCAGCGCCTGCAGCGCCTGGATGATGGGAGCGCGGTCCAGGACCCGGGCGGGGGCGCCGAACATGCGCTCGCCCGCATCGAGGATGGGCCGATAACCCGTGCAGCGGCACAGATTGCCGGCCAGCGCATCCGCCAGTTGCTGGCGCGTGGGCTTGCTGCCCGCAGCCTGGTGCGTCTCGTAGCAGGCGGTCAGGCTCATGACGAAGCCGGGCGTGCAGAAGCCGCATTGCGAGCCGTGGCAGTCCACCAGCGCCTGCTGGGCGGGGCTGAGCTGCTCGGGGCCGCCGAGGTCTTCCACGGTCAGCAGCGCGCGACCGTCCAGCGTGGGCAGGAACTGCGTGCAGGCGTTGACGTTGCGCAGCTGCAGCTGGCCCGACGCATCCAGTTCGCCCTGGATGACGGTGCAGGTGCCGCAGTCGCCTTCGGCGCAGCCTTCCTTGGTGCCGGTGCAACCGGCATGCTCGCGCAGGTACTGCAGGACGGTGGTCGTCGGGGGCAGATCGGCCACCTCGACGACCTCGCCGCGGTGGAAAAAGCGGATGGGTCGCGTATTCATACTGGCTCCGATTGTCGAGCGTTGCCTCAGAATTGCCATATGAGTTTTACTAACCAGGAAAAATTCGCCGACAGCCCCAAACGATGGGCCTTGCGGGGCGATCTGCTCGATTTCACGGCCGCCCCAAGCTGGGGCGACACCGAATCGCCCGCGGTTCGCTTCGATCGCGACCACTGGCTGCTGATCGAGGACGGCCGCATCGTCGGTCGCCAGGCCACCGAGCCGGACGACAGCTGGGCGCGCAAGGACCATGCCGGCCAGCTCGTGCTGCCGGGCTTCATCGACACCCATGTCCACTGCCCGCAGCTGGAGGTCATCGGCTCCTACGGCACGGAGTTGCTGGACTGGCTCAAGCGCTACACCTTCCCGGCCGAGTGCGCCTTTGCCGACCCGGCGCGCAGCCGCGCCGGCGCCGAAGTCTTCCTGGACGCGTTGCTGGCCAGCGGCACGACGTCCGCCGTCGTCTTCCCCACCGTGCACAAGGTCTCGGCAGAGGTCTTGTTCGGCAGCGCGGCAGCGCGCGGCATGCGCCTCATCACCGGCAAGGTGCTGATGGACCGGCATGCGCCGGACGGGCTGCGGGATGACGTCGTGCAGGCGGAGCGCGACTGCATCGACCTCATCGACCATTTCCATGGCCGCGACCGCCTGGCCTACGCCGTCACCGTGCGCTTTGCGCCCACCAGCACGCCCGAGCAGCTCGCGATGGCCGGTGCCCTGTGCCGCGCCGACGCCAGCCTCTACATGCAGACCCACGTGGCCGAGAACCGCGCCGAGGTCGATTGGGTCGCCGAGCTCTTCCCCGAGGCGCGCAGCTACCTGGACGTCTACGCGAATGTGGGCCTGGTGCACGAGCGCGCGGTGCTGGCCCACGGCATCTGGCTGGACGAGGCTGACAAGCGCCTCATCCAGGACAGCGGTGCCCAGGTGGCGCATTGCCCGTCGAGCAATCTCTTCCTTGGCAGCGGCCTGTTCGACTGGCCGGGCGCGGATTTCAACGTGAGCCTGGCCAGCGATGTTGGCGGCGGCACGTCCTTGAGCCTGCCGCGCAACATGCTCGATGCCTACAAGATCCAGGCCCTGCGCGGCTCGCGGCTTACGGCCTGGGTGGCTCTGCACGCCGCCACGCGCGGCGCCGCCGAGGCGCTGCAGCTGGGCGGCGAGATCGGCGGGCTGTCGGTCGGCCAGACGGCAGACCTCTGCGTGTGGAACTGGGCGCAAGGGCCGGTCGCCGAAGCGCGCGACGCGGTCGCCCGCGAACTGCACGAGCGCGTCTTCGCCTGGATGACGCTGGCAGACGAGCGCAATCTCGTCGCGACCTACGTCGCGGGCCAGCAGCGCGTCTGAGCCATCTGTCCCCCGAATCCGCCGCTTCGTCACAACCCTGACGGGGGAGGGCTGGTCCGCTGGCTAGAGTCTGCCCGTTCATCTCAACGGAGACTCCATGAGCCGACCCCTGCTGACCCTCGTCGCTTCCCTCGCGTTGCTGGCTGGTGCGCCCGATGCGGCCGTTGCCGCCGACAAGCCCGCCGTTGCAACCGCAGCGGCGTCCAAGCCCGCCAAGCGCTACACCATCGAGCAGTTCATGGCCACCGTGAACATCGGCGGCGCCAGCTTCTCGGCCGACGAGAGCCGCATCCTCTTCCACAGCAACGAGACGGGCATCTTCAATGTCTACGCGATGCCCGTGGGCGGCGGCAAGCCGGTGCAGTTGACCAATTCCAAGACCGACAGCCACTACGCCGTCGGCTTCTTCCCCGGTGATGACCGCTTCCTCTACACCCGCGACCAGGCGGGCAACGAGCTCAACCACCTCTACGTGCGCGAACTCGACGGCAGCGAGAAGGACCTGACGCCCGGCGACAAGCTCAAGGCGCAATTCCTCGCCTGGGCCGGCGACGACAGCGCCTTCTATGCGTCCACGAACGAGCGCGACCCGCGCTTCTTCGACCTCTACCGGTTCGATGCCAAGACCTTTGCCCGCACGCTGGTCTTCAAGAACGAGGCCGGCTGGCAGATCAGCGACATCAGCCCCGACGGCCGCTGGCTCGCTTTAGGCAAGATCAACACCACGGCTGATTCGGACGTGCACCTGGCCGACCTCACCACGGGCCAGATCAAGCACCTCACGCCGCACCAGGGCGTGGCCGCCCACGGCCCCGAGGCCTTCGACCCGGCCAGCCAGCGCCTGCTGATCTCCACCGACGACGGGGGCGAGTTCAAGCGCCTGGTGGCCTACGAGATGGCCACCGGCAAGACCAGCGAGTTCGAGAAGGCCGATTGGGACATCGCCTACAGCTACTACTCCAAGGACGGCCGCTACCGCGTCACCGGCGTCAACGCCGACGCCAGCATCGGGCTGCGCCTGTACCGCGACGGCCAGCCCATCGCGCTGCCCAAGCTGCCCGGCGGCGAGGTGCGCGGCGTGGCTTTCTCGCGCAGCGGCAAGCGCATGGCCTTCTACGTCAACGGCGACCGCTCGCCCAACAACCTGTTCGTGGCCGACGTGGGCTCCAGCGCAGCGCCGAAGCAGCTCACGCAGAGCCTGTCCAAGGCGATCGACCCGGCCGAGCTGGTGGACGCGTCCATCGCACGCTTCAAGAGCTTCGACGGCACGGTCATCCCGTCGGTCTACATGCTCCCGAAAGAGGCTTCGCCGACGCACAAGGTGCCGGCCATCGTCTGGGTGCACGGCGGCCCCGGCGGGCAGACGATGCGCGGCTACTCGGCGCTGATGCAGTACTTCGTCAACAACGGCTACGCGGTGCTGGGCATCAACAACCGTGGCAGCTCGGGCTACGGTAAGAGCTTTTTCACGGCCGATGACGGCAAGCATGGCCGCGAGCCGCTGTGGGACTGCATCGAGGCCAAGACTTTCCTGGCCAGCACCGGCGTCATCGACCCCGAGCGCATCGGCATCGTCGGCGGCAGCTATGGCGGCTACATGGTGTTGTCGGCCATGGCGTTCCGGCCCGAGGCTTTCAAGGTCGGCATCGACATCTTCGGCGTCGCCAACTGGCTGCGCACACTGGAAAGCATCCCGCCCTATTGGGAGAGCTTCCGCCAGGCGCTCTACCAGGAGATCGGTGACCCGGTGAAGGACCGCGAGCGCCTGATGGCCACGTCGCCACTGTTCCACGCGGGCGAGATCAAGAAGCCGCTGATGGTCATCCAGGGTGCCAACGATCCGCGCGTGATCAAGCCCGAGAGCGACGACATCGTCGCGGCGGTGAAGAAGAACGGCGTGCCGGTGGACTACCTGGTGTTCGACGACGAGGGCCACGGCTTCTCGAAGAAGAAGAACACGCTGGAGGCCAACCGCCGCATGGTGGAGTTCCTGGACAAGCATTTGAAACCTGGCGTCAGTCAGCCGGCCAAGTAAGAAGGAGTTCCGCGATGTTCAGCTTCCTGCTCTGGTGCCTGCTGTTCGTGATCTGCTGGCCGCTGGCCATCCTGGCGCTGCTGCTGTGGCCGCTGGTCTGGCTGATCACGCTGCCCTTCAGGCTGCTGGGCATCGCGGTCGATGGCGTGTTCGGCCTGCTGCGCGCCATCGTCATGCTGCCGGCCCGCGTGCTGGGCGGGCGCTAGCCAGCCTCAGAACGATTCCCAGGCCAGTTCCGGCTCCGAGCTGGGCTTGCCCACGCGGGCGGCTGCCGGCCTGGCCGGGCGGCGCGCTGCGGACGCGTTGGCCTTGGTCTGCACTGTGCGCGGCGCGGCGTGGCTGGCCGTGTCGACGCGGAACAGCGCCACGGCTTCGGCCAGCGACTGGGCCTGATGGGACAGGCTGGCCGCCGCGGCCGCGCTCTCCTCCACCAGGGCTGCGTTCTGCTGCGTGACCTGGTCCATCTGCGTGACGGCGATGTTGACCTGCTCGATGCCGCGGCTTTGCTCGCTGGTCGTGTTCGCGATCTCGCCGATCAGATCGTTGACCTTGCGCACCTGCTCCACGATGTCCTGCATCGCCTGGCCCGCCTCGGCGACCTGTCGCCCACCGGCTTCCACCTTGTCGGCGCTGGCGCCGATCAGCGTCTTGATCTCCTTGGCCGCCTCCGCGCTGCGCTGCGCCAGCAGGCGCACCTCACTGGCCACCACCGCAAAGCCGCGGCCTTGCTCGCCTGCGCGTGCCGCTTCCACAGCGGCATTCAGCGCCAGGATGTTGGTCTGGAAGGCGATGCTGTCGATGGTGCCGATGATGTCGCCAATCTTGCGGCTGCTGGCGCTGATCTCGTCCATCGTGCCCACGACCTGGCCCACCACGTCGCCGCCATGGCCGGCCGCGGTACTGGCACTTGCGGCCAGGCTGCTGGCGGCGCGGGCGGCGTCGGCGCTCTGACGCACCGTCGCCGTCAGCTCTTCCATCGAGCTGGCGGTTTCCTGCAGGCTGGAGGCCTGCTGCTCCGTGCGGCTGGACAAGTCCTGGTTCCCGGCGGCGATCTGGCCGGACGCCGTCGTCACCGAGTCGATGCCCGACCGCACTTCGCCCATCAGACGGCGCAATGCGTCCACCGTGTCGCTCAGGGCGCGTTGCAGGTCGCCGACTTCGTCGGCGCGGTCCACCCTCACGTTCACGGTCAGGTCGCCGGCGGCCACCGTCTTCAGCGTGCCGATGACGTCGGTGATCGGGCGCGTCACCGAGCGTGTGACGATGACGCCGGCGGCGATGGCCAACACCAGGCCCACCAGCGTGCCGCCGATGCTGATCATCGAGATCTTGCCGATGGTGGCCAGCGTGGTTTCGCCGTCGGACTCCATCAGCTGCTCCTGAAAGTTCGTCATCTCATCCAGACGCTTCTGGTAGGCCAGCTGGCGCGGGCGCAGGTTGTCCAGCAGGAAGGCCTTGGCTGCTGCGGCGTCGCCTGACTCGACGATCTTGATGAGCTGGTCTTCCTCGGCGGCGAAGCCCTTGCGCTCCTCCTGCACATTGTCGAACATGGCCCGCCCCTGGGGCGTGTTGAGCCGGGCGCTCAGGTCTTCATAGGCCTTGGAAATCTGCTGGCGCGAATCGAGCAGGGCCTTGATCTCCTCCTTGCGCTGCGCCTCGGTGTCCATGATCACGAGGTTGCGCACGATGCGGGCCTGCAGATTCACGTCTGCACCGATGTTGGTGATGATCTTCACCTTGGCATAGCGGTCATGCAGCACCTTGTCCATGTCGTCGCGGATGCTGCCCAGCCCCAGGCGGGCGATGACGGCCATCCCCACCATCAGCACCGCCACCAGGGCGAAGGCGATGGCCAGGCGGGTGCCGATGCGAAGTGTCTTGATTGCATTCATGATGTATTTCTCCGAGGGCGGGTTCAGAGGTCGCGCAACAGGGCGGCGAGGTCCACGAGCTGCAGCAGCCGGTGGCCGTCGGCAGTGCTGAGCTGGGCCAGGCCGACGATGAAGTCCGCGTCCACCTGGGGCCCGAGCGCCGGGCGGGGCTGGATCTGCTCGGGGCTCAGCGCGACGACGTCGGACACCGAGTCCACCACCAGGCCCACCGTGCGGCCGGCCACGTTCACCACCACCGTCACGGTGTTCATGTCGTTCTCGGCCGGCAGCCCGAGCAGTCGGCGCAGGTCCACGATGGGCACGATGACGCCACGCAGGTTCATGACACCCAGCACAGGGCCGAGTGCGTTCGCGATGCGCGTGGGCGTCTCCTGGCGGCGGATCTCCTGGACCGCCAGGCATGTCGATGCCGTATGCCTCGCCGCCCGGGCGCGAGGTCAGCACCTCGCGCGCCAAGCGGCCTCGACGACGTTGTGTTCGACGATGGATAGTGCAGCCATGGTTCAAGTCTTTGGCTTATGTGATTTATATGATTTAAGAGTTACTCGAAAAATGGTGAATTGGCCGTTTCGAATGTGCCACTCGTCACCAGAATCCAGCTGTTTTCACCAAATGCGCAGTCCCGTGACGTGGCCATACCGGCATCGGCGCGCCAGCGGAGTGACTTTTCTGCCCGGCCCTGCCTTCCCAACGTTCACGGTGAGTTCGCCCCTTCGCGCCTCGTGATCTTTCAGAACCATTGCTGGACTAAAGACTGGGTCTGCGACCGCCGGGGGGATTGACCCCCATCAACCGCTGCAGCGCGGAGTCGGGTGCCGCGGCGTCAAAGCGAGAACTTTTGCTGCTTCCGTCGGCGAAAGATCACGCAGACCCTAGGCAATTCAAACGATAGAAATGATAATTTTCATCATTGAACCTGACCGCGGGAAGAAGCAGCCATGAAAAAGATCCTGATCGTTGACGACCACGCGGACATCCGACGCCTGATCCGCATGACGTTGGAGTTCGAGGATTACGACGTCCGCGAGGCCGCCGATGGCGAGGCGGCGCTGCTGATCGCGCAGGCGTTCCAGCCTGACCTGCTGCTGCTGGATGTGATGATGCCGGGCGCTGTCGATGGGCTCGAGGTCTGCCGTCGCCTGACCGCCGAGCGTGTAGCCGGCCAGGGGCCGCGCATCATCATGCTCAGCGCCCGCGGCCAGGCCAGCGACCGCGACGCCGGCCTGCAGGCCGGGGCGGACACCTATCTTGTGAAGCCGTTCAGCCCGTTGCAGCTGATCGGCTGCATCGCCGACCTGTGGGCCACGTCCTGAGGGCGCCGCCATGCTGAGCGTTGCCGAGCCCCTCTGCGCCGACCGCAGCTTTGATGATGCTGCCGCCGCGCAGATGGAGCGCATCGTGCAGGACCTGGGCCGCATGTACCACGAGCGCAACGAGGCCCTGCGGGAAGTGACCCGCGCCCACCACGAGGCGCTGCTGCGCCTGGCGCTGGCGGCGGACTTCCGCGACGACGACACCGGCGTGCACATGGTGCGCATCGGCTACCTGGCCGAGGCACTGGCACTCGCGCTGGAGCAGCCGGCGCGTTACGCGCGCATGCTGCGCCGCGCGGCGCCCATGCACGATGTGGGCAAGATCGGCATCCCCGACGCCATCCTGAAGAAGCCCGGCAGCTACACCGCCGACGAGCGCGAGCAGATGAACCGGCATGCCGCGATGGGGGCCGACATCCTCGGCCGCTCGCGCGTGCCGCTGTTCCAGCTGGCCGCCGAGGTCGCGCTGACCCACCACGAGCGCTGGGACGGTGGCGGTTACCCACGCGGGCTGGCCGGCGAGGCCATCCCGCCGTCCGGCCGCATCGTGGCCGTGGCCGACTATTTCGACGCGCTGACGATGGACCGCTGCTACCGAAAGGCCTTCTCGGACGACGTTGCCGTGGCCATGCTGCTGGAGCAGCGCGGCGTGGCGTTCGACCCGCGCGTCGTCGACGCCTTCGTGTGCAATCTCGCGGCCATGACCGAGCTGCGCGAACGCATCAACGCCAACCCACCCACCTTCGAACAACTGGCGGAGCTGGAATGACAATCGCGACCCTGGGAAGACCTGTCATGAAACTGTTCCGTGCATTCGCGCTGGCCCTCGCCGGCATGGCGCTCGCGGCCACCTCGGGCCAGGCCCCAGACGCTGGAGCGCGTGCGCACCAGCGGCACGCTGCACGTGTGCATCTGGCCGGACTATTACGGCGTGACCTACCGCAACCCGCGCACCCAGCAGCTCGGCGGCGTCGACATCGATCTGTCCGCCGAACTGGCCCGCGAGCTGGGGGTGCGGCTGGACTATGTCGAGTCGTCCTTCCCCCAACTGGTGGCCGACCTCAACGCCGGCCGCTGCGACGTCGCCATGTTCGCCGTCGGCATGCTGGCCAGCCGCAAGGAGCAGCTGGCCTTCACCGAGCCCTATCTGCAAAGCGACATCTACGGCATCACCAACCGCGCCAGCCGCACCGTGCGGCAGTGGGCCGACATCGACCAGCCCGGCGTCGTGGTGGCCGTGCAGGCCGGCACCTTCATGGAGCCGGTCATGAAGGACGCGCTCAAGCAGGCCAGGATGGTGGTGATCCGCCCACCGGCCACGCGCGAGCAGGAGCTCGAAGCCGGCCGCGTCGACGTGTTCATGAGCGACTACCCCTACAGCCGCCGCCTGCTGGACAACGCCGACTGGGCCCGCCTGGTCGCGCCGCCCAAGCCCTTCTTCGTGCTGCCCTATGGCTATGCCGTCAAGCGCGGTGACGCGCATTGGCTGGCACGGCTGGACGAGTTCGTCGCGGCCATCAAGCGCGACGGACGGCTGCTCGCGGCGGCCCGGCGGCACGGGCTGGCGGACATCGTCGTGGCGCGCTAGCGCATGCCTGCCAGGACTGCATCGCCACGGCTGGCGCGGGGCGCCGCTGGGCCGCGCCGGCCTGCTGGCCAAGTCGCTGTCGGCCCTGCTGGCGCTGGCCGTGCTGATGGCGCTGGCGGCCACGGCGGAGTACGAGAGGCGCGAGACGCTGGGGAACGCGCAGGACCGCGCCGAGCTCGTCGCCCGCACGCTGGAGGACCACGTCACCCGCACCGTCCAGACGGCGTCACTGATCCTGCAGACGCTCGGCGAGGGCATCGCGCGGCAGCCGTCCGCCGAGCCGGCGCGGCTGCAGCCGCTGCTGGGCCAGGGCCTGCTCACCAGCCTGCCCTTCCTGCGCGGCACCGCCGTGCTGGACGAGCAGGGCAACGTGCTGGCCAGCTCGATGCCGGCGGAGCAGGGCGTGCGCGTGGCCCTCACCCGGCTCGGCCCGCTGCCGCGCGACGGCCAGGACCGGTTGCTGCCGCTCCTGCCGGGCCGCAGCCTGGCAGACCTGACGCCCTCGGCCCCGGCCCCGCGCGCAGCGGGTGTGGGCATGCTGCCGCTGCTGCGAGCGATGCGCGGCCCGGGCGGCCAGCGGCTGCTGCTGGTGGCCCTCATCAATCCGGGCGCGCTCGCCAACTTCCAGCAGGGCGCGCTGACCGATGACGGCGGCGTCGCGCTGCTCGCCAGCCCGGACGGGCGCCTCGTGGCGGCCAACGACCAACTGGCGCTGGAGCCGGGCGCGCGCATTGCCGCGCACCCGGTGTTCGAGAGCTGGCTGCCGGCGCGCGAGCATGGCAGGTACATCGGCGCGGGTGCACAGCCCGGGCGCCAGGTGGTGGCCTTCCGCGCGTCGCGCACCCAGCCGCTGGTGGTGGTGGTCGAACTGGCCGAGCCCGTGGTGCTGCAGGCCTGGTACGGGCGGCTGCGCTGGCTCGGCGGCGTGGGGCTGCTGGCGCTGGCGGCCATCGCCGGCGGGCTGGCGGCGCTGCTGCGCGAGATGAACGCACGCGAGCAGACGCGCCACGCGCTGGACGGTGCGCATGAGCGCGTGGCGCTGCGCGAGCGCGAATTGAGCGTGCTGCTCAAGAGCGTGCAGGAACTCATCTTCCGCACCGACGCCGACGGGGCCATCACCTTCGTCAACGCGCGTTGGGCGGCCCTCAGCGACGAGGGGCCGGAGCGCGCCTACGGCCGGCGCTTCAGCGACCTGGCGGCACCGGCCGACCGCGAGCGCATCGCGGCGCTGTTCCGCCTGGACGACCGTGCCGGCGTGCGTCAGGCCCAGGTCTGTCTGCCCGCCGCCGACGGCCGGCCGCGCCACTTCCTGCTGGCCGTGGTGCCGCTGCACGGCGACGGCCGCATCGTCGGCTTTGCCGGCAGCGCCATGGACGTCAGCGAGCGCGTCGCGTCCGACGAGCAACTCCAGCACCAGCTCGCCTTCACGGGGCTGTTGCTGGAGATCAGCCCGCTGCCGGTGTCGATGTTCGATGCCACCGGCCTGTACGTGATGGTCAACCAGGCCTGGGAAGAGTTGGTGGGCAGGCCGCGGGCGGACGTGATCGGCACGCAGGTCGGGCGCTTCCTGTCGGCTGCCGATGCCGAACTGCACGCCGAGCAGGATGCACGCCTGATGGCCTACGGCGGTCGCCTGCGCTACGAGACCCAGGTGCTGCACCGCGACGGCTCGCGCCGCGACATGGTCGTCACCAAGGTGCTGGTGCCCGGCGGGCAGGACGGGCCGGCCGGCATCCTGTGCACGCTGATGGACGTGAGCGAGTTCCGCGACGCCGAGCGCGCCACCCGCGAGGCGCGCGACGCGGCCGAGGAAGCCTCACGCTCCAAGTCGGAGTTCGTTGCGAATATCAGCCACGAGCTGCGCACGCCGCTGCAGGCCATCCTGGGCTTCTCGGAACTCGGCTTCACGCGCGGCCGCGAGACGCCGAAGCTGGCCGGCATGTTCACCGACATCCACAACTCGGGCCAGCGCATGCTGGCGCTGGTGAACGACCTGCTGGACGTGTCCAAGATCGAAAGTGCCGTCGGCACCTTCGACCTGGAGCGCTGCGACCTGCGCACGCTGGTGCAGGCGGTGCTGCGCGAGGTCGACCCCTTGCTGGGCCAGCGCGGGCTGCGGCTGTCGCTGCAGTTGTCCGACGAGCCGCTCATCGCCAAGGTCGACCCTTCACGCATCCACCAGGCCATGCGCAATGTCATCGCCAACGCGATCAAGTTCTCGCCCGAAGGCGGGCTGCTGCAGGTCCAGGCCATCGCCACGGCCCCCGACGAGTTCACGCTCAGCGTGGCCGACCGCGGCCCCGGCATTCCACCGGCGGAACTGGAATCCATCTTCGAAGCCTTCGTACAGTCGAGCAAGACCAAGGACGGCTCCGGCGGCACGGGGCTGGGCCTGGCCATCTGCCGCAAGATCGTGGAGATCCACGGCGGACGCATCACGGCCGAGAACCGCGCCGAGGGCGGCGCGGTGTTCCGCATCCGGCTGCCGCTGCGCGCTTGCGGCGACTCGCAGCTGCTAACGTCCTATTGACCCTGCTTGGCGGATCGGTGCAAGAATGGTCGCAAGCCCACTGACCGAACCCACACGCCGACCCCGTGACATCCCAGCACATCGCCGTAGTCGATGACGAAACCGCCATCACGGAACTGCTGGCGCACTACCTCGGCACCCATGGCTTTCGGACCACCCAGCTGCACTCGGGCCGAGCGCTGATGGACCTGATGCCCGCCGACCCGCCGGAGCTGGTGCTGCTGGACCTGGGCCTGCCGGGCGAGGACGGTTTCGCCATTGCCCGCCAGCTGCGCGAACACTGGCGCTGCGGCCTGGTCATCATCACGGGCCGGGGCGATGCGGTGGACAAGGTCGTGGGGCTGGAGATCGGCGCCGACGACTACGTCACCAAGCCCTTCGACCTGCGTGAGCTGGTGGCGCGCATCAAGGCCGTGCTGCGGCGCATCGAACCCGCACCGCGTGCCGTGACCGCCGTGGCCGTGCCTGCTGCGGCCGAGGCCGCGCCGACAGCCGGGGCTCCGCTGGGCTTCCTGGGCTGGCGGCTGGATCTCGCTGCCCGGCGCCTGGACGACCCCGGCGGCACCGAGGTGAGGCTCACGACCGGCGAGTTCGAACTGCTGGCCACGCTGGCCCAGCATGCCGGGCGCGTGCTGTCGCGCGACTTCCTGCTGGAGCGCACGCGCGGTCGCGAAGCGGCGCCCTTCGACCGCACGATCGACGTGCAGGTCGGCCGCCTGCGCAAGAAGCTGGAAGTCGACGCCGAGAACCCGCAAATCATCAAGTCGGTGCGCGGCGCCGGCTACATCTTCATCCCGCCGGTCGGCCCGGCAGCCTAGATGGACGCCGAGCACGCCCCTGCCCCGGCCCCGAAACCGCAGGCCGTGGACGACCTGGGCGTCTACCGCTCGCTGTTCTCCGCCTCGGCGGACGGCCTGCTGCTGGTGGACGCCGAGGGCCTGATCGTGCTGGCCAACCCCGCCGCAGCGACGCTGCTGGGCTATGCGCCGGACGAACTCATCGGCACCGGCGTGGATGCGCTCGTGCCCGACAGCATCCGCCCGCGCCATGCGTCCTACCGGCACGCCTACGGTCATTCGCCGCGCCCGCGGCCGATGGGCACGCAGATGGAGCTGGTGGCCAGGCGGCGTGACGGCAGCGAGGTGATGGTCGAGATCGCGCTGAGCCCATTGCAGAGCCAGGGCCTGCCCTACGTGGTGGCGGCCATCCGCGACATCGGCGCCTACCCGCGCGTGAAGCAGGCGCTGCAACGCGCCCGGCATAGCGAGTACCTGGCCCAGCTCGGCCGCATGGCCGTCGACGAGCGTGACCCGCACCAACTGCTGATGCGCGTGCCCGAGCTTGCGGCGCAGGCGCTGGAAGCGGAGTTCTCCAGCGTGCTGCTGCTCGAGACCGACAGGCAGGCGCTCCGCATCGTCAGCTGCTTCGGGGAGTTTGCGTCCGCGCCCCTGGGCACCCGGCTGGCCAACAGCGCCAGCTCGGCCGCGGGCTACGTGCTGGCCCACGGGCAGCCGCTCGTCGTCGCCGACCTGGCGCACGAGGACCGCTTCGAGGTGCCGCAGGCCGACCTGGCCGCGGGCATGGCCAGCCTGCTGGCGGTGCCGCTGTCCGACCGCGGGCGCCTGATCGGCGTGCTGTGCGTGCGCTCACGCGCCGCCATGCACTTCGGTGCCGACGAGACGCGCTTCCTGCAGTCGCTGGCCAACCTGCTGGCCACCTGCCTGCAGCGTGCGCAGAGCGAGGAGGCGCTCAACCACGCGCAGCGGCTGGAGAGCGTGGGCCAGCTGACCGGCGGCATCGCGCACGACTTCAACAACCTGCTGACCGTCATCCAGGGCAACCTGCAGGTGCTGGAGGAGTTGCCCGCGCTGGCCGGCCACGAGTTCGGGCAGCAGCTCGTCAGCGCGGCCACGCGGGCGGCGCGGCGCAGCGCGGAGCTGACGGGCAAGCTGCTGGCGTTCTCGCGCCGCCAGGTGCTGCAGCCGACCGCGGTGGACGTGGGTGCGCTGCTGCACTCGCTGGCGGACATGCTGCGCCGCACGCTGGACCAGCGCATCGAGATCGGCGTCGAGCTGCCGGCCGACCGGCTGGTCGTACTGGCCGACCCGGGTCAGCTGGAAGCGTCGCTGCTCAACATCGCGATCAACGCGCGCGATGCCATGCCGGAGGGCGGCACGCTGTGTTTCAGCGCCCAGCCGGCCGGCACGCTGCCGGTCCAGGTGCGGCGCGAGATCGACGACCCCGGCGCGCTGGACGAGCGCTTCCTGCGCATCGCCATCACCGACACCGGCTCGGGCATGCCCGAGGAGGTGAGGGAGCGCGCGTTCGAACCCTTCTTCACGACCAAGCAGGCCGGGCGCGGCACGGGGCTGGGCCTGAGCACCGTCTACGGTTTCGCCAAGCAGTCGCGCGGCGCGGCGGCCATCGAGTCGGCGCCGGGCGCGGGCACGACGATCTCCCTGTACCTGCCGCGGCCCTGGGCCGAGCAACTGCCGCGGGACGAACCCGCGGGCGAAGCCGGTGCGCTGCCGCCTGGCCTGAAGGTGCTGATGGTGGAGGACGACACCGAGGTGCGTGCCGTGGCGCGCCAGTTCCTGGACGCGCTGGGCTGCGAGGTGACTGCCTGCGCCAGCGCCGAGCAGGCCCTGCCGCTGTTGACAGACGACGCTGCGTTCGAATTGCTGCTGACCGACATCGCGCTGGGCCCGGGCATGCGCGGGACCGAGCTGGCCAAGCTGGCGCAGCGCCGTCTGCCGGGCCTGGCGGTGCTGCTGATGTCGGGCTTCTCCGCCGAGCTGCTGGAGGCCGACCAGGACTCCCCGCCGGGCTGGGAGCTGCTGCAGAAGCCCTATTCGCGAGCCGAACTCGCCCAGGCCATTGCCAGGGCGCTGTCAGGCGCCTAGGCGTCTGCGCTCTGCCGCGCAAACGCCTGGGCATTCCTGCGCCTCCTCTGCCTCATGCAGTGCCAGCAGCGCGTGGGCGGGCGCCGGCCTGGGAAGGTGCTCGGCCTGCATCTCGTCGCAGCCCGGGCGCAGCAGCTGCTCGCGTTGCGCGGCGTCGGGCCGACCGTCTGCGCCGAGCAGCGGGACGAACAGGCCGAAGTGCAGGCTGCCGAGACTCGTCCATGCGCCGCTGGGTCCAGCCCGGCATGAAGCCCGCCTTGAGTTGCGCTTCGCGGTGGCCGGGCGGCGTCGCCGCCAGGGCGGCCGTGTCGTGGAGTCCGGGGTCCTGGCGAGGCGCTGCGTTCGATGTTGTCTGCCTTGCCGCGTGGTCGTCTTCGCCGTCGGCCGCGGCTCAGTGCAGGTCGGCCCGCACGTCGCGGCGCTCCACGTAGGCGGCGAGCGCCTGGAAGTCGGGAATGCAGATGTCGCGGCGGCTCTTTTCGTTGAAGGCGATCAGCTCGGCGCGGGCCAGCCGGGACAGCACGCGGCTGACGGTTTCCAGCGTCAGGCCCAGGTAGTTGCCGATCTCGGCGCGCGTCAGGCGCAGGCTGAACTGGTCGGCCCTCAGGCCGCGCACGGCCAGCGCTTCGGCCCAGTAGTGCAGGAAAGTCGCCACGCGAGCATCGGCGGGCAGCGTGCAGATGGCCATCAGCGAGTCGCGGTCGCGCATCATCTCGTTGCTCATGGCCTCGTGCACGCTTGCCATCAGCGCCGGATGCTCGGCGCAGGCCTGCAGCAGCGCGTCATAGCGCACCGTCCAGACTTCGGCCGTGTCCAGCGCGATGGCATCGCAGCCGTAGCTGCCCTGGGAGATTGCGCTGAAGCCCAGCCAGTCGCCGCGAAAGCGCAGGCCCACGACTTGTTCGCGCCCGTCGCTGGACATGCTGATCAGCTTGAAGAAGCCCGAGTTCAGGATGTGCAACTGGTCGAAGCGCTCGCCGGCGCGGTAGATGACGTCGCCGGCATGCACGATGCGGCGCGTGGGCGCCAGCACGGCGGCGATCAGCTTGAGCGTGTCGGCGATGCGCTGGCCCGTGCCGGCCCGCACCTCGTCCCGTGTGCAGATGGCCGCGGTGCGATTGAGGGCGATGTGGGCAACCTGGCGTGCGGCGGACTGCGGGGTGACGGTGTGCATGCTGTTCTCCGTGGGGGGCGTTTGATGCAGGTCATGCTATGAAGCGCTTGCCAACGCTTGAGCAATGCGCGACATCGCTCGGTAGCGCTGCGTAACAGCGCGTGAACAGACGGTGACGAACGCGCCAACAGCAAACCAGATTTCGCCGGTTTGACTTTCATCAAAGCTCGCGCACTTCGCTTCGCTACGCTGCACAGCCATGTGTTCCCTGGCCATCGACGGCACTTCCGGCGCCGACTTTTCCAACCCCGCGCAGGCGGCTGCCCTGCTGCGCCAAGCTGGTGCGCTTGCCCGTGCGAACGGCGAAGCGCTGCAGCTGATGGCCGGCAAGCAGCTGGCGTTGCTGTCGACCGACGCCGACGGCCAGGCGGCCATCGAATTCATGCAGGCCGCCAAGGCGCTCGGTGCGCATGTGTCCTTCGTGCAGGCCGGGCTGGACGAGGACAGCAGCGAGCCGCAGGTCGACGCCACGGCCCGCGTGCTGGGCCAGCTCTATGACGCGGTGGAATGCCAGCATCTGCCGGACGAGCTGGTGCGGCGCATCGCCCGCGGCGCCGGCATCCCGGTCTTCGCCGGTCTGGCCACGCCCGAACACCCGACGGCCGCCCTCGCCGATGAACTGGACGCCGACGCGACGCCCCAGGTCAAGCGCCGCTGCGTGCTGCAGGCGGCCTTGCTGATCAGTCTGACCTGAAGCGAAACCGCCCCTTGACCAGGGTGCGGGGCTAGGACGCAGTGACGGGTCGCTCCACGCCCCAGCGGCGGTAGAGCTCGACCGCCGATCCGGTGCGCAGCCACTGCTCGAAGGCCTGGTCGTAGCGCTGGGACAGCACCTCGCCCGCCGCGCTGCGCGCGAAGGCCATGTGGCCATGCAGCACATCCAGCGGCGGCGAGCAGCGCGCCACGGCGTCGCTCAAGTTCAGACGCTGCAACACCGGCTGGCAGTTGCGGTCGTTCGCCGCGAACAGCTCGACGCGGCGCTTCATCAGCATCTGCAGGCCGGCTTCCACGTTCTGCACCCAGGTCAGCTGGTTCATCGAGGTCTTCATGCGCTCGAAGCGGCTGCCGTAGGCCCAGCCGCGCACGGCGGCCACGGGCATCTGCGCCAGGTCGGCGAACTCGCCCGTCCAGCGCACCTCTTCACCGCGGCGCGCGTACCAGACCATCGCGTCGGAATAGAAGGAACGCACGCTGAACAGCATGCGTGCCTCGCGCTCCGCCGTGCGATAGGGGCCGATGAGGATGTCGGCCTCGCCCTGTTCCAGCATCAGCTGGGCGCGCGACCAGGGCACCCATTCGCAGCGCAGGCTGTCGCCGAAGAGCTGGCCGAGCAGGTCCACCGCCAGGCCCCTGGGCGGCTGGCCTTCTGCCCCCTCGAAGATGCGGGCGAACTGGGAGCCGACGGCGCGCAGCGGCGCCGCGTGGGCCGTCTGCGCCAGGCCTGCTCCGCCCATCCAGACCAGCCCTGCCTTGCAACACAAACGCCGCGTCGTCATGCCTGCCTCCCTGTCGCCGGAGATGGCGTCGATGATGCGCGAGCGCCGCGCTGCGATCAAGGAATGTCGATCTCGTGCAGCGCGAAAACACCACCCCGGCGGCGGTCCTCGAAGAAGCACCGCAGCGTCTCGCGTGTCGTCTTGAAGGCGATGTCGTCCCAGGGGATCTCGCTCTCGTCGAAGAGCCGGGCCTCCAGCGACTCCGGCCCCGGGTTGAAGTCCGACGAGCGCAGCCGGGCGCGGTAGAAGAGGTGGATCTGGCCCACGCGCACGACGTTCAGCACCGTGTACAGCGGCTGCATCTCCACGTCGGCGCCGGCCTCCTCCTGCGTCTCGCGCAACGCGCCTTCCGCGGTGGTCTCGCCCAGCTCCATGAAGCCGGCCGGCAGCGTCCACAGGCCGCGGCGCGGCTCGATGGCGCGGCGGCACAGCAGCACGCGGCCATCAGCCTCCCAGACGGGCAGCGTGCCGACGACGTTCAGCGGGTTCTGGTAGTGGATGCTGGCGCAGGCCGGGCAGACGGCGCGCTCGCGGTTGTCGTCGGCCGGGATGCGGTAGTCCACGGCGGCGCCGCAGGTCGGGCAGTGCTTGAAGCGGCTTTGCAAAGGCATGCAGGGCAGTTTATAGAGGGTCAGAATCCAAGCCATGAAGCTCTACAACTACTTCCGCTCCTCGGCCTCCTGGCGCGTGCGCATCGGCCTCGCGCTCAAGGGGCTGGACTACGACTACGCGTCCATCCACCTCGCCAAGAACGAGCAGTTCGCCGAGCCCTTCGCCAACCAGCAGGTCTCCCACCTGGTGCCGGCGCTGGTGCTGGACGACGGCCGCTGGCTGAGCCAGTCCATGGCCATCCTGGAGTACCTGGACGAGACCCACCCTGAGCCGCCGCTGCTGCCGGCGGACCCGGTCGCGCGCGCGCAGGTGAGGGCGCTGGCCCAGGACATCGGCTGCGACATCCACCCGATCAACAACCTGCGCGTGCTGCGCTACCTGAAGAACGACCTCGGCCAGGAGCAGGGCACGGTGGATCGCTGGTACCGCCACTGGATCGCGACGGGCCTGGCCATCGTCGAGCAGCGCCTGTCGGCCACGGCCGGGCAGTTCAGCTTCGGCGACACGCCGGGCCTGGCGGACTGCCTGCTGGTGCCCCAGGTCTACAACGCCGAGCGCTTCGAATGCCCGCTGGACGACTACCCGACCGTGCTGCGCGTGAATGCCGCCTGCCTGGCCTTGCCGGCGTTCGCCAACACGCATCCGAGCGTCTGCCCTGATGCGGCTTGATCCCCACTGGCTGGGGCCAGACTGGCCGGACGTGACGGCCTTCATGACGACCCGCGGCCCCAACTTCGGCCGCAAGGCGGGCGACCCGGACCAGGTCCGGGCGAACCGGGCGGGCCTTGCCGGGCTGCTCGGTGCGCGGCCGGTTTTCCTTGACCAGGTCCACGGTGCCGACGTCGTGCGCCTGCGCGCCGACTGGCATGACGACAACGCGCCCAAGGCTGACGCGGCCGTGAGCACCGACCCCGAGCTGGCCGTGGCCATCCTCGTGGCCGACTGCCTGCCGGTGCTGTTCGCCGCACCCGGCGGCGTGGCGGGTGCGCACGCGGGCTGGCGGGGCCTGGCGGCTGGCGTGCTGGAGAACACGGTGGCCGAGCTTTGCGACGCGGCCGGCTGCGCGCCGCATGACGTGAAGGCCTGGCTTGGCGCCTGCATCGGCCCGCAGGCCTTCGAGGTCGGCGCCGAGGTGGTCATGGCATTCGGCCGAGAGCCGCTGCCGGGCGATCAACCAGGCTTCCTTTACCGTCCAAACCCCGAGCCTCGCTGGCGTGCAGACCTGGCCTTGCTGGCTCGCGAACGCTTGACCTCGGTCAATGTCACCCAAATCAGCGGCGGCGCCTGGTGCACGCTGACCGATGATTCACGCTTCTTCTCGTTCCGTGGCGAGGCCCTCGGCCGACCCCGGGGTCGCATGGCCGCCTGCATCAGCCTCGGCCGCTGACTCCGCCGCACGACGCCTGCGCTTGCGGCCCGGCGTGCCGAGGATGTACAGCAACAAGCCCAGCGGAAGGACCCCGTAGAGCAGCAGCGTGACGAAGGCGCCGAACAGCGTGCCCTGGGGGCTGGTGGCTTCGGCCGCGGCCATCATCAGCGCAACATAGGCCCAGGCGATCGCAACGAGGTACATGTCATTGGCGCGTCAGCGCGCGCGGTTACAAAACTGGGTCAGCGGAATGTGGCAAGCTTATTGCAACGGACCGAGACAACACCGCGCACGCGGTAGCTCCGAGGAACACATGGCCACTCGCAAGAAGAACGACCCACCGCCCACGACGGACGGGCAGCCCTTTGCGGAGCTGATGCAGCAGATGACGCACCTGCCGCAGATTTCGCCGGCAACCGTGGCCGAGCTGCAGGCCGACTACCTGAAGCAGGCCACAGCGCTGTGGAACACGTCGCTGGGCCAGGGCGAAGCGCCCGCAGCCGGCGACCGCCGCTTCGCCGCGCCCGAGTGGCGGTCCAACCCGGCTGCCAGCTTCATGAGCCAGCTCTACCTGCTCAATGCCCGCACGCTTTCCAGGATGGCCGATCAGGTCGAAGCCGACGACAAGACCAAGGCGCGCATCCGTTTCGCCGTGCAGCAGTTCGTCGATGCCGTGTCACCCAGCAACTACCTGGCATTGAACCCCGAGGCGCAGAAGCTGGCCCTGGACAGCAAGGGCGAGACGCTGACTCGCGGCCTGCAGCATCTGTGGGGCGACGTGCAGCGCGGCCATGTGTCGCAGACGGACGAGAGCGCCTTCGAGGTGGGCAGGAACGTGGCGACGACGGCCGGCAGCATCGTGTTCGAGAATCCACTGTTCCAGCTCATCGAGTACGCGCCGTTGACGGCCCAGGTGCACGCGCGGCCCTTCCTGCTCGTGCCGCCCTGCATCAACAAGTTCTACATCCTGGACCTGCAGCCGGACAACTCGCTGATCCGCTACGCCGTGTCCGAGGGCCATCGCGTCTTCGTCGTCAGCTGGCGCAACCCGGACGAGTCGGTCAAGCAACTGACCTGGGACGACTACATCGAGCAGGGCGCCATCCAGGCCATCCGTGTCGTGCAGGAGATCTCGGGCCAGGACAAGATCAACACCCTCGGTTTCTGCGTCGGCGGCACCATCCTCACGACCGCCCTGGCCGTGCTGGCCGCACGTGGTGAGCAGCCGGCCGCCAGCCTCACGCTGCTGACGACGCTGCTGGACTTTGCCGACAACGGCATCCTGGACATCTTTGTCGACGAGGCGAGCGTGCGCCTGCGCGAGGCCACCCTTGGCCCCGATTCGCCCAAGGGCCCGCAGTTGCTGCACGGCCAGGAGCTGGCGACGACCTTCAGCTTCCTGCGCCCCAACGACCTGGTGTGGAACTACGTCGTTGGCAACTACCTCAAGGGCGAGGCGCCGCCGGCCTTCGACCTGCTGTACTGGAACGGCGACTCCACCAACCTGCCCGGACCGATGTACTGCTGGTACCTGCGCCACACCTACCTGCAAAACGAGTTGAAGGTGCCGGGCAAGCTGACCGTCTGCGGCGAGAAGCTGGACCTGGGCGCCATCGACGCGCCGGTTTACATCTACGGCTCGCGCGAGGATCACATCGTGCCCTGGCAGGCGGCCTACCGGAACACGCAGATCTTCAAGGGCAAGAAGCGCTTCGTCATGGGCGCGTCTGGCCATATCGCCGGCGTCATCAACCCGCCGGCCAAGGGCAAGCGCAGCCACTGGATTTCCAAGGGCACGGCCCTGCCGGCCGACGCCGAGGCCTGGTTCAAGAGTGCCGCCGAGCAACCGGGGAGCTGGTGGCCGGACTGGTCCGCCTGGCTGGCAGCGCATGCCGGCGCAATGAAGCCCGCGCCCAAGACGCCGGGCAACCGCAAGTTCAAGGCGATCGAGCCCGCGCCCGGTCGCTACGTCAAGGTCAAAGCCTAAAAGGAGACCCACCATGAGTCAGCAAGACATCGTCATCGTCGCCGCCGCGCGCACCGCCATCGGCAAGTTCGGCGGCACGCTCGCCAAGACGCCCGCCAGCGAGCTGGGCGCAGCCGTCATCCAGGACCTGCTGCGCCGCACGGGCCTGGCGGGCGACCAGATCAACGAGGTCATCCTCGGCCAGGTGCTGACGGCGGGCGTCGGCCAGAACCCGGCGCGCCAGTCGGTCATCAAGTCCGGCCTGCCGAACGTGGTGCCGGCCATGACCATCAACAAGGTCTGTGGCTCGGGCCTGAAGGCCGTCATGCTGGCCGCCCAAGCCATCCGCGATGGCGACAGCGA
>CAUJSJ030000094.1:0-71732 GCA_963422775.4 uncultured Roseateles sp.
GAAGCTCAGGTAGGAGATGTTCAGCGCCTGGATCTTCTCGACGCTGACGTTGGGGTTGCTGACCAGCGGGCCGATGTCCACGTCGCGCAGCGCGGCCGTCACATGGCACTCGCCGGCGGCGAGCTTCTGCACGCGCACATTGGGCTCGCGGCTGATGCTGAAGACCAGGGCCGGCGTGGGCTGCTTGCCGCCCCAGTAATCGGGGTTGGCCGTCATGCGCAGCACATCGTCCTTGGCGTAGCTCTTGAACATGAAGGGACCGGCGCCCACCGGCTGCACGTTGATCTGGCTGGCCTTGCCTTCCTTGAGCAGCTGGGCGCCGTACTCGGCCGACTGGATGCCCGCCCAGGCGAAGGCGAAGTTGGCGACGAAGGTGACGTTGGGTTGCTTCAGGCGGAAGCGCACCGTTATGTCGTCGACCTTGTCGATGCCTTCGATGAGCTTGGGCAGGCCGAGTTGCTGTGGGTAGATGAAGTTGGCCGGGAAGGCCTTGTTGAAGGGGTGATTGGGGTCGATGAAGCGGCTGAACGTGAAGACCACGTCGTCGGCGTTGAAGTCGCGCGTGGGCTTGAACCAGGGCGTGCTGTGGAACTTCACGCCCGGGCGCAGCTTGAACGTGAAGCTCCTGGCATCCGGCGAGATCTCGTAGCTGGTGGCCAGCTTGGGCTGCAGCTCCGTCGTCGGGCGCTTGAAGCCCAGCAGCCCGTCGAACATCTGCGCGCTGACGATGTTGGTGCTGGCGCTGTCCCACAGGCCCGGGTCGAAGCCTTCGGGGCTGGCGTCGGCGCAATAGATCAGCGGCTTGCCCTGGGCCAGCACGGCGGCGGGCGCGACCAGCGCGAGGGCGACGGAAAGAATCGGGGCGGCGAGCTTCATGGCGGGCGATGTGGCAGTCGGGCGAGCAGGCATTGTTCGGAGCGCCCCGGTGCGTCGCAAGCGCGGCCGAGATCGCAGGGCATAACAAAAGCTTATACCCATCGGCACGGGCGGGCCGCCGCGCCGCGTTCAGAATCAGTGCCATGTGGACCGGCTTTCAGACTTTCACGGTGCAGCCAGGCGGCGTCACGCTATTCGCCCGGCACGGGGGCACGGGCGCCGGCGCGCCCATCCTGCTTGTGCACGGGCACCCGCAGACGATGGCCATGTGGCACCGGGTGGCCCCGGTTCTGGCGCAGACCCGCCGCGTCGTGCTGATGGACCTGCGGGGTTATGGCGACAGCGACCGTCCGCCTGCGGGCGAAGGCAGCGCGGCCTATGCCAAGCGCGAGATGGCGCTGGATGCCGTTGCGCTGATGCAGTCCCTGGGCCACGAGCGCTTCGGCGTGCTGGCGCATGACCGCGGCGCGCGCGTGGCCCACCGGCTGGCGCTGGATCACCCGCAGATCGTCACGCGGCTGATGCTGCTGGACATTGCGCCGACGCTGGCGATGTACGAGGGCACGACCGAGGCCTTCGCCCGCGCCTACTGGCATTGGTTCTTCCTGATCCAGCCCGCGCCGCTGCCCGAGCGCCTGATCGAGGCCGACCCTGTGGCCTATCTGCGCGACGGCATGGGCCGCCGAGGCGGCGAGTTCTTCGACCCGCGTGCCTGGGCGGAGTACGAACGCTGCATCCAGCGCCCTGGCACCGCCGCGGCCATCTGCGCCGACTACCGGGCCAGCGCCGGCATCGACCTGGACCACGACCGCGCCGATCGCGCGGCTGGCCGGCGCGTCACCCAACCGCTGCGCGTGCTGTGGGGCGCGAACGGCGTCGTCGGCCGCTGCTTCGAGCCGCTGAAGCTGTGGCAGGCTGCGGCCGACAACGTGACCGGCCGCGCCGTGGACAGTGGCCACTACATCGCCGAGGAGGTGCCCGACGTGGTGCTCGCCGAGGCGGCCGATTTCTTCGAGGACGAGTGATGCAGAAGATTGCAGTGATCGCCGGCGACGGCATTGGCCAGGAGGTCATGCCCGAGGGCCTGCGCGTGCTGGGCGTGGTGGCCGAGCGCTTTGGCCTGGACCTGCGCTTCGACGAATTCGACTTCGCGCACTGCCGCTACTACGAGCAGCACGGCCAGATGCTGCCCGACGACTGGAAGGACCAGATCGGCGGCCACGACGCCATCTTCTTTGGCGCCGTAGGCTGGCCCGACACCGTGCCGGACCACGTCAGCCTGTGGGGTTCTCTGCTGAAGTTCCGCCGCGAGTTCGACCAGTACGTGAACCTGCGCCCGGCGCGCCTGCTGCCCGGCGTGCGCTCGCCGCTCGTCAACCGCCAGGGCCAGCCGCTCCGGCCCGGCGACATCGACATGTGGATCGTCCGCGAGAACACCGAGGGCGAGTACTCCAGCGTCGGGGGCCGCATGTACGCCGGCACCGAGCGCGAGATCGTCATCCAGGAGACGGTCATGAGCCGCATCGGCGTGGACCGCGTGCTGCGCTTCGCCTTCGAGCTGGCGGCGTCGCGCCCGCGCGCCAGGCTGACCTCGGCCACCAAGAGCAATGGCATCGCCATCACCATGCCCTATTGGGATGAACGCGTCGAAGCCATGGCCGCGCAGTTCCCCGGCGTGGCGGTCGACAAGTTCCACATCGACATCCTGTGCGCCCACTTCGTGCAGCGGCCTCAGCACTTCGACGTGGTCGTCGCCAGCAACCTGTTTGGCGACATCCTGTCCGATCTTGGCCCCGCCTGCACCGGCACCATCGCCATCGCGCCTTCGGCCAACCTGAACCCGACGCGCGAATGGCCCAGCCTGTTCGAGCCCGTGCACGGTTCGGCACCGGACATCGCGGGGAAGGGCGTCGCGAACCCCATCGGCCAGATCTGGGCCGGCGCCATGATGCTGGACTTCCTCGGCCACCGCGCCGCGCACGACGCTGTCATGGCGGCCATCGAGTCGGTGCTGGCCGATCCCGCCGCACCCAAGACGCCTGATCTGGGCGGCAGCGCGTCATGCACCCAGCTTGGACAAGCCATTGCCGAGGCTGCGAAAATATCCACATGAAGTCCATCGCCTACACCCGCGCCCAGGCCCTGCCGGCCCTGCTCCAGCAACGCATCGCCGTGCTCGATGGCGCGATGGGCACCATGATCCAGCGCTACAAGCTCACCGAGGCCGACTACCGCGGCGAGCGCTTCAAGGACCACCCCAAGGACTTGAAGGGCAACAACGAGATGCTGATGTTCACGCGGCCCGACGTGCTCAGCGAGATCCACGAGCAATACCTCGCGGCCGGTGCGGACCTCATCGAGACCAACACCTTCGGCGCCACCTCGGTCGCACAGGAAGACTACGGCCTGGCCGGGCTGGCCTACGAGATGAACGTCGCGGCCGCCAAGCTGGCCCGCGCGGCCTGCGACAAATACAGCACGCCGACCAAGCCGCGCTACGTGGCAGGCGCCCTGGGCCCCACGCCGCGCACCGCCTCCATCAGCCCCGACGTGAACGACCCCGGCGCCCGCAATGTCGACTTCGACACGCTGCGCGCCGCCTACTACGAGCAGGCCAAGGGCCTGCTGGATGGTGGCTGCGACCTCTTCCTCGTCGAGACGATCTTCGACACGCTGAACGCCAAGGCAGCCATCTTTGCGCTGGACGAGCTGATGGAAGACACCGGCGAGCGCCTGCCCGTCATCGTCTCCGGCACCGTGACAGACGCCTCCGGCCGCATCCTGTCCGGCCAGACGGTCACGGCCTTCTGGCACTCGGTGCGCCACGCGCGGCCCATCGCCATCGGCCTGAACTGCGCGCTGGGTGCCACGCTGATGCGGCCCTACATCGAGGAGCTGTCCAAGGTGGCGGGCGAGGTGGCGGTGAGCTGCTACCCCAACGCCGGCCTGCCCAACCCGATGAGCGACACCGGCTTCGATGAGACACCCGACGTGACGGCACGCCTGGTCGGCGAGTTCGCCAAGGCCGGCTTCCTGAACATCGCCGGCGGCTGCTGCGGCACGACGCCCGACCACATCGCGGCCATCGCCAAGGCCGTGTCGGCCTACAAGCCGCGCGCCAGCGGCGACAAGTTCTTCAGCGAGATGTTGGCAGCGGCTTGACCGCTGCCTTCGGGTCCCCGGCCTGACGCCCCTCAGGCCGAGCGACGCCCGGCCCAGCGCACCAGCAGCCAGATGTTGACGAAGCCCCCCAGCGCGGGCAGCACGGCAAGCACCGTCACGATGCCGCGCCAGGCGCCGCGCAGGCCCAGCGATGGCGCCACCGCGAACACGCCGCTCGCGCCAATGATCGACAGCACCCAGGCCAGCGTGACAAAGCGTGACCCGCGCATACCCGCAAGCAGCAGCACCACGAAGCCGGCCGCGCCAATCAACAGGGCCACATGGCCCAGCCCAAAGCCGCCGCTGGAGGGACCGCC
Organism: uncultured Roseateles sp.; assembly: GCA_963422775.4. GTDB lineage: Bacteria > Pseudomonadota > Gammaproteobacteria > Burkholderiales > Burkholderiaceae_C > Pelomonas. The sequence continues at coordinate 4,356 of CAUJSJ030000094.1, forward strand.
GCCGGACGGCTGCTCGGGCGTTTCGCCGTCGGCAGGGAGCGCGGCCTTGGGCGCCGCGTTCGGGCCGTTCTTGAAACGCTCCACGCCCGTATCTACCTGCCCCGCCAGCACCTTGCGCCGGCGTGCCGAGAGCAGCGCCACCAACTGCCCGGGCTCGCCCAACTGCGCAGACAGTGCCATCGACTCCGCCACGCTGCCGGCCATCACGCCGGCGCTGTGCGCTTCCGCCACGCCGCGCCGCTGGGCCAGCAGCATCAGTGCGTTGGAGGCGACGAAGTCCTGCGGCACCTGGTCGCCCTGGCGGTAGGCCTGGGCCAGGAAATAGGCAGCCTGGCCATGCCCGCCCTCGGCCGCGAGTGCGAACCAGCGCAGCCGCTGCTTGCCGTCCTGAGGCCGACCATCGCCGTTCTGATAGCACACGCCGAGGTTGAACGCGGCCTCGGGCACGCCGAGCTGGGCGGCCTTCTCGAAGGCATTGGCCGCCTGCACGTAGTCGCGTGGCACATGGGCGCCGGTGATGTATTCGATCGCCAGGCCGTACCAGGCGTCGCGGTCGCCACCCTCGGCGCGGCGGCGCAGCGCGTCCATGTCCGGCGCGGGGCCGGCGGGTGCGGGCGGCGGCGCGGCGGGAGGATCGCCGACCAGGCTCAGCGCGGGCGGCTGGCTGCCGTCCTTCCATCGCGCGAAGCGCTGGTCCAGCACGGGCTTGAGCAACTCGAAGTTGGGCCAGGTGTCGGGCACGCTGCAGATGTCGTCGGCGTCATGCCCGGTACTGGGGATCTGACTGTCGAAGACGCGTGCGTAGTCCTTGTGGAAGCCGCCGTCGTAGTAGTGCGCAGTGAAGGCATTGCCCTCGGCGTCGAACTCGCCGTCGGTCAGCTTGCCATCGCACAGATCGGACAGCAGCTGGCCGCCGGTCATCTTGCGCGCCCGGACCTTTTCGACTGCCGACATCCAGCCCGGGTCGGTCGCGTCTGCGCGCGCCAGGCCGGTGTGCACGGCCCAGGCCAGGTACATGCCGATGTGGGTGTTGGCCGCCGCGTTGTCGAGACCGGTCTCGAAATTGAGGAAGTAGTACTCCGAGTCGTCGTATTTCATGCGGGAGGGCGTGGCGAGCGGTTGGCCGAAGTTTCTCCGGATTTCGACACGCCAGAAAAGGTGATTGTTGACATATGAATTCAAACGAATACATTTGCGTTCGTTCGAACTCATTTGAAGGCGGTGCCGGATGGCGACGCAGACGATCACGATGGAGCCGCTCTCGGCGCGCATTCCGAGCGACCTCTACCTCTGGTTGGCCCAGCTGCAGGTGGAAGGCGCCACGACGAACAGCGACAAGCTGCGCGTGCTGCTGGGCCAGCTCAAGCGCCAGCACGATGGCGCGTTTGACTACGTGGCCGCCCACGCCTGGGCGCGCGAGCTGACGCACCGGCTGCGCGAGGCCATGGTGCGCATCGAAGGCGCCGAGGGCCGGCATTCCGAGGTGCTCAATCTGCTCGTCGAACAGGTCACGACGCTGATGGCCCTCGTCATCAGCAGCGCGCCCCAGACCGCCGTCGATGCCGCCAGGCTGGAAGACGCGCTGGTGCGTCGCGCTGCGCTGCTCAGTGAATCCCTGCTGCGCCAGGCGACCACGGCCGCCGCCCATGCCTTCGACCCCGAGGTGGTGCGCCGCCACCTCGGCCCCACCGCCGAGCTCGCCTCGGCCCTCAACACCGTGAAAGGAGCCTGACATGGCCGATTCCCTGAAGACCCGCGTGGGCCGCGTCATCGCTGGAAGCATGCATGCGCTGCTGGACAAGATCGAGGATCTGAATCCCCAGGCTGCCATGGAGCAGGCCATCCGCGAGGCCGAGGGCGTCATCGACGAGGTGCGCCACGAGCTGGGCCTTGCCAGTGCCAACCGCCACCTGGCGCAGCAGCAGCACGCCAAGCTCAACCGCAGCCACGAGGACCTGCGCAACCAGATCGCCCAGGCCCTCGCCGCCCAGCGCGACGACCTGGCCCGCGCGGCCGTGGCGCGGCAGATCGACATCGAGGCACAGATCCCGGTGCTGGAGACGACGCTGGCCGACCTGGCCCGCCAGGAGCAGGAGCTGCAGGGCTTCACCGCCGCGCTGCTGGCCAAGAAGCGCGAGATGCAGGAGGCGCTGGCCGACTTCCGCAAGAGCCGCGCGGCGACCGAATCCGCCGCCCAGCCCCAGGGGCAGTCCCACGTCGAGCAGTGCCTGGGCAAGGTCGCCGATGCCTTCGACAAGATCTACCAGCGCCAGACCGGCCTGGACGGCACGCAGCGCGCCGGCGATCTGGCGCAGGCGGCGCGTCTGAGCGAGCTGGAACAGCTGGTGCGCGATCACAAGATTGCCGAGCGGATGGCGCAAATCAAGGCCGGCCAGGCATGACACTCACGCCCGCACATCCACCACGGACGTTCAGATGAACCTGTTCACCTCGCCCGAGACCCTGCCCTTCGGCGTCGCCGTGGCGCTGATCGTGGCCATTGCGCTGCTGGAGGGCCTGGGCATGCTGATCGCGCTCAGCCCCAGCAATCTCATCGACCACTGGTTGCCCGATCACTCGGTCGAAACGGGAACGGACAAGGTGCTCGGCTGGCTGCATCTCGGGCGCGTGCCGGCGTTGGTGCTGCTGCTGTTGTTCCTGCTGGGTTATGCGCTGTTCGGCTACGCGTTGCAGAAAGTGGCATTCAACCTGATCGGCGGTTTTCTGCCGGCCTGGCTGGCCGGCCTGCTGGCCGTGCCGCCGGCGCTGGCCACCGTGCGCGGCCTGGGTGCACTGGTGGCTCACATCATTCCGCGCGACGAGACCAGTGCCGTCAGCGAGCAATCGTTGGTCGGCCGCGCGGGCGTTGTCAGCGCCGGTGCGGCCCGCCGCGGGCTGGCCGCGCAAGCCCGGGTGCGAGACGCCCACGGCCGTGTCCACTACCTGATGGTCGAACCCGACCTGGATGACGAAGTGTTCGAAGAAGGCGCGCAGATCCTGATCGTGCGCAAGGCGGGGCCGTTCTATCGCTGCATCGCCAACCCCCATCCCAATCTCATTTGAGGGAGTAGAAAAGCAATGGAAAACATCATCGACATCGCCGTCATCGCCGGCATTGCCGTGGTCGGGCTGCTGACCATCGGCTTCGTATTCGCGCGGCTGTACAAGCGCAGCACCAAGGAGCTGGCCTTCGTGCGCACGGGCCTGGGCGGTCAGAAGGTCATCATGGATGGCGGTGCCATCGTGCTGCCGGTGTTCCACGAGCGCGTGCTCGTCAACATGAACACGCTCAAGCTCGAGGTGCTGCGCCGCGAACGCGAGAGCCTCATCACCAAGGACCGCATGCGCGTCGATGTGACGGCGGCCTTCTTCGTGCGCGTGAAGCAGACCGAGGAGGCGGTGAGCACCGCCGCGCAGACGCTGGGCCTGCGCACCATGAGCCCCAACGAGCTCAAGGCGCTGGTGGAAGACAAGTTCGTCGACAGCCTGCGCGCCACGGCCGCGACGATGACCATCCAGGAGCTGCAGGACAAGCGCCGCGACTTCGTGCAGGCGGTGCAGAACGCCGTCGCGGAGGACCTGGAGAAGAACGGGCTTGAGCTGGAGTCGGTGTCCCTCACCAGCCTGGACCAGACCGACAAGCAGTTCTTCAACCCCAACAACGCCTTCGACGCCGAAGGCCTGACGCGGCTGACCGAGCAGACCGAGGCGCGCCGCAAGCAGCGCAACGACGTCGAGCAGGACACCGAGGTGCAGGTGCGCACCAAGAACCTCGAAGCCTCGCGCATCAAGCTGACCATCGAGAAGGACCAGGAGTTCGCCTCGCTGTCGCAGAAGCGCGAGATCGAGATGGCGCGGGCCGAACAGTCGGCGCAGATCGCGTCGCAGCAGGCCGAACGCACCCGCGAGGCCGAGACGGTGAAGATCGAGGCCGAACGCCAGGTGGGCCAGCGCCGCATCGAGGCCGAGCGCGAGATCAAGGCGGCCGAGATCGAGAAGACGCTGGTCATCCAGACCCGCGAGATCGAGCAGGAGCGCCAGACCGAGATGAAGCGCGCCGAGCAGCGCAAGCAGGTCGAGATTGCGCGCCAGGACACGCAGATCGCCATCGCCACCAAGTCGCGCGAGCAGTCCGAGGCCGACGCGGCCGCCAACCTCGCGCGCGCCGAAGCCGTGAAGGCCGAGGAAACCGTCAACACGGCGCGCCAGGTGGCCGTGGCCGAGCGCGACAAGGCGATTCAGCTGATCGAGGCGAGCAAGGACGCCGAGCAGAACGCCATTGCCGTGAAGGTGTCGGCCTCCGCCGAGAAGGAAGCGGCCATCGACCGCGCCGAGGCGCTGACGATCGAGGCCAAGGCCAAGCAGGCCGCGGCCATCGCCGAAGCCGAGGGCCGCCGCGCGATCAACGACGCGCTGAACACCTTGTCGGCCGCTCAGGTGGAGCTGCAGGTGCGCACCCAGCTGCTGCAGCAGCTGCCGGCCATCCTGGCCGAGGCGGTCAAGCCGATGGAGAAGATCGACTCGATCCGCATCGTGCAGGTTAACGGCGTGCCGGGGCAGGGCCAGGGTGGGAGCGCGGAAGGCGGCGGCGGTGCGAACGGCGCCACCTTCCCCGAGCAGGTCATGAACTCGGCGCTGCAGTACCAGATCGCCAAGCCCATCGTCGATGCCGTCATGCACGACGCGGGTCTGTCGAATCAGGGCATCACCGGCATCGCTCACAACTTGGCGGCGATGCTGAAGCCGGCGGCCCCGGTCGCAGAGTAGTCCGGGTATTTCGGGCCGAGCGCCGGGCCGCTCCCAAGCCGGCCCGTCTGGCGATGTGCATGCGGCTCAATGCCGCGCGCATCGCCGTCCCCTCGGGGGACCGACCAGGCGCGCCCGCGTTCAGCGGCGCGCGACTGGGCGAGGGGCGCTTGTGTAGTCCGCAGGCGGCTTCATCAGCGCCGGGTCGGGCTCACCGCGCCTGATCTTCTCCAGCCGGTAGTTCTGTTCGCCCATGCGCGGGTCGGCGTCGCGGCTCTGCACGGTCAGCATCAGTTCCGGGCTGCGCCAGACTTCGCGGCTGCTGATGATGGCCCGCTCGTTGCCGATCTTGCCGGCCTCGATGGTCCAGGTCGTGCGCTCGCCGGTGACCTTGAGGCCCTCGATCTCCTTGGGCGCCAGTGCCGTCGTCGTGCCGCCCTCGCGCGGCAGCATCGGGCCCTGCAGCAGCAGCGGCATGGGCGGCACTGGCGGCGTGGGCGCGACCAGCGGCGCGGGTGGGGCCGGCAGGGCGGGCATCTCGCTGGCGCGGATGACGCGCAGCTCGCGGCGGCGCTCGACAGCGCTGGCTCCCGGCGCCGGTGGCACCGCGGGCAGCACCAGCTCCTGCTCGATGACGATGCCGGGCTCCCCGGCCATCGCCCGGCCGCGGATGCGCTCGGCATCCACGCTGCGGGCGCGCTCGGCGACACGGGCGCCCCATTCCTTCCAGCGCGCGGCCTGCTCCTTCATGCGCTCGCCCCAGTCCTGCATCGAGGCTTCCCAGGCCGCGTGGGCGGCGGCGTCGGCGCCGGGGGCCAAAGCCGCACTGCCACGCAGCCGCTGCACCCGCTTCTGGTCGGGGTAGATGACCCAGCTCTCCCTGGCCACCGGGTCGTTCAGGTAGATGACCTTGGGCCCGCCTTCGCGCTGCACCTCGCGGCGCGTGCGGCCTTCGCCGTCGCGGCAGAGCTGGCTCTGCTGCTTGCGCACGATGCGGTTGCCGTCGCTCAAGGCTTGCACGTTCTCGTGCACGGCCGTGGCGCAATAGGGTGCGCCCTTGACGACGCGCTCGCCCTCCAGCTCGCGGCCGGCGAAGGCCAGCGCCTGGTCGCCCAGGGCCAGCTGCCGGGGCAGCTCGGCCATCACCCGGGCGACCTCGCGTTCGGCCTCGCGCTGCGCGTTGCGCTGCTCATCCAGGATCTGGCGCTGGATGTCGCGCTGGGTGGTGTCGGCCTCCAGCGCACAGGCCGAGGCCGCGAGTGCGCAAAGCGCCAGGCTCATCAGGGGCTTCTTCATGATCGGGTCTCCGTCAACAACATCAATTCAGGATCCGCACGGCCAGCACCTGGCCGCTCGGGTTCAGCATCAGCTCGGCGCGCACCGTCTCGTCGGCGCGGGCGGCGTCAAAGGGCAGGCCCAGCAGGGCCAGGCGCTCGCGCGGCAGCTCGGTGGGCTGCAGCCAGACAGCGGCGCTGCGGCCGGCCTCGAGTGCGGCGCGAAACTCGCTCTCGGGCACGAGGGTAATGAAGCCGCTGCCGGCCCCGGCCGCGTGAGCGGCCTGGGTACCGGGCGGGTCCAGCAGCAGGGCGCTCAGCAGCACGGCGGCCGTGGCGCCAAGGGCCCCGCTACCCCAGGCCAGGCGGCGCAGCCAGCGCGGTTCATGCGCTGCTGCGGCCTCGGCAGCTGCGCGGCGGGTTCGAAGCACGCGCTGCTGCTCGGCCAGGCGGGCCAGCAGCGCAGCGTCTTGCTCGGCGCCGGGCTGAAGCCTGGCGAACTCGGTGCGTGCCGGCAGCAGCCAGGCGGGGGTGTCGTTGTCGATGCTCATGGTCTTTCTCCCACGGCCAGCAGATCGGCCAGACGCTGGCGGGCGCGGTGCAGCCGGGTGCGCAGCACGTCGGCGCTGACGCCCGCGATCGCGGCGGCTTCCTCGTAGCTGCGCTCCTGCAGGTCCACCAGCACGATGGCCTCGCGCTGCGGCCAGCTCAGGCGCCGGATGGCGGCCCAGAGGCCTTGCTGCTGCTGGGCCAGGCTCAGTCGGGCATCGCTGGCGGGCATCGGCTCGGCGGCCTCGTCGGCGTCGAGCGAATCGTCCAGCGGCACATGCCGGCGCGCGTCCCGCCACTGGTTCAGCAACTGGTGCCGGGCCATGCCGGCCAGATAGGCGCCCAGCGAGCCGCGGTCGGCGTTGAAGGCTTGCGGGCCGCGCAGCAACTGGGCAAAGGCTTCCTGCACGGCGTCCAGTGCCGTGGCTTCGTCGCCGGCCAGTGCGAGGGCATAGCGGTAGACGGAGCCGCTCTCGCGTCGGTACACCAGGGCCAGCGCATCCGCGTCGCCGCTGGCCACGCGGGCCAGCAGGGCGGCTTCATCACCCAGCGCCGAAGCGGCTGGGGCGACGAAGCCCAGGCGGGTCAGCCAGCTCATTTCGGGCTGCATGTTGAGGGGGCCTGCGGGAGTTGCATGCCTCTATTGAGCGCGGGCATGCCCCTTCGTTACTCCGGACAAACCCGTCGTCACTTTCGGCACGGCCTCGCCGCGGCATGATCCTGACGGCCCCAAGATCAGGAGACCGCCGAATGCTCAAGCTGCAAGGCATCGACCACCTCGTGCTGCGCGTCATCGACCTCGACGCCATCACCCGCTTCTACGTCGACGTGCTCGGCTGCACCGTCGAGCGCCGCCAGGACGAGATCGGTCTCGTGCAGCTGCGCGCCGGCCACTCGCTGATCGACCTCGTGCCGGTGGACGGCAAGCTGGGCCGCATGGGCGGCGCCGCGCCCGGTGCGGAGGGCCGCAACATGGATCACTTCTGCCTGCGCGTCGAGCCCTTCGACGCGGCGGCCATCCGCGCCCACCTCGCGGCGCATGGCTTCGAGGCCGGCAAGACCGAGAGCCGCTATGGTGCCGAAGGCGAGGGGCCTTCCATCTACCTGAGCGACCCCGAGGGCAATGTCGTCGAACTCAAAGGCCCGCCCGGCCCGGTGCCATGAAGTCGCTGGCACGCGGCGTCCTCTGAGCCGCAGGCTTGCGCCAAGTCAAAGCGCCCGGTTGTCGCTGCGGCCAGCATGGCCGGTGACTGACCTCAGGAGCCTTTGATGACCACCAACTTCCGCGCCCTCTCCAGCGAGATATCCGCCACCCTCTCGCAATTGCGCGCCGACATCCCCGACGCGATGCGCGGCTTTGGCGCGCTGTCGCAGGCGGCGTTGCGCGACGGCGCGCTGGACCGCAAGACCAAGGAGCTGATCGCCATGGCCATCGGCATTGCGGCGCGCTGCGATGCCTGCCTGGCCTTTCATGCGGAGGCGCTGGTCAAGCTCGGCTGCGGGCGCGCCGAGTTTGAGGAGATGCTGGCGGTCAGCGTCTACATGGGCGGCGGGCCGTCGCTGATGTATGCCGCCCGCGCCCTCGATGCCTTCGAGCAGTGCGGCGGCGACCACGCGCCGCGTACCGAACCCGCCAAGGCCGCCTGATCCCGCGGCGCTTGCAAAATGGCGGGCACCATGCCCGCCCTGCCCACCAAGCTGCCCAACACCGGCACCACCATCTTCACCGTCATGTCTGCCCTGGCGGCCGAGCATGGCGCCGTCAACCTCGGCCAGGGCTTTCCGGACTTCGGTGCCGACCCGGCCCTGTTGCAGGCCGTGACCGACGCGATGGCGGCCGGCCACAACCAGTACCCGCCGATGACCGGCGTGCCGGTGCTGCGCCAGGCGGTTGCCGCCAAGCTCAACACGCTCTACGGCGCGGCCTATGACGCGGACCGTGACATCACGATCACGGCCGGCGGCACGCAAGGCCTGATCACGGCCCTGCATGCCTGCGTCGGCGCGGGCGACGAGGTCATCATCATCGAGCCCGCCTACGACAGCTACGACCCGGCCATCCGCCTCGCCGGCGCGGTGCCCGTGGGCGTGCCGATGACGCAGGACTACCGCATCGACTGGCCGGCGGTGCGCGCCGCCATCACGCCGCGCACGCGGGCGCTGATGCTGAACACGCCGCACAACCCCAGCGGTCGTGTTGCGACTGCGGACGACCTGCGCGAGCTGGAACGGATCGTTGAAGCGCACGACCTCTTCGTCGTGAGCGACGAGGTCTACGAGCACATGGTGTTCGACGGCGCTGCACACGAGAGCGTGGCCCGCTACCCGGCCTTGCGCGAGCGCAGCTTTCTCGTCAGCAGCTTCGGCAAGACCTTCCATGTGACGGGCTGGAAGGTCGGCTTCGTCGCCGCGCCGCCGGCGCTGTCAGCCGCGTTCCGGCGGCTGCACCAGTACACGGTGTTCACGGTCCACACGCCGACTCAGCACGCCATCGCGGCCTACCTCGCCAACCCGGCGCCGTGGCAGGGGCTGAGCGATTTCTACCAGGCCAAGCGCGATGCCTTCCGCACCGCGCTGGCCACCACGCCGTTGAAGCTGCTGCCCTGCGAGGGCACCTACTTCCAGACGGTGGACTACAGCGCTGTTTCCGACAAGACCGAACTGGACTTCGCCCGATGGCTGACCACCGAGATTGGCGTCGCGGCCATCCCGCTGTCGGTCTTCTACCAGCGGCCGCAGGAGCGGCGGCATGTGAGGTTCTGCTTTGCGAAGCGGGATGAGACGCTGTCAGAAGCGACGAAGCGGCTGGCGAGGTTGGCATGAGCATCGACGCGAAGCGGCAGGCAGAAGACCTGCACGAGCAGGCGGTGGCATTGGAGGGCGGCGACGACGATCAGGCGCTGCGCCTGTATCACGGGGCCTTGCGGCTGGACCCCGAGCGCCCGTCGACGCTCTACAACATCGGCCTCATCCACAAGTACCGCGGGGCGTGGGTCGAGTCGCTGGATTTCAACCGGCGCGCCGTCGAATTGCGGCCCGATGACGAGGCCTCGAACTGGAACCTGGCCATCGCCGCGACGGCCCTGTGCGATTGGGCGACGGCCCGAGCCACCTGGCGGCGCCTGGGCATCGAGATCGTGGACGGCGACGGCCCGATCGGGGACGACTTCGGCATCACGCCGGTGCGGTTGAATCCAGATGGCGACGCCGAGGTGGTCTGGGGCCGCCGTGTCGACCCGGTTCGCGTGCGCATCGAGAACATTCCCTACGCCTCCTCGGGCTATCGCGCCGAGGACATCGTGCTGCACGACGGCGCCCCCACCGGGACGCGGACCTCGCGGGGGCGCGAGTACGACGTGTTCAACGTGCTGCAGCTTCATATGCCGTCGCGCATGACGACCTTCGAACTGCAAGTGGACGCCGATTCGCCCGCCGACATCGAGGCCCTCGAAGAAGCCGTGGCGATGGCACGGGGGCATGTCGAGGATTGGACCTCCAATGTGCGCATGCTCTGCAAGGCATGCAGCGAAGGCAGGCCTCACGAGCATCACGACGCGGACGGCGGCAAGGACGACCGCTGGATGGCGCGGCGCGTGCTGGGCGCGTCGGCTGACGACGAGCCGGCGCTGCGGGCTGCGCTGGCGCGTTGGGCGTCGCCGGGCCGCCGGGTCGTCGAGCTGGCGGCCGTGCTGGCGCCACCCCCGGTCAACTAGCGTTCCGCTGGCACGCTCCGTGCTAACCCTCGGGTTGGCAGGACCGGCATGCGCACCGTGGGAGGCGCCGGTTGTGACCCAGCTCACGGAGAACGCCATGTTGCACCACCAGCGTGCAGTGCCCGATGCACGGAAAGCGGGGGCCGCGCCCAAGCAAACGGCGGGCGAGGTCTTTGGCAAGTTGATCAACCTCTCCGGTCGGCGCCGCTTCACGTCGCAGCGCGTGGTGTTGTTTGCGGTGCTGGCCCTGCAGGGCCGCAAAGGTGCGCTGGCCACGGCGCACGATGCACTGACGACCTTCCGCGAGGCCCACCGCGCGTTGACGGAGGGCGAGCTGTCGCCCCGCGTTCTTGGCGGCGAGTTGGAGCAGACCTATTCCGGCGCTGACCGTGCCGATGAGCGCATAGCCGGCTTCATCGAGCTCGCGCAGCGCGCGCTCAACGCCATCGCCACCGAATCCCGCAGCGCGCCTGGTCTGCTGGAGGAACTGGTGGAAAGCGTCACGCCGCTGCTGGCCGTGCTGAACCGGCTGACCCAGATCTACGAAGACCTGGCCCGCCAGCAGGCTGCCGCTGCGAAGCAGCAGCTCACCTCCGTCATGGGCGACATCGAGACCATTGCCAAACACGCCCGCATCGTCTCCTTCAACGCCCAGGTCGTCGCCGCGCGCGCTGGCGACTCGGGCCGCGAGTTCGCCGTCGTGTCGGGTGAGCTGACGCAGATCACCGGCAAGCTCGACGGCCTCGTGCGCGAGGCGGTGCGCAGCGCGGTGGCCTGAACGTCAGGCCGCCGGGCGCAACGGGCAGCTGGCGCCGGTGTCGGGCGTGTCGGCCAGCCGGCGGGCCAGATCGCCGCGCAGCCCCTGCAGCGCGGCGATGCGCTCGTCGATGTCCGCCAGCTTGCGCGCCAGCGTCGCGCGCAGCGCCGGGCCGGCGTCTTCGCCTTGGGCCAGCAGCGGCAGGTCGGCCGCGATCTCCGCCAGCGTGAAGCCCAGCTGCTGCGCCGTGCGCACATAGCCCAGCCACTGCACGGCCTCCTCGGGGTAGTCGCGGTAGCCGTTGTCGGTGCGGCGCGCCTGCAGCAGGCCGCGCTTCTCGTAGAAGCGCAGGCTGTCGCGGCTCAGGCCGGTCAGCGTGGAGAGGGTGCCGATGCGCATGGGAGTGTGTTGAAAAAGGGCTTGACCCTGGAGTGCGGTCCAGGGTCGAGCATGGGGGCACTTCTGCATTTTGTGCCTCTTCATGCCTGCCTTCAGCACCCCTGGTTTCCTGCGCGTCGTCTGGTTCAGCGCGCTCTACGATTTCATCGTCACCGCGCCGTTCGCGACGCCCTGGACCTTCGAGATGAACCGTGCACAGCTCAGCGCGATCAACCAGGCCCTGGGCGGCCAGCCGCTGCCGGCATTTGATCCAGTGCAGACGCTGTTCGCGCTGCTGATGGGCAGCATCGTGCTCGTCTGGTCCGTGCTGCGGCTGCGCGGGCCGACGGTGCAACTGGGCCGCTACGACGCCGCCGGTCGGTTGCTGTTCGGCACCTGGATGGCGTGGGCCTGGGCGCAGTCGGCGGCGCCGGTGCTGCTGCTGTTCATCGCGCCGGAGATCACCTGGGCCGTGGTGCAGGCCTGGCGTGTTCGCAGGGCCGAATGAAGACGCCCGTGGCACCGGAGGAGGCCACGGGCGTTTTCGGGGGCTCTGGGCTTCAGTACTTCGGGCACCACGGCAGCCACAGGCCGCAGGTGATATTGGGTTGAGCCGGCGTGCCTTTGGCCGAAGCAAAGCTTGGCACCGAGGCCACGGTCATCAGCGTTGCTGCCATGATCAGGCATGTCTTTCTCAGCTTAGGGTTTCCTTGTGGGATCGAGTGCGGGCGCAACGCCTGCATGCATTCCGTGGAGGGCCGGCAGGCGCCTGTCTCCCAAGGCTGAAAGTTGGGGCCCCCGCGAAGCCAGACGTTGGCGGACGCCCGCATGGCCTGGCTACCGGGCGCGCAATTGCACATCCACGACCCGCAGCGCCGGGCCCAGGGCGCGTTCGGTGCCGGGCAGCACGCGCACCTCGCTGAAGGCCTTGCTGGAGGTGCGCACGCGCTGCAGGGCATCCTCTGCCTTCAGTCCGTTGATCAGGCCGAGTTGCACGGTCCAGGTGTCGTCCTGCGATTCGACCCTGTTCACGCTCGCGTAGGTGGGCAGGAAACGCGTCAGCTCCTGCTCCACCCACAGACGGCTGGGCCGGCTGGCGGCGCCCGTCCTTTGAGGGAGCACCACTTCCACGAAATAGGCGCTGCCGGTTTGCACCGGCGAGACCGGCACCTCGTAGACGACTCCCGCCGCTCGCAGCGCGTCTTCCAACCGCGCCAGCTCAGCCGGCGTGGCCCGGACCTTGGCGCGCTGGGCCGTCTCGTCCGCCGCCACGTCGTTCAGCATCAGGCCGGTGCGGCCCAGCAACTGACGCGCCTGCTTCACGCCGGCCGACTCCGCGACAGCGGCCACCGGTGAAGGTGCGGGCGCGGGCGCGGGCATTGGCGCGGATTCCAGCGCGGATTCCGGCAGCTTGCCACGCCACGCCACGAGGCTGGCGCCGCTCCAGACCTGCCGCTCGGTGACGGACTTGCGCGACCAGGGCAGCGGCACGTCGACCTTGGCCGAGTCATAGCTGTAGATGCGGGCGGACTCGCGGCCCTTGAAGCTCACCTCCACCTGCAGGCCGCCGCTGTCCATGTCCGGCGCGATGCGGACGGTGGAGCGGCCTTCGAACGCGCCACGACTTGCCTCGACGGCTCGGGCCATCACCAGCCAACCCTTCTCGCAGCGGAAGTCCGCCGGGCTGTTCAACGCCCAATCGACGGCTTGTCTGGGCCGGTCCGCTGGTGGGGGATCGAAGCTCAGGCGCAACGGAGCGCCCGACCGGGCGCTGATCGTGAGGTTGCCCCCGACCGCATCCCTGCGGTCTGCACCGAGTGCGCGCAGCGCATCGCCAGCGACGGCGGGGGCGCCCTGGATGCTGAAGCTGCCTTCGAACTGAGGACAGGCGGGCGCGGCCAGGGCTGCCAGCGGGCTGGCCAGCGCGAGGGCGGCGAACCTCGGGGAGATGCGATCCGACGTGACGCGCACTTCAGCTGGCGCGTTCGAGCATCGCCTGCAGCAGCACATTGCACCCCGCCTCGATGTGCTCGGGCTTGGCGTCCTCGATCTCGTTGTGGCTGATGCCGTCCTTGCAGGGGATGAAGATCATGCCGGCCGGGGCCAGGCGGGCCATGTAGACGGCGTCGTGGCCGGCGCCCGAGACGGCGCGCATGTTGCTGTAGCCCAGCGCGTCGGCCGCCTTCTGCACGGCGGCGATGCAGTCGGCGTGGAAGGGTTGCGCCGGGTAGGCGCTGACGGGCGTGATCTCGATGGGCAGGCCGCTGTCGGCGCTGAGCTTGGCGGCCACGGCGCGGATGTCGGCGTCCATGGCCTCGCACAGCGCGTCGGTCGCGTTGCGCAGGTCGATGCTGAACTTCACGCGGCCGGGGATGACATTGCGGCTGTTGGGGTGCACCTGCACCATGCCCACCGTGCCGCGGCCGTGCGGCGGATGGCGGTGGGCGCAGGCGACGACTTCCTGCATCAGCTTGGTGGCCACTTGCAGCGCATCCTTGCGCAGCGCCATGGGCGTGGGGCCGGCGTGCGCCTCCATGCCGGTGACGACGCAGTCGTACCACCGGATGCCCAGCACGCCGGTGACGACGCCGATCGTCTTGTCGTGGTCCTCCAGCACCGGGCCCTGCTCGATGTGGGTCTCGAAGTAGGCGCCGATGGGGTGGTCGCCCGGCACCTGGCTGCCGATGTAGCCGATGCGCTCCAGCTCGCCCTTGACCGTCAAGCCTGCCGTGTCGGTCGCCGCGTAGGCATGTTCCAGCGTGAAGGCCTTGGCGAACACGCCCGAGCCCATCATGACGGGCACGAAGCGCGAGCCTTCCTCATTCGTCCAGAACGCAACCTCGATGGGCGCCTCGGTCTCGATGCGGTGGTCGTTGAGTGTGCGCACGACCTCGATGCCGGCCAGCACGCCGTAGTTGCCATCGAACTTGCCGCCGGTGGGCTGGGTGTCGATGTGGCTGCCGGTCATGATGGGCGGCAGGCTGTTGTTGCGGCCGGCGCGGCGCATGAAGCCGTTGCCGATCTGGTCGATGGTGACCGTCATGCCCGCCTCGCGCGCCCAGCGCGTGACGAGGTCGCGGCCCTGCTTGTCCAGGTCGGTCAGTGTCAGGCGGCAGACACCGCCTTTCTCGGTGGCGCCGATCTGCGCCAGCTCCATCAGCGAGTCCCACAGGCGTTGGCCGTTGACGCGCAGGGTGGAGACGTCAGTCTTGGAGACGGCGGTGTCCATGATGGATTCCTCAGAGCTTCGTGCCGAAGCGCAGCTTGTTGTGGTCGGGGTCGACGAGCAGGAACTCGCGCACGCCCCAGGGCATGTCTTCGATGGGCTTGACCGGCTGTACGCCGCGGGCGATGAAGGCGGCGTAGACAGCGTCGGCGTCGGGCACCCAGAAGTAGACGGCGCCGCCGGGCGCGCAGTCACCTGCATGGCCCGTCAGGAAGATCGTCTGGCCTTCGCGTGTGATCTGCAGGAAGAGCGGTAGGCCGGGCTCGAACTGGTGCTGCCAGTCGATGCTGAAGCCGAGCTGGTCGATGTAGAAGGCCTGCGCGCGGGCCGCATCGGTCATGCGCAGCTGTGGGATGACGGTCTGCGCGCTCATCGTGCGACGGCGGTCGGCGCCAGGTCGTGGGCGCGCTTGGCGGCGGCGTCGAACTGCGGGCCGAACGGCGGGCGCTTCAGGTAACGGCCCTTGCCTTGCTCGGCGCGCAACTCGCCGCGGGCGAACACGACGCGGCCTTGGGCGATCGTGTGGCTGGGCACGCCGCGCACCGTGCGGCCCTCGAAGATGTTGAAGTCGTTCTTGGAGAACTGCGTCTTGGCGCTCAGCGTCTTGGTGCCGGCCGGGTCCCACAGCACGAGGTCTGCGTCTGCCCCTTCGGCGATGACGCCCTTGCGCGGGTACATGTTGAAGAGCTTGGCCGCGTTGGACGAGGTGATCGCGACGAACTCGCTGGGCGTGAGCCGGCCGGAGTTGACGCCGGCATCCCACAGCACCGCCATGCGCTCCTCGACGCCGCCGCAGCCGTTGGGGATCTTGGCGAAGTTGTCGATGCCCGCGGCCTTCTGGCTCGCGCAGAAGGTGCAATGGTCGGTGGCGGTCGTGTGCAGTTGGCCCGACTGCAGGCCGCGCCACAGGAACTCCTGGTGGATCTTGGGGCGAAAGGGCGGGCTCATCACGTAGGCGGCCGCCTTCTCGAAGGATGGGTCCCGGTAGACGCTGTCGTCGATGAGCAGGTGGCCGGCCAGCACCTCGCCGTAGACGCGCTGGCCCCGTGCGCGCGCTCGTGCAATCGCCTCGGCGCTCTCGATGCAGCTGACGTGCACGATGTAGATGGGCACGCCCAGCACGTCGGCAATGGCGATGGCGCGGTTGGCAGCTTCGCCTTCGACCATCGGGGGCCGTGAGAGTGGGTGGCCCTCAGGGCCGGTGATGCCCATCTTGGCGACCTCGGCCTGCAGCAGATAGACCAACTCGCCGTTCTCGGCGTGCACGGTCGGCATGGCACCGAGTTCGAGTGCACGCTTGAAGCTGTTCACCAGCGTCTCGTCGTCGCACATGATGGCGTTCTTGTAGGCCATGAAGTGCTTGAAGCTGTTCACGCCTTCCTCGCGAACCAGCGTGCCCATGTCGTCGCTGACGCTCTGGTCCCACCACGTCACGGCGACGTGGAAGGCGTAGTCGCTGGCCGACTTCTCGGCCCAGCCGCGCCAGGTGCGGTAGGCCTCCATCAGCGGCTGCTGCGGGTTGGGGATGACGAAGTCGATGATCGAGGTCGTGCCACCCGCCAGGCCGGCCGCGGTGCCGGTGAAGAAGTCGTCCTGCGTGACCGTGCCCATGAAGGGCAGCTGCATGTGGGTGTGCGGGTCGATGCCGCCGGGGATCAGGTACTGGCCGGTGCCGTCCAACGTCGTGGTGCCGGCGGGTGCGTCGCGCACGGCGCGTTCACCGATAGCTGCGATGCGGCCGTCGACGCAGAGCACGTCGGTGCGGGATTCGGCGTCGGCATTGACGACGACGGCGCCGCGGATCAACAGAGAAGAAGTCATGTCGCGCTCCTTGTGAGCGGTTGGGCCTGAGTCTTGCCGGCCATCAACGCGCCATAGACGATGGCAGCGAGGGCGAGACCGGCGAACCAGGCATAGGTGTAGATGGCCTTGAACGCCGCGCCGACCTCGGGGAAGGCGGCGGGGAAGGCGGCGTTCAGGAAGCCGGGGATGTTGGGCGCCACGCCCACGGCGAAGGCGATGACGGCGGCCATGTTCCAGCCGCCGCGGTAGCTGTAGCGGCCGCCCTCGCGGTAGAGGTCATCCACGACCAGCTCGGTTTTGCGCAGCACGTAGTAGTCGACGATCAAGATGCCCGCCACCGGCCCCAGCAGGGCGGAGTAGCCGATGAGCCACGTGAAGATGTAGCCCTCGGTGGAGGCCAGGATCTTCCACGGCATCATGGCGATGGCGATGCCGGCCGTGAGGATGCCGCCAGCCTTGTAGCTGATGCGGCCAGGGGCCAGCGCCGAGAAGTCGTAGGCCGGGCCGACGAGGTTTGCCGCGAGGTTGACGCTGACGGTGTCGATCAGCAACACGATGAGGGCGATCAACACGGCCGCGCCGGTCATGCGGCTGGCCAGGTCCACCGGGTCCCACAGCGCCTTGCCGTAGATGACGACGGTGGCCGACGTGACGAACACCGCCAGCGCGGCGAGCAAGCCCATCGGCAGCGGCAGGCCGATGGCCTGGCCGACGAGCTGGTCGCGCTGCGTCTTGGCAAAGCGCGTGAAGTCGGGGATGTTCAGCGCCAGCGTTGCCCAGAAGCCCACCATGGCGGTCAGCGACGGCCAGAACACGGCGGAGAACTGGCCGGCCTTCTTGCCGCCTTCGACAAACGCAGAGGGCTGGTCCAGGATGGGGCCGAAGCCGCCGGCCTTGTCCCAGGCCCACCACAGCAAGACAAAGCAGATGACGATCTTGATCGGCGCCGTCCAGGTCTCCAGCTTGCGGATGGCTTCGATGCCATGCAGGACGAACCAGAACTGCAGCGCCCAGAACAGCAGGAAGCAGCCGAACTGCGCGGCACTGATGCCCAGCACGGGCAGCGGGTCGCCGGTCAGAGGATGCCCGATCAGCACGCCGGCCAGCGTGTAGATCATCTGGCCGCCGAACCAGGTCTGGATGCCGTACCAACCGCAGGCGACCAGCGCACGCAGCAGGGCCGGCAGGCGCGCGCCCCGCGTGCCGAACGAGGCCCGCGCCAGCACGGCATACGGGATGCCGTACTTGGCGCCCGCATGGCCGATCAGCAGCATGGGCACCAGCACGATGAGGTTGCCCAGGAACACCGTGCCCACCGCCTGGCTCCAGCTCATGCCCGACTCGATGAGGCTGGCCGCCAGCGTGTAGGCCGGGATGCACATGACCATCCCCACCCACAGCGCCGCGAAGTGATACCAGCGCCAGGTGCGCTGAGCGGCTGTCGTCGGGATGAGATCAGGGTTGCTCAGCGTCGGGTCGTTCATGGGCAGCTTCCTTGCGGTTCAGGTGTTCTGCGGGAAAGCAAATTGCGGGCCCTTGGGCAGGGAGTCTGGCCAGCGCTGCATGACGGCCTTGTGCTTGGTATAGAACCGCACCGCCTCGGGGCCGTAGGCGTGGTGGTCGCCGAACAGGCTGCGCTTCCAGCCGCCGAAGCTGTTGAAGGCCATGGGCACCGGCAGCGGCACGTTGACGCCCACCATGCCGACCTGGATGTGGTGCACGAACTCGCGCGCCACATGGCCGTCGCGGGTGAAGATGGCCACACCGTTGGCGTACTCGTTGGCTTCGATCAGCGCGATGGCCGCGGCCAGGTCCGGCACGCGCACCACGCAGAGCACCGGGCCGAAGATCTCCTCGGTGTAACAGCTCATCTCGGCCGACACGCCGTCCAGCAGCGTGCCGCCGACGAAGAAGCCGTCCTCGAAGCCGGCCACGCGATGGCCACGGCCATCGACGACGGCCTTCGCGCCCGCGGCCACGCCTTCACCGATCAGTTTCTCCACGCGTTGCTGAGAGGCGCGTGTGATCAGCGGCCCCATCTCGATGCCGCTGCCATGGCCTTCGCCGATCTTCAGCGCGGCGACCTTGGGTGCCAGCGCGGCCACCAGTGCGTCCGCTGCGTCACCCACAGCCACGGCCACCGAGATGGCCATGCAGCGCTCACCGGCCGAGCCGTAGGCCGCGCCCATCAGCGCGTCCACAGCCTGCTCCAGGTCGGCGTCGGGCATGACGACCATGTGGTTCTTTGCACCACCCAGCGCCTGCACGCGCTTGCCGTGGGCGCTGCCGATCTTGTAGATGTGCTCGGCCACCGGCGTGGAGCCGACGAAGCTGACGGCTGCGATGCCGGGGTGGGCCAGGATGGCGTCGACGATGTCCTTGTCGCCCTGCACGACGCTGAAGATGCCGTCGGGCAGGCCCGCTTCCTTCAGCCAGGCTGCCATCAATAGCGACGCCGACGGGTCGCGCTCGCTGGGCTTCAAGATGAAGGCGTTGCCGCAGCCGATGGCCAGTGGGTACATCCACATGGGCACCATGGCGGGGAAGTTGAACGGCGTGATGCCGGCCACCACGCCCAGCGGCTGGCGCGTGCTCCATGCGTCCAGTCCGCGTGCGATCTGCTCGGTGTACTCGCCCTTGAGCAGCTGCGGCATGGCGGTCGCGAACTCGATGTTCTCGATGCCGCGCGCCACTTCACCCAAGGCGTCGGGCGTGGTCTTGCCGTGCTCGCGCACGAGGGCGTCGGCGAGGATTTCGCGGCGCTCCTGCACGATGGACAGGAACTTGAACAGCACGCGCGAGCGCGCCAGCGCCGGCGTCTGGCCCCAGGCCTTGGCAGCTTTGGTGGCGCTGGCCACCGCCGCGTCCAGGTCAGCCACGCTGCCCAGCAGCAGCTTGCCCTGCACGGCACCGGTGGCGGGGTTGTAGATGTCCTGCTGGCGATCCCCGCTGCCGCGCGTGACCTCACCGTGGATCCAGTGGCCGACTTCGTATTGACTCATCTCAATTCCTTCAAGCGCATCCGGCACTCATCGGGTTGTTCGGGTGCGTCGTCCAGTTGGCATAGCTGCCGTCGATGACCCGGCCGGTACGGGCATCGGTCTCGCCCGGCTGGAGCGCGCGCATCGTGATGGTGCCAGGGACCGGGCAGATCGACACGCAAAGGTTGCATCCGACACACTCGGCTTCGTTGATATGGAAGTGGCGCTTGCCGTCCTTGGTGGCCCAGATGGCCTGGTGGGACGTGTCTTCGCACACCACGTGGCAGCGGCCGCACTGGATGCAGCTGTCCTGGTCGATGACCGCCTTCTCGACGTGGTTCAGGTTGAGCTGGTTCCAGTTTTTCACGGTGGGCACCGCGCGGCCTTGGAAGTCCGTCAGGCGGGTGTAGCCCTTCTCGTCCATGAAGTTGCTCAGGCCCGAGCACATGTCCTGCACGATCTTGAAGCCGTAGACCATGGCGGCGGTGCAGACCTGCACCGTGCCGCAGCCCATGGCGATGAACTCCGCCGCGTCGCGCCAGGTGGTGATGCCGCCGATGCCGCTGATGGGCAGGCCGGCCGTGGCCGCGTCGCGCGCGATCTCGGCCACCATGTTCAGCGCGATGGGTTTCACGGCCTGGCCGCAGTAGCCGCCGTGCGACCCCAGGCCGTCGGTGACGGGGCTCATCGTCATGCGGTCCAGGTCCACGCCCATGACCGAGTTGATGGTGTTGATGAGGCTGACCGCGTCGGCGCCGCCGTTCTTCGCCGCGCGTGCCGGGAAGCGCACATCGGTGATGTTGGGAGTGAGCTTGACGATGACGGGCATCCTCGTGTGCTTCTTGCACCACTCGGCCACCTGCTGGATGTACTCCGGCACCTGGCCAACGGCCGAGCCCATGCCGCGCTCGCTCATGCCGTGCGGGCAGCCGAAGTTCAGCTCCACGCCGTCGGCGCCGGTATCGGCCACGCGCTCCAGGATGGCCTTCCAGCTCGCTTCGTTCACCGGCACCATCAGCGACACGATCATGGCCCGGTCGGGGAAGTCGCGCTTCACGCGCTTGATCTCGTCGAGGTTGGTCTGCAGCGGCCGGTCGGAGATCAGCTCGATGTTGTTGAAGCCGATGACGCGGCGGTCCTGGCTCCACAGCGTGGCATAGCGCGGGCCGCTGACGTTGACGACCGGCGGGTCCTCGCCCAGCGTCTTCCAGACGACGCCGCCCCAGCCGGCCTCGAAGGCGCGGCGCACATTGATCTCCTTGTCGGTCGGCGGGGCCGACGCGAGCCAGAAGGGATTCGGGCTCTTGATGCCCAGGAAGTCGGTGCTGAGGTCAGCCATTCGCGGCCTCCTTGTCCATGTGGCGGGCGGTGCTCAGGCCCAGGGCGCGGTCGATACTGATGGCTGCGCGCTTGCCGTGCTCGACGGCTTCGACGGTCAGGTCCTGGCCGCCGGCGCGGCAGTCGCCGCCGGCCCAGACGCGAGCCAGGCTGGTCTGGCCGTCGGCATCGGTCTTGATGCGGCCACTCTCCAGCGCGATGGCGCTGCCGGCGGCCTCGGCCTGGTAGGTCTGGCCGATGGCGCGCAGCACCATGTCGGTCTCGATGAAGAACTGCTCGCCAGTGTCGACCAGTTTGCCGTCTTCGAGCCGGGTGGCGGCGAAGCGCATGCCGCGCAGCACGCCGCCGTGGGCTTCGACGGCCAGAGGCCGTGCCCAGCAGCGGATGGTCACGCCGTTGGTCTGCGCCCAGTGCTGCTCGTGGGTGGAGGCCGACAGGCCGTCAAGCCCGCGGCGGTAGACCATCGTGACCTGCTCGGCGCCCAGCAGCTTGCTCTGCACGGCCGCGTCCACGGCCGTCATGCCGCCGCCGATGACGACGACCCGGCGGCCCACGGTGACGATCTCGGGCGCGCTCTGGCGCAACTCAGCGATGAAGTCGACGGCGTCACGCAGGCCGCTGACCTGCGGCTCGGCAATGCCCAGCGCGTTCACGCCGCCCAGGCCCAGGCCGAGGAAGACGGCGTCGTATTCAGCCAGCAGGCCGTCGAGCGTGATGTCGCGGCCGAGCCGGCAGTTCAGCTTCGGCGTGATGCCGCCGATGCTCAGCAGCCAGTCGATCTCCTTCTGCGCAAAGCCGCCGGCCACCTTGTAGGTCGCCAGGCCGTACTCGTTCAGCCCGCCAAGCTTGGGCGCTGCGTCGAACAGCACGACGTCATGACCGCGCCAGGCCAGGCCATGCGCCGCTGCCAGGCCGGCCGGGCCCGCGCCGACGACTGCGATGCGCCGGCCCGTCGGCATGCCGCGCTCGAACAGCGGCTTGCCCGGCTTGGCCAGATAACCCTCGACCGAGTAACGCTGCAGCATGCCGATCTCCACCGGCTTGCTCTCGTTGGTGTTGCGCACGCAGGCCTGCTCGCACAGCACCTCGGTCGGGCAGACGCGGGCGCACATGCCGCCCAGCGGGTTGGCCGTCAGGATGGCCTCGGCCGCGCCGCGCACGTTGTCCTGCGCCACGCGCTGGATGAAGCTCGGGATGTCGATGCCCGTGGGGCAGGCCGTCTGGCAGGGCGCGTCATAGCAGTAGTAGCAGCGCTCGGCCTCGATCAGCGCCTGCGTGCGGTTCAGCGTCGGGTGGGCGTCGGCAAAGTTGCGGGCGTAGTCGTCCGGCTCAAGGCGGCCGGATTTCAGGTCGGCAAGGTCCACGGGAATCTCCCAAGAGAAAACACCCAAACATTACTACCCTGTAAAACTTTACCGAAGCGTAAAAACCCGCAGGGCCGGCTTGGTGCGCCCCGTCAAAATGCGGTGCATGACCGACATCGCTACCGTGACGCGCACCCCGCGCGCCGCCACCCTGCGCAAGCAGGAGGCCATCCTGGCTGAGGCCGAGCGCCAGTTCGCGCGCTTTGGCTTCGAGGGCGTCAGCCTGGACAGCATCGCTGCGGTGCTGGATCTGTCCCGCCAGAACCTGCTCTACCACTGGCCCAGCAAGGAAGATCTCTACCGCGCCGTGCTGGACAGCGTCATGGGCGAGTGGATGGCCAACATGAACGCCATCGCCGAGGCCTCCGAGCCCAAGGCGGCCATCGAGAGCTATGTGGCCGACAAGCTGCGCTTCAGCCGCGAGCGGCCCAGCGGCAACGCCGTCTTCACGCGCGAGATCATGGCCGGCGCGCCGCGCTACACCGACGTGCTGCGCGCCCAGGTCATGCCGCTGCTGCATGCCGACGTCGAGCGCTTCGAGTGCTGGGCGGCCGAGGGCCTGATCCAGCAGGTCGACTTCACGCACCTGATGTTCCTCATCTGGTCGTCCACCCAGGCCTACGCCGACCTGGCGCCGCAGTTCGCCCTCTACATGGGCAAGCCGCGGCTGGAGGAGGCCGACTTCGAGGCGGCGCGCCAGCTGATCACGAGCCTGATCTGGCGGAGTCTGCAGATCGCATGAAAAGAAGGCTTGCCCTCGTGGCGGTTGCCTGGGCGAGCTTCGCGTTCGCCGCGCCGCCCGCCGATCTTTCCGCCCGGCTCAAGGCCCAGGCCGAAGCCTGGGACCGGGCCATCGTCGCCAAGGACCGCGCCGCCATCGAAGCCAACATGGCGCCCGACTTCCGCCAGATCGACGGCCGCGGCGATGTCGAGACCCGGGCCAGCTTCGTCGAAGGGCTGGTCTCGCGCGACCTCGTCCTCGACCCCTACACCGTCGAGGACTTCGAGGTGCGCGTCTACGGCGACACGGCCCTGCTCAGCGGCCGCACGCGCATGACGGGCCGCTACCAGGGCCAGGCCTTCAAGAGCCACTACCGCTACATCGACATCTACGTGAAGCGCGCCGGGGCCTGGAAGATCGTCAGCGTGCAGATCAGCCGCATCCCCGAACCCGACAAGCAGCCCTGACCGGGGGATCGCACCACTTTCTGCGCAGGTGCGGTCATGCCCTCGCCTAAGCTGGCGCCATGTCCCTGCACAGCCTGCTCGCCGACACCCTGGCCCGCCGCCGCGCCGTCAATCCGGCGTACTCGCTGCGCGCTTTTGCGCAGTCGCTGGGCGTGCACCACGCCACGCTGACTCGGCTGCTGGCCGGCCGCACCATCGCCACCGGCCGTTGCGTGCAGCGCCTGGGCCGTCGCCTTGGGCTGAGCGACGGCGAGCTGCAGCTGCTCGGCCTGGCCGAGGCGCGTCGCGGTGTCTGCCGGGCCATCTCGCGGCGCGACTTCCGTCCCGACTCCCGCTGGCTGGCTGCGATGACCGGCCTGCCGCTGGACGCCGTCAACGTTGCGTTGCAGCGCCTGCTGGTCGACCGCGTCCTCGTCATGCGCGGCCGCGGCGACTGGCAACTCCAATCCCCTACCGAGGACCCTCGATGAACGCTCCCGTCACGCATTGGCAGATCGTCACCCCCGACCCTGAGCGGGCCGCGCAGTTCTACGGCCGCGTGTTCGGCTGGGCCATCACCGCCCACAACGCGATGGGCTACCGCGAGATCCCGGCCGCGCCGGGCGGCATTCCGGGCGGTATCTGGCCCGCACCGCCCGGTGTGCCCAGCAGCGTGCAGGTCTTCGTCAGCGTGCCCGACGTGGCTGCGACCGTCGCCACCGCAACGGCCGAAGGCGCCAGCGTCATCGTGCCCGTCACGGCCCTGCCGGATGGCGACGTGATGGCCGTGCTGCTGGACCCGCTGGGCATGGCCGTCGGCCTGATGCAGAGCCACAAGGCGGGCTGAACAAGCCGGGCGGCGCGCACCGCTCGGCGCCCGCATGGCGCCGAAGGCCGCCTGCGGATCGCCCATGTGCCTTTCACCCGCGCCGCTTCAGCCGATGCAGGGCGATGCCGCTGCACAGGACCGTGAACCCCAGCAGCACCGCGATGGCCATCTCCGGCGCGATCCAGCGGAACTTGTCGACACCGCCCGCGGCGAACACGAGCTGGTTGAGGTGGAACTGCGGCCAGAACGGCGCCTGGAAGTGCATGGACTTGGGCAGCGGGAAGAACACACCCGACAGGTAGAGCCCCGGCAGGTAGAGCAGGTGGGCGTAGGCCGGCGCGGCCGAGCCGCTGGCCAGCGCACCCACCATCACGCCCAGTGCGCAAAAGGGGATGGCACCGGCCACCAGCACGGCGCTCATGGCCGCGAGCTGGCCGGCCGTCAGCATCGCCTGGCCGCTGATCGCCGTGACGACGAGGAGGGGCAGGTAGGCGATCAGACCCGTGACGACGCCAGCGACGATCTTGGCCGTGAGCCAGGCACCGGGCGGTGCGGGCTGGGCGCGCTTGAGCGTCAGCAGGCCGAGCTCGCGCTCCATCGCGATGGACGGGCAGGTGGCGAACACGGCGGCCATGGTCACGGCCATCAGCGAGAAGCCGGCGAACATGAAGCGGGCGGCGTCCGGGTCCTTGGCGGTCTGCTCGCCGGCCACGGCGAAGGCGAACAGCAGGTAGAGGGCCACGGGCAGCACGAACATCGGCAGCGCGAAGGCCGGCGCGCGCAGCAGGCGCAGCAGTTCGAGGCGGATCTCGACGATGTAGGGCGACGCCGCGCGCTTCGGCGCTGCGACGTCCAGGCGGTGGGTCAAGGTGGTCATGCGGCCTCCCGGGTCAGTTCGTTGAACGCATCGTTGAGCCCGGCCTGGCGGACTTCCAGGCGCGAGAGCTGAGGGTCGGCCGCGAGCAGCTTGCGCACGACGGCCTCGGCATCGGTGGCGACGATGGCGAGCTGGTCGTGGTCGCGGCTCACGTCCACCACGCCAGGCCACCGGCGAACGTCGCCGGGCACCACCGAGGTCTCGCAGCGGATGTGCCGGCGCGACACCAGCGCGCGCATCTCGTCCACGCTGCCCGAGGCGACGACCCGGCCCTTGCCGAGCACGGCCACGCGGGTCGCCAGCGCCTCGGCTTCTTCGAGGTAATGCGTCGTCAGCAGGATGGAGCAGCCCTCACGCAGCAGCGCGCGGATGTTGGCCCACATCACTTCGCGGGCCTGGATGTCGAGGCCGACGGTGGGCTCGTCCAGGAACAGCACTTTCGGCTGGCCGCAGATGGCGATGGCGAACTGCACTTGCCGCTTCTGGCCGCCGGAGAGCTTGCCGTAGGGCCGGCTCGCCAGTGCCGTGATGCCGGCGCGCGCCAGCGCGTCCTTCACGCTGAGCGGTTGCGCGTAATAGCTGGCCGACAGCGCGACGAGCTCGTGGACCTTCAGGTCCTTGGGGCATTCGACGTCCTGCATCATGACGCCCAGCCCCTGGCGCCGCGCGATCTCCTGCGGCGAGCCGCCGAGCAGCTTGACGATGCCCGCGTCGGCGTCGTGCAGGCCCAGCCACAGCGAGATGGCGGTGGACTTGCCGGCGCCGTTGGGGCCCAGCAGCGCGAGCAACTCGCCGCGCTTCAGCTCCAGGTCGACGCCGCTCAGCGCCTCCAGCTTGCCGTAGCGCTTGGACACGCCGCGCAGAGATGCGACGACTTCGTCATGCGCCGCCGTCTCGACCGGAGCCGCTGCAACGGCGTGCCGTGGGTACGACCGGCCGTTGAGCACCTTGCCGATGACGGTGGACCGCACCAGCCAGTGATAGCTCAGCAGCAGCATGGCCAGGCTCGTCAGCACGACGAACGGGAACTTCACGCCCCAGTGCAAAGGCCAGTCACCCACCCAGACCTGCAGGGCCATCACGAGCGGGAGGTGGGCGAGGTAGATCCAGTACGAGGCATCGGCGATGTAGCGGCGCCATGCGCTGTGGCCCGACAGGAAACGCAGCGCCAGCCCGGTGATGGCAAACACCCAGGCCCACACCGACACGCCGAAGGCCAGCGCAAAGGCGGTCTTGGGGCCGTCCGGCATGCCGAAGGTCGGTTGCGTCTTGAGGATGTATAGACAAGTCGCCGAGGCCGCAGCCGCGAGCACGAGGTGGGGCAGCCAGCGCGCGGTGATGGCCGCAAGCGCGCCGCTGGAGCGGTGCACCAGCCAGCCAAATGCAAAGGCGGTGCCAAAGCCGACAGTGGCGGGCAGCTGCGGGATCAGCGACTGGTCGGGCGTGGGGATGCCCAGCCAGGGGAACCACGTCGGCGTGGCCAACAGGCTGGCGACCAGCGGCAGCCCGAGCAGCAATGTGGCGGCACCCCAGCGCACCGAGCCGGCCACAGCGCGGTCGATGAAGCCGCGCAAAACCTGGCCCCGGTCCAGCGCCGCGACGACGCTGCGTACCAGCAGCGCTCCTGCGTACAGCCACAGCAACTGGTACAGGAACCACAGGTGAAAGAGCGGCAGCGCGCCGAAGGTCTTGGGCATCTCCGGCGGCGCGGGCGGCGCGCCGTTGAAGACCTTCTGCATGCCCCGCCCCCACACGAAGATGATGGCGACGAACAGCAGCGGCCAGCCGACGACCATCGGCACGGCGATGCGCTTGCCGCGGTTGGCCCAGAAGCCGGCGGTGCCGAGCTTTCCGTGCAGCAGCCGCGCGAAATAGCCGGCGATGAAGAAGAACAGCGTCATGCGGAAGCTGTGCGCCACAAAGCCTGCGTCGCCCAGGAAGGCGCTGGGCGAGTTGTCGTTCATCGCCCATAGGCCTTTCGGGATGCCGGGGATGAAGGACATGCTGGCGTGGAAGGCGACGCCCAGCAAAAGGGCAAAGCTGCGCACTGCGTCGAGGGCGTGCAGCCTCTCGCCGTTGGGTTGGGTGGTCATGGGGACTCCTAGAGGAAGTCGCGCCGTCGGGCGGCGATGAACAGGGGCAGGGACAGGGCGAGAAGCGTCGCGGCGAGTTCCGCGACGAGGAGCAGCCAGAACGTGGCGTTCCAGACTGGGGTGGCGGCCTGC
Organism: uncultured Roseateles sp.; assembly: GCA_963422775.4. Taxonomy (GTDB): domain Bacteria; phylum Pseudomonadota; class Gammaproteobacteria; order Burkholderiales; family Burkholderiaceae_C; genus Pelomonas. The sequence continues at coordinate 31,583 of CAUJSJ030000094.1, forward strand.
ATGTACTGCCCCACCTCGGGAATGCGGCCCACGCCCATCATGAAGAGCGAGACCGACATGTTGGTCAGGATGATGAGCCCGCCCATCGCCGCCTCGGAGGCGATGTGCAGCGCGCCGCACAGCACCAGCGCGAAGTTCAGCAGCAGGAAGACGCAGAGCAGCACGGCGTAGGGCAGCAGGCCATCGGCGACGCCAGGCAGCACGAGGATCAGTGCCAGCGCGCCCGCACTCAGCAGCGCCCAAGGCAGCAGGAAGCAGGCGAGCAGCCCCAGCAGCTTGGCGCGCACGTAGTCGCCCGGGGACAGCGGCAGGCTGAGCATGAAGAGCAGCGAGCGCTCCTTGCGCTCGGAGGCGACGCCAAACAGCGCCAGCATGACGCCCAGTGCGATGACGGCCGTCAGCCAGACGATGAAGCCGATGTTGAAGCCGACCTCGCCGCTGGCCGCCGTCAACAGGCCGGCGAAACCCGCGGCCGTGGCCCCGACGAGCAGCCAGCGGTAGACGTAGAGCTCCTTGGCGACGAGCTTGCGTGTGAGCAGGTTCATGAGGGTCGAGCCTCCCGGCTGTGCATGACGGTGGCGACGAAGACTTCCTCCAGGCTCATGCGGTGCACGTCCTGCACCGGTGTGCCGAGGCGGGCGAGGAAGTCGTCGCTGAAGCCGTCGACGGTCAGCGTGACGTTGGGGCCGTCGACGTCGCGGTGGACGATCTCGGGCAGTTGCCAATCCGGTGGGCCATCGGGCAAGCGCAGCTGCAGCGTGCGCCAGCGTTCGAGGAAGTCTTCCTTGTTGTTCGAGGCGACGACGCGGCCGCGGTCGATGAAGGTGATGCGGTCCGAGATGCGCTCCACGTCCAGCGTGTTGTGCGACGAGAACAGGATGGCGCGGCTGTCGTCGCGCAGCACGTCCATGAACTCGGTCAGCAGCTCCTGGCGGGCGACCGGGTCCATGCCCGAGGTGGGTTCGTCCAGCACCAGCAGGCGAGGGCGGCGGGCCAACGCCAGCAGCAGCAGGGCCTTGGCCTGCTCGCCGCTGGACAGGCTCTTGGCCGCCTGCCCGGCGTGCAGGCCGAAGCGCTTGAGCAGCGTGGCGGCGTAGGCCGCATCCCAGCTCGGATAGACGGAGGCGACGAAGTCCATGTGCCAGGCCAGCGTCGCCTGCGGCAGCAGCTTCATGTCGTCGCTGACGAAACCCACGTCGGCCTTGGCGGCGGCTTGCTGGCTCGGCATGTCATGGCCCAGCAGGCGGATGCTGCCGGCATCGGCCGTCAGCATGCCCATCAGCAGCCGGATCGTGGTGCTCTTGCCCGCGCCGTTCGGCCCGACGAGACCCATGATCTGGCCGGGTTCGAGGTCGAGGGACACGTCTTCCAACGTGAAAAAGCGGAACGCCTTGCGCACGCCCTTCATGTCGATGGCCTTGGCGCTCATGGCGTAGGCTCCTGGGTGTTCAGCGCATCGCGCAGTCGATCGATAAGTTCGGGTTCGGGCATGACGAGGGACCGGGCGATCTCGCCGGCGGCGGCGAGGTGGGTGTCAAGCTGGGCCAGGCGCATGTCCTTGGCCAGGCCCTGCGCGTCGGCCACGAAGGAGCCTTTGCCGTGGCGGGTGACGATGACGCCTTCGGATTCGAGGTCCAGGTAGGCGCGCTTGACGGTGATGACGCTGACCCGGAGATCGGCGGCCAGCGCCCGGATGGATGGCAACTCCAGCCCCGCCGGCCAGTCGCCCGCGGCGACGCGCTGGCGGATCTGCTCGACGATCTGCAGATACATCGGCCGGGCGTCCGTCTGGGAGATGAAAAGACTACTGTGCATAATGTGTATACACAGAATATATGCACAGTTCGGCAAAGGCAAGTTCCAAATGAAAAGAGCGGCCCATGGGCCGCCCTTGTGTGCGATGTCAGCCCTTGTTCAAAGCTTCAGCAGTGCTTCCAGGTTCACGCGCAGCTTCAGTTCGGCCGGTGCCAGGCTGGCCGCGATGGCCTGCGCGGCCAGGCGGGTGTCGCGCGGCACGGGGTTGCTCAGCGGGCTGCCGCTCTTGCCGATCAGCGCGGCCACCAGGGGCTCGTTGGCGCTGAAGCCGCGCTTGAACACGATGCCGATCTCGCCGTTGGCCAGGCGCACGATGCTGCCCGGCGGGTACAGGCCCACGGTCTTGATGAGGGCGGCGCCGGCCTCGTCGGGCTGCTGGTGTTCGTCGAGGAAGACGGCCCGCGCCGCCGCGGCACCGCTCAATGCCTGGCGGCTGCGGCGCGGCGACAGGCGGGCACCGAACAGGTCGATGCGGCGCAGCAGGCGCGCGAGCTTTTCCCCCTCGCTGCGGCTGGCGAGCGGGCCCGGCCCGGCCTCGTGGTGCAGGCGCACGGCCGTCAGCCAGGGCTGGCTGGTGATGCCGACCTGGGCCAGCCGCGCGGCCGCACGGTCGCCGTGGGCCGTCAAGGCCTGGCGCTGGGCGGCGGTAGCGGCGTCGACCTGGTTGGCCAGGCGGTCATGCGCCGGGCCGGCGCCGTAGTTCATCGTCAGTGCGGCGCCCAGCAGCGCCTCGCGCAGCGCGGGCGCAAGCTGCAGCTGCTGGGCGACGAGATCGGCCAGCAGCAGCGTCAGCAGCGCGTGGCGCGCGCTGTAGTCGCCGAACTCCTGGCTGCTCTCGAAAATCAGCAGCATCAGCGTCGCGTCGGGGTGGGCGTGCAGGCGCTTGAGCGCGGCGTCGCGCAGCGCGGCCAGTCGGCCGGTGAAGTCCACCGGCTCCACCTCGCGCAGCAGCGTGTGGGTGTGCAGCAGCAGGTTGGACCAGGCCTCGCGCGGCCCCAGCTCGACCTTGGCTGCGTTCGGCTGCTCCATGCGGAAGCTGGAGTCGGCCTTGGCGATGTCGGACAGCGGCACGTCCTGCATGACCAGCGTGTCCAGGCGGTGGGCGCGGGCACGCTGGTACTCCATCGTGTCCTCGGAGTTCACCCACGCGCCGCCATCGACGAGGCTGCGCACCAGCGGCGAATCGCGCAGCACCTGGCCGCGCGCGAACAGCAGCTTGCCGCTGGCGTCGAAGAGGTCGTAGGGCAGCGTCATGCCCAGCCGCAGCGTGCGGGCAGGAAGGGGAATGAGGTCAGAGGCCATGGATCCATCGATTGTTCGGCAGGAACAAGCCAAGCTTGAGCGGCGGCGAAGGACCGGCTGCGTAGAATTCCCGTCTCATCCGAGGAGCGCTGCGAGGTTTTCCCCAGGCTCGGATTGTTTTCCAACGGCGCTCATCGATCTCCCGCGTGGACCGCCATCGATGACCCTCTCGCCGCCTCCCCTCAAGCTCTCAGGCCTGGAACCCGTCGCCATCGACGCCGGCAGCCTGTTCGTCAACATCGGCGAGCGCACCAACGTCACCGGCTCCAAGGCCTTCGCCCGCATGATCCTGGCCGGCCAGTTCGAGCAGGCGCTGGCCGTGGCGCGCCAGCAGGTCGAGAACGGCGCCCAGGTCATCGACATCAACATGGACGAGGCCATGCTGGACAGCCAGGCGGCCATGGTGCGCTTCCTGAACCTGATCGCCGGCGAGCCCGAGATCGCGCGCGTGCCGATCATGATCGACAGCTCGAAGTGGAGCGTCATCGAGGCCGGCCTGAAGTGCATCCAGGGCAAGGGCATCGTCAACTCCATCAGCCTCAAGGAAGGCGAGGACGAGTTCCGCCGCCAGGCCCGGCTGGTGCGCCGCTACGGCGCCGCGGCCGTGGTGATGGCCTTCGATGAAAAGGGCCAGGCCGACACCTTCGCGCGCAAGACCGAGATCTGCGCCCGGGCCTACCGCATCCTTGTCGACGAGGTGGGTTTCCCGGCCGAGGACATCATCTTCGACCCCAACATCTTCGCGATCGCCACGGGCATCGAGGAGCACGACAACTACGCGGTGGACTTCATCGAGGCCACGCGCTGGATCAAGGCCAACCTGCCCGGCGCCAAGGTGTCGGGCGGCGTGTCCAACGTGTCGTTCAGCTTCCGCGGCAACGAGCCGGTGCGCGAAGCCATCCACACCGTGTTCCTGTTCCACGCCATCCAGGCGGGCATGGACATGGGCATCGTCAACGCCGGCATGGTGGGCGTGTATGACGACCTCGACGCCGAGCTGCGCGAGCGCGTGGAAGACGTGGTGCTGAATCGCCGCGCCGATGCCGGCGAGCGCCTGATCGAGATCGCTGACCGTGCCAAGAGCGCCGGCAAGGACGACTCGGCCCGCCTGGCCTGGCGTGCAGGCGACGTGCACCAGCGGCTGTCGCACGCGCTGGTGCACGGCATCACCGACTTCATCACCGAGGACACGGAGGAAGCCTGGCAGGCCATCCTGGCCGGCGGCGGCCGGCCGCTGCACGTCATCGAGGGGCCGCTGATGGCCGGCATGAACGTCGTCGGCGACCTGTTCGGCGCGGGCAAGATGTTCCTGCCGCAGGTCGTCAAGAGTGCGCGCGTGATGAAGTCCGCGGTCGCCCACCTGCTGCCCTACATCGAGGAAGAAAAGCGCCTGCTCATCGAGGGCGGCGGCGACGCCAAGCCCAAGGGCAAGATCGTCATCGCCACGGTCAAGGGCGACGTGCATGACATCGGCAAGAACATCGTCACGGTGGTCCTGCAGTGCAACAACTACGAAGTCGTCAACATGGGCGTCATGGTGCCGGCCCAGGACATCCTGCGAAAAGCCAAGGAAGAGGGCGCGGACATCATCGGCCTGTCCGGCCTCATCACGCCCAGCCTGGAAGAGATGCAGCACGTGGCCGCCGAGATGCAGCGCGACGAGTACTTCAGCAGCCGCCACATGCCGCTCTTGATCGGCGGCGCGACGACCAGCCGCGTGCACACCGCCGTCAAGATCTCGCCGCACTACGACGGCCCGGTCGTCTACGTGCCCGACGCGTCGCGCGCCGTCGGCGTGTGCACCGAGCTGCTCAGCGATGACCGCGCAGCGGCCTACATCGCCGACCTGAAGGCCGACATCGAGAAGACCCGCCAGCTGCACGCCAGCAAGAAGCAGACGCCGCTGGTCACGCTCGCCGCCGCGCGCGCCAACAAGGCCCAGCTGGACCTGACCCGCGTCGCGCCGCCGCCGAAGTTCACCGGCCGGCGCGTGCTGAAGAACCTCGACCTCGCCGAGCTGGCGCGCTACATCGACTGGGGGCCCTACTTCCAGACCTGGGACCTGGCCGGACCGTATCCCGCCATCCTCGACGACGCGGTGGTGGGCACCGAGGCGCGCAAGGTGTTTGCCGACGCGCAGGCCATGCTGAAGAAGATCATCGACGGCCGCTGGCTGCAGGCTCACGCCGTGTTCGGCCTCTACCCGGCCGCGCGCATCGACGAGGACGACATCGCGATCTTCAACGACGAGCAGCGCAGCAAGCGGCTGATGACCTGGCACGGCCTGCGCATGCAGTCCGAGCGGCCGGTGGTGGACGGCGTGAAAAGGCCCAACCGCTGCCTGTCCGACTTCGTCGCCGAGGAGGGCGACCACATCGGCCTGTTCGCCGTGACGGCCGGGTTGGGCGTGGACAAGAAGGAGGCCGACTTCCTCGCGACGCACGACGACTACTCGGCCATCATGTTCAAGGCCCTGGCCGACCGGCTGGCCGAGGCCGCCGCGGAATGGCTGCATGCGCGCGTGCGCCGGGAGTTCTGGGGCTATGCGCAGGATGAAGGCCTGTCCAACGAAGAGTTGATCGCCGAAAAGTACGCCGGCATCCGTCCCGCGCCCGGCTACCCGGCCTGCCCGGATCACCTGTCCAAGCGCGATCTCTTCCGCGTGCTCGCGCCAGACGAGATCGGCATGGGCCTGACCGACAGCATGGCCATGACACCAGCGGCCAGCGTCAGCGGCTTCTACCTGGCCCACCCCGACGCGACCTACTTCAACGTCGGCCGCATCGGTGACGACCAGGTCGCCGACTGGGCCACGCGCTGCGAACTGAGCGATGCGGACGCGCGCCGCGCGCTCGCGCCGCTGTTGGGTTAGGCCTGCGGGCTGAAGCGGCCGCGTCCTACAGGGCGGGCCGCGCGGCGGCGCCATGCTGGCGGGCATCTCGCAACACATTGGACGCCCCATGTCGACCCCCACACTTCCCGCCAAGTCCACCCAGATCGTCGCTGCCGTGGCCGTCGTGATCGCGTTGCTGGGCGCCGCCTACGCGGTGGGTCGTTCGCGGGGCGATGAACCGGTTGCCGAAGCGGTGCCTCAGGTCGCCGCGCAGCGCGTGGCCAGCGCCGAAGCAGCGCGCGAGGCGGTGCGTGACGTGCGGCCGGCCCCCGTTGTCGAAAGCCCGGCGCAGCCGCCGGCACTGTGCGACAGCTGCGGCCGCGTGACGGACGTGCACGCCGAGACGCGCCGCGGCAAGGGCAGCGGCGTGGGCGCGGTGGGTGGCGCTGTGGTGGGCGGCCTGCTGGGCAACATGGTGGGCGGCGGAACTGGCAAGAAGCTGGCCACGGTGGCCGGTGCTGTCGGTGGCGGCTATGCCGGCAACGAGATTGAGAAGAACCAGAAGACCTACACCGTCTGGGTGGTGCAGGTGAAGGAAGCCGACGGCCGCACGCGCCGTTTTGAGCGCAATGCCGACCCCGGCCTGCGCATCGGCGACGAAGTTCGCCTCACCGACAACGGCTTCGTGCGCGGCTGACGCGACGTGAGCCAGGAGTTGATGCCATGAAGCTCATCGCCACTGCGGTGCTGGCCGCTGCCATTTCCGTTGCTTACGCCCAGCCGAGCTCGGAGTCCGTGGTGCGGGCGCCTACCGCCAAGCAGCTGCAGCGCTTGTGCGACGGCTGCGCCTGGGTGCAGGCAGTCCGCACCGAGCAGCGCGAGGGCAAGGGCAGCGGCCTGGGTGCCGTGGGTGGTGCCGTGGTGGGTGGCCTGCTGGGCAACCAGATCGGCGGCGGCACGGGCAAGAAGCTCGCCACCGTCGGCGGGGCCGTGGCCGGTGGCGTGGCCGGCAACGCTGTCGAGAAGAACTCCAAGACGCGCACCGTCTGGATCGTGCAGCTCGTCAACCGCGACGGCTCGCAGCGCAGCGTCGAGCAGGGCGACGACCCGCATCTGCGCCCCGGCGACAAGGTCGTCGAGCGCGACGGTCAGCTCACCCGCCGCTAGACCCGGGCAGGCCGCGCCGAAGCTGGATGGCCTCGGCCACATGGGCTGGCGCGATCACGTCGGCACCGGCCAGGTCCGCCACCGTGCGGGCCACGCGCAACACGCGATGAAAGCTGCGCGCTGACCAGCCCAGCTTCTCCGCCGAGCGGTCCAGCAAAGCCTTGGCCGCCGGCTCCAGCACGGCATGCGTGGCCAGGTCCTGGGCCTGCAGCAGCGCGTTGGACACGCCTTGCCGCGCGATGGCGCGGGCCCGCGCCGCCGCCACGCGCTCGGCCACCACGGCGCTGCTTTCGCCCGGCGCCAGGTCCTGCAACTCGCGCGGCGGGATCACCGGCACCTCGATGAGCAGGTCCAGCCGGTCCAGGAACGGGCCGCTGAGCCGGCCCTGGTAGCGCGCCACCTGGTCGGGCGAGCAGCGGCAGGCCTTGAGTGGATTGCCGAGGTGGCCGCAGGGGCAGGGGTTCATCGCCGCAACCAGCTGGAAGCGCGCCGGGAATTCGGCCTGGCGGGCGGCGCGCGAAATCAGGATGCGGCCGGTCTCCAGCGGTTCGCGCAAAGCTTCCAACGCGGCGCGGGGAAACTCGGGCAATTCATCAAGGAACAAGACCCCGTGCTGGGCCAGCGAGATTTCTCCCGGCCGCGGCGGTGAGCCACCGCCCACCAGCGCCACGCTGGACGCCGAGTGGTGCGGCGAACGCATCGGCCGTTGGCCCCAGCGCGCGATGTCGAACTGCCCGGCCAGGCTCAGCACGGCGGCGGACTCCAGCGCGGCTTCATCGTCCAGCGGCGGCAGCAGCCCGGCCAGGCGCTGGGCCAGCATGGACTTGCCTGTCCCCGGCGGGCCGGCCATCAGCAGCGAGTGGCCGCCCGCTGCGGCGATCTCCAAAGCGCGTTTCGGCCCGGCCTGGCCCTTGATGTCGGCGAGGTCGGGCAGACCGCCCTGGCGCTCGCGCGGTAACGCGGCCGCCCGGGGCAGGGCCTCGCCTTCGGGCTGCAGCGCGGCGACGACGTCGAGCAGATGTTTGGCCTGCCGCACCACGAGGCCGTCGACGAGGGCCGCCTCGGCCGCACTGGCCTCGGGCAGCAGCAGCTCGCGCCGGATCTGACCCATTGCACCATCCTGGCGCAGCGCCAGGGCCATCGCCAGGGCGCCGCGCACCGGGCGCAATTCGCCGGCCAGCGACAGCTCGCCGGCGCATTCGAAGCGCGCCAGCTGGGCCGCGTCGATCTGGCCATTCGCGGCGAGCAGGCCCAGCGCCATCGGCAGGTCGAAGCGGCCGCCTTCCTTGGGCAGGTCGGCCGGGGCCAAGTTCACAGTGATTCTCTTGTTCGTCGGGAAGGCCAGCCCGCTGTTCTGCAGCGCCGCGCGCACGCGCTCGCGAGCTTCCTTGACCTCGGTGTCCGCGAGGCCGACGACGGTGAACGAGGGCAGGCCGTTGGCGAGGTGGACTTCGACCGTGACCGGCGCGGCGGCGAGGCCGTCGAGGGCGCGGCTGTGGACGGTGGCGAGGCTCATTCAGCGGTCAATACGTCGGGAAGGTGGAGAGCTGGGTGGCCAGCACGAAGCGCGTCCAGGCGCGCCGGTTCTGCATCGCGCCGATGCAGCCCATGGCTTGCGGGTTGCCGTTGACGCAGGCCGTCCAGCGCAGGTCGACCTCCTGGTTGATCGTCGCGACGCCGAGGAAGTGGCCGGAGCGGGCCAGCAGCGTTTCGAACACATGGCCCTGGGGCACCTGATCGCCGTAGAACTGCGGTGCCCGCTTGTACAGCGAGAAGCCCTTGCGCGCGAACACCAGCCCGCTGGCCAGCGCCTGCGAGCCGGGCATGGGCTGGCCCGTCATCGGGTTCATCGTCATCGTGGTCAGTGTTCCGTCGAACTGGCTGACCATGTAGCGCGGCAGCCGCGGCGCCTGGATGGCGTTCTCGAACTCCATCGTGCGGCCGTTGGCTTCGATGAAGTTGAAGGCGCTGGCCGACCAGATCAGTTGCTGCAGGTTGCCGTCGCCCGAGCGGGCGACGCAGGCGGCGCCTTCCTGCTTGAGCGTGGCGTCGGCGGGCACCAGCGCGGTCGCACCGCTGGGCGTGTGCACCCAGACGCGGAACTTCTCGCCCGCCAGCGTGGCGAGGGTGTCGCCGGAGATGCTGATCAGGTAGAGCACGCGCTGCATGTCGTCGGCGCTGCGCATCAGCTCGCCGAACGGGCGCAGGCCGGAGTCGGTGAACTCCAGCACGCCGCAGCGCAGCTTGCGCCCCTGCTGCCGCGCGGCGAGCAGCGCCGACAGGTCCGGCAGAGAGTAGTAGGTGCTGGCCACGCGCACGGCGCGATCCGTCGGCTCGGTCGAGTCCAGCAGGCGCCGCACGCCGTCGCCCGGCCAACCCCAGCTGGCCGGCGCGGCGCCGGCCTTCAGGCCGCCCGCCACGACGCCGATGACTTCGCCGCTGGCGTTGACGATGGGCCCGCCGCTCATGCCCGGCTGCAACGCGACGTTGAAGCGCAACACCTCGCGCTCGATCGCGATCGGGCTGCCGCTGGCGCGCAATTCGTCGGCGGCGGCGGGCGGCAGGATGTCGGTCAGCCGCGTGGCACCGGTCGAGAAGCGCACCTCCTGGTCGCCCGCCGTCGGCATGCCCAGCGCATAGCCGAAGCCGGCGAAGACCTGGTCCTGCACCGGCCGGCCTGCGGCCAGGCGCAGCGTCGGCACCACGGGTGGCGTGTCGATCTGCAAGAGGCTCAGGTCACCGGCGGCCAGCACGCGCACGATGCGGGCCTCGCGCCTGCGCGGCGCGGGCGGCTTGATGGCCTCGTAGCTGACTTGCACCGTCCTGCAGCCACCAACGACATGGTGGGCCGTGACGATGCGCCCCGGCGCTTCGAGCGCGAAGCCGCTGCCGCTGCGTGAGACGCCGTCGGCGCAGTCGCTGGCCGTCACCTGCACGAGCGAGCGCAGCACCTGCTGGCGCAACTCGAAGCTGGGCGCCTGGGCCCAGGCCGAGCTGGCGCCAAGCAGCGCGAGCGCGGCGGCAAGCTTCATGGCGCGCACAGGTACAGCGGCGCCGCCCGCAGCGCGCTCGCGCGCTCGCCTTCGGGCAGGGCCTGGATGGCGCGGCCGGCGCGCTGGGCCGCGTCGCCGCCGGCCTTCAGCTGCAGCAGCAGGTCGGCCGGCGCGGCGTTCTCGGCGACGAGGCGGCGCAACGGGCCGCAGAAAGTCGCCGGCTCGGCATACAGAAGCGGCAGCGCTGCGGCAACGGCCAGCTTGGCGGCCTCGCCGTCCTTGCCGGCCGCCTGGGTGCCGGCGGGCAGCAGGCCGAAGCGCAGGAAGCGCAGCATCTGCTTCTGCTCGGCAGGGTCGGTGATCTCGACCTCGGCGAGCTGGCGGCGCAGCTCCGCCACGTCGGGCGCCAGCCAGCGCGTGCGCAGCTGCAGGCCCAGCAGCACGGCGATGGCCGCGGCGAGCGCGAAGGCGGTCAGCCGGTGGGCGCCGGCCCGGGACAAACCCAGGGGCAGCTTGTCAGACAACCCGAACATGGCGGCCAGCAGCGCCACCAACCCGGTGACGACGGCCGACACGACCGGCGAGGCCGACAGCCCCGTGAGCAGGCCCAGCAGCAGGCCGAGGGCGGCGCCGGCGGCCCAGTCGATGGCGGACGGCGCGGGCGCGGGCGTGGCGGGGGTCTGGTCCGGCATCGAGGGTCCCTCAGGGTGGCGAGTCAGTCTAGCCGCGGGGCTTGAACGAGGCGGCCCGGGGCTTTACCCGATGAACGCACCGCGGAGGTGCGGTCTGATGCGTGGCCGAGATCCAGTTTGGTGCATGCAGGCAACTTGCGGGCGCCCGCATCCCAGATTCGTGCGAGCGGCCAAGCAGTGATGCTTGGCACGGAAGCTGCAATTACCTGCCGGACTGCCTTCCCCCAACTTGAATTAGGAGCTCCGCCATGAAGTTGTCCCCTTCGCTGCTCGTTTTGGCTTTGTCCGCGGCGCTGCCGGCTTTCGCTGCTGATGAACCGGCACCGGCGCCGGCCGACCCCCTGTCGTTCAACGTCGGCGTCGTCAGCGAATACCGCTACCGCGGCATTTCCCAATCGCGTCTGAAGCCGGCCCTGCAAGGCGGTATCGACTACGCCGCGCCGAACGGTTTCTACGTCGGCACCTGGGCCTCGACGATCAAGTGGATCAAGGACGCCGGCGGCGACTCCGAAGTCGAGGTCGACGTCTACGGTGGCTACAAGACCGAGATCTCCCCGGGCCTGACGCTGGACGTCGGCGTGCTGCAGTACCTCTACCCCAGCAACAAGCTCAACCCCAGCGCCAACACGCTGGAGATCTACGGCGCGCTGACCTATGGCCCGGTGACGGCCAAGTACTCGCACGGCACCACCAACCTGTTCGGCTTTGCCGACAGCAAGAACAGTGGTTATTTCGACGTGACGGCGAACTTCGACCTCGGTGACGGCATGACGCTCTCGCCCCACGTCGGCCACCAGTCGGTCAAGCACAACTCCGCCGCCTCCTATACCGACTACTCGCTGACCCTGGCCAAGGACTTCTCCGGCCTGGTGGTGAGCGGTGGCGTCATCGGCACGGACGCCAACAAGACGGCCTATGCCAGCCCGGCCAACGGCAAGTTCATGGGCAAGACGATGCTGGTCGTCGGCCTGAAGAAGACCTTCTGATTTCACTGGAGTTCGACATGAAACTGATCACTGCCGTCATCAAGCCGTTCAAGCTCGACGAGGTGCGTGAGGCCCTCAGCGCCATCGGCGTGCAGGGGCTGACGGTCACCGAAGTCAAGGGCTTCGGCCGCCAGAAGGGCCACACCGAGCTGTACCGTGGTGCTGAATACGTCGTGGACTTCCTGCCCAAGGTCAAGATCGAGGCGGCCGTGAACGACGACGTCGTCGAGCGCGTCATCGAGGCCATCGAGTCCTCCGCCCGCACCGGCAAGATCGGCGACGGCAAGATCTTCGTGTCGCCGCTGGATCAGGTCGTTCGCATCCGCACCGGCGAAACCGGCAACGACGCGCTCTGAAGCGCGCGTCCATAACAACCTGTTGGAGAAACCTCAAATGAAGAAACTCCTCGCCGGTCTCGCGCTTGCCGCCGGCCTGCTTGCGCCGGCCGCATGGGCTCAGGACCCGGCTTCGGCGCCTGCCTCCGCCGTGGCCACCGCGGCTGCTCCCGCGGCCTCCGTGGCTGATGCCGCTCCCGCAGCGGCCGCAGCCTCGGCCCCGGCTGACGCGGCCTCCGCGCCCGCCGCCGTGCCGAACAAGGGCGACACCACCTGGATGCTGCTGTCCACCCTGCTCGTCATCATGATGACGGTGCCGGGCCTGGCGCTGTTCTACGGCGGCCTGGTGCGCAGCAAGAACATGCTGTCGGTGCTGATGCAGGTCATGGTCGGCTTCTCGCTGATCGTCGTGCTGTGGGTGCTGTACGGCTACAGCTTCGCGTTCACCGAGGGCAATGCGTTCATCGGTGGCACGGATCGCCTCTTCATGAAGGGCATCTGGGACAACGTTGCAGGCACCTTCGCCACCGGCGCCACCTTCAGCAAGGGTGTGCCGATGTACGAGATGGTGTTCGCCGCCTTCCAGGCCACCTTCGCCGGCATCACCGCCTGCCTGATCATTGGCGCCTTCGCCGAGCGCATCAAATTCTCGGCGGCGCTGGCCTTCCTGACGCTGTGGTTCACGTTCAGCTACCTGCCGATCGCCCACATGGTCTGGTTCTGGATGGGCCCGGATGCCTACACGGGCAAGGAAGTCGTCGACGCGATGAACGCCAAGGCCGGCTACGTCTGGCAGATGGGTGCGCTGGACTTCGCTGGCGGCACGGTCGTGCACATCAACGCCGCCGTTGCGGGCCTGGTGGGTGCGTTCATGATCGGCAAGCGCGTCGGCTACGGCAAGGAGCAGTTCACGCCGCACAGCCTGACGCTGACCATGGTCGGTGCCTCGCTGCTGTGGGTGGGCTGGTTCGGCTTCAACGCCGGCTCGGCGCTGGAAGCCAACGGCTTTGCCGCCCTGGCCTTCATCAACACCTTCGCCGCCACGGCTGCTGCCGTGCTGGCCTGGTGCGTGGGTGAAGCGCTGCTCAAGGGCAAGGCCTCCATGCTGGGTGCCGCCTCGGGTGCCGTCGCCGGCCTCGTCGCCATCACGCCGGCTGCCGGCAACGTCGGTATCGGTGGCGGCCTCGTCATCGGCATCGTCGCCGGCTTCGCCTGCCTGTGGGGCGTGTCGGGCCTGAAGAAGCTGCTGGGTGCGGACGACTCGCTGGACGTCTTCGGCGTGCACGGTGTCGGCGGCATCGTCGGTGCGCTGCTGACCGGCGTGTTCGCCTCGCCCAACCTGGGCGGCCCCAGCGCCATGGGCGACTGGGTCACGGCGACCATGATCACGCCTGCAGACTTCTCCATCGGGGCACAGTTCCTGATCCAGGCCAAGGCCGTCGGCATCACCATCGTCTGGTCGGGTGTCGTCTCGCTGATCGCCTACAAGCTGGTCGACCTGACCATCGGCCTGCGCGTCACCGAAGAGGAAGAGCGCGAAGGCCTGGACATCTCGTCGCACGGCGAGACGGCGTATCACAAGTAATCCACTGCAGCCGCAGTGCCGAGCCGCCCTTCGGGGCGGCTTTTTCGTTGGCGCGCAGCATGCCGGGCGCGGCGTCCCCGTGGCGTCGACGGCTTCTTGTGATCCCGCCAGGCGCCCCCAAGTGGATTCGCCACGTAAGTTTGAGATCATTCGGCCATGGTTCCCCATCTGATCACCGCCCTGAACGGCCCCATCAACGAGTTGGAGGCTCGCGTCCTGGAATCCATGCCGGCCACGGAACGCTGGTTCAGGCTCGAATGGATGGAGCACACGCCGACCTTCTACGCGTCGGTGGACCTGCGCAACGCCGGCTTCAAGCTGGCCCCGGTCGACACCAACCTCTTCCCGGGCGGCTTCAACCACCTCACGCCGCAGATGCTGCCCCAGGCCGTGCAGGCGGCCATGGCGGCCATCGAGAAGATCTGCCCCGAGGCGCGCAACCTGCTCGTCATCCCCGAGACCGGGGCGCGCTGCAGCTTCTACCTGGACAACCTCGCCACGCTGGCGCGCATCTTCACGCAGGCCGGCCTGAACGTGCGCTTCGGCACGCTGGACACCACCATCACCGAGCCCACCGAGCTCAAGATCGCCAACGGCAGCAGCATCACCATCGAGCCGCTGGTGCGCAAGCGCGGCCGGCTGATGCTCAAGGGCTTCGACCCCTGCACCATCCTGCTCAACGACGACCTCTCCGCCGGCACGCCGCCGCAGCTGATGGGCCTGCACGAGCAATACCTGCTGCCGCCGCTGCACGCCGGCTGGACGGTGCGGCGCAAGAGCCAGCACTTCCGCGCCTACGAGGAAGTGGCCAAGCGCTTCGGTAAGCTGCTGGGCATGGACCCCTGGCTCATCACGCCGATGTTCCAGAGCGTCGACCTGCATGGCAAGAAGGGGCTCGAAGCGCTGCAGACCGCTGCCGACGCCCAGCTCACCAAGGTGCGCCGCAAGTACAAGGAATACGGCATCAACGAGAAGCCCTTCGTCATCATCAAGAGCGACGTGGGCAGCTCCGGCCGCGGCGTGCTGACGGTGCGCGACGCCAAGGACATCGAGACCCTGGCGGCCCGCCTGCCCGAAAACCTGGGCCAGGAGGTCATCGTGCAGGAGGGCGTGCCCACGCATGAGCGCGTGCACGAGGCCGTGGCCGAGCCGGTCGTCTACACGATGGACCGCTACGTCGTCGGCGGCTTCTACCGCGTGCATGCCCACCGCGGCATCGATGAGAACCTAAACGCCCCCGGCGCCAGCTACGTGCCGCTGGCCTTTGCCGACTCGCCCCACCTGCCGCGCCCCGGCGAGAAGCCCGGCGCGAGCGCGCCCAACCGCTTCTACATGTACGGCGTCATCGGCCGCCTGGCCATGCTGGCGGCCAGCTACGAGCTGGAAGCGACCGACCCGCAGGCCGAGGCCGAAGCCGCCTGATCACTTTCGGCAGGGCGGCGGCTTTGGCATAGGCTGCGGGCTTTCCAAGCTCCGCCGCCCGTCGATGAAAACACCCCGCCTGACCGCGCTGGCCCTGCTGTTGTCCCTTGCCGGCCTGGCCGGCGCCGCGCCGCACTCGGGCCTGGACCTGCCCGGCATGGACCGCGCCGTGCGCCCGCAGGACGACCTGTTCCGTGCCGGCAACGGCCACTGGCTGGCCACCACCGAGATCCCCGCCGACAAGTCCTCCTTCGGCATGGTGGCGCAGCTGCGCGACCTGTCCGACCAGCGCGTGCGCGCCCTCGTCGAGGGCCTGGCCAAGGGCGGCCCCAAGGCCGGTTCGGCCGAGCACAAGGTCGGCGCCTACTACGCCAGCTTCATGGACACCGCCGCCATCGACAAGGCAGGACTTGCGCCTGTGAAACCGCTGCTGGACGGCATCCAGGCCATCCAGACCCGCGCGCACCTCGCGGCCTGGCTGGGCCGCCAGAACGGCATCACCGACCAGCCGCTGACGATGAGCGTCGATCCCGACTTCAAGCAGCCCGGCATCAACCGCCTGACGCTGAACCAGAGCGGCCTGGGCCTGCCCGACCGCGACTACTACCTGAAGGCCGACGACGCCCGCATGGCCGCGGCGCGCACGGCCTACCAGACGTACCTGCAGGCGCTGGCCCGTGCCGCCGGCCTGCCCGACGGCGCCGCGGACCGCGCCTACGCCATCGAGCAGCGCCTGGCCGAGGCCCAGTGGCCGGCCGAGGAGAACCGCGACCCGCAGAAGATCTACAACCCGATGACGCCGGCCGACCTGGGCCAGAAGGCGCCGGGCCTGGACTGGAACGCGCTGCTGGCCGCCGCCTCCGTGCCGGCGCCGGACCGCGTCATCGTCGCCCAGCCCAGCTACGCCGCAGCCGCCGCCAGGCTGCTGGCCGAGGCACCGCTGGACGACCTGCGCGCCTACCTCGCGCTGCGCGCGCTGGACGGCTACACCGACCTGCTGCCGCAAGCCCTGCGCGAGGCCCGCTTCGCCTTCCGCGGCACTGCGCTCAGCGGCGCCAAGACCGACCAGCCGCGCTGGCAACAGGCCGTGGCCGACCTGAACAACGCGTTGGGCGAGGCGGTGGGGCAGGCCTATGTGAAGCGCCATTTCGCCGCAGCCGACAAGGCCCGCATGCTCAAGCTCGTCAACAACCTGCTGGCCGCCTATGGCGAGTCCATCGACGGCCTGAGCTGGATGAGCCTGCCCACCAAGGCCAAGGCCAAGGACAAGCTGTCCAAATACCTCGTCAAGATCGGCTACCCCGACGTCTGGCGCAGCTATGCGGCGCTGGAGGTCAAGGCCGGCGACCCGCTCGGCAACCGTGAGCGCGCGGCGCGCTTCGAGTGGCTGCGCCAGGCTGCCAAGGCCGGCCAGCCCGTGGACAGGCGCGAATGGGGCATGACGCCGCAGACCGTCAACGCCTACTACAACCCGACCTTCAACGAGATCGTCTTCCCGGCCGCGGTGTTGCAGCCGCCGCTGTACAACACCCGGGCCGACGACGCGGTCAACTACGGCGCCATCGGGGCCGTCATCGGCCACGAGATCAGCCATGGCTTCGACGACGAAGGCAGCCAGTTCGACGGTGACGGCGCGCTCGCCAACTGGTGGACCGACGCCGACCGCCAGGCCTTCGAGGCCATCGGCGCGCGGCTGGTGGCGCAGTACGGCGCCTACGAGCCCATCCCCGGCAAGCAGGTGAACGGCAAGCTGACGCTGGGTGAGAACATCGCCGACCTGTCCGGCCTGCAGATCGCCTACAAGGCCTGGCAGCGCTCGCTGGGCGGCAAGCCGGCACCCGTCATCGACGGCCTGACCGGCCCGCAGCGCTTCTTCATCGGCTGGTCGCAGGCCTGGCGCGAAAAGATGCGCGAGCCGCGCCGGCTGCAGCAGCTGACGGCCGACCCGCATTCGCCGGCCGAGTTCCGCGCCAATGGCGCCGCCGTCAACCACGACGGCTTCCACGAGGCCTTCAAGACGCAGCCCGGCGACAAGATGTTCAAGCGCACCGAGGAGCGCATCCGCATCTGGTGAACGCGCCCAGGCGCGTCTACGCCTGCCTCCCCGCGGGCGTCAAGCCTCGCTTACGCGGTTTTGCTGCACTGCACAAAACACCAAAAGCGGGCGCAGAATCCCCACTTTCGAACAAACGCCACCTGCCCCAAGCCGGTGGTCCTCGTGAAGTGAGTTCTTCCCACGCGGCTCGCAGCCCCTCGGCGCTGGCGGGCCTGACCCTCGGCGCCCTCGGGGTCGTCTACGGCGACATCGGCACCAGCCCGCTGTACGCCCTCAAAGAAGTCTTTCACGGCGGCCATGTCGCCACGACGCCGGACAACATCCTGGGCGTGCTCTCCCTGCTGTTCTGGACGCTGACCGTCGTCGTCTCGATCAAGTACGTGCTGCTCATCCTGCGCGCGGACAACAACGGCGAAGGCGGCCTCATCGCCATGCTGGCGCTGGCCACCAACGCCGTGAACGACAAGCCGCCGCTGCGCCGCACGCTGATGCTGGTCGGGCTGTTCGGCACCGCCATCTTCTTCGGCGACGCCGTCATCACGCCGGCCATGACGGTGCTGGGCGCCGTCGAGGGCATCGACGTCTACGAGCCGGAGCTGCACGACGCCATCCTGCCGCTGACGCTGATCGTCATCACCGGCCTGTTCGCCGTGCAGCGCTTCGGCACTGGCGGCATCGGCAAGGCCTTCGGGCCGGTCATGCTGCTGTGGTTCGTCGTGCTCGCCGCGCTGGGCCTGCCCCACATCGTCGACAACCCGCATGTGCTGGCCGCCGTCAACCCGCTGTACGCGCTGCACTTCTGCCTGGAATACCGCTGGGTCGCCTTCGTCGCGCTGGGTGCCGTCGTCCTCGTCGTGACCGGCGGTGAAGCCCTCTACGCCGATCTCGGCCACTTCAGCAAGCGGCCCATCCGCATCGCCTGGTACGGCGTCGTCATGCCGGCGCTGGTCATCAACTACTTCGGCCAGGGCGCCATGCTGCTGGACAACCCCGACGGCGTGAAGAATCCCTTCTTCCTGCTCGCACCGGCCTGGGCCGAGATCCCGCTGTTCCTGCTCGCCACGGCCGCGGCCATCGTCGCGTCGCAGGCCCTCATCACGGCTGCCTTCTCGGTCACCAAGCAGGCCATCCAGCTCGGCATCCTGCCGCGGCTGCGCATCGTGCACACCAGCGTGCGCGACATCGGCCAGATCTACGTGCCCTTCGTCAACTGGGGCCTGTATGCCCTGGTCATCGTCGCCGTCGTCTTCTTCGGTTCGTCGAGCAAGCTGGCCGGCGCCTACGGCGTGGCCGTCACCATCGACATGACCATCACGACGGTGATGACCTTCTTCGTCATCCGCTTCGGCTGGAAGTACCCGCTGGCGCTGTGCATCGCTGCCACCGGCATCTTCTTCCTCATCGATGTCACCTTCCTCGCGTCCAACCTGCTCAAGATAGCCGCCGGCGGCTGGTTCCCGCTGCTGATCGGCGTCGGCATGTTCACGCTGATGCTGACCTGGAAGCAGGGCCGCAGGCAACTCTCCGACAAGCTGCGCGAGGACGCCATCGAGCTGACGACCTTCCTGGAGGCCGTCTTCATCAACCCGCCCACGCGCGTGGCCGGCACAGCCGTGTTCCTGTCGGCGGAGAAGGGCTCCACGCCCAACGCACTGCTGCACAACCTCAAGCACAACAAGGTGTTGCACGAGCAGAACGTCTTCGTCACCGTGAAGCACCATGAGGTGCCCTGGGTCAGCCCCGACAAGCGCTGCGACGTCGAGGCGCTGGGCAACCACTGCTGGCAGGTGGCCCTGCACTTCGGCTTCAAGAACGAGCCCGACGTGCCCGAGGCGCTGGAGCTGCTGAAGAAGCACGGCGTACAGCTGGACGAGATGGAGACGAGCTACTTCCTCAGCCGCGACATCGTCATCCCGACCATCGGCTCGGGCATGGCGCTGTGGCGCGAGAAGCTGTTCGCCAGCATGCACCGCAATGCGGCCGCCGCGGCCGACTTCCTGCACCTGCCCACCAACCGCATCGTCGAGCTGGGTTCCAAGGTCGAGATCTGAGCCTGGCTGCCCTCGCTCAGCCCGAGCCCCGCCTGGACGTGCGGCATGCCGTGGCGCTGTGCGTGGGCATGGTGGTGGGCGCCGGCATCTTCAAGACCTCGCCGCTGGTCGCCCAGGCGCTGGTGGACCCCGCCCAGCTCTACCTGGCCTGGGCCTTCGGCGGCCTGCTGTCGCTCATCGGTGCGCTGTGCTTTGCCGAGCTGGCGGCTGCCTTCCCCGATGCCGGCGGCGACTACCACTTCCTGCGCCGCGCCTTCGGTCACCGCTTGGGCTTCCTGTTCGCCTGGTCGCGCTTCGCCGTCATCCACACCGGTTCGATGGCGCTGCTGGGCTTCGTGTTCGGCGACTACCTCGGCCAGGTGCTGGACCTCAAGCCCTGGCTGGGCACGCACGTCAGCGCGCTGCTGGCGGCCGGGCTGATCGTGGCGCTGACCGGCCTGAACCTGCTGGGCGTGCGCGTGGGCCTGGGCACCCAGCTGGGCCTGATGGCGGTGGTGATCGCGGGGCTGCTGCTGCTGGGCCTGGGCGCGGGTGCACAGCAGCTGGCCGGCCTGCCGCCCGCCACCCAGGGCGCGGCCACCGCCACGCCGGACTGGGGCATGGCCATGGTCTTCGTCTTCCTGGCCTACGGCGGCTGGAGCGACGCCGCCACGTTGTCGGCCGAGATGCGCGACCCGCGGCGCGGCATCGTGCGTGCGCTGATGGTGGGACTGGGCCTCGTGACGGCCCTGTACCTGCTGGCCAACTGGGCCTACGTGCGGGTGCTGGGCCTGCCCGGTCTGGCGCGCGCCGAGGCACCCGCAGCCGAGCTGATGCGCCTGGTCTTCGGGCCGGCGGCCGAGCTGCTGATGGTGGCGGTGGTGAGCCTCACCGCGCTGTCGGTGATGAACGCCATCTTGATTGCCGGGCCGCGCACCACCTACGCCGCGGCGCGCGACCTCGCCGCCGAGTGGCGCCTGGCCCGCTGGAACGCCCGCCGCGGCACGCCCACGGCCGCCGTGCTGGCGACTTCGGCCGTGGCGCTGCTGCTGGTGGCCTTCGGCGACCTGACCCGGGGCGGCTTTTCGACGATGGTGGACTACCTCTCGCCGGTCTACTGGTTCTTCCTGACGCTCAGTGGCGTGGCGCTCATCGTGCTGCGCCGCCGCGAGCCCACGGCACCGCGGCCCTTCCGCGTGCCGCTGTACCCACTGTTGCCGCTGCTGTTCAGCGCCTGCAGCGCCTGCGTGCTGTGGTCCAGCGTGGTCTACGTGAAGGCCGGCACCGTCGTGGGCGTGGCGGTGCTGGCGGCGGGCGCGGTGCTGCTGTGGGGGCACGGCAGGCACCGCCGCTGACGTCTGCTCAGCCCAGTGGCTGCTGCGTCATCTCGCCACCGCGCACGTGCACCAGCTGCCCGCGCTCGATGGGCTGCCAGGCCTCGGCGTCGTCGCCCAGCGGCTCGGACGCAATCGCCCAGCCGCCGCGCTGGGGCTTGAGGTAGAGGCTGGGCGGGCGGTCGTCACTGGCCCAGCGGAAGGCCCACAGCTGCTCGCCGTCCGCCAGCGCCGCCGAGAAGCGCAGTGGTGCGGTGATGCCCAGCGCCTGCATGCTGGCGGCCAGGCCGCACAGCACCTCGTGCACCGAGTCCACCACCGGTCGGCCGGCGTCGATGCGGTCCATGATCTGCAGGAACAGCAGCTCGGAGTCGGTCGCGCCGCGGCGCTCGTCGAACAGCGCGTCGGTCAGCTCGGCTTCCATGCGCCGGCGCACGCGGGCGAAGTCGCCCACCTGGCCGTTGTGGATGAACAGATAGCGGCCGTGGTGAAACGGGTGGCAGTTCAGCCGCGACACCCCGCCGCCCGTGGCCGCCCGCACATGGGCCATGAAGAGATGCGACCTGACATTGGCGCAGAGTGCCAGCAGGTTCTCGTCGCTCCAGGCCGGCATCACCTCGCGGTACACGCCGGGCACTTCACGCTCGCCGTACCAGCCGATGCCGAAGCCGTCGCCGTTGGTGACCGTCTTGGCCTCTGAGGCCTGAAGGCTCTGGCGCACCAGCGAATGGCGCGGCTTGCAGACCAGGTCTTCCAGAAAAATCGCGTCGCCCGAATAGGCCAGGAAGCGGCACATCCCTCGTCCTCTGTTGTCGTCACCCTCGCGGCTATGCTGGCTGCATGAGGGGTTTGCTGCAAGACTTTTCGCCGTCCACCATCGTTGCCGGCTTCGTTGCGGTGCTGGTGGGCTACACCAGCTCGGTGGTCATCATCTTCCAGGCCACCGTCGCCCTCGGCGCCACGCCGGCCCAGACGGCCTCCTGGCTGTGGGCCCTGGGCCTGGGCATGGGCCTGACCAGCCTGGCCTTGAGCCTTTGGACGCGCCAGCCGGTGCTGACGGCCTGGTCCACACCTGGCGCCGCGTTGCTCGCGTCGACCTCAGGCGTGGAGATGCCCGAGGCCATCGGCGCCTTCATCGTCTGCGGGCTGCTGATCGCCTGGGCCGGCGCCAGCGGTTGGTTCGAGAAGCTGATGGACCGCATCCCCGTGGCCATCGCGTCGGCGCTGCTGGCCGGCGTGCTGGCGCGCTTCGGCCTGGACGCGGTGACCAGCGTGAAGACCGCGCCCGGACTCGTGCTCGCGATGGCCGCCGCCTTTGTGCTGGGGCGCCGTCTGTGGCCTCGCTATGCCGTGCCCGGCGTGCTGATCGCTGGTGTCGTCGTCGCCCTGGTGCAGGGCCGGCTCAGCTTCGTCGGCATCGACACGTCCCAGGTGTTCGCGCTGCCGGTCTGGACGGCGCCGCAATTCAGCTGGCATGCGGCCATCGGCGTGGCCCTGCCGCTCTTCATCGTCACGATGGCCTCGCAGAACCTGCCCGGTGTGGCTGCCCAGCGTGCGAGCGGCTATGCCACGCCGGTGTCCGCCAGCATCGCCGTGACCGGTGCGGCGACGACGCTGCTCGCGCCTTTTGGCGGCTATGCCTTCAACCTCGCCGCCATCACGGCCGCCATCTGCATGGGCCGCGAGGCGCATGAGGACCCGGCGCGGCGCTACACCGCCAGCGTCGCCGCCGGGCTGTTCTACGTCCTGCTCGGCCTGGCCGGCGGGGCCGTCGCGATGCTGCTGTCGGCCTTCCCGCGCGAGCTGGTCGCGGCGATTGCCGGCCTGGCCCTGCTGGGCACCATCGCCGGCGCCATGGCCGCGGCGCTCAAGGACGAGGCCCACCGCGACGCGGCCATCCTGACCTTCCTCGTCTGCCTGTCGGGCATCAGCGTGTTCGGCATCGGCGCGGCCTTCTGGGGCGTGGTGGCGGGTGGCGTCGCCACGGTCGCGGCACGCTGGCGGCGGACTCAGCCCTAGGCGGACGGGGGCTGGCGGCCCTGTGCAACACTGGCCGCACTGCACTGCCGCACCCATCATGAAGCTGCTCTTCGTCGCCGACCCCCTCGCCACCTTCAAGACCTACAAGGACTCCACCTTCGCCATGATGCGCGAGGCCGCCCGGCGCGGCCACAGCCTCCTGGCCTGCGAGCCGCAGCAGCTCGTCTGGCTGCGCGGCGGGCGCGTCACGGCGCGGCGTGCTGTCGAGATCGCACTGACCGGTGACGCCGACGACTGGTACACCGTGACCGCCACGGCCGACGTCGCGCTGGCTGACGTGGACGCCGTGCTGATGCGCAAGGACCCGCCGTTTGACAGCGAGTTCTTCTACACCACCCACCTGCTCAGCCAGGCCGAACGCGAAGGCGCGCGCGTCTTCAACCGCCCGGGCGCACTGCGCGAGCACCCGGAGAAGCTGGCCATCCTCGAGTTCCCCGAGTTCATCTCGCCCACCCTCGTCACACGCGACCCGGCCGAGATCCGCGCCTTCCACGCCGAGCAGCGCGACATCATCCTCAAGCCGCTGGACGGCATGGGCGGCATGGGCATCTTCCGCGTCAAGGACGACGGCCTGAACCTCGGCAGCATCATCGAGACGCTGAACAAGGACGGCGCGCAGACGGTGATGGTGCAGCGCTTCATCCCGGCCATCGCCGAGGGCGACAAGCGCATCCTCATCATCGGCGGCAAGCCGGTGCCGCACTGCCTGGCGCGCATCCCGCAGGGCGGCGAGGTGCGCGGCAACCTGGCCGCAGGCGGTAAGGGCGTGGCCCGGCCGCTGACCGCGCGGGACCGCGAAATCGCCGAGTACCTCGGCCCCATCCTGGCCGCACGCGGTCTGCTGCTCGTGGGCCTGGACGTCATCGGCGAGAACGTCACCGAGATCAACGTGACCAGCCCGACCTGCTTCCAGGAAATCACCGACCAGAGCGGCTTCGACGTGGCCAAGATGTTTGTCGACGCGCTGGAAGCAGCACTGCACTGAGCCGCGAGGCAGGCCACGCATGTCATGGCTTGACCGCTTGCGGACGCCACCCGCGCCTCAGAGCCCCTGGTCCGCCTTCCACTTGCGTTGCGTGGACAGCGACGGGCGCCGTCGCGAGGCGGCGTTGCTTGAACTGTCGCTGCTCCCGGCGGACCTGCACGCGCGCGCCTTGCCGTTGGTGCTGGCGCGGCTGAACGACTGGGTGCCACAAGTCCGTGCGGCAGCAGCGAAGGCGCTGCCGGTGTTGCTGCGAGAAGACTTGACGCCAGCCTGGCTCGACGCGCTGCCGGAGGTGGTGCGCCTGATGGACGGAGCTCGATGGAACCGGGACGGGGCCGCGGTCCGCGATGGCGTCGAACAATTCCTGTTGGAGTCACCGCAGCGGCGTGCCGCGCTGCTGGCGTTCGCGCCCAGGCTCGGCGTGCGGGTGCGGCGCTGGCTGACCTTGCGGAGCTGGTGGTACGGCTCGGCAGAAGAGAGGCTCCAGACGCTGGTGCCGGCGCTTCGTGGGGGTGACTCGGTGCTGGCGCGGCAGGCGCTGCGCCACCTGCAGACCTTGTCGCACGATTGGCCGGAGGTTGCAGGCGTGCGCGATGCCCTGAGGCGGGCTCGCTTCCCGGCATTGCGGTTGGAGGCGCTCCGGCATGCGCAGGCCAGGGGCAGGTTCCCGGCCGGTGATGACGCGCTGGACCTGGCGTTCAGCCCGCACGGCGGCACGCGCAATTGGCTGTTGTTCCATGCGGCAGACGCGCTGAAACGGCAGGTGATGCATCGCGCCGAGGCGATGTTGACTGAGGCTGGGCCTGTCGGAGGGCAGCGCATTGCCCTGCAGGTGCTGCGCGAGCTGCAGGCGGCGTCCCTGCAAACGTTCCTGGTCAATGCACGCGCCCATCCAGCGCCGCGGCTGCGGGAGATGGCCTATGCACTGAGCCTGAACCTGCATACCGACGCGCAGCGCGCCGAGCTGGCCGGCCAGGCCTTGGCCGACCCGTCACGCAAAGTGCAGCGCACGGCGCTGGCCGCGTTGCGGAAAGGGCGGGTCGAGCTGACAGTGGCGGAACTGGTGGCGCTGGTGCGCCGGGAGCCCGGCACCTTGCGCGTCGTGCTGGACATCCTCGCGTTTTGGCAGGCGTGGGTGCGTGTGCCGATCGCGCTGCAACTGCTGGCCGAGCACGCGGTGGATACCGACTGCGTCGCCGCCGAGCTGCCAGTACTGCAGCAGGCACTGCGTTGGAGCCTCTACGCGCCCACGATCGAGCAGAGCTGGGCTCTGGAACGCGCGGCGGCGCTGCTGCGTCAGCGACATCCGGCCCTGGAGTTCTCGCCGCCCTGACGCTTGACGACGTTGCTGCGGGCACGTCATGAGCGACGATGTCGGCTTCGACAAGCTCACTGTCTCTGGAAACTCGCCATGCCTTTCAATCGTCGCCAGTTCAGCCTTGCCGTCGCCGCCTCCACGATGCTGGCCTCGCCGGCATTCGCCCAGGACACTGGCTTCGACAAGCTGAGTGAGAAATTCCTCGAAGCCCTCTGGCGCCAGGACCCGGACGCCGCCGTCGCCGCGGGCCGCTTCGAGTTCGCGCCGCGCATGACCCTGCCTAGCAGTGTCCAGCGGGACCGCGTGCGCGCCTTCTTGAAGCAGTGGCTGGCCGAGTTCGAGCGCCAGCCTGAGGCGCCGCTGAGCACCGGCCAACGCATGGACCGCGCTCTGCTGATCGGCAAGATCAAGAGCGACCTCTGGCGGCTGGACACGCTGCGCGAATGGTCCTGGAACCCGGCCGAGCACAACCCCGCAGCGCCGCTGGACCTGCTGCTCAACACCGACTACGCACCGTTGCCGGCCCGGCTCAAGGCCTTGAAGCCGCGCATCGCCGCGCTGCCGGCCTACTACCGGGCGGCCCAGGCGAGCCTCGTTGGCGTCACGCGCGAGCACACCGAGCTCGCCATCCAGCAGGCGCCGGGCGTGCTGGGCGTGCTGGACGACATCGCCAAGCGCGCTGCCGAGGCCAAGGTGGACCTGGCCCAGCCCCTGGCCCAGGCCCGCGCCGCGGTGAACG
The DNA here is from genome assembly GCA_963422775.4 of uncultured Roseateles sp. Classification (GTDB taxonomy): domain Bacteria; phylum Pseudomonadota; class Gammaproteobacteria; order Burkholderiales; family Burkholderiaceae_C; genus Pelomonas. The sequence continues at coordinate 57,215 of CAUJSJ030000094.1, forward strand.
GCTACGTCGCCCACCTGAAGAAGCTCAAGCCTGTGCGCGGCTTCCGCCTCGGCGCCGAACTCTACGAGCCCAAGTTCCAGCACGACATCCAGTCGGCCCGCACGGCCAGGGAAACCTACGAGCTGGCGCAGCAGCGCCGCGAGGAGGTGCTGGCCAGCATGCAGACGCAGGCCGCTGCGCTTTGGCCCACCGTCATCGGCAGCGAGCCGCCGCCGGCCGACCGCTTTGCGCTGATCGGCCGCGTCATCGCCAAGCTCAGCGAGCGTCACGTCGCGCGAGAGCGCTTCGTCGACGAGATCCGCGCCCAGATCCCGCAGCTCGAAGCCTGGGTGCGCGATCACGATCTGCTGAGCCAGGATGCGAGCAAGCCCCTGGCCGTGCGCGAGACGCCCGAGTACCAGCGCGGCGTGGCCGGCGCCAGCATCGAAGCACCCGGCGCCTACCGGCCGCAGGACCGAACCTACTACAACGTCACGCCGCTGGACGACCTGACGCCCGAGCAGGCCGAGAGTTCACTGCGCGAATACAACCACTGGATCCTGCAGATCCTCAACATCCACGAGGCCATCCCCGGCCACTACACCCAGCTTGTGCACGCCAACCGCGTGCCCAGCAAGGTCAAGGCCTTGTTCGGCAATGGCGCGATGGTGGAGGGCTGGGCCGTCTACGGCGAGCGCATGATGATCGAGAGCGGCTACGGCGCCTCGCCGGAGATGACGCTGATGTACGGCAAGTGGCATCTGCGCTCGGTCACCAACACCGTGCTCGACTACAGCGTGCATGTGCTCGGCATGGGCGAGGCCGACGCGGTGGACCTGCTGACCCGCCAGGCCTTCCAGACCCAGCGCGAGGCCACGGAGAAATGGCGTCGCGTGCAGCTAAGCTCCGTGCAGCTGACCAGCTATTTCAGCGGCTACAGCGAGATCTTCGCGCTGCGTGAGACGCTGAAGGACAAGCCGGGCTTCGACCTCAAGGCCTTCCACGAGCAGTTCCTGAGCTACGGCAACGCGCCGGTGCGCTTGATCGCGGCAGACATGCTGCGCTGATCAGGGCGCCGACGCCGGGCGGCGAAGCCGGGCCGCCAGGGCTTGCCGGAACGGCGCGCTGGCGATCACCTCGTCGGCCCGGCGCACAACCTCCGCGCCCAATGGCGTGCGCACGCAGGCCACGTGCCCCTCGCGTGTCGGGCCCTGCTCCGCCAGGGGCAGAACTTGCAGTTCGTCGGTGTCCAGCCCGGCCTCCCTGGCCAGCGCGTCAAGCTCGAAAGGCAGCAGCAGCAGGCCGTCGATGCGGTCGCGCCTGAGCATCAACATCAGGTTGAGTGCCGGGTTCTGGCTGGTGACCTTTTCGACGCGACCGGCCGGCTGGGCGGCCAGCAAGGCATCCACGGTGGCGCCGTAGGCCCGTCCCTCGGCGCGGCCGAACCGCGTGTCCGGGCGGTTCAGCCAGGCGCCCAGCGAGATCCGGCCTTGCCCGTCCAGCAACTCGCGCCAGCGCGGCAGCTCGGCGCGGCGCACCACCAAGCCGGGCGCCGAGGAGATGGGGAAGGGGCGCGAGAAGTAGAGGTAGGACTCGCGGTCGGCGTTCTTCAGCATGCCCAGCACGCAGCCATTGGGCAGGTGCTGCAGGCCGGCCAGCTGCGGCAGCAGGGCGTCCCGCAGCAGGCGGTCCAGCACGCCCTGGCCCTGCGCCGGCCCCTGGGTGATGTACAGCGGCGGCAGTTCGTACAGCAGCCATTGAACCTCAGGCCCCGCCTCGGGCTGGGCGATGGCGGGCTGCAGTGCCGCAAGGCACAGCGCCGCCGCTGTCCGGGCGACGGCGGCCGGCAGCGGGAGGCGAAGCCGGGCGTTCAGCATGGTCGCGGCATGGTACGGCGCCGCGCTCGTTCCCGAGGGGTGGTCACACCTCGAAGCGGTCATGCACCCGCGGCGCCGTGGCCATGGGGTCATCGTTGCGCCAGACCGGCCCCGGCGTGCCAGAGCGCCGCCAGCGCCGCGGCACGCGGTCGATGGCGATGAAGAAGGCCTGCATCTGGCCGTCAGGCGCGATGCGAAAGCGCAGGAAGCCCTTGTGGTCCTGGCCGTCCAGGGCCGAGTAGCCGTTGTTGGTCAACAGCCCCAGGCGGCACATCAGCGCCAGGTAGCTGCCGAACAGCGCCGAGCCCAGCACGGCGCCGCCGATGAAGACCCCCAGGCCCACCAGCAGCGTGTGCAGGATCAGGCCCAGCGACTGGTCGCGGTTGCCCAGGCCCGCCCACAGGCTGACGGCCTGGTGCATGAAGAACTCCAGCGCGAACACGGCCACCACATGCACGGCAGCGTGCACGGCGCCCATGCCCCAGGTCACGCCCCAGCGCCGGGCCGGGCTTTCGTCGGGTGGGAGCTCGTCCACCGCCTCGCGGCCCATGGCCATGCAGCCGAAGGCCATCAGCAGGTTGATGAGGAAGCCCAGCGGGCTGAAGACCATGGCCTTGAGCCACAGCGCCAGCGCGGCGAAGAAGTCGCCCGGCGCGAAGATCCACAGCGGTTGGAAGCCGTCGGCCTTGAACGACCAGGTGAACGGCGTCGAGTTCACGTAGGCGTTGAACCAGTACAGCGCGCCCAGCAGCAGCGCGAAGCCCACGTTGCCGTTGCCGCCCTCGCGCCGGGGCAGGAAGGCGAACAGGTTGCGCCAGGCGCGGTCCTTGGACGCCTGGGCCGCCGGGTAGACGGTGGCTTCCTGGCGGTCGAAGCGCAGGCCCTCGGCGCGCCGGCCCGTCAGGCCGATCTTCAGCGCCGGCGTCTCGCTGCGCGGCTCGGGCGGGATGCAGTCCTCGGTGTCGAAGGCCTGCAGCCGCACGGGCCGGGTCGTCGTCCTGGTGTGCGTCGGGTGGGTGAAGGCGCCACCGCAGCCGCAGGTGACGAGGCGGCCGTCCGTCTTGTCGTCTGACGTCGGATCCCAGCGCATGTAGTGGTGCAAGTCGCCCGCCAGGCGCAGCCGGATGCGCCCGCGCAGCAGGCCCTCCAGGCGCTGGTAGCGCTTGGGGTGGCTCTCGTCGGCGCCGTCGCCGATGGGGCGGGTCCAGTAGGGCTCGGGGTAGATGAGGATGACCTTGTCCTCGGGGCCGATCGTGGCCGGCTTGCCGTGGCCGCCGACGGCCAGCGTCTCGAACTGCTCGTACTGGTCGCGGTCGATGTCATGGGTCAGCGCGAAGTCCAGCGCCAGCGCCCACCAGCCGCCGGGCAGCTTCACGCAGAAATAGGACTGGCGCTGCGGGATGTCGGCGCCCAGCAGCGGCGCGGAGTCGTAGCCGCGCACGAAATAGCGGCTGAAGGTGGAGGCCGAGTCCATCCAGTCGTGGTTCTGCGGCACGGCCGCCAGCGTCAGCCGCCGCCCGCGCACCATCGTGTCGGCGAAGTCGTTGCGCACGGCCTCGAACATCTCGACGAAGCGGTAGCGGTAGTCCTCGGTGCTGGCGGCCGGGTAGGCGAGGTCGCCGCCGAACAGCAGCAGCTGGCCGCGCGGCAAGGTCTCGCCGCCCAGCGCGAGCTCCGGCGCGAGGGCCGCGCTGGCGACGGCATAGCTCGCGTTGCCGCCGTCGCCGGTGTCGGCGATGAAGTCGAACCAGAAATTGCCATCTGCCTCGGGCTGGCTGCGGTCGATGATGACCAGCGGCAGCGGCTGGCTCTCGCGGCCGTCGCGGTTGCGCAGCTGGTCCAGCGAAGACAGCACCTGCTGCGCGGCCGTGAACAGCACGCCGGGCTGGTACCAGGCGACGGGATGGCGGTCGTGCGGCGGGACGGAGCGGCCGAGCTTGAGGGAAGGCATGGGCCGCGATGTTCGTCGCCGCGGCGGGTGCGATCAAGCCGCGTTTGTGCGGTGGCCGGCGGCGGCCTTGTAGCTGTTGATCTCGCGCGCGACCTCGGCCGGGTCGATGACGTCCGCCAGATCCGTGAAGCCGTCGGGCGCCAGCGCTTCCACGCGGTCGAGGATGGCGTCCAGCCCCTCGCGGCGGTTCATCTCGACGATGCGGGCGCACATGGGACGGCGTTCATCCTCGTAAGCGGCGAGCGCGCTGTCCAGGTCGGCGTGCGCGCTCAAGGCCTCCGCCAACGCCTGCGCATCCATGATGGCCTGCGTCGCCCCGTTGGAGCCAATGGGATACATCGGGTGGGCCGCGTCGCCCAGCAGCGTCGACGCGCCCAGCCGCCAGCGCGGCAGCGGGTCACGGTCCACCATGGGCCATTCCAGCATCTGCTCGGCGCCCGTGATGAGGCCGGGCACGTCCAGCCAGTCGAAATGCCAGGCGCCGAAGGTGGGCAGCAGGTCGTCGAGGCTGCCGGCGCGGCTCCAGTCAGCGCGGTCGGGGGCGGTCAGGCCGGGCACGGGCTCGCGCAGGCGGCGGTCGGCAATCCAGTTGATGAGCTGCAGGCCGTCCGGGCGCGGTGCACCAATCGGGTAGACGACGAACTTGGCCTGGCTGTGGCCGGCCTGCACCATCGTGCGGCCGTCCAGGAAGGGCGGCGCCCAGGTCGTGCCGCGCCACATCATGACGCCACGCCAGCAGGGGGCACCTTCGTCGGGCGCCAGGCGGCGGCGCAGCGCGGAGTGGATGCCGTCGGCACCGACGATGAGGTCGGCCGCCAGTTCGCGCGGGCCGTTCGTCGTCTCGATCAGGGCGATGTTGCCGTCGCGCACGCCGACGACCCGCTGGCCGCCCAGCACCGTGACCTTGGCCGACGCTTCACGCCACAGCCGCATCTGCAGCTCGCCGCGGTGGATGCTGAACTGCGGATGGCTGTAGCCTCCGGCCAGGCCTCGTGGGTCGCGGTAGATGGCCTGGCCGTGCTTGTTGGCGAAGACGAGGGCCGACGTCTCGACCGCCATCTCGCGCAGCGCCGGCAGCAGGCCCAACCCATCCAGCACGCCGACGGCATGCGGCAACAGGTTGATGCCGACGCCCAGGGGTTTGGGCTCGCGCACGGCTTCCAGCACGGTGACTTGGTGGCCGCGGCCCTGCAGCGCGAGCGCCGCCGTCAACCCGCCGATGCCCCCGCCAGCAATGATGATCTGCATCAACTCAGGGTATGCGAGATTGTTGCAGTAAGCAACCAAAACTATGGTTGCTTCGTGAGCAAGATCGACAGCCTTGATGCCGCCACGCCGGAAGGCCTGATGCTGCCCGTGCCGGGCGTGGACTACGGCTTGCTGGACGGCCTGCTGGGCTACGCGCTTCGCCGCGCGCAGAACGCGCTCTACCTCGACTTCTACCGTGCCACGGCCGAGTGGGACGTCAGCCCGCAGCGTTTCGCCGCCCTCGTGCTGATCGCGCGCAACCCGGGTCTGCGCCAGGGCCTGCTCGGCCAGGCCATGGGCCTGCACCGCAGCGGCGCGCTGAGGCTGACCGACTGGCTCACCGCACAAGCCTGGGCCGAGCGCCGTGACGCGCCCGACGACGCCCGTGCCTGGGGCCTGTACCTGACCGCAGCCGGCAGGCGTCGGCTGGTCAAGCTGGAAGCCGCCGTCGCTGAACATGACCGCGCCCTGATCGCCGCCCTCGGCAGCCAGGGCGCCGGGCTCAAGGCCGGGCTGGACCGCCTGGCATGGGCCGCCACCGCACAGAGCACCGCCCCCGACAACAAGCCCAGGAGACGACAACCATGATCGACCGCCGCCCCTTCCTCGCCTCTCTTGCCTCCCTTGCCGCGCTGCCCCTCGCCGCACGCGCCCAGGGCCAGCCGCCGCGCATCCTCGTCGGCTTCCCCGCCGGCGGCTCGGTGGACACCACCGCCCGCCGCATCGCCGAGTTCGCCCGCGGCAAGCTGGCCGACACGGTGCTCGTCGAGCAGAAGGTGGGTGCCGGCGGCCGCATTGCCATCGCCGGGCTGAAGGACGCCGCGCCCGACGGGCAGACGCTGCTGATCAGCCCGTCGTCGATGTTCACGATCTACCCGCACGCCTACCGCAAGCTCGCCTACAACCCGGCGACGGATGTCATCCCCGTTGCGCCGCTGGCGCTGTCGACCTGCGGCTTCGGCGTCGGCCCGATGGTGCCGGCCACCGTCAAGACGCTGGCCCAGTTCGCCGACTGGGCCAAGGCCAACCCCGACAAGGCCGCCTACGCGTCGCCCGCGGCCGGCGCCATGCCGCACTTCCTGGGCAACCAGTTCGAGCACGCCGCCGGCCTGAAGCTCACGCACGCGCCCTACCGCGGCGCGGCGCCCGGCATGCAGGACCTGATGGGCGGTCAGATCGCCTCGGGCTGCTTCTCCATCGGCGACTTCCTGCCCCACCTGCCCACCGGCCGCGTGCGCCTGCTCGGCGTGACGGACAAGACCCGCTCACGCTTCGCGCCCGACGTGCCCACCTTCGAGGAGCAGGGCTTCAAGGGCATCGTCGGTGTCGAGAGCTATGGCCTCTTCGTGCCGGCCAAGACGCCGCAGGCGACGGTCGACAAGCTCGCCGACATCGCCCGCGCCGCCGTGCGCGAACCCAGCGTCATCGAGGCGCTGGCCAAGCTCGGCTTCGAGCCGCTGAGCCTGTCGCCTGCCGACTACGCCAAGCGGCTGGCCGCGGAGCGCGACTACTGGGGCCCGGTCGTCAAGGCCTCGGGTTTCTCTTCGGACGATTAGCATGCCGGCTCCACTTCACGGAGCCTGAATGCCCTGGCGTCGACTGGCCCTTGGCCTCGCTGTAGGCCTGACCCTGAATGCGGCCGACGCGGCGACCGATGCCGCCCGGCTGCAGACCCTGCTGGCCGAGCAGCAATACGCCACGGTGCGCGCTGAGGTCGACGCGCTGCTGCGCGCCCGCCAGCCGGACGCTGCCGAGCGCGCCGTCATCTACCAATGGCTGTTCGCGCGTGATGACGGTGCCGCCATCGACCGACGCACGCACGGCGTGCTGACCCAGCCCCAGGCCGACGCCATCGACCTGCTGGCCGCCGGCCGGCTGGCGCTGGACCGGCGCGACTTCGAGCGGGCGCGGCAATGCTTCGAGCGGGCGCTGGAGAAGGCCACGCGCCCGGTCGACCAGGCCCAGGCGCTGCGCGGCCTCGGCCAGCGCCACTACCAGCTGCGCGAGTTCGACGCCTCGCTCGCCAAGCTGGAGCAGGGCATCGCCGCCGAACGCACGGCCGACGGCCTGTCGGCCCTGGCCGACACGCTGATCCGCCTGGGCCGCACCGAGGACGCCATCGCTGCCGCCGAGAGTGCCGTCGCGCTGAACCGCCACCACGAGGCCGCCCACTACCTGCTGGGCAACGGCTATGTGCGTGAGAACTACACGCAGCTGGCCGCCCGCCTGGGCGAAGGCTTCGCGCCGCTGATGGCCGATGTGAGGCGCGCGTCCGGCGCCTTCGAGAAGGGCGACTTCGACGCGGCGCTGTCGATCAGCCTCGCGGTGCTGCAGCGCTGCCCGCAGTTCGGCCGGGCCCATGCCATCGCAGCCAAGGCGCTGGAGTCGCAGCGCTTGGTGGTGGATGTGCACCGTGCCGACTACGAGCGCCGCTTCAAGGCCCTGCCCATGCCCGTGGTGCCCGGCATCGAGCGTTATGTGCTGAACTGGCAGGATCTGTCGCCGCGCCACAAGAAGCGCGTGGCCCTGTCCGTTGCGCCGTGGAAGGCCTTCATCCCCGTGCTGGTGGAGGGGGGCGCCACCCACTTCATCAAGCCGATGTGGATGCGCCTGTCCGAAACACCCGAGGCCCACGCGCTGAAGGACGCCCGCATCGACTACGACTCGCGGCTGTGGGACGACGTGCGCGGCATGGGCGGCCACTTCACCGTCACCGGCATCGAGGACGTCGAGCGCAGCATCTTCGACCGCTACAACACCGTGCTGCACGAGCTGACCCACCAGGTGCACGGCGTGCTGACGGCGGACCAGGCACGCGGCATTGAGTCCCTCTACCAGCAGGCCAAGGCGCGTGACGCGAAGACCCACGATGGCTTCCTGTCGCGCTATGCCGGTGGCTCGGTTTGGGAGTACTTCGCCGAGGGCGCGAATGCCGAGGCGTCCCCGAGGCGCGACGCGTTTGACGGCCGCGAGGTCGTGCGCGAACGCCTGGCGGCCATCGACCCGGAGCTGCGCGCAGCCGTGCAGCGCTTCCATGCCCAGCGCGACACGCGCGCTAGCCTGCCTGTGGCGCTGGTCAACGCCGGCAACCAGAAGCTGGAGGATGGCAAGCTGGCCGAGGCCAAACCCCTGTTCGACCGCGCCGCGGCCCTGGCGCCGGACGACGAGTTCGTGCTGGCCGCCCAGATCCGGGCGCGCGCCATCGAGGGCGTCGCGGTGGACGACCTGGCCGAACGGGCTCTCGCCGCCCACCCTGGCAGCGGGGCATTGCGCGTCGGCATTGCGGACGCGTTCTGGCATGCCGGGCGCCCGCTGAAGGAGGTGGTGGCTTGGCTGTTGAAGGACTTGGACAAGCTCCAGGGCGAGGATCTTTCTCGCGTCCATCTCGTGCTGGGTGACCATTTCCGCCGCCTGGGCCAGATCGCGGATGCCCTGGCCGCCTACGACGCCGTGCTGGCCTACCAGGGTGACCAGCCCGAGGCCCTTTGGGGCCGCGCCGCCACGCTGGCGCTGACGAGCAAGTGGAAGGTCGCCATCGCCGACTACGAGGCCGTGCTGCGCCTGCGCACCGGCCTCGTGCCGCTGCGCCGCGACTATGCGCTGGACCTGATGCGCGCGCGGCGCTACGAGGCGGCCCGCACTCAGGTCAAGGAGACCCTGCTGCTGGACCCCGCTGACCCCGACACCCTGGCGCTGAAAGCCTGGCTGGCCTTGGTCGATGGCGATGCCTCGGCCGCACTGCGCGAGGCCGATGAGGCTCTGCGCCTGGGCCCCTGGAGCGACTTGGCCCTCATCATCAAGGCGGCTGCGCTGCAGGCCCTGGGGCAGGCCGATGCGGCTGCCGCGGCGCTGGCGCCGCTGAAGCAGCGCATGGCCGCCAAGGCGCCTCCGCAGTACGTCTACCGACCCGAGAAATCGGGCTGGTTCTCGGTGCACGAGCAGCCGGCCGTCGAGCGCTTCGTTCTGGAGTACCTCGTCAAGTGAGAGGACTCAAGCGCCTGGAAGCCGCCCATCTCAACGGCCTGAGCGTAGCGCTTGGCGTGTCGGCCACGCACCTCGTCGTCGGCGCGCTGTTCGGCGAGACGGCAGGCCTCGCGGCCGTCGGCGGCGCCGTCTGCGCCAGCCTGCCCGACGTGCCCAACCCGCCGCAGCGCGTGCTGCGCCGCGTGCTGCCGGCCGTGTTCGCGGCGGCGCTGGTGACGGGGCTCGTCGGTCTGGCCGATGGCTCCATCGCGCTGACGGTGGGGCTGGTCGGCGTGGTCACGTTCCTGTCGCTGATGACGCTGGCCTGGGGCCTGCGCGCCGGGCCGCTGTCCTTCACGCCGGTGCTGGCGCTGGTGTTCGCCATGGCCTGGGACCGCACCGCCGGCAGCACTTCGCCGCTGGTGCATGCGCTGTGGGTGGGCCTGGGCGGCTGCGTCTACGCGGGCTGGGCGCGTGGCAGCGCCGTCGTGCTGCGTCATCGCCTGCGCGAGCTGGCCTTGGCGACCGCACTGCGCGCGACCGAGCAGCGCGTGCGCTCGCGCGCCCAGCGCATCGCGCTGGCCGTGGGCGCCGACGAGGCCCGCATCCGCGCCTCCATCGCCGACGACGTCGTGTTGGCCGACGCGCTGCAGGCCGCACGCGACCAGGTCTTCGCCGCGCGCCGCTCGCCGCGCAGCCGCCGCCAGACCGACCTCGTGCTCGGCCTGATCGAGCTGCGCGATCTGCTGCTGGCCAGCCGGCTGGACACCGAACTGCTGGGCCAGGACTTCCCCGGCCGCCAGTGGCGCGCCGCGCTGGCCGACACACTGCGCCACTTGGCCGACGTGCTGGCCGCGCTGGCCGACGCGGTGGCCTACGGCGCGCCGCTGCCCGAGGTGTCCGCGCAAGCCTGGGCGCAGCAGCTCGCCGCCCGCCTGGCCGACGTCAGCGTGCCGGCTGGCGACTCGCGTACCCACCTCGTGTCGGCGCTGCAGTCGCGCCTGGGGCACATGCTGGGCGACGTGGCGGCCATGGTGGCCCGGCAGGCCGCCGCAGACAACCCCGACAGCCCCTGGACGCCCGAGCGACTGGCCCCCTTCGTATCACCCGAGGGCTGGCCGCTGGCGGCGCTGAAGCCCCACCTGACGCTGCAATCCGGCGTCATGCGCCATGCGCTGCGCTCGGCGCTGGCGCTGTCGCTGGCCTACGCTTTGGGCGCGGCCTTGCCCTGGGCGGCGCATCCTTTCTGGCTGATGCTGAGCGTGGCCGTCGTGCTGCGGGGCAACCTGGAGCAGACGCTGTCGCGCCGCAACGAACGCATCATCGGCACGGTGCAGGGCTGCCTGCTGGTGATGCTGCTGGCGCACGTCGACTGGGTGCCCTTCCTCAGCCTGTGCTTCATCGCGGCCGTGGGCACGGCGCACGCCTACGTGAACCGCCGCTACCGCGTCGCCGCCACGGCCGCGACGCTGATGGCCCTGCTGCAGCCGCTGATGCTGGCGCCGGGCAGCGACCCGGCCATCGTCGAGCGCCTGGCCGACACCCTCATCGGCGCCGGCCTGGCCTGGCTGTTCAGCTTCGTGCTGCCGTCCTGGGAGCGCAGCGCCGTGCCGCGCCTGGCCACGCAGCTGCGTGGCGCGCTGGCACGGCACGCCGCCAACATGCTGCGCTGGATGCCCAGCGCGGACGAGCAACTGGCCCAGCGCCTGTCGCGCCAGCAGGCCTACGCCGCACTGGCGGCGCTGGCCGCTGCAGCCCAGCGCACGCGCGTGGAGCCCGAGAGCGTGCGCCTGCCCGAGGCCGAGATCGAGTCGGCGCTGAGCCACGGCTACCGCCTGATGGCCCTGCTGGGCGCCGTGCAGCAGCAGGTGCAGCGGCGCACGGACCGCTTGGACGCGGCCCGGGCCGAGACCGCGCTGCCGCTGGCCCGCAAGGCCTGCGTGGACGTGCTCAAGGGCGAGCCCGCCACGGGAACAGACCCCGCCGAGATTCCCGACGCCGATGCCGGCGCGTGGCCCGAGCACCTGGGCCAGCAGGACCTGACACCGTGGCTGTTGCGCCGCCTTCGGCTGTGCCGCATCGAGGCGCGCGAATTCGTTGCCGCGCTCAATCAACTTCAACCCCCCGCAGGAGAAACACCATGAGCATCCAGACCCGAGCCGCCGTCGCCTGGAAGGCTGGCGCGCCGCTGACCATCGAAACCCTGGACCTGCAAGGCCCGAGCGACGGCGAGGTGCTGGTCGAGGTCAAGGCCACCGGCATCTGCCACACGGACGACTTCACGCTGTCGGGCGCCGACCCCGAAGGCCTCTTCCCCGCCGTGCTGGGCCACGAGGGCGCAGGCGTCGTGCTGGAGAGCAAGGTGCCGTGGCTGAAAGCCGGTGACCACGTCATTCCCCTGTACACGCCGGAATGCCGCGAATGCAAGTTCTGCCTGAGCCGCAAGACGAATCTCTGCCAGGCCATCCGCTCCACGCAGGGCAAGGGCCTGATGCCCAACGGCACGTCGCGCTTCTCGCTGAACGGCGAGCCCATCTTTCACTACATGGGCACGAGCACGTTTGCCAACCACATCGTCGTGCCGGGCATCGCACTCGCCAAGATCCGGCCGGACGCGCCCTTCGACAAGGTCTGCTACATCGGCTGCGGCGTCACGACGGGCGTGGGTGCGGTGCTGTTCACGGCCAAGGTGGAGGCGGGCGCGACGGTGGTGGTGTTCGGCCTGGGCGGCATCGGGCTGAACGTGATCCAGGGCGCCAAGATGGTGGGCGCCGGCAAGATCATCGGCGTGGACATCAACCCGGCGCGCGAGGCGATGGCGCGGCGCTTCGGCATGACGGACTTCGTGAACCCGAAGGACGTTGGCAATGTCGTCGATCACATCGTGCAGCTGACCGATGGCGGCGCGGACTACTCGTTTGAATGCGTCGGCAATGTGCAGCTGATGCGCCAGGCGCTGGAGTGCACGCACAAGGGTTGGGGGCGCAGCATCATCATCGGCGTGGCGCCTGCCGGGGCGGAAATCTCGACGCGGCCGTTCCAGTTGGTGACGGGGCGGAAATGGGAAGGGTCGGCGTTTGGCGGTGCGCGGGGGCGTACCGATGTGCCCAAGATCGTCGACTGGTATATGGAAGGCAAGGTGAAGATCGACGAGTTGATCACGCACAAGCTGAAGCTGGAGGACATCAATGAAGGCTTCGAGCTGATGCGGCGCGGCGAGTCGATCCGCTCAGTGGTGGAGTTTTGAGGTTGCTTTGGCCGAGAGTGCTGCTGCTCGGTGCATTGCCGGGAGTCCCACCCGGCAGCGGGGTAACTTTCTTCTGCGGGGCCAGAAGAAAGTCACCAAAGAAGAGGCCCTGAACCGCACACGAGCACCACATGCCCAGAGTGCGCGTGGTAACACCACTCGGTGACTGGGCAGACGCGACCCGCTGCGCTCTCGCTGCTGTCCCTGTCACCAGCACCACCCATCGCACCACCTGCCCGCTTAACGTCGGCTGCACGCCGAACTCGCCAGGAATAGCCAAGGCAGCGTCGCTCGGGCGACGCGATTGCTGCGCGGCATCCACCAGGGCGTCGCCCCAGCGACGCCGCATTCGCATTCACTGATAAGCCCGGCGTGCAGCCGGCGTTAAGCGGCGTGACGGAGGATGGATGGTGCTCGTCACAGGGACAGCAGCGAGAGCGCAGCGGGTCGCGTATGGGCACAACCCCGGCGGTTGTTTTCGCGCGCCGCTGATGGCGGTGTCGCGCTGGCGTGCGGTTCAGCGCCTCTTCTTTGGTGACTTTCTTCTGGCGCCGCAGAAGAAAGTTACCCGCCCGCCGGGGCGGACTCCCGGCACCGTACTCGCGCAGAAAGCTAGCGCTGCTCGGGCGGCAGATTCTCCAGCGCCTCGACCAGGCGCGCATGCGCCTCCAGATCCACCGGCCTCACCTTCGGCTCCGTCCTCGCCGGATAGTCGCCGAGATAGTTCCCACCCTTCCAGTTCCGCGCCGGCCTCACCGGCCTCGGCACGAAGCCGCCTCCGCAGTTCGGGCAGACATTGCCCAACGGCCCCTCGGCACACCCCACGCAGAAGGTGCATTCAAAGTTGCAGATGCGCGCATCCACCGACTCCGGCGGCAACGCAACCGCGCAATGCTCACAACAAGGCCGCAGCTCCAGCATGGTCAGCGTGCCTTCCGATACGGCTCGTCTTCGACGATGAAGTCCTGCTCCCGCATCGCGTCCGCGATCCAGTCCTCCACGGCCGGGTGGGCCAGCAGCGCGTCTCGATAGACCGCGGCGGCCTCCGACACCGGCAGGCCGAAGCGGCTCAACCGCACGGCCACCGGCGCGAAGTAGGCGTCTGCCGCGCTGAACCCGCCGAACAGGTAGGGCCCGCCGCTGCCCGCCAGCGCGTCGCTCCAGGCTGCGTCCAGCCGCGCCACGTCAGCGCGCAGGGCCTCGTCCTCTGCCCAGAGCCTCGCGCCGACGTCGGGGAAGAACACCTCGATGTTCATCGGGCAGACGGTGCGCAGCCGCGTGAAGCCGGCGTGCATCTCGGCGCACAGGCTGCGCGCCCGGGCGCGGTCCTTCACGGCGCGCGGCCAGATCGCGTGCTCGGGATGGCGGTCGGCGATGTACTCGGCGATGGCCAGCGTGTCCCAGACCGCGAAGCCGTCGTCCTCGACGATGACGGGCACGCGCCGGGTCGGTGTGACGCCGGCGATGACACGCGTCCACTCCGAGTCCGGTGTGAAGTCGAAGCGCAGCAGTACCTCTTCAAACGGAATGCCGAAGGCCGCCAGCAGCACGCCGCTGCGCATGGACCAGGACGAGTAGTTCTTGTTGCCGATGTAGAGCTTCATGGGGCCTTTCGTGAGGGCCGGCAAGCTTAGGCGGCCCGGTGCGCGGCTGGGTTGACCAATCCGCAACGGATTGATGCGCGCTCAGCGCCGGGCGCGCCAGCCGTCCAGCCGCGCGATGCCGGCACCGGGCGACAGATAGGTCGGCAGCACCGCCTCCAGCGAGGCCGGCGTGATGCCGAGTTCGGCCAGGCCGGGCAGCCGGCCGCTCGGCACGTTGGGCACCGTGAGCGAGGCGAGGTTGTCGCGCGACAGCAGCGGCTCGCCGGGCAGGCATTCCATGAACAGGGCCTGCAGCGCGGCCAGCGGCCCGGGCAGAGGCAGCACGGGGCGCTCATGGCCGGCGACGCGGCCGGCCAGGCGCACCAGATCGCCCAGCGTCAGCGCGCGCGGCCCGGCGATCTCGTAGGTCTGGCCGATGGCTTCGCGGCGCAGCAGCGTTTCGACCAGGGCGCTGGCCAGGTCCTGCACCCACACCGGCTGCAGCTGCGCGCCCGCACCGCCCAGCGGCATCAGCGGGAAATGGCGTTGCAGACGGGCGAACAGGTTGACGCTGCTGTCGCCGTCGCCGACGACGAGGGACGGGCGCACCAGCGTCAGCGCCAGCCCATGGGTCTGGGCCGCGACCTGCAGCACCGCCTCGCCGGCCGCC
>CAUJSJ030000095.1:0-16870 GCA_963422775.4 uncultured Roseateles sp.
GCCCTGCATGAATCTCTGGACCCAGCTGCGCCTGCGCCCCCGCCTGTTGATGGCCCTCCTCGTGGGCACCGCGTTGGCAGCGTGTTGGCCGGGGCCGCTGCCCTGGATAACCCGGGCCTTGATCGGCTGGAATCTGGTGGTCTGGATCTATCTGCCCCTGGTGCTCTGGATGATGCTGCGCAAGGCCGGCGCTCTGGATGTGCAACGCAGCGCGAGGGCATTGACCGAAGGCATCCCCGTCATGCTGCTCCTGGCCGTGCTCGGCGCGCTGGCCAGCCTGGCGGCGATCACGCTGGAGCTGCAGGCGGCCAAGCAGGCTCATGACTCGCGCTACGTGCTGCTGGCGCTGACGACCGTGGCCGGCTCCTGGCTGCTGCTGCCCGTCGAGTTCGGCCTGGCCTACGCCAGCCTCTACCACCGCCAGGGCAAAGCCAACCACGGCCTGGAGTTCCCCGGCGACGACGGCCCGCCAGACTACGGCGACTTCCTTTATTTCTCGATCACCGTCGCGGCCACGTCGCAAACCTCGGACGTCGTCGTCAGCGCCCGGCCGATGCGCCGGCTGGTGCTGCTTCAGGCGCTGCTGGCCTTCGTCTTCAACACCGGCGTGCTGGCGTTGTCGATCAACATCCTCGCCGGCCTGATCAGCTGAGCAGCAGTTGCTGGGCCGCGCCGTCACGGTGGCGCACGACCTCGCCGTCCCACACCAGCGCGTCTTCCGTGAACCAGCGCACCGCCTGTGGATAGATGCGGTGCTCTGCCCCCAGCACGCGCGCAGACAAGCTCTTGGCGTCGTCGCCCGGTTGCACCGGTACGACGCCCTGCATGACGATGGCACCATGGTCCAGCTCGGCGGTGACGAAATGCACCGTCGCGCCGGCGATCTTGCAGCCCATCTCCAGCGCCCGCTCGTGCGTGTGCAGACCCGTGAAGGCCGGCAGCAGCGACGGGTGGATGTTGAGCATGCGGCGCGCGTAGCGGGCCGTGAAACCCGGCGTCAAGATGCGCATGAAGCCGGCCAGCACAACGAGATCGGGGGCGAAGCCATCGATGACCCGGGCCAGCTCGGCGTCGAAGTCCTCCCGGCTGGCAAAGGCCTTGTGGTCGACGATGGCCGTCGCGATGCCAAGCTCAGCGGCAAACGCCAACCCGCCGGCATCGGGCCGGTTGCTGATGACGGCGGCGATCTGCGCCGGCCAGCCCTCGGTGGAACACGCCTTGACGATGGCCTCCATGTTGGAGCCTCGTCCGGAAATCAGAATGACCAATCGCTTCATGGGGCTGGCAGTTTAGGGGAGCGACAATCCGCGCCCCATGTCGACACCCGCCCCCATCCGCCCGCGCGTCCTGTCGGGCATGCGCCCCACCGGCGCCCTGCACCTCGGCCACTTCCACGGCGCCATCAAGAACTGGGTGCGGCTGCAGGACAGCCACGACTGCTTCTTCTTCGTCGCCGACTGGCATGCCCTCACCACCCAGCGCCCGAGCGGCGAGACGCTGACCCGTCATGTCTACGAGATGGTGACGGACTGGCTGGCCGCCGGCATCGACCCCGAGCGCTGCACCCTCTTCCTGCAAAGCCGCATGCCCGAGCACGCCGAGCTGTTCACGCTGCTGGCCATGTGCACGCCGTCCTCTTGGCTGGCACGCATGCCGAGCTACAAGGACCAGGTCGCTGCCGACCCCGAGCTGGCCACCTACGGCTTTCTCGGCTACCCGCTGCTGCAGGCGGCCGACATCCTGCTCTACAAGCCCGCTGGCGTGCCGGTCGGCGAAGACCAGGCCGCCCATGTCGAGGTGACGCGCGAAGTCGCCCGCCGCTTCAACCGCCTCTATGCCGAGGCCGCGCCGATCTTTGTCGAGCCCCAGGCGCTGCTGACCGAGACCGCCCGCGTGCCGGGTCTGGACGGCCAGAAGATGAGCAAGAGCCTGGACAACGCGATCGCGATGCGCGAGGAACCCGAGGCCGTCGCCGCCAAGATCCGCACCATGCCGACCGACCCGCAGCGCGTGCGCCGCACTGACGCCGGCGACCCGGCACGCTGCCCCGTCTGGCCGCTGCACCAGATCTACAGCGACGAGGCCACGCGCGCCGCCTGCGATTACGGTTGCCGCACGGCCAGCATCGGCTGCCTGGACTGCAAGCAGCCGCTGATCGAGGCCATCCAGCGCGAGCAGGCGCCGTGGCGGGAACGCGCTTCGGCGCTGGACCCGCAGCAGGTGCAGTGGACGCTGGAGGTCGGCACCGAGCGCGCCCGTGCCGTCGCGCGCAAGACGCTGCGCGAGGTGCGCGCGGCGATGGGGCTGGTGGCTTGAATCCCGACACGATCCATGTCAACGACCTCGAAGCCGCCATCAACTGGTGGCGGGAGCGTTCGCCATCGCCCGACGGCGTCAGCGCCGCGCCCGAGGTGCGCGCGTTGGGGGAGGCCTACGCGCTGCTGGCATGGAACCGCGCCAGCGAACTTGAAGTCGACGCACTGAGCGACAAGGCCCTGAGCGCCTGGCTCGCCTGGTACGAAACCACGCCCGATTCGCCCTGCATCGCCATCTGCTCCACGGCCCAGGGCGACCCCGTCTGCAAGGGCTGCGGCCGGACCTTTGACGAGGTGCAGCACTGGCCCGCGCTGGACCCCTTCGAGAAGCGCCTGGTCTGGCAGCGCATCACCCACGAAGGTACCGCCTGGCGCTTCAACCGCTACGCGGAAAGAGCCACGCGATGACGCGGGCCGAGCGCCGGGCCGCCCCAAGCCGGCCCGCCGGCTCCTGGGGGGCTGAGGCCGGACACATCGCGCCCGGGGGGCGGGATGTGCCTGCCGAAGGGCTGCGGCACATGCCGCAGCGCGGTCTGCAGGACCGGCCAACGCACCCGTCGGACGAGGGGCTGGCATGACCCGCATCCGCTTCAGCGACAGCGTTCGCCGCCTGGTGCCGCTGGCCTGGCCCGTCCTCGTCGGCCAGATCGCCGTGATGATGTTCAGCACCATCGACACGCTGATGATGGGCCGCGTCAGCCCCGAGGATCTCGCCGCGTTCGCCGTCGGTTCGGCGGCCTACGTGACCATCTTCGTCGGCCTGATGGGCGTCATCCTCGCCGTCGGGCCCATCGCCGGCCGACAGTTCGGCGCCCAGGACCTGCCCGGTGCCGGCAGCAGCTTCGTGCAGGCGCAATGGCTGGCCTTGCTGCTGTGCATCCCGGGCTGCCTGGCGCTGTGGTTCCCCGACCCGTTCACCGCACTGGCCCAGCTCGACGCAGCCCAGGCCGACAAGGTGCGTGCCTACACGCGGCCCGAGGCCTTCGCGCTGCCGGCTGCCCTGCTGTTCACGGCCTTCCGCGGCTTCTCCACCGCCGTCAGTCGCCCCAAGGCCGTCATGGCCATGCAGCTGACCGGGCTTGCAGCCAAGGTGCCGCTGAACGCCTTCCTCGTGTTCGGCTGGGGGCCGGTCCCGGCCATGGGCGTGGCCGGTTGCGGCTGGGCGACGGCCATCGCGATGATCGGCCAGGCCAGCGTGGCGATGCTGCTGCTCAGGCGCGACGCCTTCTACCTGCCGTTCAAGATTCCGCATCTGTGGCAGACCCGCCCGCAGTGGGGTGAGCTGGCGGCGCTCGTGAAGCTGGGCCTGCCGATGGGTGGCTCCATCCTCGTCGAGGTGACGGGCTTCACCTTCATGGCCTTCTTCATCGCGCGCCTGGGCGCCACGCCGGTGGCCGGCCACCAGATCGCGGTCAACCTGGTCGCGATGATGTTCATGATCGCGCTGGCGCTGGCCACGGCCGCCGGCACCCTCGTCGCCCAGCACCTGGGGGCCAGCGAGAAGCGCGAGGCGCGCATCGTGGGCCGGCATGCGATGACGCTGGCCGCGCTGACGGCCGCTGCCGTCGGCGCCGTCGTCGCGCTCGCTCGCGAGCCCATCGTCGCCCTGTACACGTCCAATGCCACAACCGCGGCGGCCGCACTGCCGCTGCTCGTCTGGGTCTGGTTCTTCCACCTGGGCGACGCGCTGCAGACGGTAGCCGCCTACGTGCTGCGCGCCTACCAGGTCGCCACGCTGCCGATGGTCATCTACGTCGTGGCGCTGTGGGGGCTGGGCATTGGCGGCGGCTATTTCCTCGCCTTCGGCCAGGACGGCGCCGGCGCCGTGGGCTTCTGGCAGGCGGCCACCGCCGGGCTGCTGGCCGCGGCGCTGCTGCTGAGCCTGCTGCTCAGGCGCGTCTTCGACGAGAACCGCTAGGACTTCGCCGCAGGCAGGAACAGCACGAAACAGCTCCCGCCGCCGTCACGCGGCAGGCAGCGCACGCTGCCGCCGTGCCGCTCGGCAATCTGCTTGACCAGGCTCAGGCCCAGGCCCACGCCACCCGCCATCTCGGCGTGTCCTGGCAGGCGGTAGAAGGGTTCGAAGATGCGTTCGCGCAGATCGGCCGGCACGCCGGGGCCGCGGTCGGCGACGATGAATTCATAGCCGCCCGCGACCGAGCGTAGGGCCAGCTCCACCTCCGGCCCGCCGTAGCGGCGCGCGTTGTCGAGCAGATTGCGCAGCGCGCGGCGCAGCAGGCGCTCCTGGCCGTCGACGAGGGCAGAGTCGGTCTCGGGCTCGAAGGCAGCTTCTGCGCGGGCTGCCTCTTCGGCGCCCAGCGCGAGCAGTTCGACGGAATAGGTCTCGCCGACCGCGCTGCCGGCTTCCAGCCGGCTGGCCAGTAGCACCTCCTCGACGAGGGCATCCAGCTCAGCGATGTTGACGTCGATCTCGTGCGCCAGGCGCTGGCGCTGGGCCGGCGTCGCGTCGTCCAGCATCGCGAACGCCATCTTCAGCCGCGCCAGCGGCGAGCGCAGTTCGTGGCTGGCATTGGCCAGCAGGGTCTGGTGGGAGCGCAGCAGCGTCTCGATGCGGGAGGCAGCCTGGTTGAAGCTGGTGGCCAACGCGGCCACCTCGTCGCGGCCACCATCGTCGACACGATGGCCAAGATGGCCGGCACCGAACTTCTCGACGCCTCGCTTGAGCGCTTCGAGCCGACGCGTCAGCCGCCGCACGACCGGGTAGGCGCCCACGGCCACGCCGATGAAG
Source organism: uncultured Roseateles sp. (assembly GCA_963422775.4). Taxonomy (GTDB): domain Bacteria; phylum Pseudomonadota; class Gammaproteobacteria; order Burkholderiales; family Burkholderiaceae_C; genus Pelomonas. Next base: position 5,065 of record CAUJSJ030000095.1, read on the forward strand.
AGCAGCACCAGCACGACGGCCAGCGTCGACACCGCAGGCGCGCCGGGCGACACGGGGCGGTGCAGCCAGGGGCCGGCCCAGGGGCCGTCGTCCGCACGAGCCAGGCGGGGACCCGGGCCGGAAGCGCTGCCTTGCGCCCCAGGTGGACCCGGCGGGCGCACGCTGCGCACCATCTCCAGGCTGCGGCCATCGCCCAGGTTGGCGCTGACGACGATGGCGCCGGGGTCGTCGACACGGCGCTGGAACATCTGCGTCGTCGCGATGCGCTTGCCGTTGGCGTCTTCCAGGGCGACCGGCATGCGCAGCCGCTGGCCCCAGTCGGCGAAGACGGCCGCCTGCTCCTCGCGCGGCGCCGTGGCCGGCGGCAGCGCCAGCTTGAGCAGCGCGGCCATCGCGTTCAGCCGCTCACCGGCCGCCAGCTCGACGTTGCCGCGCTCCTGCTCGATGTGGCGCTGGAACAGCCAGGCAGAACCGAAGGCGAACGCCAGCAGCAGCGCGACAAGCGTCAGGTAGATGCGGACGTAAAGCGACTTCAAGTCAGGGTCCGTTGAATTGCGGGCCGAGCGCTGGGCCGCCCCCAAGCCGGCCCGCGTGGGGCGTTGCTTGCGGATCAAGTCGGCACGCATCGCCGTCCCCTCGGGGGACCGACCGGGCTCGCCCGCGTTCAGCGGCGCGAGATTGGGCGAGGGGCTTCACTTCAGGCGGTGTCGGCGTCGGCGTCTTGCTTGCGGGCAAAGACATAGCCGGCTCCGCGCACGGTCAGCACGCGGCGAGGGTTCTTGGGGTCATCCTCGATGACGGCCCGGATGCGCGAGATGTGCACGTCGATGGAACGGTCAAAGGCCTCCAGCGGGTGGCCCTTGAGCGCGTCCATGATCTGGTCACGCGACAGCACGCGGCCGGGGCTTTGCGCCAGCACGACCAGCAGGTCGAACTGGTGGCTGGTCAGGTCGCAGATCTTGCCGTCCAGGCGTGCCACGCGGGCTGCCAGGTCGATCTCCAGGCGGCCGAAGCGCAGCACCTCGTCGCCGTCCAGCTTGGGTTCCAGCCGGCGCAGCAAGGCCTTGATGCGGGCCTGCAACTCGCGCGGCTCGAAGGGCTTGGCGAGGTAGTCGTCGGCGCCGAGTTCGAGGCCGAGGATGCGGTCCATGGGCTCGCCGCGGGCCGACAGCATCAGCACCGGCTGGTGGCGCCAGCGCGGGTCGCCACGCAGCCAGCGGCAGAAGTCCAGGCCGTCGCCGTCGGGCAGCATCAGGTCCAGCACCAGCAGCTCGAAGCGGCTGTGGCTCAAGGCCTCGCGGGCCTGGGCCAGGTTGCCGGCCGTGCTGACCTCGAAGCCGGCAGCGCGGAGATAGTCACCCACCATGCCGGTCAGGCGGGCATCGTCATCGATCAACAGCAGTCGCGCGCTACTCATCACCGGGGCCAGGGAAGAGAAAGGAGGCCGGCGCGCTTCGGCGCCGGTGGAACGGGGCTCAAGCATCGCAGAACTCCTGGAGCACGGCCAATCAGCCGGCGTGGCGGCCGGCCATGCGGGCCTGGCGCTTCTTGATGAGCTCGGCGATCTTGGCGCGCTGCTCGGGCGTCAGCACGCGGGCCGCGTCGATGCTGGCCTGGCTCAGGCGCTTGGAGGCAGCCTCGTGCTGGGCGCTGATCTGCACGCGCAGGGCCTCGATGGCGGCGGCGTCGATGTTGGTGGCCGTGTACAGCGTGGCCATCTGCTGGTGCAGCTTCATGCCGGCGTCGCGCTGGCCGGAGAGGTCCTGGCGAGCCGCCTTGAAGATGGCTTCGATCTGGCTGCGCTGCGAGTCCGTCGCGTTGACGGCATCGAGCAGGTGATCCATGTGGCCGCCGAACAGGCCGCCGGGCGCCATCATGGCCGGGCCGCCGTGATGGCCCGGGCCGGGCTGCGCATGGGCGGCAACACCGCCGAGGGCCAGGGCCGCAGCCACCGTACCGACACGCAACAGGTTTTGGAACTGGAAGGACTTCATCAGAGGTCTCCTGGAAGAAGAGTGAGTGAGGTCATCTTCCAGGCGGCCTGTGTGGGCTCTTTGGGGGTGGGGTAAAGAACTGTGTCGACAAACAGGGCCGGTTTTACTTTTGGTGAACCGGCCTGGCCGCGAAAGCCGACTGAACCGGCGCCGGGCCGCCCCAAGCCGGTTCCGCGCCCCCTCCGGGGGCAGCGCCTGTACTCAGGCGCGTGGGGGCCTTACTTGATCGGCTTGAAGCGCATGCGCTTCGGCCGCGCGCCTTCCTCGCCCAGGCGCTTCTTCTTGTCGGCTTCGTACTCGTGGAAGTTGCCGTCGTAGAAGAACCACTGCGAATTGCCTTCGCAGGCCAGGATGTGGGTGCAGATGCGGTCCAGGAACCAGCGGTCATGGCTGATGACCATGGCCGAGCCGGCAAACTCCAGCAGCGCTTCTTCCAGCGCGCGCAGCGTTTCCACGTCCAGGTCGTTGGACGGCTCGTCCAGCATCAGCACGTTGCCGCCCTGGGCCAGGGTCTTGGCCAGGTGCAGGCGGCCGCGCTCACCGCCGGACAGCGCGCCGACGAGCTTTTGCTGGTCGTTGCCCTTGAAGTTGAAGCGGCCCAGATACGCGCGGCTGGGCATGATGAACTTGCCCACGATGATGTTGTCCAGGCCGCCGGAGACGTCCTGCCACACCGTCTTGTCGGCTTCCATGCTCTCGCGGCTCTGGTCGACGAAGGCCATCTTGGCCGTCTTGCCGATCTTGACCGTGCCGCTGTCCGGCTGCTCCACGCCCTGCAGCATGCGGAACAGCGTCGACTTGCCGGCGCCGTTGGGACCGATGATGCCGACGATGGCGCCGGCCGGCACCTTGAACGACAGGTTGTCGATCAGCACGCGGTCGCCGAAGCTCTTGCTGACGTTCTCGAATTCGATGACCTCATTGCCCAGGCGCTCGGCCACGGGGATGAAGATTTCGTTGGTCTCGTTGCGCTTTTGGTAGTCGGTATCGCTCAGTTCCTCGAAGCGGGCCAGGCGCGCCTTGCTCTTCGCCTGGCGGCCCTTGGCGTTCGAGCGCACCCACTTCAGCTCTTCCTTCATCGCCTTGGTGCGGGCGTCTTCGCTCTTCTGCTCGCCTTCCAGGCGCTTTTCCTTCTGGTCCAGCCAGTCGGAGTAGTTGCCCTTCCAGGGGATGCCGTGGCCGCGGTCGAGTTCAAGAATCCACTCGGCCGCGTTGTCCAGGAAGTAGCGATCGTGGGTGATGGCCACCACGGTGCCCGGGAAGCGCTGCAGGAACTGCTCCAGCCACTCGACGGACTCGGCGTCCAAGTGGTTGGTGGGTTCGTCCAGCAGCAGCATGTCGGGCTTGGACAGCAGCAGGCGGCACAGCGCCACACGGCGCTTCTCGCCACCGGACAGCACGCCGATGACGGCGTCCCAGGGCGGCAGGTTCAGCGCGTCGGCAGCCATTTCCAGCTGCAGGTCGGTGTTCTCGGAGCCGGCGGCGGCAATGATGGATTCCAGCTCGCCCTGCTCCGCGGCCAGCGCGTCGAAGTCGGCGTCTTCCTCGGCGTAGGCCGCGTAGACCTCGTCCAGGCGCTTCTTGGCGGCCAGCACGCCGCCGATGCCTTCTTCCACCGCTTCGCGCACGGTCTGGTCGGGGTTCAGGCGCGGCTCCTGCTCCAGGTAACCGATCTTGATGCCGGGCATCGGGATGGCTTCGCCCTCGTACTCCTTGTCCACGCCGGCCATGATCTTCAGGATCGTCGACTTGCCCGAGCCGTTCACGCCCAGCACGCCGATCTTGGCGCCGGGGAAGAAGGACAGCGAGATGTCCTTGAGGATGTGGCGCTTGGGGGGAACCGTCTTGTTGACGCGGTTCATCGAAAAAACATACTGGGCCATGGCGCTGCTCCGAGACAAAAACAACGCAGGCCCCGACGGGATCGGGGCCTGCGCATCAATGGGTTGGGCTCGATTGTCGCCGATGCCGCTTGGGGCTCAAGTCCGGCGGCGTTTCCTCAGCACGATCACGCCCAGGCCGCCCAGGCACAGCGCGGCCGTCGTGGGCTCGGGCACAGGCGTCAGCAGCAGGCCATAGGAGGTGCCATCGGCATTGAAGGCCTCGCCGGTCAGCCAGCCGGCGTCGTTGATACCCCGCAGCGCGGTCATGGCGCCGTAGTGAAGGCTCTGGTAATGGCCCGGGGTGCCGACCAGACCCTCGTAGGGGTCGGGCAGGCCGTGGTAGCCCACGAGCATGCCCGAAGCGTTCACGTCCCGCAGCGCCGTGCGCCTGGAGCCGGCCATGCCGGCCAGGTCGGTGGACTGGCTCGTCGCGACATCGAAGCTGAAGGCGCTGTACGACCAGGATCCATCGGCATTGCGGATCCGCCGGTCGCCCAGCAGGATGCCGGCATCGTTGGCGCGCCCGATAAGCGAATAAGCGTCCGGCCCCGCGTCGCCGACCCGCGTCAGGGCACCGGTCGAACGGTCGATGGCAAAGCCCTGGACGACGCCGTCGTCGAGGAATCCCCAGCCGGAAAGGTAGCGCCCATTCGGCGAGATGCCGACCAGCGTGATGTTCTCGGCCCAGGGCAAGCTGATCGTCTGGTACTGCCCGCCGTCGTAGATGAATCCCTTGGAGTTGGTGAACCACGTGACGCCGTCGGAATCGACGAAGCTGCCGGTCACATAAGAGCCCACGATGACGCCGCCGTCCGAGATGCCCCCCGCCGACGTGCCCAGCGCACCGGCCGGGCCGGACAGCAGGGTCATCACACCGCCGTCGTAGACGTAGGCCCGGCCCGCGTCGTTTGCACGCATGCCGTAGGAACCCACCACCTGCCCGTGGTTGTTCACGTCATCGGCCGAGACTTGGTAGGCGCCGGCCACGTCGATGCGGGTCAGCTTGTAGTCGGCGGCCGAGGCCATTCCCGTGGCGACCGCAAGGCCAATGCCCAGGGCCAGCCTGGACAGGTTTCGTTTCAGCATGGGGACTCCCTGGTTGTCCTCGCGCAGTTCGAGCCGCGCGCGGCGCGATTGTGGTGAAGCCGGCGCTCTTCAAAAGGGCCTTCATCACCCGGGCAGGGGGCCTCGTTTTCCCTAGACGCCACAGGGCGGCTCGACCTGACGCCAGGATCACTAGACTGCCGCATCCCAACGTCAACGAGGTGGCCATGCGTTTCCTGAACGCCTTCTGCGCGGCTGCGGCGCTGTGCCTGGCCACGGCCGCACCCGCCCAGACCCTGCGCTGGTCCAGCCAGGGCGACATGCAGACGACCGACCCGCATTCGCAGAACGAGGTCATGACCAACAGCCTGAACAACCAGGTCTACGAGTCGTTGACCCGCCGCCAGAAGGACATGAGCGTCGGCCCGGCGCTGGCGACCGAGTGGACCCAGGTCACGCCGCTGATCTGGCGCTTCAAGCTGCGCCCGGGCGTCAAATTCCATGACGGCACGCCCTTCACGGCCGACGACGTCGTGTTCTCGATGCAGCGCCTGCGCGACACGAATGCCCCGCAGCGCGTCTACGCCAACGCCGTCGGCATCCCGAAGGCGGTCGACCCGCTGACCGTCGTGTTCGCGCTGGACAAGCCCAATCCCATCGTGCCCGAGCTGATGGTCAATCTCTACATCATGAGCCGGCGCTGGTGCGAGGAACACCGCGTCACGCGGCCGCTGGACTTCAAGAAGCAGGAGGAGTCCTACGCCAGCCAGAACGCCAACGGCACCGGGCCCTTCATCCTGGTCAGCCGCCAGCCGGGCGTGAAGACGGTCTTCAAGCGCAACCCGGCCTGGTGGAACAAGTTCGAGGGCAACCTGCAGGAGTTCACCTACCTGCCCATCACCAACGACGCCACCCGCACCGCCGCGCTGATCTCCGGCGAGGTCGACTTCGTCATCGACCCGCCGCCGCGCGACATCGCCCGGCTGCGCACCCTGCCGCAACTCAAGGTGCTGGACGGCGAGGAGAACCGCCTCGTCTTCATCGGCATGGACCAGGCCCGTGACAAGCTGCTCTACGGCCAGGCGCCCGGCGACAGGAATCCCCTCAAGGACCTGCGCGTGCGCAAGGCGCTCTATCACGCGATCGACATCGAGGCCATCAAGACCAAGCTCATGAGCGGCTACGCGCTGCCCACCGGCGGCCTCACGTCGTCACCGCGCGGCGCCTACAACGACGCCAAGCTCGAAACCCGCCTGCCCTATGACCCCGCCCTGGCTCGCAAGCTGCTGGCCGAAGCCGGCTATGCGGACGGCTTCGACATCACCATCGACTGCCCCAACAACCGCTACATCAACGACGAGCGCATCTGCATCGCGCTGGCCAGCATGTGGGCCCAGGTCAAGGTCAGGGTCAAGGTGAACGCGATGCCGCGCACGCAGTTCTTTCCCAAGGTCGAGAAGTTCGACACCAGCCTGTACCTGGCCGGCTGGGGCGGCGGCTCGACCGATGCCGAGATCATGCTGACCCCCGTGCTGCGCAACCGCGGCGAACAGGGCGTGGGCGTGTCCAACTATGGCGGCTCCATCAACAACGAAGGCGATGCCCTCGCCGCGGCCTCAACCGCCGAGACCGATCCGAAAAAGCGCGAGGCTCTCGTCAAGGCCGCGCTGCTGGCCTTTCGCGACCAGGTCAACATCATCCCGCTGCACCGCCAGGTCATCCCCTGGGCCATGAAGCGCGAAATCAGCATCCCGCATTCGCCCAACAACTGGGCCAGCATGGACTGGGTCACGGTCGGGAAATAGTCCAGCGGCTAGAATGCACGCACCCGCCGCGCTTCTCAGTCTTGCGCGGCGTTCTCTTTTCAGCCCCTGCACGCTGCCCGCCCTGCCCGAAGACTGGCGTCGCTCTCCGCGACGCGGCAGGCGATGCGACCAGGCGTGCTCACTCCCCCTACCGAATGAGTTTCGATTCCCTCGGCCTGGCAGCGCCGCTGCTCAAGGCCATTGCTGACGCTGGCTACACCACCCCCACGCCCATCCAGGCTCAGGCCATTCCCGCCGTCTTGAACGGTGGCGACCTGCTCGCCGGCGCCCAGACCGGCACCGGCAAGACCGCCGGCTTCACGCTGCCGCTGCTGCAGCGCCTGTCCACCGGCGAGAAGCTCCTCAACAAGCGCGGCAAGATCGCCATCCGCGCTCTCGTGCTGACGCCCACCCGCGAGCTGGCCGCCCAGGTCGAGGAAAGCGTGCAGACCTACGGCAAGTACCTGCCGCTCAAGAGCATGGTCATGTTCGGCGGCGTCGGCATGCAGCCGCAGATCAACAAGCTGCGCGACGGCGTCGACATCCTCGTCGCCACGCCCGGCCGCCTGCTCGACCACGCGCAGCAAGGCACGCTGGACCTGTCGCAGGTGCAGATCCTCGTGCTCGACGAAGCCGACCGCATGCTCGACATGGGCTTCGTGCACGACATCAAGAAGGTGCTGGCCCTGCTGCCGGCCAAGAAGCAGTCGCTGCTGTTCAGCGCGACCTTCAGCGACGAGATCAAGAACCTCGCCGACCGCCTGCTCAACGCCCCGGCGCTGATCGAGGTGGCCCGCCGCAACCAGACCGCCGAGGCCATCGTGCAGAAGGTCCACCCGGTCGGCCGCGAGCGCAAGAAGGAACTGCTGGTTCACCTGATCAAGGGCGGCGTGAGCGGTGAGCCCTGGCACCAGGTGCTGATCTTCACGCGCATGAAGCACGGCGCCAACCGCCTGACCGACTACCTGAACGACCAGGGCATCAGCGCCATGGCCATTCACGGCAACAAGAGCCAGGGTGCCCGCACCAAGGCGCTGGCCGACTTCAAGACCGGCGACCTGACCTGCCTGGTGGCGACCGACATCGCCGCCCGCGGCATCGACATCGACCAACTGCCCCACGTCGTCAACTTCGAGCTGCCCAACGTGGCCGAAGACTACGTGCACCGCATCGGCCGCACCGGCCGCGCCGGCGCCACGGGTGAGGCGGTCAGCCTGGTCTGTGTCGATGAGAACGGCTTCCTGAAGGAAATCGAGCGCCTCATCAAGCGCGAGATTCCCCGTGAGATCGTGGCCGGCTTCGCCCCAGATCCCAACGAGCGCGCCGAGCCCATCGTGCTGGGCCGCACCGTGCTGAACCCGAACGGCAGCCGGGGCCGCAACCCCAACCCGCCGGCGGGTGCCAATGGCCGTGGCAACGGCGGCGGCCGCGGTGGCCGCCCCGGTGGCGGCGGCGGTGGTGCTGGCCGTGGCGGCGACAGCCGTGGCGGCTCGCGCGACGGTGGCCGTGAAGGCCAGGGCCGCTCGGGTGGCAAGCCCGGTGGCCACACCGGCGTGGGTGGTGCCAAGACGGCACCCAAGCCGCATGCCGAGCACGCACCGCGCGCCGCCGGCGCCCAGCCCGCTCGTGGCAACGGTGGTGGCGCCCCGCGCCACACCAACGGCCCGCGTCTGACGCAGCCCAAGCGCTGAGTCAGCAGCGCGCAGAGCATCTGCGCACTGTGCAACGCCTGCGGAAGGCCCGCACCCAGGACGGCCCGCTCTCTACCGAGACCGGGCCGTTTTCACGCCACCTCCAGCAGACGCATCGGGTGCCTCAGCAGTCGCCCATCGTGGCGTTCGGGTAGAACGGCAGCGCCCTCACCCGCTTGCCGCTGAGCCGGGCCCAGGCATTGGCCAGCGCCGGCGCCAGCGTCGGCACACCCAACTCGCCCACGCCGCCCATGACCGCGTTGCGATCCAGCGCGGCGGGCTGGGCCATCAGCGTGACGGTCACCTGCGGCATCTCGCCAAGCCGGATCATCCGGCTCGCGTTGAAGTTCCGGGCCTGGGCCGCGCCGTTCACGAAGGTCTGCTTGCCGTAGAGCGCGGCGTTCAGGCCGTGCACCACGCCGCCGATCAACTGCGCCTCCACCGAGTTCGGGTTCACGACCCAGCCGCAGTCGATGGCCAGCCACACCCGCGTGACCTTGGGGCCGGTGCTGGTCGCACTCACCTCCACCACCTGCGCCACGATGCTGTTGAAAGCCGTGCCGATGGCCATGCCGCGCGCACGGCCCTTCGGTGGCGCGCTGCTCCAGCCGGCTACCTGCGCGGCCGCATCCAGCACGGCGAGCCAGCGCGAGTTCGTCAGCCGCGCACGCCGGTATTGGTAGGGGTCGGCCCCCGCAGCCAGCGCCATCTCGTCCACCATCGACTCCACTGCGAAGGTGTTGATCGACGCCCCCACCGAGCGCCAGAAGCCGACCGGGATGGCGGCCGTGTGGCTGACCCACTCGGTCGCCCGCGCGCCGAAGTCGTAGGGCAGCGCCTGCGAGGCCTCGTAGCCCTGGCTGTCGCCCGTGGCACCCAGCACCGCGCCGCGCTGGCCAAGGATGGAGGGCGACACGTTGCGGTAGGTCCAGCCCAGCACCTGGCCCGACTTGTTCAGGCCGGCGCGCACCCGCACCAGGCCCATGGGCCGGTACTGGTCGTGGCTGAAGTCCTCCTCGCGCGGCCACATCAGCTTGACGGGTTTGCCCACCGCCATCGCCACTTGCACCGCCTGACTGATGAAGTCCAGCTCGGCCTTGCGCCCCAGGCCGCCGCCCAGGGCCGTGACGTGGATGCTCACCTGCTCGGCCGGCATGCCGGTCAGCGCCATGACGAGCGTCAGCGCCGACTTGGCCGACTGCGTCGGCGCCCACACCTCGCAGCGCTGGCCGGCGACGAAGTCCACCGTGCAGTTCAGCACCTCCATGCAGGCATGGGCCACGTAGGGCAGGCTGTAGGTGGCCTCCAGCTTCAGGTCGGCAGCGGCGATGGCGGCCTCGGGCGTGCCGCTGCGCTCCACCGTGTAGGCCGTGCCGGGCGGGTTGGCCCCGCCCACCACGTAGGCCGGTGCAGCGTTCATCAGCGCCTGCGCATCGGCGAGGAACTGGGTGCTGTTGAGCGCAGCCGCGTTGGCCGGCAACGTCCATTTCAGGTTCAGCCGCCGGGCCGCCTGCCAGGCATCCCAGGTGGTGGGCCCGACGGCGGCGACCGCGTTCACATGACCCACGGCCTCCAGGCCCCGCGCTGTGCCGGCTTTGACCTGCGTCGCGATGACGCCAGCGGGCAGCACGGTGCCCGCCGCCAGGACGCCGCCCAGGCTCGGGCAGTGCCGGATGACGGCGTAGACCATGCCGGGCCGGCGCACGTCGATGCCGTAGACCGTGCTGCCGTCCACCTTGGCCGGGATGTCGGCCCGCGGCAGCGGCTTGCCGATGCAGCGCAACTGCGCGTCCGGCACCAGCGGCGCGCCGGCCGGCACCGGCAACGTGGCGGCGCGGGCGGCCAGCCGGCCGTAGCCCTGGCTGCGCCCGCTGGGCAGGTGGGTCACCACGCCGTTGGCCACCGCGTAGCTGGCGCGCGCCGAGTCGCCCAGCTCGACCATCGCCGCGCTGACCAGCATCTCGCGCGCCGCCGCAGCCGCGTCACGCAGCCGCCAGAAGTTGCTGCGCGTGACGCTGGAGCCCACCGTGTTGATCGCCACGCCCACCGGCGCCGGTGCCGCCAGCGACGGCGCCGCCGGCACCACCTTGACCTGGGCCGGGTCCACCATCAGGTCCTCGCACAGGATCTGCGCCAGGCCCGAGAACGAGCCCTGGCCCATGTCGGAGGCGCCGCTGGCCAGCGTGATGCTGCCGTCGGTACCGATGGTCAACCAGGCATTGACCTGGGTGGCCGTGGCCGCCTCGGCCTTGCCCGACAGCACCAGCCCGAGCGTGAAGCCGGCGCTGGTGCCAAGAAACTGGCGGCGGTCCAGGCCCGCCGTGTTGGGGAGTCGTGCATTCATGGTCGTCTCCCTCACAGCCCGGCCACGGCCGTCTTGATGCGTTGGTAGGTGCCGCAGACGCAGAGGTTGCTGCACTCGTTGGCGATATCGGCGCCGTGGTGGCCCGCGGCCATCGCACCGGCCACGCTCATCAGCATGCCGCTCTGGCAGTAGCCGCACTGCGGCACCTGGTGGGCAATCCATGCCTTCTGCGCCGGGTGGCTGCGGTCGGCCGACAAGCCCTCGATGGTGGTGATGCGCTTGCCGGCCGCGGACGACACGTCCATGTCGCAGCTCTTCTGCGGCTCGCCGTTGACCCACACCGTGCAGGCGCCGCAGATCTCGATGCCGCAGCCGTACTTGGTGCCGGTCAGGCCCAGCACATCGCGCAGCACCCACAGCAGCGGCATGTCGGCGGAACTCACCGTGACGGGCTGGTCACGGCCGTTGACGTTCAGGGTGTAACTGGGCATGGCGTCTCCTGTCGCTTACCATTTCAAACAAATGCACAAATTGCGCATTTCATGTTGAGCGCTGAGAATGCATCCGTCAAATGGACAAACGTGATGAGTTGTTACTTGCCGCCCTGGAGGCCGTGCTCGTGCCCCTGGCCCGCCTGTGCGTGGCCCACGGCCTGGCGTTCGACCGTGTGGAAGACCTGCTCAAGCTCGCCTTCGTGCGCGCGGCGCGGGACGCCCACAAGGCTGCTGGCGGCGGCGGCGCGCGCGACATGAGCCAGGTCAGCATCACCACCGGCCTGAGCCGCCGCGAGGTGGCGCGGCTGAGCGCCACGCTGCAGCCGCTCGTGCCGCCGCGGCCCAGCCCGGCGGGGCGGCTCTACGCCCACTGGATGACCAGCCCCGACTACACCGAGCGCGACGGCCGGCCGCTGGCCCTGCCGCGCAGCGGCGAAGCGCCCAGCTTCGACAGCCTGGCCCAATCCATCACCCGGCATGTGCACCCGCGCAGCCTGCTGGAGGAGCTGCTGCGCCTGGGCTTGGTGCGGCTGGCCGACGACGGCCAGACGGTGCTGCTGGAGCCCGACCGCGTCGCGCCCACGCAGGAC
>CAUJSJ030000096.1:0-145679 GCA_963422775.4 uncultured Roseateles sp.
TGATGAACTCGCGCAACGCCAGGAACGAGAAGAGCGCGAACAGCAGCGTCGCGCCCAGCGGCCCGGAAATCCACGCCACCCAGAACATGCAGCCGCCGATCCAGGCCGCACGCAGGTCACGGCGCACGCGCTCCCAGGTGAGCTGCGAGGCGAGGCGCTCGTCTTCATCGGAGCGCTCGCGCAGCGAGTTCAGGAACAGGCCGGCGGTGAGCAACACCAGAAACCCGAACAGCACGACGAAGAGCAGGGCCACCTGCTCGCTGGAGTTGAGTTGCTTGAGCCAGGCCACCATCAGTCGGACTCCGTCACACGGCCGACCAGTGCGGGATCGGGCCGCTGCTCCATGACGGCCTCGCGGGCACGGCAGAGGAAGTCCGCCTTGCTCTCGCCCGGCAGCAGCTGGATGGGTGCGCCGAAGGTCACCGTGCACAGGATGGGCACGGGCACGACCTCGCCCTTGGGCATGACGCGCTGCACGTTGTCGATCCAGGTCGGGATCAGCTGCACGTGCGGGAACTGCTCGGCCAGGTGGTAGATGCCGGACTTGAAGGGCTGCGGATTGCCTTTGTTGGAGCGCGTGCCCTCGGGAAAGATGACCAGGGAGTCGCCGTTGGCCAGCGCCTCGACGAGGGGCTCCAGCGGGTCCTCGTCGGGCTTGCTGCGCGTGCGGCTGACGTAGATGGCGTTGAAGACCGAGGTCGTCAGCCAGGTGCGAAAGCGCGACTTGGTCCAGTAGTCGCGGGCAGCGATGGCGCGCGTTGCCGCGCGCAGTTCATGCGGGAAGGCCGCCCAGATCAGGACCAGATCGAAGTGACTCTGGTGGTTGGCGATGTAGATGCGCTGCTCGGCCAGAGGCGGGCAGCCCTTCCAGTGGCCCTGCGCGCCCGTGATGAGACGGGCGATGAAGGCGAGCAACTGGCCGGTGAAGGCGGCAAGGGTCATGGGCGGGATTATCGAGGCCCGCCCGCGGAGCCCCGCCTGATGCCGGGATCACCAGTCGTCGCTGCCGCCCCCGCCCCCACCGACATCGCCGCCACCAGCGCCGCTGTCCCAGCCATCGCCGCTGCCGAAGTCGATGCTGCGGCGACTCAGTTCGTCGGCGGCGCTGCCTGCGTCGCTGTCGAAGCTGCCGGGACGATGCCGCCAGCGCCCGCACCGCCGCTGCCGTCACGCGGCAGGCTGCGCTCGTCATGGCCGCCGTGCAGCAGCTTCTCGGCCAGCATGCCGGCCGCCACGCCACCGGCCGCGGCCAGGCCCACGCCCATCAGGCCGGAGCCACCGCCCGTGGGGGCGTGCGGCATGCCGGGGCCGTAGCCGCCGCCCATGCCGTAGCCACCACCGCCAACCGCGCCACCGCCCGCATAAGCAGGCTGGCTCTGCGCGGCCGTGCGGTTGCGCATCCAGCGCACGGCCAGCGCGATGAAGATGACGACACCGCCAACCAGCAGCCAGATGGGCACGCCGCCACCGCTGCGCTCGACGGGCTCGGCCCGCGGCGGCGGCGCGGCGGCGCCGATGGCGGCCGGCGTCTGCACCGAGGACCTGGCAGCCTGCTGGCGCTGCAGCAGCTGCTCGAAGGCGCTGAACTTGGCGGGGTCGGTGAACTTGATGGCCGGGTCCAGCGTGCGGGCGCGGCTGGCGTGCTCGCCGGCCTCCTTGAACTGGCGCTCGTGGGCCAGGATCTCGGCCAGCACGTAGTGGGCACGGGCGCTGTCGGGCTTGGCCGCGAGCACCTCGCGCACCATCTTCTCGGCACCGGCGTAGTCGCCGCGCTGGGCGGCCGCCTGCACTTCGTCGACGTTGGGCAGGGCCTGCGCCGTGCCCAGCCACAGCCCGGACAGCAGGGCCATGCAAAGCAGAAGGAATCTGGGGAACTTCATCGCAACACTCCTTGAACCGTCGCCCGCTCGCCGCGCGAGAAAGCCAACGGCAGTTTGCGCCCCTGATCTGGCGCCGGGCTGTCCGGTTTCAAGGCCTTACGCGCAGGACAAGGGCCTGTCAACACGGCGGCCCTAAAACCAATAGTCGCTGACGCAGCGCCCGTCGCGCGGCAGGTCGTCGAAGCTGTCCAGGCCATCGAAATGGTCGATGGGGATGGCCGCCACCGCCGCCGGCTCCGCCAGGCGCAGGTTGACGGCGATGCGGCGGCGTCCATCGTCTTCCAGGCGCAGCCCGCGCCAGAAGGCGATGCAGCCGCAGGTGGGGCAGAAGTGGAACTCCAGCGCCTTGCCGCGGGCATAGGCCTGGGTGGGTCCGCTGACGTGGATGCCCTCGTCCACATAGTCGTAAGCCCACAGCGTGCCGTAGCGGCGGCAGGCGGTGCAGTTGCACGCGGTGGCGCCGTCGGGCTGGCCGTCGAAGCGCCAGCGCACGCCGCCGCAGAGGCAGGAACCTTCGATCATGTCGTCGCACCTTCCATGGCCGGTCGCACGGCAGCGGCGTAGACCGGGTCGATGTAGATCTCGCCGCCGAACAGGAACTCCTGGCCGCCGACCTTGGCAAAGCCGAAGCGCTCGTAGAACTCGACGGCACGCACGTTGCGATCGTAGACACCGAGCCACAAGGTCTGCGCACCGCGGCGCCGCGCTTCGGCGTGCACCTCGGTCATCAGCCGCGCGCCCAGGCCCTGGCCGATGAAGCCCTCGCCGAGGTAGAGCCGCCAGAGTTTCAACGGCGACGGCCCCGTCACGCAACTGGGCGCGGGCTCGGACTTGACGATGGCATAGCCCGCCAGTTGCCCGCCCACCCAGGCAAGCAGCGTTGTGCAGGCCGGGTCGCCGATGACGTCGCGCATGACGCTGGGCTGGAAGTGCTCCGTGACGTAGTCGGCAATCTCCTGCGCGTCGCTCAGCTCGCGATAGGTGCAGCTGAAGGCCTGGGCGGCGAAAGTGGCCAGCGGCGCGGCGTCTTGCGGGGTGGCGTGGCGGACGGTGGTGGTGGGCATGCGGGCGATTTTCGCCCGCACTCGCTCAGCCGTTTTGAAGCCCCGGGCCGGCGACGGACTCGTAGTGCAGCACCGTCGGGAAGGGATCGTAGAAGTGATGCAGCATCTGGCGCCATTGCTGGTAGCCCGCTGACTTGCGGAAACCTACTTCGTGATGCTCGACGCTTTCCCAACGCACCAACAGCATGTAGTGGTCCGCACGCTCGATGCACTTCTGCAACTCGTGGCCGAGGTAGCCGGGCATCGAAGCAATGATGGGCTGCGCCTGGGCGAACGCCGCCTCGAACTGGGCGCTTTGGCCCGATCGGACCTGGAGATTGGCGATTTCGAGAATCATGGTCAGGCGAGTTGCACGGGCTTGGCACCCAGGCGCTGGATCAGCCCGCTCGTGAGCCGCGTGGCCAGGCCGTAGACGGTGAGCTGCGGGTTGGCGCCCAGGCTGGTCGGGAACAGCGAGCCGTCGTGCACCGACAGGTTGCCGAGCTGCCAGTGCTGGCCGTCGGGCCGCACGACGCCGCGGCCAGCGTCGGCGGCCATCGTGCAGCCACCCATCACGTGAGCGCTGCCGATGGTGGCCAGGAAGGGCTTCATCGCCAGTGTGGCGATGCCGGCCTTGGCCCTCGGCAAGGTTGGCGTAGCCGGTGGCCTGCTCGTGCACGGGCCGCACGACCTTGGCGCCGGCGGCGAACTGGATCTCGGCCATGGTCAGGTAGGCGCGCCGGGCGCCGTCGAGCAGGTAGTCGGTCAGCGCGTAGTCCAGCACCGGCGAGCCGTCGCTGCGCAGCTTGACGGTGCCGCCGGCCGCGTCGGCGTGGAAGCCGTCGCGCAGCAGGCCGATCATCAGCTGCGTGCGCGGCATGTCGCGCGCGCGCTCCACCAGTTCGGTGCCGATGCCGCCGCCGTTGGTCAACGCAAAGGCGGGATGTACCGGCGCGACTTCGAGCTTGTAGCCCACGGGGCCGTCGATGGGGCCGGTGTGCAGGAAGTGGTCGCAGAACACCGACAGCGGCGCCCCCGCCCAGCCGGCCACCTCATGGTCGAACAGCGCGACGCCGCCCGCCGTCGGGTGCAGGAAGGTGCGCTTGCCGAGCAGGCTGTGAGGATCGGGGGCGCTTGAGCGCAGCAGCAGCGCCGGCGAATTGATGGCGCCGCCGGCGACGACGAAATGCCTGGCGGTGATGCGCACCGGCGCGCCGGTGACGGTCCCATCCAGCGCCACCGGCTCGGCCACCAGCGCCGTGACTTGGTCGCCCTTCAACTCCAGCTTCGCGGCACGCGTCTGCACCAGCATCGTGGCGCCCAGGTCGAGCGCGGCGGGCAGCGTGCTCACCAGCATGGACTGCTTGGCATTCGTCGGGCAACCCATGCCGCAGGAGCCCAGGTTCCAGCAGCCCTTGACGTTGCGGCGCACGACCTTGGTCGGGATGCCGAGCTTCTCGGCACCGCGGCGCAGCACGTCGTTGTTCTCGTTGGGTTCGGTCAGCCAGTCGCCGATGTTCAAGCGGCGCTCGGCCTGGTCGAACCAGGGCGCCATCGCGGCCTCGTTGAAGTCCGTGAGGCCGAACTTGTCGGCCCAGTAGGCGAGCGCGTCGGGCGGCGTGCGGAAGGAGCCGGTCCAGTTGACGGTCGTGGAGCCGCCCACGCAGCGGCCTTGCAGGATGTTCATCGCCTGGTCCAGCGTCTTGCGGCCGGCGGCTTCCTGGTAGAGCTGCGGGTAGGCGTCGGCCTCGCGCTGCTTGAACTGGCTGCTGGAGCGCAGCGGGCCTTCTTCGACGATGACGATCTTGAGGCCCGCGCGGGCCAGCATCTCGGCCGTGATGCCGGCACCGGCGCCGCTGCCGATGATGGCGACGTCGCAGTCCAGCGTGACGGGCAGGGCCGCGTGCGGGCCGCCGTGCACCTTCCAGCCGCGCTGCAGGCCGTCGAGGATGGGGTCAGGCAGGCTGCTCATGGAATCTCTCTCGGGCCGGGGTAGCCGGCCGTCTGCCAATTGGCCGACTCGGTGAAGAAGGCGATGGCGTTCAGGTCGCGCAGCGCGTGATAGATCTGCTGCTTGGTATTGGACGAGGACAGGCGCATCGCGTTGAGCGCTTGCTGCACGTCCGCGGCGCTGGCCTCGCCCCAGGGCTTGGACAGGCCCACGAGGGCGTAGCGGCCGGCCGCCGTGCCGAGCAGGCCCAGCGCATCGGACAGCTCCTTGCGCGTGGCGGCGGGCAGGGCCGCGATGGCGGCGTCCAGTCGCGCGAGCTGGGCGTCGACCGCCTGGGCCGGCAGCAAGTCACCCAGCACCGCCTGCGCCGCAGCCCGCATCAGCTCACGCGAGCCGGGGCTGAGCTTGCCGTCCAGCAGGCCCGGCTTGATCAGCGCAACGCCGGCACCGGCCACGCCGATGAGGACGGCGGCGCCCAGGCCTAACTTCAAAAGTCGTCGGCGTTGCATCAGATGATCTTCTTCAGGACGGACAGCAGGCGTTCGAACGTCTTGCCGTAGGGCGGCTGGAACAGCCGGGTGCCGGCAAAGCGGGACTGGATGAACAGGGGCTTCTCCTTGCTGAAGGTGCGAAAGCCCCACTCGCCATGGTAGGAACCCATGCCGCTGGCGCCGACGCCGCCGAAGGGCTGCTCCTCCTGGCCCAGGTGCCAGAGGCAGTCGTTGACCGTCACGCCGCCGGCATGGGTCTGGCACATGACGTGGTCACGCGCAGCACGGTCCTGGCCGAACCAGTAGAGCGCCAGCGGTCGGTCGCCGCGGTTGATGTGGGCCAGGGCCTCGTCGACCTGGTCGTAGCCGACGATGGGCAGCAGCGGGCCGAAGATTTCTTCCTGCATGACGGTCGCCTCAGGCGACACGTCCAGCAGCAACGCCGGCACGAGGCGACGGTCGGGCGGTGTCTCGTCATGGCTGCGCAGCACGCGGGCACCGCGGGCGGCAGCGTCGTCGATGAGGCCTTGCAGCCGTGCGTGATGGCGCGGCGTGGCGATGCTGGTGTAGTCCGCATTGCCGGCGATGTGCGGGTACATGCGGCGCATCTCGGCCAGGATTTGCTGGCTCAGCGGTTCGACCAGCTCCTTGGGCACCAGCAGGTAGTCGGGCGCGACGCAGGTCTGGCCGGCGTTGAAGAGCTTGCCGAAGGCCAGGCGCGACGCGGTCAGCGCCAGGTCGCAGCTGCGGTCCACGACGGCCGGCGACTTGCCGCCCAGCTCCAGCGTCACCGGCGTCAGGTTCTTCGCCGCAGCCTGGGCGACGAGGCGGCCGACGGCCGTCGACCCGGTGAAGAAGAGGTGGTCGAAGGGCAGCGTCGTGAAGACCTTGCCGACCTCGGCGTCGCCAGTGATGACCTGCATCTCCTCCGGCGCAAATTGCTCGGCCACGATGCGCGCCATCAGTTCGCTGGTGGCGGGCGTCAGCTCCGACGGCTTGATGAGCACCCGGTTGCCGGCCGCCAGCGCCGCGACGGCGGGCTCCATCGCGAGGTAGTAGGGGTAGTTCCAGGGCGAGACGATGCCGACGACGCCCAGCGGCTGGCGCATCAGCACGTTGCGCCCGGGCATGAAGTGCAGCGGCGTCTCGACGCGCTTCGGCTTCATCCAGCGGCGCAGGCGCTTGATGGCGTGATGGGCGCCGGCCTCGACGGTGAAGAGATCGGCCAGCATCGACTCCTGGCGGGCGCGGTGGCCGAAGTCCTGGGCCATCGCCGCAACGAGCGCATCGCCATGCTGGCGCGTCATCGCCAGCAGCCGCTGCAGGCGGTCGCGGCGCACCGCGTAGGTGGGCATGCGCTCGGCGTCGAAGGCGCGACGCTGCGCCGTCAGCGCGAGATGCAGTCGTTCCTGCAGCGCGGTGTCCATGGGCTTGTCTCCGGTTCTCGATCTAGTGCGTCGAGGCTAACCGCAAGCCGGGCCACCACCATGAGGGGAGGCCCTGGACTAGAGGACTGCGTCTAGTCGCGCAGGTGACACCCACGCGACCCTTCCATCAATGGCGGAAGTGACGGATGCCCGTGAGGACCATCGCGATGCCACGCTCGTTCGCCGCAGCGATGACTTCGTCGTCGCGCATGGAGCCGCCTGGCTGGATGACGCAAGTGGCGCCGGCATCGGCCAGCACGTCCAGGCCATCGCGGAAGGGGAAGAAGGCGTCGCTCGCGACCGCCGAGCCAACGAGGCTCAGGCTGGCATGCTGCGCCTTGATGGACGCGATGCGGGCAGAGTCCAGGCGGCTCATCTGGCCGGCACCCACGCCCAGCGTCATGCCGCCGCCGCAGAAGACGATGGCGTTGCTCTTGACGTACTGGGCCACGGTCCACGCGAACATCAGGTCATCGAGCTGCTGGGCCGTGGGCTGCAGCTGAGTGACGACCTTGAGGTCTTCGCGCTTCAGGAAGTGGTTGTCGGACGTCTGCAGCAGCAGGCCCGAGCCGACGCGCTTGCTGTCGCCGGCATTGCGGCCCTGGTCCCACGGGCGCGGGCCACCGGGCGGCAGCGCGATCTGCAGCAGGCGGACGTTGGCCTTGCCCTTGAAGATCTCCAGCGCCTCGGCGCTGAAGCTGGGCGCCATCAGCACCTCGACGAACTGCTTGGCGACGAGCTGCGCCGCCGCACCGTCCACCTCGCGGTTGAAGGCGATGATGCCGCCGAAGGCGCTGGTGGGGTCGGTCTTGAAGGCCTTGCTGTAGGCTTCGGCCGCCGTGCTGGCCACGGCCACGCCGCAGGGGTTGGCGTGCTTGACGATGACGCATGCCGCGGACTGCGCAAGTCCGCCTTCGGCGTACGTGTCGAAGCTCTTCACGCACTCCCAGGCGGCGTCGGCGTCCGCGATGTTGTTGTAGCTCAGCTCCTTGCCCTGCAACTGCTTGCCGGTGACGAGCGAGCCCGGCGCCGGATACAGGTCGCGGTACAGCGCCGCGCTCTGGTGCGAGTTCTCGCCGTAGCGCAGGTCCTGCACCTTGACGAAGGTCGAGTTCATCTGCGCCGGGTACTCGCTCTTGCTGCCGTCTTCCTGCAGCGCCGACAGGTAGTTGCTGATCGCCGCGTCGTACTGCGCGATGCGGTTGAAGGCGGCGACCGAGCAGGCAAAGCGCGTCTCGTCGCTGGTCTTGCCGCTGGCCTTGAGCTCGGCGAGCACGCCCGCGTACTGGGCCGCGTCGGTCAGCACCGTCACATCCTTCCAGTTCTTGGCCGCGCTGCGCACCATGGCCGGGCCGCCGATGTCGATGTTCTCGATGGCATCTTCCAGCGTGCAGCCGGGCTTGGCCACCGTGGCCTCAAACGGGTAGAGGTTGACGGCGAGGATGTCGATGCGCGTGATGCCGTGCTGCTGCATGGCAGCCACGTGCTCGGGCAGATCGGACCGCGCCAGCAGGCCGCCGTGGATCTTGGGGTGCAGCGTCTTCACGCGGCCGTCCATCATTTCCGGGAAGCCGGTGTGCTCGGCCACTTCGGTGACGGGCAGGCCGGCGTCGGCCAGCAGCTTGGCGGTGCCACCGGTGGACAGCAGCTTCGTGCCCAGGGCGTGCAGCTCCTTGGCGAATTCGAGGATGCCGGTCTTGTCAGAGACCGAGAGGAGTGCAGTCAGTTGAGTCATGTTTTCAGTCCGTTGAGGTCGGAGCTTCTCGCTGCGCTCGAAGGTCCAACCCGCAAGAATTACAGATCGTGATCAGTCAGCTTGCGCCGCAGCGTGTTGCGGTTGATGCCCAGCCATTGCGCGGCCTTGCTCTGGTTGCCGCCGGCTTCGCGCATGACGATCTCGAACAGCGGCTTCTCCACCAGCTTGATGAGCATCTCATGCATCGAATGCGGCTCCTGGCCGTCGAGGTCACGGAAGAAGGCTTCGAGGTTGTCGCGCACGCAGGCGTCGATGGGGTTGGGCGGGGTGTTCTTCTGGGCGCTCATTGCAGGGTCAGGCAGGTTCAGGCGGCGCAGGCTTCGTCGGCTTGCGCGTCTTCGTCGGTGGCCACCTCGTTTGGAGGCAGGCGGTGGTGGGTCTGGCCGAGGTCGTCGAACCAGTCTCGGAGCGCCTGCAACTGCTCTTCGCAGCGCTCCAGGGTGTTCATGTGCTGGCGGAAATCTTCGCCACCGGGCAGGCCGCGCACGGCCCAGCCGATGTGCTTGCGTGCACTGCGCACGCCGCTGAGTTCGCCGTAAAGGCCGTAGTGGTCGTGCAGGTGTTCGGTCAGCGCGTCTCGCGCTTCGATGACGGTGGGCGCGACCAGGTGTTCGCCCGTCGCCAGAAAATGCGACACCTCGCGAAAGATCCAGGGACGGCCCTGCGCGGCGCGGCCAATCATCAGCGCGTCGGCGCCGGTGTAGGCCAGCACGTCGCGCGCCTTCTCGGGCGAGTCGATGTCGCCGTTGGCGACGACGGGAATGGTCAGCGCTGTCTTCACGGCGGCAATCGTGTCGTACTCGGCCAGCCCCTGGTAGCCCTGCTCGCGGGTGCGGCCATGGATGGTCAGCATGGCGATGCCGGCGGCTTCGAAAAGGCGCGCCAGGCGCAGTGCGTTGCGTTCGTCGGCGCTCCAGCCGGTGCGCATCTTCAGCGTGACGGGTACGCCACACGGCGCGCAGACAGCCACCACCGCTTCGACGATCTCCAGCGCCAGCGTCTCGTTGCGCATCAGCGCCGAGCCCGCCCACTTGTTGCAGACCTTCTTGGCCGGGCAGCCCATGTTGATGTCAATGATCTGGGCGCCACGGTCGATGTTGTAGGCCGCGGCCTCGGCCATCATGGCTGCGTCGGTGCCGGCGATCTGCACGGCAATCGGCCCCGGCTCGCCGCTGTGGTCGGCGCGGCGCGAGGTCTTGAGGCTGCCCCACAGCTCCTTGCGCGACGTGACCATCTCGCTGACCGCATAGCCCGCACCCAGGCGACGGCAGAGCTGGCGGAAGGGCCGGTCCGTCACCCCCGCCATCGGCGCCACGAAGAGCCGGTTGGGGAGAAGGTGGGGGCCGATTTGCACGAAAGGTCTGCTTAAAAATGAGGCGCGATTGTAGCCATCCGGTCCGTCGACAATCCACCGCATGGAAGCCTGGCTCTCGCAGTTCATCGGCAGCCTGCTCGCCGCCCTCGCGCTGCCGCAGGTCGGCCTCGTCGCAGTCTTCGTCATCACTTTTGTCTCGGCAACGTTGTTGCCGCTGGGCTCGGAGCCGGCCGTCTACCTCGTCGTCAAGGCTGATCCGAGCATGTTCTGGGCCGTCATCGCGGTGGCGACGGTCGGGAACACGCTCGGCGGCGTGACGAGCTGGTGGATAGGCTACGGCGCCGAGAAGGCGGTCGAGGCAGTCCAACATCACGAGCCTTCGCATTCCCGCGCGATGCAATGGCTGCAGCGCTTCGGCCCCAAGGCCTGCGTGATGAGCTGGCTGCCCATCGTCGGCGACCCGCTCTGCGCCGTGGCCGGCTGGCTCAAGCTGCCGTTCTGGCCCTGCGTCGGCTGGATGGCGCTGGGCAAGTTCCTGCGCTTTTTGCTCTACACCGTTGCCCTGATTTGGCTGATTCCGGAGACCTGGCTGCAATGACAACCCCCACCGCTTACCAAGACCTGAGCGCGCGCCAACTGCGCCTGCACCGCCTCGGCCATCTGCAGGCCATCGCGCAATGGGACCAGGCCGCCAACATGCCCGCCAACGGCAACGAGGCGCGCAGCCTGGCCCTGGCCGAGATGGACGGCTTGCTGCACCAGCTCGCCACCGACCCCGCGCTGGCCGGCCTGCTCGACACGGCCGCCACCGAGCCGCTGGACGACACCCA
Organism: uncultured Roseateles sp.; assembly: GCA_963422775.4. Classification (GTDB taxonomy): domain Bacteria; phylum Pseudomonadota; class Gammaproteobacteria; order Burkholderiales; family Burkholderiaceae_C; genus Pelomonas. The sequence continues at coordinate 10,694 of CAUJSJ030000096.1, forward strand.
GCGCGCCAACCTGCGCGAGATCCGCCGCGCCTGGCGCGCCGCAAACGCGCTGCCGCAGGCACTGGTGGAGGCCAAGAGCCTGGCCAACAACCGCTGCGAGCACGCCTGGCGCAGCCAACGCCCTGCCAACGACTGGGCCGGCTTCGCGCCCAATCTGCGCGAGGTGCTGAAGATCGCGCGCCAGGAGGCCGAACTGCTGTCGCAAAGCAGCGGGCTGAGCAAGTACGACGCACTGCTGGACAACTACGAGCCGGGCATGCGCTCGGCAGACGTCGAGCGCGCCTTTGCGCCGCTGCGGCAATGGCTGCCGGGCCTGATCCGCGACGTCATCGCGAAGCAGGCCCAGGAAACCGTTGTCGAGCCTGTCGGCCCCTTCCCCGCCGCGGCGCAGAAGGCCCTGGGCCTGGATGCGATGACGCTGATGGGCTTCGACTTCAGCGCCGGCCGCATGGACGAGAGCACCCACCCGTTTTGCGGCGGCGTGCCCGAGGACGTGCGCATGACGACGCGCTACCGCGAAGACAACTTCCTGCCCAGCCTGATGGGCACCATCCACGAAACCGGCCACGGCCGCTACGAGCAGGGCCTGCCCCGCGAGCTGCTGGGCCAGCCCATCGCCCGTGCGCGTTCCATGGGCATCCACGAGAGCCAGAGCCTGAGCTTCGAGATGCAGCTCGGCAGCCATCAAGGCTTCGCGGGGCTGCTGGCGCCGCTGCTGGTCAAGCATTTCGGCGACCAACCCGCCTTTGAAGCCGGCAACCTCCACAAGTTGCTGACACGCGTGCAGCCCGGCCTCATCCGCGTGGACGCCGACGAGGTGACCTACCCCGCCCATATCCTGCTGCGCTTCGACATCGAGCGTGCGCTGATCGAGGGCCAGGCCGAGGTGGACGACATCCCGGCGTTGTGGGACGCCCGGATGGCCGAGCTGCTGGGCCTGGACACGCGCGGCAACTTCAAGGACGGCCCGATGCAGGACGTGCACTGGCCGGCCGGCCTGTTCGGCTACTTCCCCTGCTACACGCTGGGCGCGATGTACGCGGCACAGTGGTTCGCGACGATGCGGGCGCGGGAGCCGGCGCTGGACGAGCAGATCGCGCGCGGTGAACTCGGCGGCGTCTTCGAATGGCTGGCTGCCAATGTCTGGCAGGCCGCCAGCCGCCACGAGACGCCGGAACTCGTACAGCGCGCCAGCGGCGAGGCACTGAACCCGGCGCACTTTGAGGCGCATCTGCGCGGGCGCTACCTCGGCGCCTGAACGCAACAGCTTGCCGACAGCCCTAGGCTGTCGCTTGCGCGCAAAAAAAGAGGGCCGCTCCATCGGGAGCGGCCCAAGCTACTTCGAACGATCTCTCTTTCCAAACCAACACGCTTCCCCGGCCCCCCGGCCTTCTCCACGCGTGGCACCCGGGGTGTTTGCTCTTCCCGGACTCGGCCGCTGCAACTCGAACAGCAACCGTGAAGCCATTCTGTGCAAGCCGGGCCGCGCTGCCATCCCCGCAAGCCAAGGGGGACACTCAGATGGATGTGACGGGCGTCACAGCAGCAGGGCCAGCCGCTCCAGGATCAGCACGCCGAAGAAGGCCAGGCCGGCGATCAGCGTCCATTTCATGATGACGATGCCCATGCGCCGCCAGCGCGCCTGGCGCGTCGCGATGGAAAGGGCAAAGCAAACCACTGCCGCGAACAGCAGCAGGCCGACGACGAGGCGGGCGATCAGCATGTCAGCGCCGCCCGGCCGCCCGAAGGCGATGACGCTCCCCCTCGGGGAGCAGCGAGCGAAGCGAGCGTGGGGGCTTCATTTCTTGTTCACCAGGCCGGTGCAAGTTCCGCGAAGCCCTTGGGCGCCTCGCGCTCGTCGTCGAAGCTGACGACCTCGTAGGCTGACTCGTCCGCCAGCAACGCGCGCAGCAGCTTGTTGTTCAGCGCATGCCCGCCCTTGAAGGACGTGTAGGCCGCCAGCAGCGGCATGCCGGCCACCTGCATGTCGCCGATGGCGTCCAGGATCTTGTGCTTCACGAACTCGTCGTCATAGCGCAGGCCGTCGGCATTGAGCACCTTGTAGTCGTCCACGACGATGGCGTTGTCCATGGAGCCGCCGAGCGTCAGGCCGCGCGAGCGCATCAGGTCGATGTCGGCCGTCATGCCGAAGGTGCGCGCCCGGGCGATCTCCTTCTTGTACTTGCCCGAGCCCATGTCGAACACGAACTGGCTGCCGGTAGCAGCCACTGCCGGGTTGTCGAACTCGATCTCGAAGCTCAGCGTGTAGCCGTGATGCGGCTCCAGCCGCGCCCACATCAGCTTCTTGCCCTCGCCCTGACGCACTTCGACGGTCTTCCTCACACGCAGGAAGCGCTTGGGCGCGTCCTGCATGACGATGCCGGCCGACTGCAGCAGGAAGACGAAGCTCGCCGCCGAGCCATCCAGCACGGGCACCTCGTCGGCGTTGATGTCGATGACGAGGTTGTCCAGACCCAGGCCCGCGCAGGCGGACAGCAGATGCTCGATGGTCTGCACCTTGGGCGCGCCGGGGTCGCCGCCGGGGCTGATGGTGGTGGCCATGCGGGTGTCGCTGACCGACGTGACACCCACCGGGATGTCCACCGGCGGGCAGAGGTCGACGCGGCGGAACACGATGCCCGTGTCGACAGGCGCGGGGCGCAGCGTCAGCTCGACCTTCTGGCCACTGTGGATGCCGACGCCGACAGCGCGCGTGATCGACTTCAGGGTGCGTTGCTTGACCATGCCCTGATTGTCCCGGATCAAGGGGTGCCCTTGCGCTCCACAGGCAATCTGAGAGAGAGGCGCGTTCCCATGCCCGGCTGTGAATCGATGCGCAGCTTGCCGCCCAGGCGCTGCGCGCGCTTGATCTGGCTCTTCAGGCCGCGGCCGTGCTGGATGGCCTGCAGGTCGAAGCCGGCGCCGTCGTCCTCGACGCGGATCTCGACATAGCTGCCATGGTGGCGCGTGACCATGCGCACGCGGCTGGCCTGGGCATGCTTGAGAACATTGTTGAGCGCCTCCTGCATCAGGCGCAGCACATGTAGCGCGTCGGGCGGCTCCAGCCAGGCCAGCGGCGGCAGGTCCTGCACATCCCAGTCAAGCTTCAGGCCGCCGATCTGCAGGCGCTTGCCCAGGCGGTAGCGCATCGTCGCCAGCAGCGAGACGAGGTCGTGGCCGACGGGCTCCAGCGAGTCGATGACCAGGCGCAGGTCGTCCACACATTCGCGCAGCACCTCCACGCATTGCTCGTGCGACATGCTGCCCTGCTCCATCGCGACAAGCGCCGACAGCAGCGACGAGCCCAGGCCGTCGTGCATGTCGGCCATGATGCGCTGGCGTTCCAGCAGCAGGGCCTGCTGGCGCTCCACCTCGCGCAGCTGGGCGTTCTGCGCCTGCAGCACCGAGACCTGTTCGTCCAGGTCTTCCTGCAGCTGGCTGTTCTCGGCCTTGACCTGCTCGACGGCGCCGACGTAGCGGCGTTGCACGGCATGCAGGAAGCTGAGCATGACGACCAGCGTCGCGAACGGCATCAGGAAGACATGCTCAGGCCAGGCCCAGCCGGCCAGCACGGCGAGGTCGTGCGCGCCGAGAACGACGCCCAGGATCAGGGCCAGCGCCATGACGTGCAGCTCGGGGCGGCGCTCGCGCCAGGCGAGAAGCACCACCCAGGCCGTGCCGATGGTCGCCACGCCCGCCGTCACGGTGTACTGCATGACGACCATGTCGAGCTGGCGCAGCCACAGCGGCATGCTGAGCACGCTGACGATCAGCACGCTGGCCGTCAGCCCCCATTCCAGCCACATCACGCGCCGGCTCGAGAAGCGCAGCGCGAACAGCAGTGCCGTCAGCATGACCCAGCCCATCGAGGCATGCGTGGCCCACCAGAACCAATCCTGTGCGCCCGGCGACACCGGCAGGCTGACGTAGAAGTGCAGATTGCGCACCATCCAGGCCGCGGCACCGAGGGCAAAAAGGCCGTAGATGGCGTCGGGGCGGCGCAGCCACAGCGTCAGCGCGAACAGGCCCAGCACGGCCAGCGTCAGGCTGACGACCTGGGGCAGGCCGGTCTGGGCGCGCACACGCCACAGCCAGCGCTTCTCCAGCTGATCACGCGGCCCGACCCAGATGCGCGACACGGCGTGATAGCTTCCCGCCGGCACGGGCAGCGCGACAACCAGGTCCAGCCCCTGCGCGCCGATGCCCGGCAGGGGCAGCCACAGCGGCTGCACCCATTGCTCGCGCTCGGCGTGCTGGTTGTCCAGCAGCAGCTTCCAGCCCTGGTCGCTGCGCGCCAGCACGGCGGCCGACAGCGTGACCAGGCGCGGCAGATACAGCGCCATGGCCTCGTCGCTGCCCGCCGGCACATGCAGGCGATACCAGCGCATCTCGTAACCCGGCGCATCACTGACCATGGCTGCGCCAGGGCGGGCGCGCACGTCGGGCATCGGCAGTGGCTGCCAGGCCGCTGCGTCTTCAGGCGGCAGCAGGTCGGCGGGCAGCGCCAGGTGATCGCCACCAGACACCGTGTGGCGGCGCAGCGCCTCCCACCAGGCGTCGAGCTGGGCGCGCGTCCAGGCGCTGGTGGCCAGTTCGGTCGGCGCGGCATCGTCGCCAGCGACACGCGCGCTGGGCTGGGGCAGGCGTTGAGCCAGCGCGGGCAGACAGACCCCGAGCGCCAGCATCAGCAGCCAGGCGCGCAACGTGACAGCAAGCTCACGCATCCCTTCAGTTTGTTCTAGGCATTGACATGGGAGGCGAGCATGCCACAGGGGGTGGCCCACCCGCAGCCCGACAGCGCCGTTCGGTGCTGCTGGCGCGACCGTTCAGCCGATGTCCACCGGCAGGTTCTGGCGCGCCGCATCACGCAGCTCGCGGGACAAGCCGATGTCACCCACCGCGCGCGACAACAGCAGCGCGCCGACCAGCGTGGACAACATGGCCAGCGCCTGGGCGCGGCGCGCGGCGGCGTCGGCGCCGGGCATCTGGTCCTGCAACGTCGCGGCCAGGCTCTCGACGCCCTCGGCGAACACCTCGCGCACGGCCGGGCCACCGCGCGCCGCGTCGCCCGCCAGCGCGACGAGGCCGCAGCCCGCGCCGATGTGGTCGCGGTGGGCATCCGACAGATAGGTCTTGACCCAGGCCGCCAAGCTGCGGTCGGTCTGCTTCTTCCACTGCTCGCGGTTGGTCTGCAGCGCCCGCGCGCAGGCCTGGGCGGCGAGGTCGTCCTTGGACTCGAAATGGCCGTAGAAGCCACCGCGCGTGAGGCCGGCGGCCTGCATCAGGTCGTTCAGGCCGATGCCGTCGAAGCCGCGCTCACGGAACAGCTGGGCGGCGTTGTCGAGGATGCGTTCGCGGTTCTCTTCGGCCTGGGCGCGGCTGACCTTCATCGACGTCTCCTGGGGTTATTCACGGATGGGCTTGACTCATTTTACATGTTGAACGACATTTATATCAATCATGTCGATCGACATGAATAAACGGATTGAAAGGAAGCGCCATGCAGCTCAGGAACGCGATCGTCTTCATCACCGGTGCCAACCGCGGCCTCGGCCGCGCCTTGGCCCAGGCCGCGCTGGCCGCCGGTGCCGCCAAGGTCTATGCCGCCGCGCGGGACCCGGCCGGCATCGACCTGCCTGGTGTCGTGCCCATCGCGCTGGATGTGACCGACGCCGCCCAGGTTGCCGCTGCCGCAGCGCAGTGCACCGATGTGACGCTGCTGATCAACAACGCCGGCATCTCGCAAGGCGCCAGCGTGCTCGCGGCCGACGCCATCGACGTGGCCCGCCGCCATCTGGAGACGAACGTCTTCGGCGTCTGGGCGCTCAGCCAGGCCTTCGCCCCGGTGCTGAAGGCCAATGGCGGCGGCGCGGTGCTGAACGTGCTTTCGGTGCTGAGCTGGGTGACGCTGCCGGGCCTCACGCCCTACAGCGCCAGCAAGGCCGCCGCCTGGGCGCTGAGCAACGGCCTGCGCCAGGAGCTCAAGGCTCAGGGCACGCAGCTCACCAGCCTGCACGTCGGCTACATGGACACCGACATGACGCGGGGCCTCGAGGCCCCCAAGTCCTTGCCCGCCGAGGTCGCGCGCCTGGCCCTCGAAGGCATCGAGGCAGGCGCCTTCGAGGTGCTGGCCGACGACGTCAGCCGCCAGGTCAAGCAGAGCCTGTCCACCCCCGCGCCGGCCTACGCCGGTTGACGCTGATCGATGCCTTCGCCAAGGAGATCGTCATGGTCGAGTCCCCTGCTGTTGCGGCGCCCGCGGGCGCCAAGTTCGCGGCTCATGCCGACGGCCACCTGGCCGCGGCCCGCCACGCCTTCTCGGCGCCCGAGCGCATCGCCCTGAGCGCCCAGGAGCGCGCCGCGCTGACCGGCGCGGCCGAAGCGCCGTTGCGCCACGAAGGCATCAAGCTCGCGCGCTGGACGCTGGGCGCGGGCCCGCGCGTCGTTCTCGTGCATGGCTGGAACAGCCGTGGCTCACACCTGCTCGGCTTCGCCAGGCCACTCATCGAGGCAGGCTTTTCGGTCAGTCTTTTTGATCTGCCGGGCCACGGCGATTCAGGCGGCCATGCCTGCAGCGTCGTGCACGCCGGCCGCGCGCTGCGCACGGTGATGACGGCCATCGGCGACGTGCACGCCGTCATCGGCCATTCGATGGGGTCGGCCGCGGCGCTGCTGGCCTTTGCACGGGGGCTGCCGGTCAGGCGCAGCGTGCATCTGGCCGGGCCATCGTCGCTGACGCCGATGGTCAAGGGCCTGGCCGCAGCCCACGGCCTGGGGCCGGCAGATGCGGCCGCGTTCGCGGGCTGGGTCGAGGGCTTCATCGGCACGCGCATCCACTATGTGGACCTGGAGCAGTTGCGGCACGGCCTGCGCCATCCCGGCCTCATCGTGCACGACGCCGAGGACCGCACCGTGCCGGTCGCGGCCTCCGAGGCGCTGCACGCAGCCTGGGCGGGCTCGCGTTTGGAGCGCGTCACGGGCCTGGGCCATCGCCGCCTGCTGGTGGACACCGACGTCATCGCACGCAGCGTGGCCTTCGTCGCCGAAGGGCTGCCCGCATGAGCGCCGTGCCTCGCCCCTGGCTGCTGACCCTGGCCGCACTGTCGGCCATGGGGACGCTGTCCACCAACATCCTGCTGCCTTCGCTGCCCGTCATCGCGCAGTCGCTGGGCATCGACGAAGCGCGGCTGACGGCCGCGGTGCTGGGCCTCTTCCTCGCGGTATTCGCCGTGGCTCAGCTGATCGTCGGCCCCGTGTCAGACCGCGTCGGCCGCCGGCCCGTCGTGCTCGGCGGCCTGCTCGTCTTCATCGTCGGCAGCCTGGTGTGCGCGCTGGCGGGCAACCTGCCGCTGCTGCTCGCCGGGCGGGTGCTGCAGGCCGTTGGCGTCGCGGCGGCTTCGGTGTTGGCGCGCGCGGCCGCGCGCGACCGCTTCGAAGGCGCGCAGCTTGCCGCCCTGCTCGGCCGCATCATGGTCGTCATGGCCGCCGCACCGGGCTTCTCGCCGTTGCTGGGCGGGCTCGTGCAGGCGGCCTGGGACTGGCGGGCGTTGTTCATCGTGCTGGTGATGGCAGGGCTGGCACTCGCCGTGGCCTATGCCCGCATCGTCGGCGAGACGCTGCCAGCCGAACGGCGGCGGCATCAGCCGGCCGGCGCGCTGGCGCGTGGCTACGTCACGCTGCTGGCCGACGCGCGCTTCATGCGCCCGGCGCTGGCCACGGCCGCCATCCTCGGCGCGCTGTTTGCCTTCTTCGGCACGGCGCCACTCGTGCTGGCCAAGGGCTTCGGCTTCTCGGCGCTGCAGGTCGGGCTGTTCTTCGCGGCATCGGTCTTCGTCGTCTTTGCAGCCGGGCAGACGGCACCACGCTGGGCTGCGCGCCGGGGCGGGCCGGCCGTGGTGCGCATCGGCGCGGCACTAGCGACGCTGGGCGGGCTGGCGATGCTGGCCAGCACCGGCGCGGGCCTGACCGCGTTTGCGGTTTCGGTCTGCATCTTCCTGTTCGGCATGGGCCTGGTGTCGCCCACCGGTACAGCCCTGGCGCTGACGCCGTTCGCCGCCCAGGCCGGCCAGGCCTCCGCGCTGCTGGGCTTTCTGCAGATGGCGGCTGCTGCGGCCCTGACAACGGCCGCGGCGACGCTGCCGGGAGCTCGCGTGGACGCGTTAGCCCTGGTGCTCGCCAGCGGTGGATTGCTGGCCTTGATGGCAGGTTCGGCAAAGCCGGCGGCTGCCATCGCCCGCCCGTCCTGAAAAAGCAAAAGGGCGAGCCTTGCGGCTCGCCCTTTCTCGACCGGTGAACTGATTCAGTCGGCCTGCTTGCGCAGGAAAGCCGGGATCTCGATCTCGTCCATGCCATTGGACGACAGCGCCTCGACCTTGGCGGCCGCGCTGCCCGAACGGCCATGGCGCCACACGCTGGGCACATTGGCGTTGGCGAAATCACCCAGGCCCAGGCCGACGTTGGCCTGCTGGCCAGCCACCGGCGCAGCCATGGCGACAGCCTGCGTCAGCACGGGCATGCCATCGGTGCCGTTGCGCACGACGGGCTGGGTCTGAATGACCTGCAGCGGCGCCTGCTGGCGGGCACGGCCAGCCGTGAGGCCCGTCGCGATGACGGTCACGCGCAGCGCGTCGCCGAGGCTTTCGTCGTAGGCGGTGCCGAAGATGACATGGGCTTCTTCCGATGCGTAGCGCTTGATCGCGTTCATCGCGTTGCGTGACTCGCTCAGCTTGAAGTTGCTGCGGCCCGCGGCGATCAGCACCAGCACGCCACGCGCGCCGGAGAGATCGATGCCTTCCAGCAACGGGCAGGCGACTGCTGCTTCGGCGGCCTTCGCGGCGCGGTCCGGGCCGGTGGCCTGGGCCGTTCCCATCATGGCCTTGCCGGGCTCGCTCATCACGGTCTTGACGTCTTCGAAGTCGACGTTGACGAGCCCGGGGATGTGGATGATGTCCGAAATGCCGCCAACGGCGTTCTTCAGCACGTCATTGGCGTGCGCGAAGGCCTGGTCCTGCGTGACGTCGTCGCCCAGCACGTCGAGCAGCTTGTCGTTCAGCACGACGATCAGCGAGTCGACGTTGGCTTCGAGTTCGGCCAGGCCCGCATCGGCCGCCTTGGCGCGTCGGCCGCCTTCGAAATCGAAGGGTTTGGTCACCACGCCGACCGTCAGGATGCCCATTTCCTTGGCAATGCGGGCAATCACCGGCGCAGCACCCGTGCCAGTACCACCGCCCATGCCGGCGGTGATGAACAACATATTGGCGCCGGCAATGGATTCGCGAATGCGGTGTTCTGCCTCATCAGCCGCTGCCTTGCCCATTTCGGGTTTGGCGCCAGCGCCCAGGCCCGACGTGCCGAGTTGCAGCAATTGGTCGGCCTTGGAGCGGTTCAGCGCCTGCGCATCGGTATTGGCGCAGATGAATTCCACGCCTTGAACGCCCTGGGCGATCATGTGGTCGACCGCGTTTCCGCCGCCACCACCGACCCCGATCACCTTGATTTGGGTGCCTTGGTCAAACTCTTCGATCATCTCGATGGGCATATCAAACCTCCTACTTCAATTGTGCCGCGGCACAGATAGATTGACTAGTTGCTGAAACAAATTTTTCGTATTCGTGGGGGTCAAAAATTCCCCATGAACCAATCCTTGACCCGGCCGAGCAGGGTTTGCACCGAGCCGGCCTGCTGCGCGGCCTTGAAACCCCGGCTGCGCGACAGGCGCGCTTCTTCGAGCAGGCCCATGACGGTGGCGGAACGCGGGTTGGCGACCATGTCGGAAAGGGCCCCCGAATAGGTGGGCAGGCCGCGGCGAACGGGTTTCAGGAAAATATCCTCGGCAAGTTCCACCATGCCGGGCATGACCGCCGAACCGCCGGTCAACACGATGCCGGAGGACAGCAATTCCTCATACCCGCTCTCGCGAATGACCTGGTGAACCAGGGAAAATATTTCCTCGACGCGCGGCTCGATGACGCCGGCCAGCGCCTGCTTGGACAGCATCCTGGGGCTGCGGTCACCCAGGCCCGGGCACTTCGACCTGGTCGGACGGGTCGGCCAGCAGCTGCTTGGCGACACCATATTCGACCTTGATTTCCTCGGCATCCTTGGTCGGCGTGCGCAGCGCCATCGCGATATCGCTGGTGATCAGGTCGCCTGCGATCGGAATGACGGCGGTATGGCGGATGGAGCCGCCGGTGAATATCGCCACATCGGTGGTGCCGGCGCCGATATCCACCAGCGCAACCCCCAGGTCGCGTTCATCGGCGGTCAGGGCGGCATGGCTGGAGGCGCTGGGATTCAAAACCAGCTGATCCACCTCCAGCCCGCAGCGGCGCACGCATTTGACGATGTTTTCGGCGGCGCTTTGGGCGCCGGTCACGATATGGACCTTGACCTCGAGCCGGCCGCCGCTCATGCCGATGGGCTCTTTCACCTCGTGGCCGTCGATGACAAATTCCTGCGGCTCGACCAGCAGCAGGCGCTGATCGTTGGGGATATTGATGGCCTTGGCGGTTTCGACAACACGAGTCACATCAACCGGCGTGACCTCCTTGTCGCGCACGATGACCATGCCCGTGGAGTTCTGGCCGCGGATATGGCTGCCGGTGATCCCCGTGTAAACCCGTGATATTTTGCAGTCGGCCATCATTTCGGCCTCTTTCAAGGCCTGCTGGATGGACTGCACCGTCGCGTCGATATTGACGACCACGCCGCGCTTGAGGCCGGTCGACGGCGCCACGCCGAGGCCGGCGATGCGCAATTCACCCCCCGGCAAAACCTCGGCCACGACGGCCATGATCTTGGCCGTCCCAATATCCAGCCCGACGACCAAATCCTTGTATTCCTTGGCCATGTCCGTCCTCAGCGTTTTCTATTTGCGGGTTTACCCGGAATTTGAGTCGTCACGCCGCGCAGCTTGACTGCGTAGCCGTCGGCGTGGCGCAGGTCGGCCGACAACAGCGGGCTGCGGTAGGTCGCCGTGACCTGCGTGATCGAGTGAGCGAATCGGCCGAAGCGGTCGACGACTTCCGGCTCGCTGCCGCGGCCGAGCTCGACGACAGCACCGCTGCCGAAGGTCGCGCGCCAGGAGCCGCGGCCGGACAAGTCCAGCCGCTCGATGCTTTCGCCCAGCTTCTCGGCGGCCGGTGACAGCGCGCGCCACATCTGCAGCATCTGGCCCGCCGCCTGGGCGGGGCCGGCCAGCACGGGCAACGTCTCGTCCTCGACATCACCGAGGTTGGCCTGGAAGACTTCGCCGAAGCTGTTGACCAGCGCGCGCTCGGCGGCGGCCTCGCTGCCGGAATTGGCACCGTCGACCCTGGCTTCCCAGTAGGCGGCGGCGCGGTGCTCTTCCAGGTTGACCCTGAGCCGCATGGGCCAGATGCGCTGCAGTTGCGCGTGCCGCACCCAAGGCACGGCCTCGAAGGCGGCGCGGCCCTCCTTCAGGTTCATGCTGAGGAAGGAGCCGTGCAGCCGCGGCAGCGCGTTCGCTCGCAGCGACGCTACGCTGTTGCGGCTGACATCGCCGTCGACCTGGATGGCGCGGAAGTTGAATGCGGGCAGGCGCACGACCCAGCGCATCACGCCCCAGGCGACCGTTGCCACCAGCACCGCCACGAGCAGCGCCGACACCGCATTCATCAGGCGGACGTCGGACGGCAGCGCAGCGGTGGCGGCGGCGGAGTTCATGAAGTCAAGCGCGGTCAAGGCGTGCCTGCGACAGCAGCCAGAGGCACAGGTGCGGGTAGTCGATGCCCACGGCCTGCGCGGCCTTGGGCACCAGCGAGTGCGAGGTCATGCCCGGGCTGGTGTTCATCTCCAGCAGGAAGGGCTTCATGTCGGACTTGCGCAGCATCAGGTCGGCACGACCCCAGCCGCGGCAGCCCAGCAGGCGGTAGGCGAGCAGCACGAGTTGCTGGATCTCGGCTTCGAGCGCAGCGGGCAGGGAGCCGAAGACGTACTGCGTCGTGTCGGTCTCGTACTTGTTGGCGAAGTCGTAGTTGCCGGCCTCGGCGCGGATCTCGATGACGGGCAGCACGACAGCGCCCTCGCCTTCACCGAGCACGGCGCAGGTCAGCTCCGGGCCTTCGATGCACTGCTCGAACAGCAGCTCGTCGTCGAAGCCCAGCGCCAGCTCGACGGCGCCCTGCATGTCCGAATAGCCGGCGGCCTTGGTGATGCCGATGCTGCTGCCCTCGTGCGGCGGCTTCACGACAACCGGCAGGCCCAGCGTGTCGGGAATCGTGCGGATGCGCTCACGCGTCAGCTCAGCGCGGGCGAGGGCCAGGTATTGCGGCGTCGGCAGGCCTTCGTTGGCCCAGATCCGCTTGGTCATCGTCTTGTCCATCGCGACGCCAGACGCCGTCACGCCGGAGCCGGTGTACGGAATGCCCAACCATTCGAGGGCGCCCTGAAGGGTGCCATCCTCGCCGCCACGACCATGCAGCGCGATGAAGGCGCGGTCGAAACCTTCGTCCTTCAGAGACTGCAGCGGCCGCTCGGCGGGATCGAAAGCATGCGCGTCCACGCCGATGGACTGCAGCGCGGCCAGCACGCCGCTACCGCTCATCAGCGACACCGGCCGCTCGGCGCTGTGGCCACCAAACAGCACGGCGACTTTGCCGAGCGACTTCGCGTCGATGTTCAGATCGATCGGCGGGTTCATGCCGAAGCTCCTTGGAAATGTGCCGCGACGCGACCGGGCAGGCTGCTCATCGAACCCGCGCCCATGCCGATGACGACGTCGCCGTCGCGCGTCAATGCAGCCAGCGCGGCGGGCATGTCGGCGACGCCAGCAACGAAGTTCGGCGTTGCGATGGCCTGCGCGAGAGCTGCGCCTGTCGCGCCCTCGATGGGCGCCTCACCGGCCGAATACACCTCGGTCAGCAGCACGACGTCCGCGCCCTTCATCACTCGCACGAATTCGGCAAAGCAGTCCCGGGTGCGCGTGTAGCGATGCGGCTGGAAGGCCAGCACCAGGCGGCGGCCCGGGTAGGCGCCGCGCGCGGCGGCCAGCACGGCGGCCATCTCGACGGGGTGGTGGCCGTAGTCGTCCACCAGCTCGAAGCGGCCGCCATCGGCCGCGGGCCACTCGCCGTGCTTTTCGAAACGCCGGCCCACGCCGGAGAAACTGGCCAGTGCCTTCTGGATGTCCGCGTCCGCGCAGTCCAGCTCGGTGGCGATGGCGATGGCGGCCAGCGCGTTGCGCACGTTGTGTTCGCCGGCCAGATTCAGCAACACGTCGATGTCGGCGGCGCCTTCGCGCTGGCAGGTGAAGCGCATCTGCGCGCCAGCCAGCGCCTGGACATCGACTGCACGCACGCTGACGCCGGCCGACAGGCCGTAGCTGACGACCGGCCGCTCGATGTCGCTGAGGATGGCCTGCACGCCGGGGTCATCCGCGCAGACGACCGCCGCGCCATAGAAGGGCATGCGGTGCAGGAACTCGACGAAAGCCTCATGCAGACGCTCGACCGAATGGCCGTAGGTGTCCATGTGGTCCTCGTCGATGTTGGTGACGACGGACAGGACCGGGCTGAGCTTCAGGAAGGACGCGTCGCTCTCGTCGGCCTCGACGACGATGAACTCGCCGCGACCCAGCCGCGAGTTGGCACCGGCGGCGTTGAGCTTGCCGCCGATGACGAAGGTCGGGTCCAGGCCGGCCTCGACGAGGATGGCGGTGACGAGGGACGTCGTCGTCGTCTTGCCGTGCGTGCCGGCGATCGCGATGCCGCGGCGCAGGCGCATCAACTCGGCCAACATGATGGCGCGCGGCACGACCGGCACCTGGCGGCCACGGGCGGCCTGCACCTCGGGGTTGTCGGCGGCCACCGCGGTGCTGGTGACCAGCGCCTGTGCGTCGCCGATGTTGGGCGCCGCATGGCCGATCTCGACGCGCAGGCCCAAGGCCCGCAGGCGCTCGGTCGTCGCACTCTCGACAGCGTCCGAGCCGCTGACGGTGAAGCCCAGGTTGTGCAGGATCTCGGCGATGCCGCTCATGCCGGCGCCGCCAATGCCGACGAAATGCAATCGTTGAACGGCGTGCTTCATGTCAGCCCCTCGTCCGACGAGTACGTCGGCCGATCCCCCGAAGGGATGCAGGCCGGCTTGGGAGCGGCCCGGCGCTCGGCCCGCCATGCACTAAGGCCTCGACGGCTCATCTCAACATCCCCTCAATTTCGTCGGCCACACGTGCGGCAGCGCGGGGGCGGGCCAACGCACGGGCCTTCTCGCCCATCGCGAGCAGCACGGTGCGGTCCAGGCCCGTCAACAGTTCGTGCAGCTTCGCCGGCGTCAGCTCGCCCTGCGGCAAGTGGATGGCCGCGCCGTGCTGGGCCATGAAGACGGCGTTGTCGCGCTGGTGCGAGGTGGTGCTGACGACCAGCGGCACCAGCACCGCAGCGCAGCCGGCGGCACAGAGTTCGCTGACGGTGATCGCGCCGGCGCGGCAGACGACGACGTCGGCCCAGGCGAGTGCCGCCGCCATGTCGTCGATGAAGGGACGCACTTCCGCCGTCAGGCCGGCGTCCGTGTAGGCCTGCCAGACGGCGCCGAGATGGTCCTGGCCCGACTGGTGCAGCACCAGTGGCCGTTGGTCTTCCGGCCACAGCGCCAGTGCCGCGGGCAGCGCCTGGTTCAGCGCGCGTGCGCCAAGCGAGCCGCCCAGCACCAGCACATGCAGCGGGCCCGCGCGCTCGGCCATGCGCTCAGCGGGCAACGGCAGTTCTTCGATCTCGGCGCGCACGGGGTTGCCGCTGACGATGGCACCGGACGTGGAGGCCGCCGCCGCGCCGTCGAAGCCAAAGGCAATGCGACGCGCGAAAGGCTTCAATGCGAGATTGCTTTTCAGCATCGCCGCATCGGCGTTGACCAGCATCAGCGGCCGGCCGGTGAAGGCCGCCGTCAGGCCACCAGGCAGGCAGACGTAGCCGCCCATGCCCAGCACGGCCGTCGCACGGCGCTGGGCGAACACGCGGCGCGCCTGGCCCAGCGACTTGAAGAAGCCGACGATGCCGCGCAGCGCATGCTTGAACCCCTTGCCGCGCAGGCCGGCAAACGACAGCACATCCAGCTCGATGCCGCGCGCGGGCACGAGGCGGTTCTCCATGCCTTTGGGCGTGCCGATCCAGGACACGGTCCAGCCGCGGCGCTGCATTTCCTCGGCAACCGCGAGGCCAGGGATGATGTGGCCGCCCGTGCCGGCGGCCATGACGACGAGGTGGCGTTCGGTCACGAGCGACCTCCCCGCATCATCTGCCTGTTTTCCAAGTCAATCCGAAGCACCACGGCCAGCGCCACACAGTTCATCAAGATCGCCGACCCGCCAAAGCTCAGCAGCGGCAGCGTCAGCCCCTTGGTCGGCAATGCCCCCAGGTTCACGCCCATGTTGATGAAGGCCTGGCCGCCCATCCAGATGCCGATGCCTTGCGCGTACAGCCCAGCGAAAACGCGGTCCAGCGCGATGGCCTGGCGGCCGATGAGGAAGCAGCGGCGGGTCAGCCAGAAGAAGGCCACGATGACGATGGCCACTCCCGCAAAGCCGAGTTCCTCACCGATGACGGCGAGCAGGAAATCGGTGTGCGCCTCGGGCAGATAGTGCAGCTTCTCCACGCTGCTGCCCAGGCCCTGGCCCAGCCACTCCCCGCGGCCGAAGGCGATGAGGCTGTGCGTCAGCTGGTAGGCCTTGCCCTGGGCGTACTTCTCGTCCCAGGGGTTGAGGTAGGCAAAGATGCGTTCGCGGCGGAACTCGCTGAAGGTGATCATCAGCGTGAAGGCCCCGACGAGCACCAGCGTGATGAGCAGGAACATGCGGCCGTTGACGCCGCCCAAAAACAGGATGCCCATCGCAATGGCGGCGATGACCATGAAGGCGCCCATGTCCGGCTCGGCCAGCAGCAGCAGGCCGACGAAGGCCAGCGAGATCGCCATCGGCGTGACGGCCTGGAAGAAGTTCTCCCGGGCGTCCATCTTGCGCATCATGTAGTTGGCCGCGTACAGCGCGATGCCGAACTTGGCCAGCTCGCTCGGCTGGAAGTTCATGACGCCCAGGGGGATCCAGCGCCGCGCGCCGTAGACGACCTTGCCGATGCCGGGGATCAACACACCCACCAGCAGCACCAGCGCGATGACGAACACCCAGGGCGCGAAGCGCTCCCACAGCGCCACCGGGATCTGCACCGTGATGAGGCCGGCGATCAGCGCGAAGCCGATGGCCACCATGTGGCGCGTCAGGAAGTGCGTGGGCAGGTATTTGGAGAAGCGCGGGTTGTCCGGCATCGCGATGGACGCCGAATAGACCATCAGCAAGCCGAAGGCCATCAGCGCGAGCACGACCCACACCATCGTGATGTCGAAGCCCTGCAGTTGCGTGGGCCGGCCGGCCGAGGTGGACACCCAGTCGCGCACGGGCACGCTGGCGTCCTCGGCATCGCCCTTCTTCCAGAACGACTGCAGCTTGTTGGCGAACCCGTTCAACACGGCATTCACAGCGCCACCCCACGCTCGTCGGCCAGCTGCTGCACGGTCGCGACGAAGACCTCGGCGCGGTGGGCGTAGTTGCGGAACATGTCGAGGCTGGCGCAGGCGGGCGACAGCAGCACGCTGTCGCCGGATTGCGCCTGGCTCAGGCACCAGATGGTGGCGGCTTCGAGCGTCGCGTGGTGCTGCAGCGGCACGCCGGTGGCGGCGAGGGCGGCTTCGATCTGCGGCGCATCACGGCCGATCAGCGCAACGGCGCGGGCATGGCGCTGCACGCCTGCGGCCAGCGGCGCGAAGTCCTGGCCCTTGCCGTCGCCGCCGAGGATAAGCACCAGCCTGGCCGGCGCACGATCGGCGCCCAGACCCGTGATCGCCGCGACGGTGGCGCCGACGTTGGTGCCCTTGCTGTCGTCGTAGAACTCGACGCCGCCGATGGCGCCGACGGGTTCCACGCGGTGCGGCTCGCCCCGGTACTCGCGCAGCGCGTGCAGCATCGGCGCCAGCTCACAGCCGGCGGCGCAGGCCAGCGCCAGCGCGGCCAGCGCGTTCGCTGCGTTGTGGCGGCCGCGCACGCGCAGCGCGTCGGCCGGCATCAGGCGCTGGATGATGAGCGGCTCGTCTTCATCGCCCTTCTTGCGCTTGATTGTCGGGTCCAGTTCGAGGGCGCGCACCAGCCAGGTCAGGCCCCCCTCATCGACCAGGCCGAAGTCGCCCGCCGACCGTGGCGGATTCAGGCCGAAGCGCACGACGTGGCGCGACACGGTGCGGCCGGGCTTGCCGCGGCTGCCCTTGACGAACACCGGCGCGGGCACCAGGCCTTCCACTTCGGCGTCGTCGCGGTTGGCGACGATGACGGACTCGCGGCCGAAGACGCGTGCCTTGGCGCGGCCGTAGGCGGCCATGTCGCCGTGCCAGTCGAGGTGGTCCTGCGTCAGGTTCAGCACGGCGCCAGCGGTGGGTTCGAAGCCGGTGACGCCATCCAGCTGGAAGCTGGACAACTCCAGCACCCAGACCTCGGGCAGCGTCTGGAACACCGGGCCGCGCGGCGGCGGCGGGGCGATGGGCAGCGGCGTTTCCTCGTCAGGCAGCACCGGGGCGCCCTCCTCGGCAGCCTCCTCGACCGGGGCGTCTTCGATCTCGGCCGCGATCACTTCGGCTGGCGCTTCGACCGGCACCGGATCGGGCTCCTTGGCCAGCGCCTCGGTCAGCGTGTCCAGCAGCGTCGGGCCGATGTTGCCGGCTATTGCCCTCCGCTTGCCGGCCCGCTCCACGAGCAGGCCGGTCATGCAGGTCGTCGTCGTCTTGCCGTTGGTGCCGGTGATGGCGAGCACGGCGGGGGCGTAGCCGTGCTGGGCCTTCAGCGCGGCCAGTGCATCGGCGAACAGGTCCAACTCGCCGCGCACGGCGGCGCCGTGTTCGTGGACAGCCGCCAACCGCGCGTCATGCGGCGACAGTCCCGGGCTCTTCAGCACGGCGTTGAAGCCGCCCACGATGTCGGCCGTCAGCTCGCCCGTGATGAACTTGGCTGCTTCGCCCAGTGCGCCCAGCTGCGGCGGCTGCGCGCGGGAGTCCCACACCGTGACCTGCGCACCGAAGCTCGCGCACCAGCGCGCCATCGCCAGGCCGGAATCACCCAGGCCCAGCACGAGCACGCGCTGTTCAGCAAATTGCGGCAGGTCGAGCTTCATCGGCTTACCGGAGCTTCAAGCTCGCCAGGCCGATGAGGCACAGCAGCATCGTGATGATCCAGAAACGGATGACGACCTGCGTCTCGTTCCAGCCGCTCTTCTCGAAGTGGTGGTGCAGCGGCGCCATCTTGAAGATGCGCCGGCCCGTGCCGAACTTCTTCTTCGTGAACTTGAACCAGCTGACCTGCAGCATCACCGACAGCACTTCGGCCACGAAGATGCCGCCCATGATGCCCAGCAGGATTTCCTGGCGTGTGATGACGGCCAGCGTGCCCAGGCCGCCGCCGAGCGACAGCGCGCCGACGTCGCCCATGAAGACCTGCGCCGGGTGGGCGTTGAACCACAGGAAGGCCAGGCCCGCGCCGGCCATCGCGGCGCAGAAGATCAGCAGCTCACCGGCGCCCGGGATGTAGGGCAGCAGCAGGTACTTGGAGAACACCGACGAGCCGGTCAGGTAGGCGAACAGGCCCAGGGCCGAACCCACCATCACCACCGGCATGATGGCCAGGCCGTCCAGGCCATCGGTGAAGTTGACGGCGTTGCTGGTGCCGACGATGACGAAGTAGGCCAGCGCCACGAAGCCCCACACGCCCAGCGGCATGCTGATGGTCTTGAAGAACGGGATCAGCAGGTCGGCCTTGGGCGGCAACTCGGTCGAGAAGCCGCTGGACACCCAACGGAAGAACAGCTGCACGACGCCGAGGAAGCTCGTCTCCGACACGCTGAAGGCCAGATACAGCGCTGCGAACAGGCCGATCAGCGACTGCCAGAAGAACTTCTCGCGGCTGCGCATCCCTTCCGGGTTCTTGTCGACGACCTTGCGCCAGTCGTCCACCCAGCCCACGGCGCCAAAGCCCATGGTCACCAGCATGACGACCCAGACGAAGCGGTTGCTCCAGTCGAACCACAGCAGCGTGGACACCCCGATGCCGATGAGCACGAGCACGCCGCCCATGGTGGGCGTGCCGGTCTTGGCCAGGTGCTGCTGCACGCCATAGGCGCGGATGGGCTGGCCGATCTTCATCGCGGTCAGGCGGCGGATGACCCAAGGCCCGAAGGCCAGGCCGATCAGCAACGCCGTCATCGCGGCCATCACCGCGCGGAAGGTGATGTACTGGAACAGGCGCAGAAAGCCCAGGTCGGGATACAGACCCTGCAGCCACTGGGCGAGGCTAAGCAGCATGCGGGTCTCCTGGTGGGGTTTGAAGTGCGGAGACCACGTGTTCCATCTTCATGAAGCGCGAGCCCTTGACGAGGGTCTGGGCCACGCTGGGTTGTTCCTTGAGGGCCGCGATCAGCGCAGCCGTGTTGTCGAATGCGCGGGCGCCCGGGCCGTAGGCGGCGGCGGCATCGCGAGCAGCGGCGCCGGCCGTCCAGAAGTGGACGATGCCGCGCTCGGCGGCGTAGGCACCCACCTCGCGGTGGAAGGCCGGGCCGTCGTTGCCCACCTCGCCCATGTCGCCCAGGATGAGCCAGCCCTCGCCGGGCAGGCCGGCCAGCACGTCGATGGCGGCGCGCACGCTGTCGGGGTTGGCGTTGTAGCTGTCGTCGATCAGCGTGCGGCCACGCGCATCGGTCTTCAACTCGGAGCGTCCCTTGACGGCGCGGAAGGCTTCCAGGCCCTGGGCGATTGACGTCAGCGGTGCACCCGCGGCCAGCGCGCAGGCGGCGGCGGCCAGCGCGTTGCGCACGTTGTGTTCGCCGGCCATGTGCAGCGCGACGGGCGCGGTGCCGGCGGGTGTGTGCAGCTCCAGCGCCCAGTGCGTGCCGATCCAGGCCGCATCACCGGTCACGTCGGCCTCGCCGCGCAGCGCGAACGTGAGGTGCGGGCGGCTGCCGGCCATCTCGAACCAGATCGGCGCGCAGGCGTCTTCGGCCGGGAAGACCGCGCAACCGCTGGGGGCGAGGGCTTCGAGCACGGCACCGTTCTCGCGCGCAACGGCCTCGACGGTGGCCATGAACTCCTGGTGCTCGCGCTGCGCGTTGTTGACCAGGGCCACGGTGGGCTGCGCCATCGCAGCCAGCGGGGCGATCTCGCCGGGGTGGTTCATGCCCAGCTCGACGACGGCGGCGCGGTGGCTGGTCTCGTCGTCGTGGCGCAGGCGCAGCAGCGTCAGCGGCACGCCGATGTCGTTGTTGTAGTTGCCCTCGGTGGCCAGCGCGTCATTGCCGACCCAGGCGCGCAGGATGCTGGCGATCATCTGGGTCGTCGTCGTCTTGCCGTTGCTGCCGGTGACGGCGATGACGGGGATCGCATGTTGGCGGCGCCAGGCGGCCGCGAGCTGCCCGAGGGCGGCCTTGGCATCGGGCACGAGCAAGCCGGGCAGGTTGGCTTCGGCAAGGCCGCGCTCCGCCAACGCGGCGACGGCGCCGGAGGCCTTGGACTGGGCCAGAAAGTCGTTGGCATCGAAGCGCTCACCGCGCAGCGCGACGAACAGGTCACCCGCCCGCAGCGTGCGGGTGTCGCTGTGCACGCGGGCGAAGCCTGTGGCGCCGTCACCGACCAGCGTCGAGCCCGGCAGCAGCGCCTGGGCTTCGGACAGCGTCAAGAACAGGCTCACAGACCCGCCCTTTCCAGCAGCGCGGCGCGCGCTTCGCCGACGTCCGAGAAGGGCCGGCGCACACCGTTCACTTCCTGGTAGTCCTCATGGCCCTTGCCGGCGATCAGCACGATGTCGCGCGCGCCGGCCTGGGCTATTGCCACGCGAATGGACTCCTCGCGCGCCTCGATGACAAGAGCCTCGGGCGCAGCAACGGCGATGTCGGCCAGGATCTGCGCGGGCGCCTCGGTGCGCGGGTTGTCGGTCGTGATGACGACACGGCCCGACAGGCGTGCCGCGATGGCGCCCATCTGCGGCCGCTTGCCACGGTCACGGTCACCGCCGCAGCCGAACACGCAGACCAGCTCGCCGCCGCGCGCTGCAGCCAGCCCCTGCAGCGCGGACAGCGCCTTGTCGAGGGCATCCGGCGTGTGTGCGTAGTCGACAACCACCTGCGGCAGCTCGCGGCCGTTGCCGACGCGCTGCATGCGGCCCGGCACCGGCGTCACGCGGGCCAGCGCGCGGGCCACATCGGCCAGCGCATGGCCTTGCGCGCGCAACGCACCGGCCACGCCGAGCAGGTTGGCGGCGTTGTAGTCGCCGATCAGGCGGGTCTGCACGTCGACCGCCTCGCCGCCCTCGTGCAAGGTGAAGGTCAGCCCTTCACCGGTGTAGCGCAGGCCACGCGCGGACAGACGGGCGTCGCCTTCGACGGCCGTGGTCCACACATCGAGCGACGCCAGCTCGGCGGCCAGGTCCGCGCCTTTGGGATCGTCGAGGTTGATGACCGCCGCGCGCAGACCCGGGAAATCAAACAGCGCGCGTTTGGCCGCCCAGTAGGCGTCCATCGTGCGGTGGTAGTCGAGGTGGTCCTGCGTGAAGTTGGTGAACACGGCCACGCGCACGGCGCTGCCGGCCAGGCGCCCCTCCACGATGCCGATGCTGCTGGCCTCGATGGCGCAGGCCGAGAAGGCCTCGTCGCGCATGCGGGCGAAGGCCGCCTGCAGCAGAACCGGGTCGGGCGTGGTCAGGCCGTTGTAGTCGAGCTTGGGCGGCTCGCCGATGCCGAGAGTCCCCACGACGCCGCAGCGCTTGCCCAGCTGCGCCGAGGCCTGGGCGATCCACCAGGCCGACGAGGTCTTGCCGTTGGTGCCGGTGACGGCGATGACGTCCAGCCTGTCGGTGGGCTTGCCGAAGAAGGCGGCAGCGATGTCGCCGGTGCGCGCCTTGAGGCCGGGCAGCGAGGCCACGCGCGCGTCGATGAAGCCAAAGCGCTCGACATCGCCGTCTTCGACAAGGCAGGTGGACGCTCCGGCAGCCAGGGCGGCGGCGACGAACTCTCGGCCGTCACGCGCATAGCCGGGCCAGGCGATGAAGGCGTCGCCGGGCTGGACCTGGCGGCTGTCGGTGCGCAGCGTGCCGGTGCACCACTCGGTGAGCCAGCGCGCGGCGGCGTCGGGGGATTTGAGTCGAGTGAGCATCAGAAACTTTCCTCGACCGCCACGGCCTTCTGGTTGGCGACGATCTGGCTCTTCACATCGAGATCGGGGGGCACCCCGAGCAAACGCAGCGTCTGCGCGGTGACCTGGCTGAACACCGGGCCGGCGACCTTGCCGCCGTAATAGACGCCGGCGGTCGGCTCGTCGACCATGACGGCCACGACGATGCGCGGGTTGCTGATCGGCGCGATGCCGACGAACCAGGACCGGTACTTGTGGCTGGCGTAGCCGCGGCCTTCCTGCTTGTGCGCCGTGCCGCTCTTGCCGCCGATGCTGTAGCCCGGCACCTGCGCATCGGGCGCCGTGCCACCGGGGCCGGCGGCGGCCTGCAGCATCAGGCGCAGGTCCTGCGTGACCTTGGGCGAGAACACGCGGATGCCCGGCACCGGATGGTCGTGCGGCTGGCGCAGCATGCTGACGGGGACGATCTCGCCGTCGCGCGCGAACACCGTGTAGGCCCGCGCCAGCTGGAACAGCGATGCCGACAGCCCGTAGCCGTAGCTCATCGTCGCCTGCTCGATGGGCCGCCAGGTCTTGTAGGGCCGCAGCTTGCCGGAGATGGCGCCGGGGAAGCTGATCTGCGGCCGCTGGCCCAGGCCGATGGCGGTGAACATCTCGTGCATCTCGCGCGGCTGCATCTGCATCGCGAGCTTGGTGGCGCCGATGTTGCTGGACAGCTTGATGACCTCGCGCACCGGGATGACGCCATGCGGCTTGGTGTCGCTGATGACGGCACCCTGGAAGGCGTATTTGCCGTTGCCGGTATCGACCAGGCTGTCGGGCGTCGTGCGGCCTGTCTCCATCGACAAGCCGGCGATGAAAGGCTTCATCGTCGAGCCCGGTTCGAAGACGTCGGTCAGCGCGCGGTTGCGCAGCTGCTCACCCGAGAGGTTGGTGCGGCTGCCCGGGTCGTAGCTCGGGAAGTTGGCCAGCGCCAGCACCTCGCCGCTCTGTGCGTCCAGCACGACGACCGAGCCGGCCTTGGCCTTGTTCTCGGCCACCGCGTCACGGATGCGCTGGTAGGCGAAGAACTGCACCTTGGAGTCCACCGACAGATCGATGTCGTGGCCGTTGGCGGCAGGCACGATGTCGCCGATGTCCTCGACGACGCGACCCAGGCGGTCGCGCACGACGGAGCGTGAGCCGTCGCGGCCCTGCAGCTCCTTCTGGAAGGCCAGCTCGATGCCCTCCTGGCCGCGGTCCTCGACGTTGGTGAAGCCGACGACGTGCGCCGCCGCCTCGCCCTCGGGGTATTTGCGGCGGTATTCGCGGTCCTGGAAGACGCCCTTCAGACCCAGTGCCTTCACCTTGGCCGCCGTCTCGTCGTCAGCCAGGCGCCGGAGCCAGACGAAACGCGACTCGGGATTGAGCTTGGCGTCCAGCTCCTTGCCCGACAGGCCCAGGGCCTTGGCCAGCTCCTGGCGCTTGGTCGGGTCGGTGTCGACCTCCTTGGGGATGGCCCAGATCGACGGCACCGCCACGCTGGCGGCCAGCACCTGGCCGGTGCGGTCGTTGATGCGGCCGCGGCTGGCGGGCAGCTCCAGCGTGTGGGCGTAGCGGGCCTCGCCCTGCTTCTGGAAGAACTCGGTGTGCAGCACCTGCACGTAGATCGCCCGGCCCAGCAGGCCGGCAAAGGCCAGGCCCACCAGGGCGACCAGGAAGCGCGAGCGCCACGGCGGCGTCTTGGAGGCGAGCAGCGGGCTGGTGGAATAGCTCACGCCGCGGCCCGAGCCGAGGGCGCGCGCGCCGGGCTTGTTGGCCTTGGTCACTCACTCACTCCTGAGGCCACGACGGCCGGCGAGATCAGCCGCATGCCCAGGCGTTCGCGCGCCACCTGCTCGACGCGCAGGTTGGTGGCCTGCGCGTGCCGCTCGGCCTTCAGCCGCTCGGCGTCGGCGGCCAGGCGCTGGCCCTCGTTCAGGGCGCGCTCGCGCTCGGCGAAGAGGCGCCGCGACTCGTAGGCGTTGTGCACCAGGACGAGGCCGCTGGCCAGCACGGCCAGGATGAGGATGAAGTTGAGCTTGGCCACGTCAGCGCCTAGACGTGACGGGTGGCAGCGGCGCGTCGGTGCGCTCCGCAACACGCAGCACCGCGGAGCGCGAGCGCGGGTTGGCCGCCACCTCGGCGTCGCTGGGCTTGATACGGCCCAGCGCGTTCAGGATCAGCGGTGGGGCTTGCGCAAACGGTGCGCGGCGGTCGAACACGGCCTTGCTGTGCTCGGCGATGAAGGTCTTGACGCGGCGGTCTTCCAGCGAATGGAAGCTGATGATGGACAGCCGCCCGCCCGGCGCCAGCAGGCGCAACGCTGCGTTCAGCCCTTGCTCAAGCCCTTCAAGCTCGCCATTGACATGAATCCGAAGGGCTTGAAAGGTGCGCGTGGCGGGGTCCTGGCCGGGCTCGCGGGTCTTGACCGCGCGAGCCACGAGTTCGCGCAGTTCGTCGGTGCGCGTGAGCGGCGTACCGGCTTCGCGGCGAGCAACAACCGCCTTTGCAATCTGTGCAGCAAACCGTTCTTCGCCATAGTCTCGAATCACCCGTGCAATCTCGCGCTCGTCGGCGCGCGCCAGGAAGCCCGCAGCGCTCTCGCCCTGCGTCGTGTCCATGCGCATGTCCAGCGGCCCCTCGAAGCGAAAGCTGAAGCCGCGCGCGGGGTTGTCGATCTGCGGGCTGGACACACCCAGGTCCAGCAGCACACCATCCACTTGATGAACACCCAGGCCCGCCAATTGATCGGCCATGTCGGCGAACGCGCTGTGGACGATGGAGAAGCGCGGGTCCGTGATGGCGGCCGCCGCGGCGACCGCCTCGGGGTCGCGGTCGATGCCGATCAGCCGGCCTTGCGGGCCGAGCCGCGCCAGCAGCGCGCGCGAATGACCGCCGCGGCCGAAGGTGCCGTCCACGTAGACGCCGTCGGGGCGCGCAAGCACGCCGTCAACGGCCTCGTCCAGCAGCACGGTGGTGTGGCGGAACTCGGCACCCTCATTCATGTCGGCGCCCATCAGAAGCTGAAGTCCTTGAGCGCTTCAGGCAGTTCACCGGCCATCACTTCGGCCTCGTGGGCGGCATGGGCTTCGGCGTCCCAGAGCTCGAAGTGGCTGCCCATGCCCAGCAGCATCACGTCGTTCTTCAGCCCGGCGCTCTTGCGCAGCTCGGGAGAAACCAACACGCGCGACGCCGAATCGATGTCGACGTCCATCGCGTTGCCGAGAAAAACACGCTTCCAGCCCGCAGCCGCCATCGGCAAGGCGGCGACCTTGTCGCGGAAGGACTCCCAGGTCGGCCGCGGAAACAGCATCAGGCAGCCGTCGGGATGTTTGGTGACGGTCAGGCGCCCCTGGCAGAGCAACTGCAACACCTCCCGGTGTCGGCTGGGCACACTCAGGCGGCCCTTGGCATCTAACGCCAAGTTGGAGGCTCCCTGAAAGACGAATTCCGACACTTTTCACCACGAAAAAACACTTCCTCCCACTTTAAGGGCCAGACCCTGCCCGGTCAAGTTTTGGCACAAGTTTTTTCAATGAAATCAAGCACTTAGGTGGGGCTGTTGTTTTGTACAGCAATATAGAAAATATTGTTTATAAATAAGGACTTGGCTAGATATTGCGAAGTGGCGCTTGAACTTCAGCGGCGAGGGCCATCTCGTTTGCCCCCATCAATGACCTCCCAAGCGAAAGTCGGATAGTTCGGACCGAAGTCGGATATCCGTCTGAGCCAAAGTCGGATATCGATGGCGCCATGTGAGCGCACGCTCGCTCAGCGAAACGCGCCGAGCTTGAGTCGACGCCTAGACGACGCCCAGGACGCGATCAACGTAGGCAGCAATTCGGTCTGAAATTGCGATTTCCCGCTCCTCGAAGTCCATCCCGGACCTCCGCAGCGCCTCAAGGTCAATGGCAAGCTCTTGCGCCAAATGGCCGGACGAACGCTGAAGCGCCGCACGGAACTGCGACGAGACGTGGCGGGGAGCGGGTTGCGACGCCGCTCCAAGCACGCTCTTGACGGTCTGCGCGTACCACTTCTTGCGCGTTTGAAGGTCGACCACACGATGTTCACCGTGCGTGGCGACGTAGAGGCTCTGGTAGTAGCCGAGCGGCGCACCCACGCAGCAATCTGCACCGAGGGCATTGCTTGCGCAGCCACACCAGAGCCAGAGGCAACCGTGCCAATCAAGCAAGGCAAGCCTGGTGAGCGCACCGGTCAACGGGTCACCCGCCGGAGGCAGCAACGCCCCGTCGTGGATCGACCATTGAACGGCAACCGCGCAATGGCGAAGGGTCAAAAAGAGACGCAGTGGCACACACTCCCGTGCAGCCACCGCGCTCCCCTGAGGCATCTAGCCAGAAACTCAGCGATTACCTCAAGGATCTTGGCCTTCTGTCAGATTGCGCTCAGCGGTTTTTGCCGAGCGCATCTCACCTCAACCAAAGACCTTCGTAGCAACCTCTGCCACCCAAACCTGCACTGGGTCCTATCCGTCGCTGGTTTTCAATCGTAAGTGCATGATTTTTAAGACTTTCCACCAAGCACGCGCAGATTTGCGCGTGCTTGGTGGAAAAGTGACCAAAGCAGCTGTTTGCGCCCTCAAAGCTAGCTGTATATAAATACAGACAAAATTCACCAAAGCGTTGTCAGAGCAGGAAGTGCTGCTGCAGAATGGCGGCGTTAGCACTCCGGTGAGGCGAGTGCCAATCCGGAAAGGGCTTACATGGCGATCGCGGCCGACGTCGTGACCGAGGCCGCCAGCGGTGGCACCGACACGATCGAGTCAAGCATCACCTGGACGCTGGGCACCGAAGTCGAGGGCCTCACGCTGACGGGCACCGCTGCCATCAACGCCACCGGTAACAGCGTGGCGAACACGCTGCGCGGCAACGCGGGGGCCAATACCCTGGACGGCAAGGCCGGCAACGACACCATGATTGGCGGCGCGGGTGACGACATCTACGTCGTCGACGCGACGACCGATGTCGTCACCGAGAACGCGAGCGAGGGCACGGACACCATCCAGTCCTCCGTCACGCTGACCAGCCTGGCCGCCAACGTCGAGAACCTGACGCTGACCGGCACCACCGCCCTCAACGGCACCGGCAACACGCTGCACAACGTCCTCACCGGCAACAGTGCGACCAACAACCTCAGCGGCGGTGCAGGCAACGATACGCGGGACGGCGGCGCGGGCAACGACACCCTGGTGGGTGGCGCCGGCAACGACACCTACATCGTCGACGCCACGACCGACGTCGTCACCGAGGTCGCCGGTGAAGGCTCCGACACCATCAAGACCTCGGTCACGCTGGCCACGCTCGCTGCCAACGTCGAGAACCTGACGCTGACCGGCACGGCCAACCTCAACGCCACCGGCAACGCGCTGGCCAACGTCCTGACCGGCAAAAGCGGGGCAAACAACCTCAGCGGTGGAGCCGGTGACGACACGCTGGACGGCGGTGCGGGCATCGACACGATGGTGGGGGGGCCTGGGCAACGACATCTTCTACGTGGATTCCACGAGTGATGTCGTCACGGAGGCTAGCGGACAAGGGACCGACACCATCATGACCTCGATCACGCTGGCTACGCTTGCCGCCAACGTCGAGAACCTCACCCTGATCGGAACCGGCAACATCAACGGCACCGGCAGCGCTGGCGACAACGTGATGACCGGCAACGCCGGCAACAACACGCTGACCGGCGCAGCGGGCAACGACACCCTGGACGGCAAGGCCGGCAACGACACGCTGAATGGCGGGGCGGGTGCCGATACCTACCTCCTCGGACTTGGCTACGGTTCCGACCTCATCATCGACAGCGATGCGACGGCCGGGGTCAAGGACGTCGTGAAGTTTGGCGCAGGCATCGCCCAGGCCGATATCAAGTTCACGCAGAGCGGCAACGCCCTGGTCGCGAAGATCAAGAGCACGTCTGAAGCGCTAACGATCCAGGACTGGCACCTGAGCGCCAACAACCGCGTCGAGGAGTTCCGCTTCAACGATGGGACGGTGTTGACCAACGTGCAGGCGCAGGCGTTGGTGGGTGCGATGGCGGCGTTCAACCCGTCGGGGGCAGGCATCGCGATGGTCGATGAGCCCGGCCAGCACCTGCCACGGACCGTTGGTATGGCTGTCTCAGCAATTGCGTGAGTTCGGGTGGAGAGGGGCACCTGCGCCCTCTCCACCCGAACGAAGGCAGTGCACACTGCCGGCTTGGCCGACTGCAGTGCGCGCCATACCGGACGTCGGGGCCACGCAATCGCCAAACTCGCGGTGACAGCTCTTGGCGCACACCAGTGCTTCTTCAGCCACTCGTCGCGGAACTTGCCGCTGACGCTCTCGAAGTAGGCATTCTGCGGGGCCTCGCCGAGCTGGGTGAGGACGTGGCGCACGCCCTTGGCCCGCGGCCAACTTCTGCTCTTACCTGGCCGTCAGACCGCGGCGGGCTCGTTCGAAACTTTGACATTGGCCTCCACCGCCATGCGCATCGCACGGCGTCCAAAGTTCGACACTTTGCAGCTCCATATTCCTGGAAGTCGGCTTCGATTTCATAGACGACAGGGTTCGAAACTTTGTTATCGCTCTCCTCCGGGCTTCTCGGTGCCTTTCGCCGGCGTCTTGCCCAGCGTCCAGTGACCGCCACCGGTCAGCTTCAGCACGCGGCGGTGAAAGCCCGCCACCGCGGCCCGATGGGCGATGCTGATCATCGTCGTGCCTCGCTCGCGCAGCCGCTCGTACAGCCGCTTCTGGTTGGCGTCGTCCAGCGCGCTGGTGGCCTCGTCCAGGATGGCCAGGCGCGGCGCATGCACCAGCAGCCGCGCGAAGGCCAGGCGCTGCTGCTCGCCGCCGCTGAGCAGCTTCTCCCAGTCCTGCGAGCGGTCCAGCCCGCCCTCGCCCTCGGCCAGGTGGCGCAGCTGCACCTCGTCCAGCACCTTCAGCAGCGCCTCGTCGTCCAGCTTGGATTGCGTGCTGGGGTAGATCAGCTGGCTGCGCAGCGTGCCCACCTGCAGATAGGGCCGCTGAGGCAGGAAGAAGACGTCCTCGCGCGGCGGAAGCAGCACATGGCCGCTGCCTTGCGTCCACAGCCCGGCGATGGCGCGCAGCAGCGAGCTCTTGCCGCAGCCGCTGGCGCCGGTGATCAGCAGCGAGCCGCCCACGGGAACGCTCAAGCTCAGCTTCTCGACCAGCAGGCGGTCACTGCCCGGCGCATGCACGGTGAGGTCCTTGAGGCTCAGCTCGGGGCCTTCCTGCCGATCGATGCCGGCCTCGGGCGGTGCGGCCTCCAACACCTCGGCCATCACGTGCAGGCGGTCGATGCCGGCGACAAAGCGCGACAGGCTCTCGAAGTTGTCGATGATGAGGGACACCGCGCCCAGCACCGCCGCGAAGGCGCCGCCAGCCTGCACGGCCTGGCCCACTTCCAACCGGCCGCTCATCACGTCGGCAGCGAGCACGACGCAAGGCACGAACAGGCTGATCTGACTGAAGCCGCGCTGGAACAGGTTCAGTCCGAACTGCGCGCGGATGAGCTTGCTGGTGTTCAGCAGCGTGGCGCGCAGGCGCTGCTTCAACTGGTGGCGCTCCTGCTCTTCGCCGCCGTAGAACGCGATGGATTCGGCGTTCTCGCGCACCCGCATCAGGCGAAAGCGAAAGTCCGCCTCACGCTTGAGCTGCCAGTTGTTCAGCCTGATGAGGGGCCGCCCGAACAGGAGCAGTGACAACACCGTGCCGCTCACCGCATAGACGACGAGCACGCCGACCAGCATGTGGGAAAGCGTCCACAACACCGCGCTGAAAGCGACCAGCTGCATCAGCGAACCCAGCAGGATGAGCAGGAAATGGAGCGAGCGGCTGGTGAAGGTGTTGACGTCTTCGGAGATGCGCTGGTCGGGGTTGTCGATGGCGTCGCTCGCCATATGGAAGTAGCGCCGCTCGCGCAGGTAGCCATCCAGGAAACGGTTGGTCAGCCAGCGGCGCCAGTCGTTGGCATAGGCATCACGGGCGTAGTAGTAGATGGCAAAGATCGGCACCGCGAAGGCCATGATCCACAGCATCGCGTGCACGGCGGCCCAGAAGCGCGGCTCGTCGCGCGCGGCCAGCGCCGATGTCAGCTCGCCGGTCTGGTTGTTCAGCAGCACGGCGAATTGGGTCTCGCCCAGCATCAGCACGATGAGGCCGGCCAGGAAGCACCAGGCCCAGACCCGCCGCTCGCCCATCCAGTAGGGCCTGGCCACGGTCAGAAAGCGTTGGAGCGCAGAGGCTGGAGCGGCCATGAGAAGAAAAGAGCTGTGAGTTGTGCAAGCAAGGCTAGCGAGCCTGGCGCCGCGCGACTGTCGGACGGCATGCCGCGCCGTGCAAAGAAGAAGCGCCCTCGTCACCGAGAGCGCGCGGGCGCGAGGCGCGAGAAGCGTCAGGGGCCCGTGATGACGAGCTGGTTGCTGACCTGCGTCACACCGGCCACCGCGGCGGCCAGCGTCGTCGCGCGATCACGCGAGTGCGCATCGGGCGCCTGGCCGGACAGCGTCACCTGCCCGTCGCGCGTGTCGACGTTGATCTGCGTCGCCTTGAGCTGGCCATCAGCCACCAGGGCGGCATTGACCTTGGCGGTGATGCCCAGGTCGGTCGACACGCGCGCCGTCGTCGCAGCAGCCTGGCGGGCCGCCATCTGCGCGTCGGCCACGGCGCCATCCGGGCGCTGGCCGGCGCTCAGTTCATCGTCGTCATGCGGCCTGCCGCAGGCCGTCAGGGCCATGGCCACGGCGAGCGCGGCCAGCAGGGGTGAATGTCGCAAGCGGTGCAGCGGATTCATCGGTTGTCCTTTGCGATTCAGGCGGCCACGCAGGCCGGCCCCATCACTGTGGGCGCCGGCCGCCGCCACCGGGTTCAGCTCGCACGCCGAGCCCACGTGGGACCGCGCCGACAGGGGCTGAGTCCTACAGGCCCGGTCGCGCTCGTCCCACGCGCAAGGCGCCGCACGGCCACCAGCATCGCCTCATGAAATTCGCCGTCAAAGCCACCGCGGCCGCGGTGCTGGCCATCATTGCCGCCGCGGCGGGCATGGAGTGGGCCGGCTGGCCCGGCCTCGCCCCCTGGCTGGCCGCCCGCACCGGACGCGGGCTGGACATGGACGGCGGCTCGCGCCTGCATCTGCTGTTGGACCCCCGCCTCGAAGCCACGCGGCTGCGCGTCACAGGCCCTGGCGGCGAATCGCTGGCCGACGCCCAGGGCCTCATGCTGCGCTGGCAGTGGGGCGACATCTGGGCCTGGCGGCGCGGCGCGCCGCTGCGGCTGCGCCTGGTGCAGGCCGACACGGTCTCGCTGAACTGGCAGCGCGACGCCGCCGGCCGCACCGCCTGGCCACTGCAACCCAGCGGCGAGAGGCATGAGCCGGCCGAGCTGCCGCAAATCGACCACCTCGTCATCCACCAGGGCGCCGCCAGCCTGGACGACGCGCCGCTACTGCTCAAGGGCGACGCCCGCTTCGCGACCCAGGCCGACGGCCACTGGACGGCCGAACTCAAGGGCCAGCTGCGCGGCCAGCAGCTCGCGCTGAAGGCCGAGGCCGGCGCCGGCCTGGCGCTGCTGGCACCCGCCGACGCGGGCCTGCCGCCCGTGCAGCTGCGTGCCGAGCTGACGCAGCGCGACGGCCGCCTCAGCTTTGCCGGCACGGCCGCTTCGCTGCTGGACGCCCGCGCGCTGGACGGTGAGCTGCAGGTCCGCGGCAACTCGCTGGCCGACGTCGGCCGGCCGTTCGGCATCGCCTTGCCGCGCACGCCGCCGCTGGAGCTGAGCGGTCGCCTGCAGCATGCCTCCGGCATCTGGCAGCTCACCGGCGCCAAAGCTCGCGTGGGCCAGAGCCATCTGGGCGGCGACTTCGCCTACGACACCCGCCCCATGCCGGCGGGCCGGCCACAGCTCAGCGGCATGCTGCGCGGCGGCCCGCTGCGCCTGGCCGACCTGGGCCCCGCCATCGGCACCGACACGCCGCCCAGCCGGCCGGGTCGCGTGCTGCCCGACCGCCCGCTGGACCTGCCGTCGCTCAAGGTCATGGATGCGCGCGTCGCCGTGGCGCTGAACCAGCTCGACCTCGGCACCGCACGCCTGGCGCCACTGGGGCCTGTCAATGCCAGCCTGGTGCTGGAGGACGGCGTGCTGAGCCTGAACAACGTCAACGCTGGCATCGCCGGTGGCGAGATGTCGGGCCAGGCCCGGCTGGACACCCGGCCCACGCCGCCGTCCTGGCAGATCGGCCTGAACGTGCGCGGCATGGCCATCGAGCAGTGGTTCAAGTTCCAGTCCAAGAGCCTGGCCGAGAACCCGGTGACGGGTCGGCTGCGCGCTGACGTCGACGTGCAGGGCCGCGGCCGCAGCACGGCCGAACTGCTGGGCAGCCTGAACGGGCCCGTGCGCCTGCAGGTCGAGAACGGCAGCATCTCGCATCTGCTGACCGAGGCGGTCGGGCTGGATGTGGCCCAGGGCCTGGCCGTCTGGCTGCGTGGCGACAAGAAGCTGGCGATGAACTGCGCCAAGCTGGACGGCGGCTTCAAGGCCGGCGTGCTGAAGGCACGCACAGCCGTCGTCGACAACCGCGACAGCCGCATCGACGTCGACGGCCGCGTCAACCTGGCCGACGAGACGCTGGACATGCGCCTGGTCGCCCGCCCCAAGGACTTCTCGCTGCTGACGCTGCGCTCGCCGCTGCGCGTGCAGGGCACGCTCGCCGACCCGCGCGTGGGGCTGGAAGGTCGAGCGCTGGGCGGCAAGGCCCTCGCGGCCATCGCACTGGGTGCGCTGGCCCCGCCGGCAGCGCTGCTGGCTTTCGTGGACCCGGGCGAGGACCTGCCGCCTGTCAGCTGCGACGGCACCGCCGCACCACCGCGGCCGCAGGCGGCAGCCAAGCCCGCGGCCGCGGCGTCGGCCGCCTCCTACCCGGCAGCGCGGCCAGGGCCGGCACGCCGCGCCAGGGCCGCGCCCTAGATTAGCGGTGCCAACAGACCCCTCTCAAGGAGACCCTTCATGCTGCGTTACGCCATCATCTTCTTCGTCATCGCCCTCGTGGCCGCCCTGTTCGGCTTCGGTGGCATCGCCGCCAGCGCCGCAGGCATTGCCCAGTTGCTGTTCTACGGCTTCATCATCCTGGCTGTCATCAGCCTGGTCGTCGGCCTGATCCGCAGATAGGGACTGCCCAGCAAAAACGGCCCTGATAACTCAGGGCCGTTTTTTGGCGATTGGCGTTTGGGCCGAGCGCCGCGCCTGCCATTGGCCAGAGGCCAGAGGCCAATGGCCTTCCGTAGGCACACGCAGTCCGCAGGGACTGCGTGTGTCCGACTTCAGTTCACCAAGCCGTCCCGCGATGGCGATGCTTGACGGTCCAGCCGTCATGCATCGCCGTCCCCACGGGGGACCGGCCAAGGTACTCCTTGGACGAGGGGCTCCACCTCATCGGCTGCGGTGCGGCTGCTCCTGCACTGCATCGAGGAACTCCCGCAGCGTGCCGACACAAGGCCCCTGGGGGCACAGGAAGAGGCCTTCGGCCTCGGCGGGCACGTCCGCCGCAAATCCCAGCGTGCCGAGCGAATTCATCGCATCGCCACACAGCGCCACCGTGCGACCACAGCGCCAGGCCATCTTCAGCAGGGCCTGCAGCCGGGCACAGCCGGTCGGCGCTGCCCAGGCATCCGAGTTCAGCACGATCAAGCCGTCAGCCCAGTCCGCCTCCACGGGCGGCTCGCCGAACTCGTCGTCCAGACGCCAATCCATCCGGTGCACGCGGCGGTCCGTCGCCAGCACTGCCAGATCGGCCTCGGAGTTCAGCATCACCTCGGCCGTGCCGACGACGCAGATCAGGAGCTCGGACCGTTGCGGCCCATTTGCTGCCGCCATTTCTGGCGGGCAGTCCGTCGTTGTGTTCATGCTGCGACTCCGCAGAAAGCGATGCTGCAACTCTGACGCCGCGTCGGCGTGCCCATCGTGAGCCCTCGGCGCGACGGTTCGTAGGACGCCACGCCAGCCCGAGATACACCCTGCTGCCACGCCTGAGCGTCGTCTGACGCAAACTCCCCGGCCATGCCCGACGCCACGCCTCTCGCCTCGAAGCCCGCCTTCACACCCTATCAACGCTTCGCGACCGGACTGCTGACGCTGCTGCAGTTCGCCGTCATCCTGGACTTCATGATCATGTCGCCGCTGGGCGCGATGATCATGCCGGCGATGTCGATGACGGCCCAGCAGTTCGGCCTCGTCGTCTCGGCCTATGCCTTCAGCGCAGGCATCGCCGGCCTGCTGACGGCGGGCTTCGCCGACCGCTTTGACCGCAAGAAACTGCTGCTGTTCTTTTACAGCGGCTTCCTGCTCGGCACGCTGTGGTGCGGCCTGGCGACGAGCTTCGAGTCCCTGCTGATGGCGCGCGTCGTGACAGGCCTGTTCGGCGGCGTCATCGGCTCCATCGTCATGGCCATCGCAGCCGACCTGTTCGAGCCCGCGCTGCGCGGCCGCGTGATGGGCTTGCTGCAAGGCGGCTTCGCGGCCAGCCAGGTGCTGGGTATGCCTTTTGGCCTGTTGCTCGCCACGCGATGGAACTGGCATGTGCCCTTTCTGGCGCTGGCGGGCTTCGGGGCCATGGGCGGCCTGCTGATCGCCTGGCGCATGAAGCCCGTCACCGCCCACCTGGCGCTGCAGACTGACCGCTCCGCCTTCGCCCACCTGCTGCACACCGTCGCGCAGCGCCGGCATCTGCACGCCTTCCTCATCACCGCGCTGCTGACGACGGGCGGCTTCATGATCATGCCCTTCGCCAGCGCCTTCTCGGTGCACAACGTCGGCATCGACCTGCAGCACCTGCCCGTCGTCTACCTCGTCACCGGCATCAGCACGATGGTCGTCGCGCCGACCGTGGGCCGGCTCGCCGACCGCTTCGGCCCGCTGCCCGTGTTCTACGCCGGCAGCGCCATCACCATCGCGATGGTGGCCATCTACACGCGTCTGGAGGCCTCGTCGCTGACGACGCTGATCGTCATCAACGTCGTCATGTTCGCCGGCATCTTCTCGCGCATGGTGCCCTGGCAGGTCATCGTCGCCGGCATTCCGGCGCCCGAGCAGCGCGGCGCCTTCACGGCCATCAACGCGGCGCTGCAGCAGCTCGCCGGCGGGCTCGCGGCGCTGGTCTCGGGCCACATCGTGACCATCGCTGCAGACGGCCGGCTGGAGCACTTCCCCTGGGTGGGCAATGTGCTGATCGGCACGACGCTCATCGTCTGCGTGCTGCTGTGGTTCCTCAAGCGAAATCCACGGTGACCAGCAGACCGCGGCCATCGGGGCCCGCGTCCAGGCGGATCGCGGCACCATTGCGCGCCGCCGCCCGCTCGGCGATGGCCAGGCCCAGACCGCTGCCGCCCTGGGCCTGGCCGGGGATGCGGTAGAAGCGTTCGAAGACACGCTGGCGCATCGCCTCGGCAATGCCCGGGCCCTGGTCGCTGAAGCTCAGTGCACAGCCGCCGCCGGGCGCGGGCGCCAGGTGCACGGCGATGCGGCCGTGTTCGGGCGAGTACTTGATCGCGTTGCTGATGAGGTTGTCGACCAGCGCCCAGACCGTCTCCTGGTGCAGCGGCCGGTCACATGGCCCGTCGGCGTGGAAGTCGATCTCGATGCCGCGCTGCACGGCCAGCGGCGCGGCGGCGGCGAGGCGGTCGCGCACGAGCGTCTCCAGGGACAGCACGGGCAGCACCGCGTCGTCGCCGGCGTCCGAGCGCGCGCGCTCCAGCGACAGCAACTGCTGCACCAGGTGGTTGGCGCGCGCGACCCCCTCGCGCAGGCCTGCGCTGACCTCGGCGTGGCGCTGCAGGTCGGCCTCGGAAGCGCGTGTCTGCAGCAAGTGGGCGTTGATCTGGATGGCCGCCAGCGGCGTCTTCAGCTCGTGGGCGGCGTCTGACAGGAACTCGTGCTCATGCTCGATGCGCCGGCGCAGCCGCGCCATCAGGTGGTTGATGGCGGTGACGAGTGGCGACAGTTCGCGGTAGGTTGAGTTCGGCAGCGGCGTCAGGTCCTGGGCCGAGCGGGCCTCGATGACAGCGGCGAAGGAGCGCAACGGCTTGAGGCCCATGCCGATGATGAACCACGCCGGCAGCAGCAGCAGCGGCAGGCTGAAGACGGTGGAGCGCAGCAGGAAGCTGACACCCGAGAAGCTCTGCATCCAGCGGTCGTCCACCTCGTGGCTGCGCTCCACGACCAGGCCGGTGCGCTCGTCCGTTTCCACGGCACGCACCCAGGCGTTGGCGTCGCGCGCCTCGGCGCTGTCGGGCATGGGCAGGGTGTCGGGCAGTTCGGGCATCGAGTTGTAGATCAGGCTGCCCCGCTGCCAGACCCGCACACGCACATGCGAGTGGTAGTCCAGCTGGCGGAACATCTCGGCGCGCACGTCTTCCAGCGCCTGCGCGGCCTGGCGCACACGTTCCGGCTTGTCGGCGATCTCCGCCAGGTGCATCAACAGCTCGCGGGCATGCGCGCCGTTCTCGCTGGCGGTGCGCGAGCGCTGCGTGATCTTGGCCTCCAGCGCCACGTACAGGAAGCCGGCCAGCGCAACGAGCAGGATGACGGCGCTGAAGCCCAGCATCAGCCGCCGGAACAGCGAGGATTGATCAGGCGACGCGGTCACGCTGCATCATGTAGCCCACCCCGCGCACGGTGCGGATGTGGCCGTCGCCGATCTTCTTGCGCAGGTTGGAGATGTGAACATCCAGCGTCGCGCCGTCGCTGAACGGCAACACGCGCTTCTCCAGCTCGGCGCGCGTCAGCACGCGGTCGCTCTGCTTCATCAGCGTCAGCAGCAGCGCGTACTCGGTCTTGGACAGCGTGACGGGTGCGCCGTCCAGCGTCACGCGCATGCGCTTCTCCTCCACGGCCAGGTTGCCGAAGTTCCACAGCGCCTCCGCCTCGCCGTGCGCGCCACTGCGGCGCAGGATGGCGCGCAGGCGCACCAGCAGCTCGGGGATCTCGAAGGGCTTGATGAGGTAGTCGTCGGCGCCGTTGTCGAAGCCCTTGAGGCGATCCTGCAGGCCATCACGCGCCGTGATGATGAGCACGGGCACCGTCACACCCGCCGCGCGCAGGCGTTTGAGCAGCTCGTTGCCGTCGCCGTCGGGCAGGCCGAGGTCGAGCAGCACGGCGTCGAAATCCTCGGCCCGAAGCCGCTCGACGGCGTCGTTTGCCATGCGCACCCAGACGACCTCATGGCCCTCGTCCTTGAACACCGTCAGCAGGGCCTGGCCGATGTTGAGGTCGTCCTCGATCAGATAGATCTTCACGCAAAGAAGTCTAGCGGCGCATGCCCTGGCCGGGGCTTGGGCGAAACACGCATGCGGGCAGGGCGGCCGCCCGGAATGCCGATGGATAAAGGCCAAACGTCGAATCTTCAGGATTTCTTCAGGCCGGCTCGAAAGTTGTCTATAGAGATCCTTCAGCGGCTCACGCTCCGGATTGCGCGACGTCCTCTCGGCCTGGAGCATGGCGACCGTTCGCTGGACACACCGGACTCGCGATCCGGTGGCCGTCAGCAGAACCGGAACCGACCACTACAACATTCGAGAGGCAAACCCATGGCTCATCCGACAGCCGCACGAACGCAGCGCCAGCCGCGAGCGCGCGGGCTCCACCCCACCCTCCCCCGTCTTCTGCCGATCACGCAGGCCTGCGCCCTGCTGCTGCTCGGCGCCCAGGTCGCGCAAGCCCAGGAGGCCGCGCCGCAGACGCTGGACACCGTCGTCGTCACCGGCATCCGCAAGAGCGTCGAAGACGCCATCGCCACCAAGCGCAACAACTCCTCCATCGTCGAGGCCATCTCCGCCGAAGACATCGGCAAGCTGCCCGATGTGACGGTGGCCGAGTCCCTCGGCCGCATCAGCGGCATCGCCGTGCAGCGCAGCAAGGTCAACGGCAAGGCCGCCGGCGTCAGCGTGCGCGGCATGGCGCCCGCTTTCGGCGGCTCGCTGTTCAACGGCCGCGAGCTGGCCTCCACCAGCGATGCGCGCAGCCCCGAGTTCGATCTCTTCCCGGCCGAGCTGCTGTCCAGCATCCTGATCTACAAGACGCCCGACGCCGGCCTCGTCGGCCAGGGCCTGTCGGCGACCGTCGACCTGCGCACCATCCGACCGCTGGACTATGGCAAGCGCACCATCGCCGTCAGCGCGCGCAAGGAGCGCATCGGCGAGGATTCCGGCGTCGAGGTCGGCTCGGGCCATCGCACCAGCCTGGTCTATGTGGACCAGTTCGCCAACCGCACCCTCGGCGTGGCCGTGGCCCTGAGCCGCGCGCGTGAAGACAACGGCGGCGAGCAGCGCTTCGACAGCTGGGGCGGCTGGGCGCCGCAGATCGATGTCAACGGCCAGCAGATCACTGTGCCGGGCGGCTTCAAGTACGAGACCCAACGCCGCCAGAGCACACGCGATGGTGCGACGCTGACGCTGCAGTACAAGCCGAACAGCGAGTTCAAGACCACGGCCGACGTCTTCTACGGCGCTGGCACCGAGAAGACCAAACAGACAGGCCTGGAAGGTGCCATCGCCTTCGGCGCGGGCGCCTACGACCCCAATGGCCAGCTCAGCAACGCCACGATCAGCAATGGCGTGGCGACGAGCGGCACGCTGAACAACTACAAGGGCGTGGTGCGCAACCACATGTTCTCGAACAAGGACCGGCTGCTGGCCATCGGCGTGAACAGCGAGCTGCGCACCGGGGACTGGCGCTGGGAGGCGGACCTGTCGCGCTCCCACGGCGTGAAGAACATCAGCAACTTCGAGACGACGGCCGGCCAGCCCGGCAACACGCCGCAGGCGCAGCTCGCCACCATCAGCTGGACGGGCTTCAACGGCAGCAACTTCGCCGACGTGAAGTACAAGACCAGCGGCAACTTCGCCGACCGCAGCTTCGCGCTGCTGACCGACGTGGACGGCTGGGGCGGTGGCCCCGCGACGCCGCAGGCCGGCTATGCAGCCCTGCCCACCATCGACGACAAGCTGACCAGCCTGCGCCTGACGGCCCATCATGACCTGGAATGGGGCCCCATCGTCGGCAGCAAGTTCGGCATCAACCTCAGCAAACGCGACAAGTCGCGCCTGGGTGACGAGGGCCGCCTGTCCATTCTGAACGGCACGGACGGTTACGCCAGCGCCAAGATCCCCGGCACGGCCACGGCCCTCGCCGGCGCCTCGGGCATCGAGGTCGCATCCTGGGACCCGACCGGGTCGCTGGGCAGCGTCTACGCGATCAACCGCTGGGTGGACGCGACGGTGCTGTCGCGCAACTGGACGGTGGGCGAGAAGGTGGCCACGGCCTACGCGCAGGCCGACCTGAGCGGCAATCTCGGCAGCATCCCCTACAGCGGCAACATCGGGCTGCAGCTGGTGCACACCGACCAGAACGCCACCGGCAACCAGGTGGACCTGGCCAAGTGCACCGGCATCACGGTCGATACCTGCCCCTACGTCGTGCGAACCGACGGCACCAGCTACTACCACCTGCTGCCGTCGCTGAACCTCACCTTCGATCTCGGCAGCCAGCAGCTGCTGCGCCTGGGCGCCGGCAAGCAGGTGGCGCGCGCCAACCTCGACAACATGAAGGCCAGCCTGGACTTCGGCGTGCAGAACGCCACGGCCGTGTCTCCCGCGCTGACAGGCTTCTCGGGCAACCCCAAGCTCAAGCCCTACGAGGCCAAGGCGCTGGACGTGTCCTACGAGAAGTACTTCGACAAGTACGGCTACGTCAGCCTGGCCGGCTTCTTCAAGAAGCTGGACAACTACGTCATCAACGCGCCACGCGAGTTCGACTTCAAGCCCTACACCAGCGCCACGACACCGCTCCCGGACAAGGGCCCCTACAAGGGCTCGACCATCGGCTTCCTGACCCAACCCGTCAACGGCCAGGGCGGCAACATGCACGGCTTCGAGCTGGCCATCAACCTGCCGGGCCGCATGGCGTTCGACTGGCTGGACGGCTTCGGCGCCCAGGTCAACCACTCCTACACGGCGAGCTCGGTGCGCCTGCCCACCAGCGGCTTCGTGTCGCCGCAGAACGGGCCGGTGTTCGCGGGCGTCGTCAGCGAGATCGGCCTGCCGGGCCTGTCCAAGAACGTGACGACGCTGCGCCTGTACTACGAGAAGCACGGCTTCCAGCTCGCCTGGGCGGCGCACAAGCGCTCGGACTTCATCGGCCAGATCCTGGACTACCGCAGCGACTCGCAGTTCACCTTCATCAAGGGCGAGACCATCGTCGACGCGCAGGTGGGCTATGAGTTCCAGGAGGGTTGGCTCAAGGGCCTGTCCGTGCTGCTGCAGGGGCACAACATGACCAACACGCCCTTCCAGGAGTACACGACGGACCGCAACATCATCACCAACAAGGTGGTGTACGGGAAGACATATCGCTTGGGCTTGAATTACCGCTATTGACAGCGCCCACGCCGCGCCCGCCCTCGCCGGCCGGGCGCGGCCTTCTTTGCTTCGACCCACCTCATCGTGACCTCCTCACTCCGCGCGTTCGCGCACCTCCTGCTTGCGCTGGCCTGCGCTCCCGTTGCCGCAGCACCGCTCACCGCGTATCAACCCAAGCCCTATGTGCAGGTCCAGCACCCGGCCTGGGCGCGCAACGCGACGCTCTACCAGATCAACACGCGCCAATTCACGCCCGAGGGCACGCTGCGCGCCGCTGAAGGCCAGCTGCCGCGGCTCAGGAACCTGGGCGTGGACATCCTGTGGCTGATGCCCATCCACCCCATTGGCGAGAAGCACCGCAAGGGCAGCCTCGGCAGCCCCTATGCCGTCAGCGACCACCTCGCCGTCAGCCCCGAGCTCGGCACCCTCGCCGAGTTCAAGCATTTCGTCGCAACAGCGCACTCACTCGGCCTCAAGGTCATCCTCGACTGGGTCGGCAACCACACGGCCTGGGACAACGTGCTCGTCAAGAGCCACCCCGACTGGTACGCCCGCGACGAGCAGGGCCGCTTCACCCCCACGCCCTGGTACGACTGGGACGACATCATCGACCTCGACTACAGCAAGCCCGAACTGCGTCGCTACATGACGCAGGCACTGCTGTACTGGGTGCGCGAAGCCGGCGTGGACGGCTACCGCGTGGACGCTGCCGGCCTCTCGCCGCTGGACTTCTGGGAGCAGGCCGCCAGGGAGTTGCGCGCGATCAAGCCCGTCTTCCTGCTCGCCGAATGGGAGAGCCGCGACCTGCATGCCAAGGCCTTCGACGCCACCTACGCCTGGAGCTGGTGGGACGCGATGAAACTCATCGCCGAAGGCCGCGCCGACGCGACGTCGCTCTACCCCTACTACGCCTGGAACCGCAAGTTCTTCCCGCGTGAGGCCTACCGCCTGCTGTACACGACCAACCACGACAAGAACGCCTGGGAGGGCACCGAGCACGAGATCTTCGGCGCCTCGGTGGAGGCAGTGACCGTGCTCAGCTTCATCAGCGAGGGCCTGCCGCTGATCTACAACGGCCAGGAAGCCGGCAATCGCAAGCGCCTGGCCTTCTTCGAGCGTGACCCGATCGCCTGGAAGGACGCGCCCGAGGCCGATCTCTACCGCCGCCTGATCGCACTGAAGAAGCGCAACACGGCGCTTTGGAACGGCGCTGACGGTGCCGTCATGGAGCCGGTGGCCAACAGCGTGCCCAAGCAGGTCTTCAGCTTCGTGCGCGGCAATGGCAAGGACAAGGTCCTCGCGGTCTTCAACCTGTCCGCTTCAACCGTTGACGTGACACTGAATGGCCCGCGCCATGCCGGCCGCTACCTGGACTTCAACGGCGGCGCCGAGACGAAGCTCGAAGACGGCGCCACGCTGAGCCTGCCCGCCTGGGGCTGGCGTGTCCTGGTTCAGTGAGGTGTCCATGCAGCAGAAGCTGAACACCGTCGTCATCGTCGGCGGTGGCACCGCCGGCTGGATGACGGCCGCCGCGCTTGCCAAGGTCACGAACGGCCGCGTGACGATCAAGCTCGTCGAGTCCGAGGAGATCGGCACCATCGGCGTCGGCGAGTCGACCATCCCGATGATCCGGCTCTTCAACCAGCTGCTGGGCATCGACGAGAACGAGTTCATGCGCGAGACGCAGGCCACGTTCAAGCTCGGCATCGAGTTCCGCGACTGGGGCGCCATCGGCGACCGCTATCTGCACGCCTTCGGCCAGATCGGCCACCGCTCCAGCATCCTGCCCTTTCACCAATACTGGCTGCGCATGCATCAGGCCGGCCAGGCGCCAGACCTGTGGGCCTATTCCATCAACGGCGCGGCCGCGCGCGGGCACCGCTTCATGCGCGCCGACACCAGCCTCGGCCACTCGCCACTGGCCGAGATCGTTCATTCCTTCCACCTCGACGCGGGCCTCTACGCCCGCTACCTGCGCCGCTACGCCGAGAAGCTGGGCGTGCAGCGCACCGAAGGCCGTCTGCTGGACGCGCAGCTGCACGAGAACGGCCATGTGCGCAGCGTTCGCATGGCCAGCGGCGCAGTCATCGAAGGCGACTTCTTCATCGACTGCTCAGGCTTTCGCGGCCTGCTGATCGAGCAGACGCTGAAGACGGGCTACGAGCACTGGAACCACTGGCTGCCCTGCGACCGCGCCGTCGTCGTGCCCAGTGCCTCCGGGCCCGACCTGCTGCCCTTCACCCGCGCCACCGCCCGCCCCGCGGGCTGGCAATGGCGCATCGGCCTGCAGCACCGCGTGGGCAACGGCCATGTCTATGCCAGCCAGGCCATGAGCGACGACGAGGCCGCGGCGCTGCTGATGCGCAAACTCGATGGCGAGGCGCTGGCCGAGCCCCGCGTACTGCGCTTCGAGAGCGGCCGCCGGCGCAAGGTCTGGAACCGC
This sequence comes from uncultured Roseateles sp., assembly GCA_963422775.4. Taxonomy (GTDB): domain Bacteria; phylum Pseudomonadota; class Gammaproteobacteria; order Burkholderiales; family Burkholderiaceae_C; genus Pelomonas. The sequence goes on from CAUJSJ030000096.1 coordinate 53,743, forward strand.
AATGTCGTCGCCATCGGCCTGGCCTCGGGCTTCATGGAACCGCTGGAGTCGACCTCCATCCACCTCGTGCAGTCGGCCATCGCGCGGCTCATCCAGTTCTTCCCGGACCGTGGCTTCAGCCCCGCCGACATCGCCGAGTTCAACCGCCAGAGCGAGTTCGAGACCGAGCGCATCCGCGATTTCCTGATCCTGCATTACCACGCCACCACGCGCAGCGACACGGCCTTCTGGAACCGTGTCCGCAGCATGGATGTGCCGCAGACACTGAAGGACAAGCTCGACCTCTGGCGCGCCAGCGGCCGCATCGTGCGCCACGGCGACGAGCTGTTCTCCGAGGTTGGCTGGCTGCAGGTACTGCACGGCCAGGGCCTCAAGCCGCAGGCCCACCACCCGCTGGCCGATGCCTTGCCGCAGAGCGAAATCGGCGACTATCTCAGCGACACCCAGGCCGTCATCCAGCGCTGCGTCGCCCAGATGCCCAGCCACGCCGACTTCATCGCGGCCCACTGCGCCGCTGTCCAGGAAACCGAGACATGCTGACCCGCCGCCTGTTTGCCCTCCTTTCCCTCGTCCTCTGCAGCGCCGCCCACGCCGACGAAACGCTGGCCACCGTCACCTCGCCCAACAAGCAGCTTGTCGTCACGCTGCAGCTGACTGGCGAAGGGCGCTTGGCCTACCGCGTCGACCGCGCCGGCAAGCCGCTGATCAACGCCTCGCGGCTGGGCCTGCTGCTGACCAACGCCCACCAGCTCGACGGCGGCTTCAAGCTCGTCGGCCAGAAGACCACCGAGCACGACGACACCTGGGAGCAACCCTGGGGCGAGAGCCAGCGCGTGCGAAACCACTACCGCGAGCTGATGGTGGAGCTGTCCCAACCCGGCCAGGGCGGCCGAGGCATGGGCCTGCGCTTTCGCGTCTTCGACGATGGCCTTGGCTTTCGCTACGAACTGCCCAACCAGCCCCAGCTGCCCATCGCCCGCATCAGCGACGAGCTGACCGAGTTCGACATCGCCGAGCCGGCCACGGCCTGGTGGATCCCGGCCGGCGAGGCGCTGGTGCTGGAGTACCCGGTACAGCGCACGCCGCTGGCCGAGGTGGGCCTGGCCAACACGCCGCTGACGATGCGCACGAGGAGCGGCGTGCACCTCGCGCTGCACGAAGCGGCGCTGGTGGACTACGCGTCGATGTGGGTGCGCAAGGTCAGCGGCCAGAAGCTGCGCGCGCAGCTGGCGCCCAGCACGCAGGGCGCCACGGTCTTCAAGCAAGGCGCCTTCGCCACACCCTGGCGCACGCTGCGCGTGGCCGACTCAGCAGGCGCGCTGTACGAATCCAACCTGGAACTCAACCTCAACGAGCCCAACAAGCTGGGCGACGTGAGCTGGGTGCAGCCTGGCAAGTTCGTCGGCGTCTGGTGGGAGATGCATCTGGACAAGTCGAGCTGGTCCAGCGGCGCCAAGCATGGCGCAACGACGGCCAACACCAAGCGTCATATCGACTTCGCGGCGAAGCATGGCTTTCGCGGCGTGCTGGTGGAGGGCTGGAACCTTGGCTGGGACGGCAACTGGGTCGGCAGCGGCTCGGTCTTTGAATACCTGAAGGCCATGCCCGACTTCGACCTCGAAGCGGTCGCGGCCTATGCCAAGAGCAAGGGCGTGCGCCTCGTCGGCCACCACGAGACCGGCGGCAACATCGCCCGCTACGAGTCACAGATGGAGGCGGCCTATGCGCTGTACGCGAAACACGGCGTCGATGTCGTCAAGTCCGGCTATGTCACCGACGCCGGCACCGCGCAGTTCGCCAACGCGAACGATCCAACCGGAAAGGGCACCCACTTCGGCTTCACCGAATCGCAGGAAGGCGTGCGCCATTTCGTCAAGGCCGTGCAGGAAGCGGCCAAGCACAGGATCGCCATCGACACGCACGAGCCCGTGAAGGACACCGGCCTGCGCCGCACCTACCCGAACTGGGTGTCGCGCGAGGGCGCGCGCGGCCAGGAGTTCAACGCCTGGGGCGACCCGATCAACCCGGTGGACCACGAGGTCAACCTCGTCTTCACGCGCATGCTCAGCGGGCCGATGGACTACACGCCGGGCATCCTCAGCCTGAACGGTGCCGGTGACCGCAAGCTGAACTCCACCCAGGCCAAGCAGCTGGCGCTCTACGTCGCGCTGTATTCGCCCGTCGTCATGGTGCCGGACCTCATCGAGCACTACGAGCGCTGGCCGGCGGCCTTCCAGTTCATCAAGGACGTGCCGACTGACTGGGAGACGACCCGGGTCATCCACGGCGAACTCGGCGAAGTGGCGACCATCGCCCGCAAGGACCGCCGCAGCGAGGACTGGTACGTGGGCGCCATCACCAACGGCGACGGGCGCAGGCTGACGCTGCCGCTGACCTTCCTCGACGTCGGCCGCCGCTACCGCGCCGAGATCTACCGCGACGGTGACAACGCCGACTACCGCGACGACAAGCGCCGCTTCGACCTCGTCACCGAACAGGTCACCGTCCAGTCCACCGACACCCTGCCCCTGCGCCTCGCCCCGGGTGGCGGCCAGGCGATCCGCTTCGTTGCCTTGCCCAAGTGAACCCGATGTCCGTTCCAGCTTCTGCCTTGCCGGCACCGGCCGACAGCCGCGCACCACTCGCTGTCGTCACGCTGCTCTTCTTCATGTGGGGCCTGTTGACGGCGCTCAACGATGTGCTGATCCCGCACCTGAAGGCGCTCTACACGCTGAGCTATCTGCAGGCCATGCTGGTGCAGTTCTGTTTCTTCGGCGCCTACTTTCTCGTCTCGCTGCCGGCGGGGCGGCTCATCCAGCGCCTGGGCTACCAGCGCGGCGCGGTCTTCGGCCTGGTCGTCGCGGCGGCCGGCTGCCTGCTCTTCCTGCCGGCTGTGAGCGCCGGCTACGCCCTCTTCCTGTTCGCCTTCTTCGTGCTGGCCGCCGGCATCACGGTGCTGCAGGTCGCGGCCAACCCTTACGTCACGGCCCTGGGCGACCCGCGCACGGCGTCCAGCCGGCTGACGCTGACGCAGGCCTTCAACTCGCTGGGCACCGCGGTTGCACCGGCGCTGGGCGTGCTGATCCTGCCGACAGGAGAAGGCGGCAGCGTGCAGGGGCCGTATCTCGCACTGGCCGTGGCGCTGCTGGCGCTGGCCGGCTTCTTCGCGCTGGCTCGTCTGCCGCGCATTGCCGATGAAGCCAAGCCGACGACAACATCAGCCATCGCCGTCGCACGCGCCCACCCTCACCTGCTGTGGGGCGTCGCGGCGATCTTTCTGTACGTCGGCGCCGAGGTCAGCATCGGCAGCCTGCTGATCAACTTCATGCAGGAAGCGGCCGGCATGACGGCCGCCGCGGCCGCGCCGTATCTGAGCCTGTACTGGGGCGGCGCCATGGTGGGCCGCTTTGTCGGCGTGGGCCTGATGCGCCTCATGGCACCCGGCCGATTGCTGGCCGCGCACGCCACGCTGGCCGTGGGGCTGATCGGCGTCGGCGTGGCCACTCAAGGCCAGGTCGCGATCTGGGCGCTGCTGGCCGTCGGTCTGTGCAACTCCATCATGTTCCCCACCATCTTCAGCATGGCCGTGCATCGCCTGGGTGCCCAGACAGCCCAGGGCTCGGGCCTGCTGTGCATGGCCATCGTCGGCGGTGCCCTGCTGCCGCTGCTGCAGGGCCATGCGGCCGATGTCATCGGCCTGCAGGCCTCGTTCGGCATACCCGCGCTGTGCTACGCCGGTATCGCAGCCTATGGCTGGCTGAACTCGCGACTGTTTGACTGACATGAACGCCCAGCCCTGGCCGCGACTGCTTGCCTGCTGGCAGGACGGTCGGCTGCGCACGCTGCTGCTGCACGCCGACGGGCGCCGCGCGCATGCCAGCGACGAGCCCATCCAGGACGGGACGCAACTGGCGCCCGCGCTGGCCGACGCCCTCGCCGCGCTGCACCGCCCAGTGCACCATGCCGTGCTGATGACCGACACGGAGCTGGCGGCCGACACGCTGAGCAAGCGGCTGGGCCTGGCCACGTTGTGCACGGTGCCCTGGGCTCGCGCGCTGCGCCTGGCGCCGGAAGACGCCTCCGGCTGGACAGGCGCCGCCCGCGCGCTGGACCTGGCCCTGCACACGACCGCCACCACCGGCGCCGTCTGCGACCAGATCCGTGCAACCTACCCGCACCTGACGCGCTGCGAACGCCGCGTCGCCGACGTGGTGCTTGCCAACCCCGGCGCCGCGCTGGATACGGCAACCGCCCGGCTGGCCGAGGCAGCCCAGGTCAGCCAGCCCCAGGTCATCCGCTTCTGCCGCGCGCTGGGCTTTGACGGCGTGAAGACCTTCAAGCGCGCACTGGCCGAGAGCCTGGCCTCTCAGGGCGGTGAGCCCGCCGGCCACCCGCTGCTGGCACGCAGCACCCAGGCGCTGCGTGGCCTGGACCGCGCGACGCTGGGCATCGCCGCCCGGACGCTGGCCGGTGCCAGCCAGGTCGACGTGCTCGCCGACGCGGCCCACGCGCCGCTGCGAGACATGGCCCTGCAGGCGCTCTGGCGGTCCGGCATCCCGGCGCGGCCGCTGCTGCACGGCGATCTGCCGGCGGCAGCGCCCGCGGTCTGCCTGGCGCTGGGCGCCATCGCGACGCCACGCCCCGGGATGCCCGGCGTGTGGATCACCGAGAGCGCTCAGGCCAACGCGGCCGTGCAACTCGTCACCGGCCCCGAGGCGGAACTGGCGCCCGCGCTGCTCGCCATGCTGGCCCTGCAGTTGCTGCTGGCCGACGTGGCTGCGTCAAGGCGCCGCGGACGCTAGGCGGGCTTTGCCAGGCCCTGCTGGCGGGCCTGAAAGCGCCGCTGGGCCAGCACCAGCATGCGGGCGAAGGACACGATGGGCCGCGGCGCGGGCGCTGCCGGCCTGGGCGATGAAGGCAAGGTGGTCATACGAAGTCCTTCTCAAGGTCAACCGAAGGTGAAGGCATAGGCCCGTGCGCCAGGGGCGTCGAAGCGGATCTCGAAGCTCCGCTCGCGCACCGGGCCGCGCTGGCGCACGAGCTGGTACAGCCGCTCGCCGCTGGCCACGCCACGGCCCTCGGCATCCACGTCCAGGCCCGCATCGGGCCCGGGCGGGCGGCCATCCAGGGTGATGCGAAAGGGCAGCGGCTTGCCATCGGCCGCGGGGCCCAGCACGAGGTGCAGGTCGCGCGCGTGAAAGCGCAGCAGCACGCTCCCCGCTTCGCCCGACAGCTCGGCGTACTCGGAGCGCACGGTCCAGTCACCGGCCAGCGCCCATTCGTTGAGCCGCGGGTTGCCGCCGGCATAGCGCCTGAGGCGGTCGGGCAGCACGCCGCGTGCCACGCCATGCGCATGGCCGAGATAGGTCTCGGGTGAGCGCACGTTGGCGAAGTCGGGCGTCAGGCCGAGGCCGTTGAGGGCGACCTGGGCCATGCCCGCCTCGGGTGGCTTGCCGGCCTCGCGCAGCAACTCGCGGATGACCTGCTCGGCGCGCTCGTAGTCGCCCTCGCCGAACTGGTGGTGGCGCACACGGCCCTGGGCGTCGATGAAGTACAGCGCCGGCCAGGCCTGGTTGCGAAAGGCGCGCCAGATCGTGAAGTCGTTGTCGAGCACGATGGGGTAATCCAGTCGGCCATCCTTGGCAGCCAGGCGCACACGCTTCACGTCGCGCTCGAAGCCGAACTCCGGCGCATGCACGCCGACGACGACCAGGCCCTGGGGGCCGTACTGCTGCGCCCAGGCGCGCAGATAAGGCAGGGTGCGCTGGCAGTTGATGCAGGAGTACGTCCAGAAGTCGACCAGCACGACCTTGCCGCGCAGGGCGTCCAGCGTCAGCGGTGGCGAGTTGATCCATTCGCCCCCGCCGTCCAGCCTCGGCTGCAAGGATTCGACCGGCAGCGCTGCCGGGGTGGTGGCGGTCATCAGGCAGGTCAGCAAGGCGGCGATGAAGCGTTTCATGGGTGTCAGATCAGTCTCAGGGTCATGGCCTTCAGCGTCGCAGCAGCGCGCGTCGAGCACTCGAGCTTGCGGAAGACGCTTTCCAGATGGGCGCGCACGGTGCTCGGGCTGATGCCCAGCACGCGCGCGGCTTCCTTGTTGCTTTCACCCTGGCCGATGCGGCGCAGCACCTGGACTTCGCGCTCGGTCAGCAGCGTGGCCGTTGGGGCGACCCTGGGCGGCGGCGCGCCACCGCAGACGGCGCCGACGCTCGCAGCGTCGAGGCGCCCGGCTTCAGCCTCGGCACGCAGGTGGGCCTGTGCCGCGGCCAGGTCCAGCGCCGCCCCACCTGGGCGCGTCGTCTGCAGGCCGACGGCGCACGCGGCCGTCGCGAGCACGCGGGCCTCCAGCGGGATGGCGTCGGCGCGGGCGCCACGGAAATGCCCTGAGCCATCGAGGCGCTCCTCCACAAAGGAGGCCAGCAGCGCCTCGTCGCGCAGCGCTTCGATGCGGCGGCCTGCGCGTTCGGCCCAGTAGGGCACGAGGCGCAGCTTCTCCTGGTCGGCCTCGCCGACGGGGCGAGTGGCTTCCAGCACGTTGTTGGGGACCGACGCGCGGCCGATGCCGTGGATCAGCCCCGCGCGGTAGACGCGGCCCTGGGCGGCGGCGTCCATCCCGAGGTGAGCGGCGCAGCGTTGTGCGGCGTCGGCCACGCGGCGCGACAGGCCCAGCATCCAGGGCAGCTTGAGGTCGATGACGTCGGCCACCAGCTCCAGCGCCGCCGTGCGGCCACCGTCGCCGAAGGCGGCCTTCAGCGCGTCGCTGTTGGCGGCGCCGCGGTCCAGCGCATCCAACCAGTCGGCGCCGTGTTTACGCGCCAGCTCGACGAGCTGGGCCGGGTAGCGGTGGTCGGCGCGCTCGGTGATGGTCTGCAGTGCGCCTCGCAGGCCATAGGTGCGCGACAGGACCTCCAGGTCGCCGGCCAGTGCGACGAGATAGACGGTGGGCGGCACGGCGGCACCGCTCAGGCCCATGGGCTGGCCCGAGCCGTCGAAGGCTTCGAAGCAGTGGCGCAGCGTGGCGCGGACCTCGTCGGGCAGCGCCAGCGTCCGGGCGATGTCCTCGGCCACTTCGCAGTGGATGCGAGCCATCGGGCCGACGCTGCCGGCGATGCGCCCGGCCTCGGCGTTCGACGTCAGTACCAGCATCGCACGCCGGCCGCCGACGTCGTCTCCCATCATGTCGGCGAACTCCGGCGCATTGGCCGTGCAGCCCGACCAGCGCAGCAGCGCCGCCCAGGCTGCATCGACACGGGCATCGGGCGCGCCACCGCTGGCCTCGGCCAGGCGGGCCGCCAGCCAGGCCGTGCGCGCGGAGTGATCCACGGGCTGGCCCATGCTGAGGTCGCCGACGAAGGCGAGCGCGCAGATGACGTCGAAGACGGGGATGGAGGCGCTGCTGGAGGTCATCGTTACTGAGAGTTCTTCACGGCGTCGAGGATGGTGGCGGCCACCTGGGCCGGCGCAGACTGCTGGGGCACATGGCTGGTCTTGACTTCGCTGACCTTGGCGCCGATGAGCTTGGCGAAGTCGCGCTGCAGGGCGGGCTGGATCATGTGGTCGTTGCCGGCGACGAGGTACCAGCTCGGCTTGGTTTTCCAGGCCGCGACGCTGACCTTCTCACCGAAGGCCTTGCCGGCGATGGGGCCCTGGGTGGCAGCCATGACGGCGGTCTGCGCGGCGGGCAGGTCCTGCGCGAAATGCTGGCTCATGCCTTCGTCGGACAGGCGCAGGAAGCCGGCAGCGTCGGGCACCAGGTGCGACAGGCCCGCGGGCGCGGGGTAGGCCTTGCCGAGGTCCCCCACGGCCTGGCCGACATCGGGCGCGAAGGCGGCGATGTAGACGAGGCTCGCGACCTTGTCGCTGGCGCCGGCTTGCGTGATGACGGTGCCGCCCCAGGAGTGGCCGACCAGCACGACCTTGCCGGGCGCGGCGTCGATGGCGCGCTTGGCGGCGGCGACGTCGTCGTCCAGCGAGGTCAGCGGGTTCTGCACGGCGGTCACGCGCACGCCCTTGGCCTGCAGCAGCGGGATGACCTTGGCCCAGTCGGAGCCGTCGGCAAACGCGCCGTGGACGATGACCACGCTGGGTTGCGGCTCTGCGGCTTGAGCGGCAGAACCAAGGGTAGCGAGAGAAAGCGCAGCGGCGGCGATGGAGAGCTTGGCGAAGTTCATGGTGATTTCCTGGGTGGGTTGGGACGGAACGAACTGTCCGTTTTCCTTGCCACGGCGAACATCGGACGAATGTCCGATCAGGCCCGGTTGACGTCCATGACGGCCTGCGCAAACGCTGCGGGCGCCTCCTGCGGCAGGTTGTGGCCAATGCCGCTCTTCAACTCACGGTGCTCGTACTTGCCACTGAAGCGCTTGGCGTACGCAGCGGCCGGCGGATGCGGTGCGCCATTGGCATCACCTTCGAGCGTGATCGCCGGCATCGCGACGCTCTGCACCGCGGCGAGCCGGGCTTCCAGGGCGTCATAGCGCGCCTCGCCTTCGGCCAGGCCCAGGCGCCAGCGGTAGTTGTGGACGGTGATGGCGACGTGGTCGGGGTTGTCGAAGGCAGGCGCGGAGCGCTCGAAGGTCGCGTCGTCGAAGCGCCACTCGGGCGAGGCCTGGCGCCAGATCAACCGGGCGAAGTCGCGGTGGTGCTTTTCGTAGCCGGCGCGGCCGCGGTCGGTGGCCAGGTAGAACTGGTACCACCAGGCCAGCTCGTCGGCAGGTGCCAATGGCTGCGGGCCGGCCTTCACGTTGGTGACGAGGTAGCCGCTGACCGACACCAGCGCCTTCACGCGCTGCGGCCACAGGGCCGCCATCACGCAGGCGGTGCGCGCGCCCCAGTCGCAGCCGGCGACGGTGGCTTGCGGGATGCCGAGGGCGTCGAGCAGCGCGATGGCGTCGGCAGCGATGGCGGTCTGCTGAGCATTGCGCGGTGTGGCATCAGACAGGAAGCGCGTCGAGCCGTAACCGCGCAGATAAGGCACGACGACGCGATAGCCCTGGGCGGCCAGCAGCGGCGCGACCTCTTCGTAGGTGTGGATGTCGTAAGGCCAACCGTGCAGCAGCAGCACGGGCGGGCCGATGCGCGGGCCGAGGTCGGCATAGCCGATGTTGAGCACGCCGGCTTCGACCTGGCGCAGCTCACCGAAGCCGCGCGGCGCGGCGGCGAAGGCGGGGTGAGCCACCAGGGAAGACGCACCAGCAGCGGCGGTGGCGGCGAGGAAGGAACGGCGGTCGAGGTTCATGGCGCGGAACTGCAGGTTGCGAAATCGTTGGATGCCATTATTCTTGACTGATCGTTCAAAAACAAGTCCAATTCGCTTCATGGCCAGACCTTCCGAGTTCGACAGAGACGAAGTCCTCCAACGCGCGATGGAGGTGTTCTGGCGCCAGGGCTTCGAGGCGACGGGCATGCCCCACCTCGTCGAGGCCATGGGCATCGGGCGCCAAAGCCTCTACAACGCCTTCGAGAGCAAGCGCGGCCTGTTTCTCGAGGCGCTGCGCCTGTACCAGGCCGAGCGCTCCAAGTCGCTGCAGAAGGTGTTGGCGGCCGCGCCGTCGCCGCTGGCCGGCATCGAGACGCTGCTGACGTCCATCGCCACGTCCAGCGGCGTGGCGCGCACGCGCGGCTGCATGTCGGTCAACACGGCGGCCGAGATCGGCACCAGCGACAACGAGGTCGCGGACATCCTGAAGCGCGGCGCGCAGCAATCCAAAGCCGACATCGCCTCCGCGCTGGCCCAGGCCCAGCAACTGGGCGAGCTGCCCGCGACGCTGGAAGCAGCCGCCGCTGCCGACTTCGTGCTGACCGTCATGCGCGGCCTGCGCCTGAGTGCCAAGGCAGGTGCCCCCGTCACCGAAACCCGCAACGTCGTGCGCATGGCGATGTCCGCCTTGCGCCATTTCCAACCCGAGTCCTGATTCATCCAGAAGGAAGCCCCATGCGCACCATCGACAAAGTCGTTTACACGGCCCATACCCACACCGCCGGAGGCCGCGAGGGCGCGGGCAAATCCAGCGACGGCGCCCTGGACGTTCAACTGAGCCCGCCCGGCTCCGGACGCCCCGGCACGAATCCCGAACAGCTCTTTGGCATCGGCTATTCGGCCTGCTTCATGGGCGCAATGCGCCGCGCCGGCGCATCGCTTGGGGTGCGCGTGCCGGATGCGGTCAGCATCGATGCCGACGTGTCGCTCGGCACCACGGCCGACCAGGGCTATGCGCTCGCGGTCAAGCTGACCGTCAACCTGCCCGGGCTGAGGGCCGAGCAAAAGCAGCAGCTCGTCGACGGTGCCCACCAGCTCTGCCCCTACTCGCACGCGACGCGGGGCAACATCGACGTGCGCTTCGAGATCCTCTAAGTCGCTAGCAAAAAGTCGACGAAGCACCTCACCCGCAGCGGCACATGTCGCTGATGCGGGTAGAGCAGGTTGAAGGGCCGTGAGCGGCCGCCGGAGGGCTTGAGCAGCTCGACGAGGCGGCCCTGGCGCAGCTCTTCTTCCACCGTGAAGCGGTAGGCCTGGAAGATGCCCGCGCCGTGGCGGGCCAGCGTCACGCCGGCCAGCACATCGTCCGAACAGCTGGTGCTGCCGCTCGTCAGCCGCTCGACATCCTTGCCCTCCTCGCGGAACAGCCAGGCGATGGCGCGGCCGCTGCTGGGCAGCTCGAACTGGATGCAGTCATGCGCAGACAGCTCGTCGAGCGTCTGCGGCTCGCCGCGTCGGCGCAGGTAGTCGGGCGCGGCGACGAGCACCAGCTCCGCGTCCTCCAGGTGCCGGGCGATCAGCGTCGAATCGGCCGGTGCGCGCACGCGCACGGCCAGGTCATAGCCCTCGGCGGCGAAGTCGATGTTGCGGTTGCTGACATGCACCTCGACACGGATGCCGGGGTAGCGCGCGATGAACTCGGGCAGTCGCGGCAGCAGACGGTGGTGGCCATAGGTCGTCGGCACGCTGATGCGCAGCAGGCCGCTCGGTGCGAGCTGCTGCCCGCTGGCGACCCGCTCGGCCTCGGCCAGCTGGTTCAGCGCCTGGCGGCATTGCTCGTAGTAGGCCTGGCCCGCGTCGCTGAGGCGGATGCGCCGCGTCGTGCGCACGAACAGGCGCACCCCCAACCTCTCCTCCAGCCGCGCCACCGTGCGGCTCACGGCCGCTGGCGAGACGCCCAAGGCCGTCGCCGCGGCCGTGAAGCCGCCCTGCTCGGCCGCCGCGCAGAAGAGTTCCAGGCTGCCCAGCATCAGGTCATCGAACTGTCGACTCATGGATTACATGACGTAAAGACTGAAGTGGCGCCGATCTTATTTATTGATCTGGCCGTCACCAATAAATTCACTGCACCGCAACTTCGATGGAGTCATCCATGAACCACTCGCCCAGCACCATCATCGTCACCGGCGCTTCCAGCGGCATCGGCCTGGCCGTCACCGCCGCCTTCCTCAAGCGCGGCGACCGCGTCGTCGGCAATGCCCGCAACGCCGAACGCCTTCAGCAAGCGGCGGCCGCCATCGGCGCCCACGATGACAACTTCCTGGCCGTTGCTGGCGACGTGGCCGACCCCGCCGTCGGCACGGCCCTGGTGCAGCGCGCCGTCGAGCGCTTCGGCCGGGTCGACGTGCTGGTCAACAACGCGGGCATCTTCAACGCCAAGCCCTTCGTCGACTACACGCCGGCCGAGCTGGACGCCCTGGTCGCCACCAACCTCAAGGGCTTCGTCTACCCGTCGCAGGCCGCGGCCCGCCACATGGTGGAGCGCAAGGCCGGCCACATCATCAACATCACGGCCGCCATCGCGCTGCAACCCATCCAGGGCGTGCCGGCGGTGCTGCCGGTGCTGATCAAGGGCGGCATCAACCAGGCGACCAAGGCGCTGGCGCTGGAGCTGGCGCCACACAACGTGCAGGTCGCGGCGGTGGCACCGGGCATCGTCGACACACCGATGTACACGGCCGACATGCATGGCTTCCTGAACACGCTGCAACCGGCCGGCCGTATCGCCACCGCGCAGGAGATTGCCGACGCCGTGCTGTACCTCGCCGGCGCCGCCTTCACGACCGGCGTGGTGCTGCCGGTGGACGGTGGCATGAGCGCGGGCAAGTGGTGAGGGTGGCGCGATGACCGACCGCGAGCAACTGCTGGCGCTGCTGCAGCGCTATTTCGACGGGCTGTACCGCGGCGACGTGGACCTGCTCGCTCAGGTCTTTCACCCGCAGGCGCGGCTCTATGGCGAGGTCAAGGGCCAGGTGCTGCTGCGCGACGTCGAGCCGTATCTGGAGGTGGTGGCCACCCGCGCCAGCCCGCAGCGCCTGGGCGAGATCCAGCACATGCAGTTGCTGGCGCTGCAGATCGACGGCGCCATCGCGCTGGCGACGGCACGCTGTGACATGCTGGGCTTCAACTATCTGGACCAGCTCAGCCTGCTCAAGGACAACGGGCGCTGGTCCATCGTCGCCAAGCTCTACACCCACGTCCAACAGTGAAGGAGGCCCCATGCCTTACATCCGCATCGAAATCACCCGCGAGGGCGTGACGCTGGCGCAGAAGCAGCAGCTGATCGCCGAGGCGACGGACCTGATGGTCCGCGTGCTGAACAAGGATCCCGCAACGACCTTCGTCGTCATCGATGAGGTGGACACCGACAACTGGGGCGTTGCCGGCCGCACCGTCACCGAGCTCAGGCGCGAGCAGGCGGCGGCACCAACAAAAAGGTGAGGGTCCCCGCCTTCGGCCGACGAGTCCCCTCACCGAACCGCCAGCGGGCCACACCCGGACCGCTGGCGGAGACACACTCGATCAGAAGCTGGCGCGCAAGCCCACCTGGTAGGTGCGACCCGGCTCGTAGATCGCGTAGGGCGCATTGCTGAACTGGAAGTTGGTGCGTTGCGTGGCCCGGGTCACGTTGAAGATGTCGAACGTGGCCTGCAGGTCCTTCTTCCAGCCGATGACTTCGCCCAGGTTCAGGCGCGAAGTGAAGTCCACCTGGGCGTAGTCCTGGCCGAAGAAGGCCGCTGCAGTGATGCCGTTCTGGCCGGTGCCGCTGGACTGCGAACCCTTGGTGAAGGTCTTGGTCACGCGAAAGCCCCCGAAACGGCCTTCGTAGTAGGCCGCCAGGTTGTAGGTGTAGGGCGGCACACCCGTGGCCACGTTGGCACCCGACTGCTTGACCTTGGTGTAGTTGGCGCTGACGCCGAAGCCCTTCAGGTAGGACGTGAGCAGGTCAAGCGGCTGCTGCACGGTCAGCTCCAGGCCCTTGATCTGCAACTCGTCGGCCGTGTTCTGCGTCTGCGTCAGCGTGATGCCCAGTGCGTTGATCGCGGCCAGGTTGGCGGCGGATGGCAGCGCAGCCAGGTCGGTGGGCACGGGCAGGCCGGCGCGCGTGTACAGGCCGGTCTTCTGGGTGTCGGTCAGGCCGCCCTGGGTCCAGTTGACGCCGTACTGGTTCAGTTCGGCGAAGGTGAGGTTCAACGTGCGGTTGGCCGTGAAGCCCTGGATGCCCTTCTTGAACCAGGCCAGCGCGACATAGCCTTCACGCCCCGTGTACCACTCCAGGCCCAGGTCCGTGTTCTTGGACTGGTAGGGCTTGAGGTCGGGGTTGGTGAGCTGGCCGTTCTGGGCTGCCGGGTCGGTGAAGCTGAGCGCCAGCGCGCGCAGCTGGGTGGGATCGGCGCGCGTGATGGTCTTGGACATCGACGCGCGGGCCAGCACGTCGGGGCGCAGGTTGTAGGCCAGGCTCGCCGACGGCAGGAAGTTGCTGTAGGTCGTCGTCGTGTAGCTCTCCACGACCGCTGCCGGGTAGCGGCCGCCGTCGGCCAGGTTCTGCGCGGCATTGCGCGGGTCGGCCGGGGTCGTGAGCGAGGCGAAGGTCTGCTCCGTCGTCGCGTAGCGGGCGCCGGCGTTGTAGCGCAGCGTGTTGCCGAGCAGCGTCGTGTCGCCGTTGACCTCGCCGAAGATCGACGTCACCTTTTCCTGGAAGACGCCAGGGGCCACGTTGTTGTTGGAGTTGGCAGTGCCGGGCAGCGCGGCCGCGACGGCGTTGGCATAGCTGGAGTCCTTGGCGAAGCGGGCCCAGTCCAGCGTGACGAAACCGTTGGCCGTGGGCCGCAGGTAGGAGGGAATGGACGCGTTCGGGATCGCCGAGCCCAGGAACTGCAACGACGCCGGCGACGCGCCGGCCGTGTAGCCCGTGCCGTAGCCGGGGTAGGTGCTGGCCGCCGGGCCTGCCGCGCCAGCACCGTTGCAGGGGCCGGGGTTGACGGTGTTGGGGCCAGGCAGGAAGGCGTTGACGTTGCGGCGGCAGGCGATGTTTTCCCAGTAACCGCTGTTGTCCAACGTGCGGATGCGGCGCGACACGCTGTCGTAGGCGCCGCCGAACTTGATGTCGACGACGTCCGCATCGATGTCGACGGCGGCGCGCAGGCCGGAGGTGCGCACGGAGCGCATCTCCGTCTGCTGGTTCAGGCGACCACCGTTCCAGCCGAAGGAGCTGGGGTCGTTCAGGATGTCCTTGCCGCCGGTCAGGGGGTTGCTCGCCGTCAGGTGAGGAACGCCGCTGGTGTTGTCGTACTGGGTCGTGATGCCCGAGCCGAGCACGGTCTGCAGCAGCACGGTCGGTGAATCGCGCCGGAAGTCGCTGCGTGTCGCGTTGGCCTGCACGTCGACGCTGAGGGCGTCGGTGATCTTCAGGTTGATGCCCGGGTTGATGCTGTGGAACTTGGTGTCTTCGGTGTAGGGGCGGTACTCCAGGAAGTACTGCGAGTTCGCGAAGGTGGCCTTGGTGACCGTGCAGCCGTTGGCACAGTCGGTCTTGTCCACCGTCATGTTCAGCGGGATGGCCGAGCCGTTGCGGCCCACCCAGTCCATGTCCACGCGCTCGAACTCGTTCTTCTTGTGGCCGTAGATGGCATCGAGGAAGAGCTTGACAGAGCTGTTGGGCCGGGCTTCCAGCGACAGGATGCCGTTGAGGCGGTTGCGGTCGCCCTCGGCCACCATGGCCCGGCCCAGGCGCGGGATGAGGGCGTTGTCGAGCTGCTGCGTCGTGATGCCCGGGTTGTTGGCCAGCAGGAAGGCCTCGTTGATGGTGGCGCCGGTGGTCAGGCCGTTGCCGGCGCCGGCCGGCACGGTGCCGGGGATGGTCCAGTTGCCGCCGCCGGTGCTGTTGCGCGCAGCCCCCAGGCTCGCGCCCTGCGTGGCGGAGAGGTTGGCGTTGGTCCAGCCGATGGACTCGAAGCCGGTCGTCTTGACCTTGTTCGTCGACCAGGCCACGCCGGCCAGCACGCCGAAGGTGTTGTCCCAGGTGTTGCTGATGAGGGCCGAGCCGCGGTTGCCCCATTTGTCGGCTTGCTGGTTCTTGGTACCGGTCAGCGTGAAGGCGGTGCGCAGGCCCTTCTTGTCGAAGGGGCGGGCGCTGCGCATGTCGACGATGCCGGCCGCGCCGCCTTCGAGCATCGCGGCGGTCGGGCTCTTGATGACGCTGACGCGGCTGAAAAGCTCGCCGGGCAGGAAGTCCATGTCGACTTCGCGGTTGGCGCTGCCGGTGTCGGTGCGGCCGGTGGAGGCCGAGGCGACCGGCGCGCCGTTGAGCAGCACGCGCGTGAAGTTGGTGCCCAGGCCGCGGATCTGGATCTGCAGGCCTTCACCGGTGATTTCGCGCGTCAGCGTGACACCAGGGATGCGCGAGATGGACTCCGCGATATTGCTGTCCGGGAACTTGCCCATGTCCTCGGCCGTGATGGCGTCGACGAAGCCGACCGCGTTGCGCTTGGCATTGGCCGAACTCTCCAGCGCGGCGCGGATGCCGGTGACAACGACGGTGTCGAGCTTCTGCTGGTCCTGGGCCGGGGCCGCCGCGGTCTGGGCGTAGGCCTGCGCGATCAGGCCGCCCAGCAACGTCATGCCCAGGGCCAGCCGCTTGTTGGCGCGACGCGTCGGTCGCAGGAAGAACTTGCTCATCGATGTCTCCGTATGGTTTTGTGATCCAGCGCTGCACCCCCGGGGGCGGAGAGCGATGCCATTCCTGTTGGAATGGTAGCGCGCACATTTTCAATTTACGACCCTGCATATCCATCGTCAACGAGGGTGTGTACTAATGTATTAGTGAACAACAGGACCCAAAGTCTGCTGGGTGTTGCAACTTCTTCGGAATTTAGGTAGCGCTCTCAGGCACCCCGTTCGGCTGGACCGCTGCCCCTGCCCCGATGGCGTCGGGGCGTACCGAGCGGCCCCGAGCCCGCGATGACAATGGCTGCGTGCATTCGCGCGTCAGCGGCAGGCCTTCACCCGAGATGAACTTCACGCTAGATCCCACCCGCCACGCCGCGCCCCAGGTTGTCGAAGCGCTTCGGGCAGCCATCATTTCGCTGGAACTGGCACCGGGCCTGGCGCTGGACCGCGCCGAACTGGCCAAGCAGTTCGGCGTCAGCCAGACGCCGGTGCGCGACGCGCTCATCCGGCTCAGCGAGGAAGGCCTGGTCGTCATCCGGGCGCAGTACACGACCCAGGTCAGCCGCATCGACGTCCCGGCGGCGCGCGAAGCGCATTTCCTGCGCCGTTCCATCGAAATCGAGATCGCGCGCCTGCTGGCCACCGCGCACGACGATGCCGTCATTGGCGAGTTGCGCATGCAGCTGTCTCGCCAGGTGGACCTGGCGGCGAGCAAGGACTTTCTCGGCTTCATCGCCGCTGACAAGGAATTCCACCGGCTGATGTACGTGGCGGCCGGCCTGCCGCGACTCTGGTCGGTCGTCGTGCGCATGTCCGGCCATGTCGACCGCCTGCGCCTGCTGCACATCCCCACGGTCGGCAAGACCGAGTCGATCCTGGGCGCTCACCAGGCGATCCTGGAGGCCATCGAGTCGCGCGACGTCGAGGCCGCGCATCATGCCGTTCGGAACCACCTGTCCGGCACCCTCGCCTCGGTGGACGAGATCCAGCAGCGCTACCCCGAATACCTCATCGTTGCCTGAGTCCGTGGCGGGTTGCCGGGATCTCCTGGCTTGGCAGCGAATTAGGTAGCGCTCACAATTTCAGCCCGGACCTCTGCCGCCGAGCCCTGAAGCCCATGCCCCCCACGCACGACACCCTCCTCCCCGCCGACGCGGACCGCGCCCTGCTGCTGGGCCGCGTCTGGCGCACCGACACCGATGGCCCCGCCCTGGTGGCCGTGCGCCGCGGCGAACTGGTCGATGTGTCGGCCCACGCCGCGACGATGGCCGAGCTGCTGGACCACCCCGATCTGCTGCACATCGCCCGCCGCGCGCCGGGCATGACACTGGGCCCCGCCCGGGCCGCGCTGGACAACGCACTCGCCGCCGAACCCGACGCCGCCCTGCCCCGCCCGCTCGCACCTTGCGACCTGCAGGCCATCAAGGCCTGCGGCGTGACCTTCGCCGTCAGCCTGCTGGAGCGGGTCATCGAGGCCCAGGCCGGCGGTGACGCAGCCCGCGCCCATGCCTTGCGTGCACAGCTGACCGGGACGCTGGGCGGCGACCTGTCCAGCATCCGCCCCGGCTCGGCCGCGGCCCAGCGCCTGAAGGCCGAGTTCGTCGCACGCGGCGCCTGGTCGCCCTACCTGGAAGTGGGCCTTGGCCCCGACGCCGAGGTCTTCACCAAGGCGCAGCCGATGTCGGCCGTCGGCTTCGGCGCAGCGGTCGGCCTGCACCCGGACTCGCAGTGGAACAACCCCGAGCCCGAGGTCGTGCTGGCCGTCAACGGCCGCGCCGAGGTCGTCGGTGCCACACTGGGCAACGACGTCAACCTGCGCGACATCGAGGGCCGCAGCGCGCTGCTGCTCGGCAAGGCCAAGGACAACAACGCCTCCTGCGCCATCGGCCCCTTCATCCGCCTGTTCGACGAACACTTCTCGCTGGACACGGTGCGCGCCGCCGAGGTCAGCCTGCGCATCCAAGGTTCGGACGACGGCTTCGTGCTGGAAGGCCTCAGCCGCATGCAGGAGATCAGCCGCGACCCGCTGGAGCTGGTGGGCCACGCCTGTGGCGCCCACCACCAGTACCCCGACGGCTTCATGCTCTTCCTCGGCACGATGTTTTCGCCCATCCAGGACCGCGGCGCGCCGGGCGCCGGCTTCACGCACCGCCTCGGCGACCGCGTGACGATTGCCAGCCCCGCCCTCGGGGCGCTGGTCAACACCGTGCAGCGCTGCGACACGCTGCCGCCATGGACCTATGGCGTCGGCGCGCTGCTGCAGCATCTGAGGAGCCGCGGACGATGAGGCGGCTGCGTTCCCAGGACTGGTTCGACAACGCCGACCATGTCGACATGACCGCGCTCTACCTGGAGCGCTTCATGAACTACGGCCTCACGCCGCAGGAGCTGCGCTCGGGCCGGCCCATCATCGGCATCGCGCAGAGCGGCAGCGACCTGAGCCCCTGCAACCGCATCCACCTGGAACTTGCAACACGCGTGCGCGACGGCATCCGCGACGCGGGCGGCATCCCGATGGAGTTCCCGCTGCACCCCATCTTCGAGAACTGCCGCCGCCCGACTGCGGCGCTGGACCGCAACCTGGCCTACCTCGGCCTCGTCGAGATCCTGCACGGCTACCCGCTGGACGCCGTCGTGCTGACGACGGGCTGCGACAAGACGACGCCGGCCCAGGTCATGGCAGCAAGCACGGTCGACATCCCCGCCATCGTGCTGTCGGGCGGGCCGATGCTGGACGGCTGGTTCGAAGGCCAGCTGGTCGGCTCCGGCGCCGCCATCTGGGCCGGCCGCCGGCGCCTGGCGGCCGGGGAGATCGACGAGGCCACCTTCATCCAGATCGCCGCCGCATCCGCGCCTTCGGCCGGCCACTGCAACACCATGGGCACGGCGTCGACGATGAATGCGCTGGCCGAGGCCCTGGGCCTGTCGCTGACGGGCTGCTCGGCCATCCCCGCGCCCTACCGCGAGCGTGGGCAGATGGCCTACGAGACGGGCCGGCGCATCGTCGAGATGGCACGCGAGGATCTGCGCCCTTCACACCTCCTGAGCCGCGATGCCTTCCTGGACGCCATCGTCGTCAACGCAGCCATCGGCGGCTCGACGAACGCGCAGCCGCATCTCACGGCCATGGCCCGCCACGCCGGCATCGAGCTGACCGCCGCCGACTGGACCGAGGTGGGCCAGCGCGTGCCGCTGCTGCTGAACATGCAGCCGGCGGGGCAGTTCCTCGGCGAGCGCTTCCACCGTGCCGGTGGCGTGCCGGCCATCATGTGGGAGCTGCAGCAGGCCGGCCTGCTGCGCACCACGCGGCCGACGGTAACGGGCCGCACGATGGCCGCCAACCTCCAAGGCCGCGAGACGCGCGACCGCGAGGTCATCTACCCGGTGAGCGCGCCGCTCAAGCCGGAGGCCGGCTTCGTCGTGCTGAGCGGCAACCTGTTCGACTTCGCCATCCTGAAAGCCAGCGTCATCTCGCCAGCCTTCCGCGCGCGCTACCTGAAGGATGGCGCCTTCGACGCCCGCGCCATCGTCTTCGACGGCGCCGACGACTACCACGCGCGCATCAACGACCCGGCGCTCGATATCGACGAGGGCTGCATCCTCGTCATGCGCGGCGCCGGCCCGGTGGGCTGGCCGGGCTCGGCCGAGGTGGTGAACATGCAGCCGCCGGACGCGCTGATCCGCCGCGGCGTGGTGAGCCTGCCCACGCTGGGCGACGGCCGGCAGTCCGGCACGTCGGACAGCCCCTCCATCGTGCACGCCTCGCCCGAGAGCGCGGTGGGCGGCGGGTTGGCCTGGCTGCGCACCGGAGATGTCATCCGCGTTGACCTCAACGCGGGGCGCTGCGATGTGCTGCTCAGCGACGAGGAGCTGTCACGCCGCCGCGCTGGCGGTTTGCCCGCCGTTCCCGCGAGCCAGACCCCCTGGCAGGAGATCTATCGCTCGACGGTCGGGCCGCTGTCGACCGGTGCCTGCCTCGAACTGGCGGTGCCGTATCGCGCGGTGGTGGACACACCACCCCGACACAACCACTAGCTAGGCGACGGCGCCTCGTGTGTTGACGTAGAGCGCGTACAGCGAGTGCGTGCTCGCCATGAAGAGGCGGTTGCCCTTGGCGCCGCCGAAGCAGAGATTGGCGCAGCGCTCGGGCAGGTGAATGTGGGCCAGCAGCTTGCCGGAGGCGGCGTAGACGCGCACGCCGTCCAGCTGCGCTGAGTCCGCCCCCGCGCTGCCGTCACTGCCGAAGCCGCACCAGAGGTTGCCCAGCACGTCGACAGCCATGCCGTCGAAGGCGCCTGGGCAGCCCGGGTCGATGAGCAGGCGCTTGCCGCTCAGGCTCGCACCGTCCACGTCATAGGCCCAGATCAGCCGGTGCGGCTGGGCGCGGCTTTCGATGACGTAGAGGGTGTTGCCGTCGGGGCTGAAGGCCAGGCCGTTGGGGCCTTTGAGGTCGTCGATTTGCAGTGTCAGCTCGCCGGTCGCGCCGTCGATGCGATAGATGGCCGGCGTCAGCTCGGACTCGGCCTTCTCGCCCTCGAAATCACTCGCGATGCCGAACAGCGGGTCGCTGAACCACAGGCTGCCGTCGGCTTGGCAGGTGATGTCGTTGGGCGAGTTCAGGCGCTTGCCTTTGAACCGGTCGGCCAGCACGGCAATGCGGCCGTCGTACTCGGTGCGCGTGATGCGGCGCGTCAGGTGCTCGCAGCTCACGAGGCGCCCCTGGCGGTCGCGCACGTGGCCGTTGGCGTGGTTGCTCGGGTTGCGGAACTCGCTGACGGCGCCGGTGGTTTCGTCCCAGCGCAAGATGCGGTTGTTCGGGATGTCGGAAACCAGCAGATAGCGCCCGTCGCCAAACCAAACCGGCCCTTCCGCCCAGGCCAGGCCGGTGGCGAGTTGCTCCACGCCGGCGGGGAACAGGCGCAGCGGCAGGAAAGCGTCGTCCAGCACCTCGATGGCCGGGTCGGGCCGCCGCGCGTTGGGGGTGAAGGCGATGTTCATTCGGGCCCCTTCTCGAAGGGGCCGAGGACGACGAAGCCGCCGCCCTGGCAGCGCACTTCGGGGCGGCTGGGGTCGACGTAGGGCTGGGCCGCCTCGACCTCCGCGCGCCAGGGTTCGGAGCTGTCCTGGGGCCTGTAGCCAATGTGGCTGGACTTGCTGTTGTCCCACCAGGTGGAGCGGTTGTCGCTCATGCCGTAGATGACGCTGTGGCCGACGACAGGCGCGCTCAGGGCTGCGACGATGAGGCGCTCCAGGTCGTCAAAGCTCAGCCAGCTCGACAGCATGCGCCGGTCGGTCGGCACGGGCCAGCTGGAGCCGATGCGCAGGGACACCGTCTCCAGGCCGTAGCGGTCGAAATAGAACTGCGCCAGGTTTTCGCCGAAGGCTTTTGACAGGCCGTAGTAGCTGTCCGGCCGCGGCGCGGCCTGCGGCGTGAGGGTCTCGCCCTGGCTGTAGAAGCCGGTCACGTGGTTGGAGCTGGCGAAGACGATGCGCTTGGTTCCGCGTTGTCGGGCCGCCTCGTAGACGTTGTAGGCGCCGACGATGTTGGCGGGCAGCACGACGTCGAAGGGTTTCTCGATGGACACGCCGCCGAAGTGCAGCACGGCGTCCACGTCCTGGAGCAGGGCCTGCATCGCGGCCAGGTCCTCGAGCGGCGCCTGCACCACCTCCTCGCCCTCGCCGGCCGGGTCCATGGCGGCGAGGTCGGACAGGCGCAGCACGTCGCAGTAGTGCTTCATGCGCGGGCGCAGCACGCGGCCCAGGTTGCCGGCCGCGCCGGTCAGCAGCAGGCGCTTGAAGCGCGGGGCGGAAGGTGGCGTCATGAAAAAAGGCCCGAAACGGGCCGAGGTCAGGCAGCGCCGCCGATGCGCAGAGGGGGGCGCAAACGGGGGGCGGCGTCGGACTGGCGTCGGACCAGCTCGAAGTCCATGAGCTCGTGCTCGCAGGGCAGGGGCTCTCCGGAGCGGCGCGCCTTGATGTGGCGCACCAGCAGGTCCACCGCGGCGCCGGCCATCTCCATGATGGGCTGGCGCACGGTGGTGAGTTCGGGCCAGATGGTGGTGGCCAGCGGGGCATCGTCGAAGCCGACGACGGTGAGGTCGCTGGGCACGTCCAGGCCCAGGCGGTGGGCGATCGCCACGGTGGCGGCCGCCATGTCGTCGTTGCTGGCGAAGATGGCCGTGGGCCGCTGCTCCTGCGACAACAGGAACTCGGCCGCGTCCAGCCCCGAGCGGTAGGTGAACATGCCCTGGGCAACGACCTCTTCCTCGGCGATGTTCAGGCCGGCGTCGTTCATCGCTGCGTGGAAGCCCGCGAGGCGCCTTGCGCTGCTGCTTTGGTAGGGGTCGCCGATGATGAAGCCCAGGCGGTGGTGGCCCAGGTTCAGCAGGTGGCGTGTCATCTCGTAGGCGGCCTGGTAGTCGTCGATGCCGACGGCACAGACGGCGTCCGGCGGCACGCCGCTGGAGACGACAACGGCGGGCGTGTCGGTGTCGGCCACCAGCTTGAGCAGGGGCTGGGAGTCGCAGAACGGCGGCGGCAGGATGAGGCCATCGATGCCGTTGGCGATCATCTCGGCGACTGGCTTTTCCTCGCCGTCGCGGGCGGCCTCGCAGCGCTGCACGACGAGTTGCACATGGCGCAGCGTGGCCTTGTTCAACAGGCCGATGAGGAACTCGTTGAGGTAGCCGGCCGTCGGGTCGATGTAGAGCATGCCGATGCGGATGGGCTCGGAGCCGGCCAGGTGGCGCGCGGCCTGGTTGGGCAGGTAGTTCAGTTCGGCGACGGCGGCCTGCACCTTCTCCCGCGTGCCGGGGCGCACGTTCTGCTCGCCATTGATGACCCGCGACACCGTCATCGGCGACACCCCGGCCAGCTTGGCCACGTCGGCGATGGTGGCGACCTTGGGGCTGCGCCCGGAACGAGCGGTTGGCTTCAAAGGGGTCCCTCGGATGGTGGTGGGGTTGTTTGCGCAATCATATTTGGCTTATCCGCCCCGGCCCGGCGCGAAATTAAAGCGCAGGGCTTTGTACTCCTGCAGCGTACGCTCGGGCGGCCGCGCACCGGCCGGCAGCGGCAGGCCCGATGCGGACTGGAAGTAGGCGATGCAGGCGTCGCGCCACCAACGCGCCTCGGCCTCCTGCACGGACAGGTAGGCCGCCACGTCGGCATGGCGCTGCCCGTCGATGTGGGCCTGAAGCGAGGCCCAAGCGCGTGCGCATCTCGGCCACGCTCACGACGCCCCGGTCATAGTGCGCGACGAGTTCGGCCCACAGCGTGCGGTGGGATGCCATGCGGTGATCCCAGGGCAGGTGATGGAACCACAGCAGCAGGTTCTCGGGCGTCGTCGCCGGGTTGGCAAATCGCGCCGCCACCTCGGGCGCGTACTGCGCCACGGCGTTGCTGCCCGTGGGGCTGCGGTCGAAGCCGATGCCGTCGCGGCCGGCGCGGTGGAAGTAGACCGGGTTCCAGTCGGCGCGCTCCAGGTTGTCGACCCACGGCGCCGGGCCATGGTGATGACCCGTGCCCATCAGGTGGTGCAGGCCCAGCGGCGTCATGTAGTCGACGACAGCCTCGCGCGAAGCGGTCATCATCGACACGATGGTGTCGACGGCGTGCGGTGCGGTCGTGAAGGTCTGCTGCACCCATTCGCGCGCGATGTCGCCCGAGGCAAGGCCCGGGTCCCAGGCCACGCGGCCGAAGGCGTACCAGTTGGCCTGGTCGAAGTGCGAGCCGCTCCAGTTGCGGTCGCTGCCGATGTTGGCGACGCCGGCGATGGCCCTGACATGCTGAGCCACCGTCTCGCCGTCGGGCTTGGCGCGCAGCACCTCCTCGAACAGCGGGGCCGAGGTAGACGAGGTGGGTAGCGAAGCCGAGGTATTCCTTGGTGATCTGCAGTTCCAGCGCCAGCGGTGTCTTCGGCATCGCGCCGAACAACGGGTGGAAGGGCTCGCGCGGCTGAAAGTCGATGGCGCCGTTCTTGACCTGCACGATGACGTTGGACGCGAACTTGCCGTCCAGCGGCTGGAACTCGTTGAACGCCTGTTTGGCGCGATCGCTCGTGTCCGGCGCGTAGACGAAGGCTCGCCACATGACGATGCCGCCATGCGGGGCCAACGCCTCGGCCAGCATGTTGGCGCCGTCGGCGTGGTTGCGGCCGTAGTCCTGCGGCCCGGGCTGGCCTTCCGAATTGGCCTTCACGAGGTAGCCGCCGAAGTCGGGAATCAGCCGGTAGATCTCGTCGGCCTTGGCCTTCCACCAGGCGCGCACGGCCGGGTCCAGCGGGTCGGCCGTCTTCAACCCACCCAGATCCACCGGCGCCGAGAAGCGCGCCGACAGGTAGACCTTGATGCCATAGGGTCTGAACACGTCCGCCAGCGCCGCGGCCTTGGCGAGGAACGGCGCCGTCAGCGAATCGGCCTTGGCGTTGACGTTGTTGAGCACCGTGCCGTTGATGCCCAGCGACGCGTTGGCACGCGCGTAGTCCACGTAGCGTGCATCGCGGATGTCGGGCAGCTTCCACCAGTCCCAGATCGACGCACCGGCATAGCCGCGCTCGACCGTGCGGTCCAGGTTGTCCCAGTGGTTGAGCAGGCGCAGGCCAAGCTTCGGTGAAGAGCGCTGGTTCAGGGCCGCGAGGTCGGCCGCTGTGCTGGCCGCACGCAGCCACGCAAAGCTGCCGTAAAGCAGGCCAAGGTCGGTGTTGGCGGCAATCAGCGTCACGGGCCGGCCCTGCAACTTGAGGCTTCGCAAGGCATAGCCCTCGCGACCCAGTTGATCCCAGGGCAGTTCGACGCCGGCAGGCACATTGGCCGGCGTGACCAGCATCAGCGCACCGCCCACCGGGCGGGCTGGGAGCACGGGTTCACGTCCGCTCAACCCAGCCACACCGCGCCGCAGTTCGGCAACGGCGGCCTGCAGCGTCGGCGATGCCGGCTCCGCAAACACGATGCCGCGGGCCTGTGCCAGCACCCTCGCCTGGCCGGCCGGCGGCAGCGCGCGGTAGCGCAGCCAGAGGTCGTAGCCATCCTCCACGGCGCCCCACGCCGGCAGCAATGCCAGCCCCAGCAGCGCCGCTGCCAGGCTCTTGGCCCAAGTCTTCATGCTGTCTCCTGTTGTCGCCCCGGCCAAGACCCCGGAAACGCGGGAATGTTAGAGATTTCTCGCTTGCGCAAAGCAAAATGGTAGCGCTACATTTGAGTCCACAGCAAGCGGTGCCGGAGGGCCCGCTCACGACGGAGACCGCATTGATTCCCCATCCCGCCCTACCGGCTCCCGCCACCTGCCCCGGTGCCTTCGCGCCCCTGGGAGATGCGCTGAAAGCCGCGTGATGGTGGGGTCGGCCGCCACGCCGCTGGGTCGGCAGCGCTGGTTCATCTGTGCGCTGCTCTTCGTCGCAACCACCATCAACTACATCGACCGCAACGCGCTGTCGGTGCTCAAGACCAGCCTGCAGCAGCCCCTCGACGCCGGAGGCCTGGCGCTGACCGATGCCGACTACGGCTGGATCACCTTCGCCTTCACGGCCGCCTACGCGGCCTTCCCGCCGCTGATCGGCATCGCCATCGACCGCTTCGGCGTCAAGCGCAGCCTCGCCGCGGCCCTGCTGCTGTGGTCGGCAGCGGCGGCGGCGCATGGTTTCGTTGCCTCGGTGATCGGCCTGGTTTTCGTGCGCTTCCTGCTCGGCATGGCCGAGGCGGCTCATTTCCCGGCGGCCATCAAGGCGGTGGCGATGTGGTTCCCGCAGCAGGAGCGGGCGCTGGCCACCGGCATCTTCAACTCGGGCACGGCGCTGGGCGTCATCGCGTCGCCCGTCACGGTCTGGCTGGCGGTGAGCTTCGGCTGGCAGTTCGCCTTCGTCGCCATCGGCGCCGTGGGCCTGGCCTGGCTGGCGTTCTGGGAGAAGGGCTTTCACGCGCCGGAGCGGCATGCGCGTGTTTCGGCCGACGAACTGGCCTACATCCAGGCCGGCCAGCCCGCCCAGCAGACGGTGATCAAGCTGCCATGGACGGCCCTGTTGCGCTTCAAGGCCATCTGGCCCTTCCTGATCGGCAAATTGCTGACCGACCCGGTCTGGTGGTTCTTCCTGTTCTGGCTGCCGTCCTACCTGGAGCGCGAGCGCGGCCAGAACCCGCTGAAAAGCGCCGGCCTCGTCGCGCTGATCTACCTCGGCTCCAGCGTCGGCTCCATCTTCGGCGGCTGGCTGTCGAGCACGCTGCTCCAGCGCGGCTGGCCGGTCGGCCGCGCCCGCATGACGGCCATGGGCCTGGCGGCCGCCTGCATGCCCGGCGCCATCCTGGCCTATTACAGCGACAGCTTCGCGCTGTGCGTCGGCCTGATCACGCTGGCCACGGCCTGCCACCAGGCCTGGTCGGCCAACCTGCTGACCTCGGCCACCGACCTCTTCCCGACCAAGGTGTCCGGCGCCGTCGTCGGCCTGGGCGCCACGGCCGGCGGCATCGGCGGCATGTTCATCGCGCTGCTGGCGGCCCTGGCCGTGCAGTGGACGGGCACGCAGCAATGGGTGTTCGTGTTCGCCGGGCTGATGCACCTGACCAGCCTCGGCATCTTCTGGCTGTGGTTCCACGGCCGCTTCGAACGCGTGGACGTCGACGCCGGCATGGACATGGCCCAGCCGCACCGCGAGCTGCTTGTTGCCGGCAGCGTACTTGCCACCGTCGGCGCCCTGCTGGCCTGGGTCATTGCCGCAAACTGGGAGGCCTGCGTCGCCGCGGCCAAGTTCTCGGGCGCCGCCCAGGCCCTGACTGCCGCCATCGGCCTGGCCCTGATCGGCCTGGCTCTCATCAATGCCGGCTGGCCCCGCGCCATCGGCGTCCTGCGTGCGACTTGAAGACCATGCAGTTCACCGCCGACCAGCACCTGCTCAAGGATCTCAATCGCATGGCCATCGTGCGGCAGCTGAGCGCCTGGCCGGGGCAGTCCCGCGCGGCACTGGCCGAGTCGCTGCAGCTGACCAAGTCCACCGTTGGCGCGCTGGTGCGCGAGCTCATCGACGAGGGCTGGCTGCTGGAGCGCGAGGTGGTGGCCACCGGCGACCTGGGCCGCCGGCCCACGCCGCTCTTCCTGGACCCCGGCCGCCTGGTGCTGCTGGGCGCCGAGATCGGCGTGGACGGCGTGCATGCCGTGGCCACCTCGCTGAGCGGCGACGTGCTGGCCCGCGCGCGCTCGCCACTGGACGCCAGCCGCGATCCGCACCTGGCGCTGGTGCGCGCTTCCAAGCTGCTGGCGCAGGTGCAGGCGCGGCTGGACACGCCGGCCCAGCAGGTCATCGGCATCGGCATCGGCCTGCCCGGCGGCGTGGACGAGCACAGCGGCCACCTGCACTTCGCCCACAACCTCGGCTGGCGCGACCTGCCCGTCGGCCGGCTGCTGGCCGAGCATCTGCGCGGCACGACCCTGCAGGGCACACCGCTTTTCGTGCAGAACGAAGCCGACGTGGCCGCTTTAGGCGAGATGGAGTTCGGCACCGACAACCGACCCGACCCGTTGATCTACCTCAGCCTCGGCCTGGGTGTCGGCGCCGGCGTCATCGTCGAAGACCGGCTGCTGACCGGCGCGCACGGCCTGGCCGGCGAGGTCGGCCACATGACGCTGGAGCTGGACGGCCCGCGCTGCAGCTGTGGCCGCCGCGGCTGCGCCGAAGCCTTGATCGGCTTTCGCGCGATGCTGCCCGCGGGCGAAGAGGCCGGCGGTGTCGCAGAGATCCAGCGCCGGCTGCGCGGCAAGCAAGCCGGCTGCACCGAAGCCGTCGCCAGCGCCGGCCGCTACCTCGGCATGCTGCTGGGCAATCTCTGCGCCGCCTACGACCCCGGCCGCATCGTGCTCGGCGGCGCTGCCGTCGAACTCGGCGCGCCCTTTCTCGAACACGCCTTCCACGCCCTCGAAAGCAATGCCGGCGCGGCGGGCGTCGCGCGGCCCATGGTCACGCTGTCGCGCTTTGGCGCCGACGCGGTGGCCGTGGGCGCCGCCGCGCTCGCCCGTTACCGACTCACCCGCCCCTTGATCGCCGCCAGCCGCCTGGCCGCGGCTGCCTGAACATCGCTTCCATGATCACCAATCCCATCCTGCCGGGCTTCCACGCCGACCCTTCGATCTGCCGAGTCGGCGACGACTACTACGTCGCCACCTCCACCTTCGAGTGGTGGCCCGGCGTGCGCATCCACCACTCGCGAGACCTCAAGCACTGGCGCCATCACAGCTATGCCTGCACGCGCAAGAGCCAGCTCGACCTCACCGGCCACCCGGACTCGGCCGGCGTCTGGGCGCCCTGCCTGAGCTACTCGGGCGGCCAGTTCTGGCTGATCTACACCGACGTGCGCTCCACCATCGGCGCCTTCAAGGACACGCACAACTACCTGATCACCGCGCCCAGCATCGACGGGCCCTGGAGCGAGCCCGTTTACCTGAACAGCTCGGGCTTCGACCCCAGTCTGTTCCACGCCGAAGACGGCCGCAGTTGGCTGCTCAACCAGCAGTGGACACATGTGCCGGGCAAGAACCATTTCAACGGCATCCTGCTGCAGGAATACGACCGTGAAGCCCGGCGCCTGGTGGGACCGGTGAAGAACATCTATGCCGGCACCGAGCTCGGCGTCGTCGAAGGCCCCCACCTCTACCGCCGCAATGGCTGGTACTACCTGCTGACGGCCGAGGGCGGCACCTTCTACGAGCATGCCGTCACGCTGGCCCGCTCACGCAACCTCGACGGCCCCTACGAGACCCTGCCCGGCAACCCGCTGCTGACCGCCTGGCAGCAGCCCACCGACGGCCTGCAGCGCAGCGGACACGCCAGCCTGGTCGAGACGCAAAACGGCGACTGGTACCTCGCCCACCTCTGCGGCCGGCCGCTGGAGTGGAGCGGCCCGAATGCCGACAAGCAGAACGGCGTCTACGAAGGCCTCCACTGCCCGCTGGGCCGCGAGACGGGCATCCAACGCATCCACTGGCGCGACGACGACTGGCCCGAGATCGAGGGCGGCGGCAATGCACCGCGCCTGCAGGTGGCGGAGCCTGGCCTGCCCGAGCATGTCTTCCCGGCCGAGACCGCGTGCGACGACTTCGACACTCCGACGCTCAATCACCACCTGAACTCGCTGCGCGTGCCTTTCGACGAAAGCTGGATCTCGCTGACCGAGCGCCCGGGCTTCCTGCGCCTGAAAGGCCGCGAGTCGCTGATGAGCCTGTTCGACCAGAGCCTGGTCGCGCGCCGCCAGCAGCACTTCAACTGCCGTGTCGAAACGCGCCTGGAGTTCAACCCCGAGCTGTTCCAGCAGATGGCCGGCCTGGTGGCCTACTACAACACCAGCAACCACGCGTACCTGCACGTCAGCCGCGATGTGGACTCGAGCCAGCGCGTTCTGCGCCTGACGGTCAACCGCGACGCCGCCCTGAGCGAACCGGCCGCGGCCGTCGAGCTGGCCGACGGCCCCGTGGACCTGGCCGTCGAGTTCCGCCACGACCGCTACCAGTTCCAGTTCCGGCAAGGCGACGCCGCCTGGCAGGACTTCGGCCCGGCCCTGGATGCCGCCATGCTCAGCGACGAGTTCGCGACCCAGTTCGTCAACGGCTTCGCCCGCAGCTTCGGCTTCACCGGCAACTTCATCGGCATCGCCTGCCAGGACTTGTCCGGCCAGCGCCTGGCGGCCGATTTCGACTATTTCTCCTACGAAGCGCGGCCCTGAGATCGCGCTCATCTCATAACGACACGAGACAACCCATGGCCATCCACCAACCCCTGTCATTCCTGGAGAAAGCCGGCTACAGCGCCGGCGACGCCGCGGCCAATCTGGTCTTCATGACCATGATCCTGTTCCAGCTCAACTTCTACACCGACGTGTTCGGGTTGAGCGCCAATACCGCCGCCGCCATCCTGCTGTGGCCGCGGCTGTGGGACGCCGTCTTCGACCCGGTGATGGGCGTGCTGGCCGACCGCACCGACACGCGCTGGGGCAAGTTCCGACCTTGGATCCTGTGGACCTCGGTGCCCTGGGCCGTCGTCATGATCCTGGCCTACACGGCACCCGACCCGGCCTGGGGCTGGAGCACCGGCATGGTCATCGCGTACGCCGGCATCACCAACACGCTGCTGATGACGCTGTACTCGATGAACAACATGCCCTACTCGGCGCTGGGCGGCGTCATGACGGCGGACCTGAACGAGCGCACCAAGCTCAACTCCTACCGCTTCGTGTCGGTCAACGTGGCGCAGTTCGCCGTCGGCGGCCTGACGCTGCCGTTGGTGGCCAAGTTCGCCCAAGGCGCCGACCGGGCGCACGGCTGGCAGGTCACGATGACCATCTGGGCCGCCGCCTGTCTGCTGCTGTTCATGATCACATTCTTCTCGACCAAAGAGCGCATCAAGCCGCTGGCGCCCACCAAGTCCACACCCAGGCAGGACTTCGCTGACCTGCTGAAGAACGGCCCGTGGACTGCGCTGGTGGCCTACACCCTCTTCCACTTCGCGCTGCTGGCGCTGCGCGGCGGGGCCCACTACAACTACTACCACCACTACGCCGACAAGGCCGCCATGTTCGACTTTGTCCAGACGCTGGGCCTGACGACGGCCGACCCGACGATCTCGGGCAGCCTGGCCGACACCCTGGGCTACATCGTGCACGGCACGCGGGACACCATCGCCAACTCCAACGTCGCGGACGTGTTCAACAGCATCGTCAACATGGTGGGCACGGGCACCACCATCATCGTCATCATGCTGTCGGTGGGCCTGTCCGCGCGCTTCGGCAAGCGCACCGTCGCCCTCGTCTGCTTCGCGCTGTCGACGCTGACGGCATCGGCCCTGTACCTGATGCCGCCGACCGCCGTCTGGGGCATGGTGGGCCTGCACTTCCTGGGCGCCGTTGTCTACGCGCCCACCTGCGCCGTCATGTGGGCCATGTATGCGGATGCCGCCGACTACTCCGAGTGGCAGACCGGCCGGCGCTTCACCGGCATGGTGTTCGCCACCATCGGCTTCTCGCTGAAGGCGGGCCTGGCCATCGGCTCAGCAGCCCTGCTGTGGATCCTGGCCGGCTTCTTTGGCTACGACACCCAGCAGGCCGCGGCGCCCAATGCCATCGAGGGCTACCGCTTCATGTCGAGCATCTTCGTCGGCGGGCTGTTTGCCGCCTGCGCGGCCTGCATGCTGGGCAACAAGCTGAACCGGCAGGCCACGCTGCAGATGGCTGAAGAACTGACCCGACGCCGTCAGGCCGCAGGCGCCGCCGCCTGACCCCACTTCCACACCCCTTCCCTTCAAGTATTTCCGCAGTTAGGACATTGACATGAGCACCGCCTATTCCGATCTCCCCGTCGTTCAATACGAAGGCCCCACCTCCACCAACCCGCTGGCCTACCGCTGGTACGACGCCAAGCGCGTCGTGATGGGCAAGACGCTGGCCGAGCACCTGCGCCCGGCCGTCTGCTACTGGCACAACTTCTGCTGGAAGGGCGAGGACATCTTCGGCCTGGGCGCCACGGCCCACCCGCGCAACTGGTTCAGCGAGGCGGACCCCCTCAAGGCCGCGCAGCTCAAGCTGGACGCCGCCTTCGACCTCTTCGGCAAGCTGGGCCTGCCCTACTGGTGCTTCCATGACCGCGACGTGGCCCCGGAAGGCGCCAGCCTCGCCGAGTCCAACCGCATCCTCGACGGCCTGCTGGAGGCCGCCGCCAAGAAGATGCAGTACCAGAAGATCGGCCTGCTCTGGGGCACGGCCAACCTGTTCTCCAACCCCCGCTTCATGAGCGGCGCGGCCACCAACCCGGACCCCGAGGTCTTCGCCTATGCGGCAGCTCAAGTGAAGCATGTGCTGGAGTGGACCAACCGCCTGGGCGGCCAGAACTATGTGCTGTGGGGCGGCCGCGAAGGCTATGAGACGCTGCTGAACACCGACCTCAAGCGCGAGCTGGCGCAGTACGGCCGCTTCCTGTCGGCCGTGGTGGAGCACAAGCACAAGATCGGCTTCAAGGGTGCCATCCTCATCGAGCCCAAGCCGCAGGAGCCCACCAAGCACCAGTACGACTACGACAGCGCCACGGTCTACGGCTTCCTGAAGACCTATGGCCTGGAGAACGAGGTCAAGGTCAACCTGGAAGTGAACCACGCCACGCTGGCGGGCCACAGCTTCGAGCATGAAGTCGCCACCGCGTGTGCCCT
This sequence comes from uncultured Roseateles sp., assembly GCA_963422775.4. Taxonomy (GTDB): domain Bacteria; phylum Pseudomonadota; class Gammaproteobacteria; order Burkholderiales; family Burkholderiaceae_C; genus Pelomonas. The sequence goes on from CAUJSJ030000096.1 coordinate 85,842, forward strand.
CGGCATCTTCGGCTCCATCGACGCCAACCGCGGCGACGAGCAACTGGGCTGGGACACCGACCAGTTCCCCAACAACCACGCCGCGCTCGTGCCGGCCATGCTGGAGATCATCCGCGCGGGCGGCTTCACGACCGGCGGCACCAACTTCGACGCCAAGGTGCGCCGCCAGTCCATCGACCCGACCGACCAGCTCGAAGGCCATATCGGCGGCATGGACACGATGGCCCGGGCCTTCCTGAGTGCTGCGGCGCTGTACGAGAGCGGTCAGCTGGAAAAGGCCGTCAGCGAGCGCTATGCCGGCTGGAACGGCGAGCTGGGCCAGAAGATCCACGGCGGCGCGAGCCTGGACGACCTTGCTGCGGTCGTGCACGCGCAGGGCATCTCGCCGGTTGCTCGCTCCGGCCGCCAGGAGCGGCTGGAGAACGTCGTCAACGCTTTCGTCTAAGTCAGCATGTTTCTGGGTATCGACCTCGGCACCTCCGAGTTGAAGCTGCTGCTGCTCGACGAGCAGCAGCGCATCGTCACCACCACCGGCGTGGGCCTGAGCGTGCAGCGGCCACAGCCGCTGTGGAGTGAGCAGAACCCCGCCGACTGGTGGGCCGCGCTCGATCAAGGCATGACCCGGCTCGGCCAGAGCCACGCGTCGGCGCTGGCCCGCGTGCGCGGCATCGGGCTGTCGGGGCAGATGCATGGCGCCGTCACGCTGGATGCGGCCGACCGCGTGCTGGGGCCGGCCATCCTGTGGAACGATGGCCGCAGCAGCGCACAGTGCGCCGAAATGATGGCCGCCTGCCCCGAGCTGCCGGCCATCACCGGCAACCTCGCAATGCCGGGCTTCACCGCCCCCAAGCTGGCCTGGATGCGCCAGCATGAGCCCGAGCTGTTCAGCCGCGTCGCCAAGGTGCTGCTGCCCAAGGACTGGCTGCGCCTGCAACTCAGCGGCGAGTACGTCAGCGAGATGAGTGACGCGGCCGGCACGCTGTGGCTGGATGTCGCCCAACGCCGCTGGTCGCCCGAGGCGCTGGCGCTGACCGGCTTGAACGAGAGCCACATGCCCCGCCTCGTCGAAGGCAGCGAAGCCAGCACCGTACTGAAGCCCGAGCTGGCTGCTCGCTGGGGCCTGCTCGCGGGCATCCCCATCGCTGGCGGGGGTGGCGACAACGCGGCCAGCGCCGTCGGCATGGGCGTGGTCAAACCGGGCCAGGGCTTTCTGTCGCTGGGCACCTCGGGCGTCATCTTCCTGTGCAATGAGGCCTTCAGCCCCAACCCGGCGCGGGCGGTACACGCCTTCTGCCATGCGCTGCCGGACACCTGGCACCAGATGAGCGTCATGCTCAGTGCGGCGAGTGCGCTGCGCTGGGTCACGCAACTGCTGGGCGAGCCGGGCGAGGCCGAGCTGATCACGAAGGTGGCCCTGCTCACGCCGGCCCAGCGCGCCCAGGCACCGATCTTCCTGCCTTACCTGAGCGGCGAACGCACGCCGCACAACAACGCCAATGCGCAGGGCGTGTTCTTCGGCCTCACGCACGAGCATGACGCGGCGGCGCTGGGCTATGCCGTGCTGGAAGGCGTGGGGTTCGGCCTGCTGGATGGCTGGCAGGCCCTGCAGGCTGGTGGCGGTACGGCCGAGTCGCTGTGGCTGGTGGGCGGCGGCGCCCGCAGCGAGTGGTGGGCGAAGCTGCTCGCCTCGCTGTTGAACGTGCGCCTCGTCAATGGCGTGGGCGCCGAAGCCGGTGGGGCCCTGGGCGCAGCCCGCCTGGCCTGGCTGGCCTGCGGCGGCAATGTCGACGAGGTCTGCCGCACGCCCGAGATCGCCCGCGTGGCCGAACCCGATGCCGCGCTGGCTGCAAGCCTGCAGCCGCGCCATGAACGTTTCAAGCGCTTGTACGAAACGCTGCGCAGCGAGTTCGGCTAACCCCTTCTTCACCCACCTTGGCTGATGCCGCTCGCCCGCGGCAGGGCCTCGCTTTGCCTCACGGACCTTGGACCATGCAAGACCTCACCCTCGCCGCCAATGCGCTGCGCATGCTCGCCGTCGACGCCGTGCAGCAGGCCAACTCCGGCCACCCCGGCATGCCCATGGGCATGGCCGACATCGCCGCCGTGCTGTGGAGCCGCCACCTGCGCCACAACCCGGCCGACCCGCAGTGGCCGAATCGCGATCGTTTCGTGCTGTCCAACGGCCACGGCTCCATGCTGCTCTATGGCCTGCTGCACCTGAGCGGTTATGACCTGCCCATTGAAGAGCTCAAGGCCTTCCGCCAGCTGCACAGCAAGACGCCCGGCCACCCTGAGGTGGGCCTCACGCCCGGCGTCGAAACCACGACCGGGCCGCTGGGCCAGGGCATCGCCAACGCCGTCGGCATGGCCCTGGCCGAGCAGTTGCTGGCGGCCGAGTTCAACACCGCCGAGCACGCGCTGATCGACCACCGCACCTGGGTCTTCTGCGGCGACGGCTGCCTGATGGAAGGCATCTCGCACGAGGCCTGTTCGCTGGCCGGCACCTGGGGCCTGCACAAGCTCGTCGTCATCTACGACGACAACGGCATCTCCATCGACGGCGACGTGCAGGGCTGGTTCAGCGACGACACGCCGGCGCGCTTCGAGGCCTATGGCTGGCGCGTCATTCGCAACGTCGACGGCCACGACCCCGCCGCCATCGACGCGGCGCTGAACAGCGCCCGGGCCAGCACCGACAAGCCGACGCTGATCTGCGCCCGAACCCAGATCGGCCACGGCTCACCCAACAAGGCCGGCGGCCATGATGTGCACGGCGCGCCGCTTGGCGCCGCCGAAGTGCAGGCCGTGCGCGCGGCGCTGGGCTGGCCGCACGCGCCCTTCGTCGTGCCCGAGGGCGCGCGCCGGGCGCTGGACGCGCGCGAGCGTGGCGCCTCGTTGCAGTTGCAATGGCTGGCCTCGCTGGAGCGCAACCGCCAGGCCGACCCCGCGCGCACCGCCGAGCTGGAGCGCCGCCTGCGCGGCGAACTGCCCGCCGGCTTCGACAAGGCCTGCGACGGGTTGCTGGCCGCCACCGCCGCGCGCGGCGACACGCTGGCCTCGCGCAAGGCCTCGCAGAACAGTCTCACGGCACTCGCTGCTCTGCTGCCCGAGCTGCTCGGCGGCTCGGCCGACCTGGCGCCGTCCAACCTGACGCAATGGCCGGGCTGCCGCTCGGTGAAGAAGGCAGCCGACGGTGGCAACTATCTGCACTATGGCGTGCGCGAGTTCGCGATGGTGGCCATCCAGACCGGCATCACGCTGCACGGCGGCTGGCGGCCGTTTGCCGGCACCTTCTTGATGTTCTCGGAGTACGCCCGCAACGCCATCCGCATGGCCGCGCTGATGCGCAGCAACCCGGTCTACGTGTTCACGCACGACTCCATCGGCCTGGGCGAGGACGGGCCCACCCACCAGCCCGTCGAACAACTCGCCACGCTGCGCCTGGTGCCCAACCTCGATGTCTGGCGCCCCGGCGATGCCGTCGAGACGATGGTGGCCTGGCAGACGGCCGTGCACCATCTGCACACGCCCACCTGCCTGATCCTGTCGCGCCAGAACCTGGCCCACCAGCCGCGCGATGCGGACACGTTGGTGGCCATCGAGCGGGGCGGCTATGTGCTGGTGCGCGAAGCCCAGGACATGCCGCTGCAACTCGTGCTGATCGGCACAGGCTCCGAACTCGCCCTGGCGGCGGAGGCGCAGAGGACGCTGGCCGCACGCGGCATCAACGCCCGCGTCGTGTCCATGCCCTCCTGCTTCGTCTTCGAGCAGCAGACGACCGCCTGGAAGCGCGAGGTGCTGCCACCCGGCGTGCCGCGCGTGGCCGTGGAGGCCGGCGTCACGGCGGGCTGGCGCCAGTACGTCGGCCTGGAAGGCGCCGTCGTCGGCATCGACAGCTTCGGCGAGTCGGCGCCCGCGCCGGCTCTGGCCGCCTACTTTGGATTGACCGCGCAGGCGGTGGTCGAGGCCGGTCTGCGCTGCCTGACGCTACGGGCCTAGCAGCCGGCGCCTCGCTCCCAGCACCAGCAGGCCCGCACCCAGCAACAGCGCCACGCTAGGTTCGGGCACGGCGACCACGCCGCCCGGGCCGTACAGCGTGCCCGAGCCGGAGGTGACCGTGAAATCACTGAGCGCCTGCCCGCTGCTGTCAAACACCTGGATGCCCGTGAGGCTGGCGCTGCTGAAGAAGCTCGCATCGCTGCCGCTGGGCGTCAGCAGGCCGACGTTGGAGCGTGGCAGGGTGGCGGCCCACATCGTCAGGCCGACGTCCTGCGCGACACCGAAGACGATGGGGATGTCGAAGGAGAACGTGGTGGTGCCGGCCACGGTGAAGCCATTGGCCAGATCGCCCGTGACGGTCATGCCCGGCAGCGTGGCCTGGTAGCCGCCATTGGCGTAGAACGCCACCGCGCCGCCCTGCTGGCTGGTGATGCGAAAGGTCATCAAGGTGGGGCCAGAGCCGACGAAATAGCCGAACTCGATTTCGCTCTCCGCGCGACCGACGTTGAAGAGCGAGCCGTCGATGGTGAAGGTCTGCCGGTAGATGCCGTTGCCGCTGCCGCCGCCGATGGCCAGGGATTCGACCTGCCGGGCACCGGCCTGCGCACCGGCGACCGTGCCGTTGTCTGACGCGCCGGTATAGCTCCCCGCCGCCCGCACGCCCAGGCTGCCGTAGGCGGCGCGCGCCTGGGCGTTGCCGGTGAAGGTGCGCGGGTCGGTCGACACGCCCCACCCCACCGCCAGTGGCGCGGCCACCTGCACCGAGCCGCCGGCCGCGTTGGCGCTGCGCACCACGCCGGCAACGCCGCAGATGGCGCCGTCTGTCGGCAGCCCGATCTCGAAGGTGCGGCCGAAGATCGCCGCCCGGCTGTCAGGCGCGAAGGTCGAGCAGCCGAACGGGTTGCCGTTGGCGCCGAACTGCGAGTTGCCGCCGGTCGTCAGCGCGTAGACGTCCAGGCCCGGCGCCGCCGCGGCCACGCCGCAGAAGAAGAAGGCGCCGGACAGCGCGAGTCGTGAGGTGAGCATTCGCATGAGAACTCCTGTTGAAACGGACGGCTATTCCGCGTGGATGCCATGGGCCTGCAGCACCGGCTGCCAGTAGCGCTGCTCCGCGGCGATGCGCGCGGCCAGTGCCGCGGGCGAGCAGGACGCCGGCGTCATGCCGGCCTGCGCGAACTGGGCCGACAAGGCGGGGCGGGCAATCGCGTCGCGCAGTGCGGCGGACAGCCGCTCCACGGTGTCCGCGGGCGTGACGCCCGGGGCAAAGACGGCAAACCATTCCCTGATCACCAGGTCGGCATGACCCTGTTCGGCAAGACTGGGCACGTCCGGCAGGTCAGTGCTGCGGGCCGGCCCCGAGGTGGCGAGCACGCGCACGCGACCCGACGCGTGGTGCTGGCGCAGCAGACCTTCCGGCAACACCAGCGCGGCAATGTGCCCGCCGAGCAGGTCGGTCACCGCCGGCGGCCCGCCGGCGTAGGGCACGTGCAGCCACGGCACGCCCGCCTTGCTCAGCAGCAGCGCTTCGAGGAGGTGCGGCAGCGTGCCGGTCCCGGGCGAGCCGATGTTGGCGGCGGCGGGATGGCTGCGCAGCCAGCCGAGGAAGTCGGCCAGCGTGGCCACGCTGGCCGGCACCGCCGGGCCGACGGCCAGCGCCAGCGTCATCTCGCTGGCCAGGGTGAGCGGCTGCAGGTCCGCGTCGGCGTCGTAGGCCAGGCGCGGGTAGAGGTAGGGGTACACCGTTGCGATGGCGCCCTGGGCCACCAGCAGCGTCGAGCCGTCGGCCGGCGCCGCCTTCAGCGCGCCCACGCTCAGCTGGCCGGCCGCGCCAGGCCGGTTGTCAACGATGACGCGCCGCCCCGGCGCTAGCGCCAGCGACTCGGCGAGTGCGCGGGCCACGACGTCGGGGATGCTCCCGGCCGGCCCGCTGCACAGCAGGCGCAGCACGCCGTCGGGCGCCGCCTGCGCGGGCCGCAGGAGCGGCAGCGAGGCCAGCGTCGCCAGCGCGCCGCACCGCGTGCTCATGCGGCCTCCTGAGGCTTGCGCGCTGCCGTCAACAGCAGTTCGTTGGGGCCTTGCCAGCCGGTGGGCGTCTCGAAGGCCAGCAGCTGCTGGCGGATGTCACGCCAGGCCGCCTGGGAGGCGTCTTCGCCCAGCCCGGCGAGGACCTGCAGCACCGGGCTGGCGGAGCTGCGCACGAAGGCGAGGTAGTCGTCGACCGTGGGCATGTGGAAGACGGCGTCCATCGCCGTCGTCGCGACGTCGCGAAACCCGGCTTCATGGAACAGCGCGTCGAGCTGGCCGGGGCGCGACAGGCTGAACAGGCTGCCGGGCACGAACGGATCGCGGCCGGGCAGCCCGGCGTGGCGCAGCGCCGTCGCGGTCAGCGCGGTGATGCAAGGATTGCGCTGCGGCGTGGAGAACACGACGGCGCACACGCGCCCGCCGGGCCGCAGCGCGCGGTGCATTTCGCGCAGCCCCTGCAAAGGGTCGGGGAAGAGCATCAGCCCGAGGCGGCAGACCGCAGCGTCGAACGAAGCCGACTCGACGGGCAGTGCCTCGCCGTCACCGACACGCCAGCGGATCTGCGCCCTGGCGGCCCGCTGCGCGCGTTGTTCGCCCAGGGCCACGAGGGCCGGCGACAGGTCGACCGCGACGACGGAGCCAGCAGGCCCGACACGCTCGGCCAGATCCAGCGTCTGGTCACCAGCGCCGGCGGCCACGTCCAGCACGCTCGTGCCAGGCTGCACGCCGGCCATCGCGATCATCGCGTCGGTCGTCTGACGCAGCCATGCGTGGAGAGCCGGCGTATGCTTGACCCAGCCCGCCGCGGCGGCATCCCAGTGGGTGCGCACGGCAGTCTTGAAGGCAGTCCCGGATGCAGGCATGCCCTCAGACTACGGCGGGACCTGCGCCGGCGTAAGCCCCAAACTTGCAGAACGGGAGCCGCAATGGCGCATACCCCCCAGGACTTCGACTGGGACGACCTGAAGCACCTGCTGGCCGTGGCCCGCCACGGCAGCACGCTGGCGGCAGGCCGTGCCCTCGGCCTGGATCAGTCGACCGTGCAGCGGCGACTGTCCCAACTTGAACTGCGCTTCGGCCAGCCCCTGGTGCAGCGCCTGCCCACCGGCTACCGGCTGACCGAATTCGGGCAGACGCTGCTGCCGCACGCCGAGAGCGTGGAGGCCGCGGTGGCGCAGTTCAAGCAACAATTGCTCATCGCCACGGCCGAGGTGTCGGGCGTCATCCGCGTGACCTGCCCCGAGCCCATCGTCTACCGCATCACCCAGTCCAAGCTGCTGGACCGGTTCAAGGAGCAATACCCGGCGCTGCAGGTGCACTTCGTCATGAGCGACAAGTACATCGACCTCGCCAAGGGCGAGGCCGACGTCGCGCTGCGCTCAGGTGACACCGATGACGGCGACCTGGTCGGCCGCAAGATCGGCGATTCGATCTGGGCCGTGTACGCGAGTGCCGCCTACATCGAGCGCCACGGCCGCCCGCAGCGGGTGGAGGACCTGCCGGGGCATGCGCTGGTCGGTTTCGACGCGACGATGGCCAAGCACCGCATCGCCGGCTGGCTGCGCCAGGTGGCGCCCGACGCGGTGCTTGTCGCGCGCAGCAACAGCGTGCTGGGCCTGGTCTATTCGGCCAAGGCGGGTGTCGGTGTGGCGCCGCTGCCGATCGCGCTGGGCGACGCCGAGCCGGACCTGGTGCGGGTCATCGAGCCGGTGCCCGAGCTGACCCGCATCTGGCGCCTGCTGACGACGGCCGAGCTGCGACACACGCCGCGCGTCGCCGCGTTCTTCGACTTCATCGTCAGCGAGATCGACACGCTGCGCCCGATCATCACGGGCTGACAGCGGTGTGGCTCTCGGCGGTGGGTGGTGTGCCTGCCGCCGCGTTGCGCTTGCGCGTCTGGGCGCCCTTTCTGGCCGATGCCGAACGCTCGGCCGCGGTGCGGCTGGCAGCGGCCTTGCCGCGGCCCGAGCCCGACTTCTTGCCGCCGCCGGTCTCCTTGTTCACCGTCGCCCAGGCACGCCGCTGCGCCTCGTCCTTGGGCACGCCACGGTCTTCATAGCCCGCTTCGATGTGCTCGGCCTGGCGCTTCTGTTTGTCGGTGTACGACGACTTGTCACCGCGGGGCATGGTGGTCTGCGGGAGTTGCAAGACCTTCACCTTGCAACCGCTGGACGGATGCGGCTGTAGGACGTTGCGCTGCTGGCGTTCAGTTGAAATCGTTGGGCCGGCTTGCAGGCGCCTGCCGCGCGGGGAGGCTGCTGCACGGTCCAGTGCGAATGCTTGGGGACGGGTCTCGGCGGGTTCCTGCGGTTCGTGGACGGCAGGTTCGCTGCACGTCACTTCGCAAGGCATGCCGGGGTGAGGCGGCGATCGCTCTGAAGGTGTGTTCGCCAAGGAGCGGATGCTCTGAGACCGACTTTCGGCACGGTCGACCAAGCCATTAGGGGAGGCGCGCCTCAAAGTCGGCTTCGGGGTACTGGGTTGACGGACCATCGAGAAGCTCGACCTTGTGCCCGGACAAGTGTCGGTCGAAGAAGGCCAATGTGTAGGCATTGACGATGGCGTGTGCGCGCCGGGGGTCGATCGGTCCGGCAAATCCGAGCAACGACGACATCGGCGTCCAGATCGAGATGTCAGTGAAATTGCTGTGAAACATCCCCGGCACAGAAACGAAATAGCCGGCGCCCGACAGGCCTTCGAAGGCGGCACGCATGCTCGTCTGATGGGCTTCGATCTCCGCCTCGGGCCAACCGCCGGCTCGCTCACGTTCGAGCCTCATCGTGGCGGCGTCTCGGGTGATCCACATGCTCGGACGGTTCAACCCGGCCTGGACCACCTCGGTGGACATCGCAGCGTCCATGACCAGGCAAGCGCGAAGTCGAGGCTCGCCCAGGCACGCTTCGCCCACGACGATGCCGCCCAACGAGATCCCGAACGCGCCAACGCATTGCAAGTCCAGCTTGCCAGTCAGGATGCCATTCGGGTCTGCCCGGTTCAGGTCAGCCAGTTGATCAAGCGTGAAGGCGACATCCCTTGCGAGGTAAGCAATGAAGCTGCCTCCCTGTCGTGTCAGGCCGGGTGGGATGGGCGTGATGTCCCCTGGCAGACCGGGCACGTCAGGCATGTAGCTCGGGCGCACGGTGGCCTGGAACTGCGCCAGGTCGAGCCCGTCGATCTGGTGGCCATCCGCAAACACGACGGTGGCTGCCGCGCCAGGTTGATCGATGGCGACGACGACGTACCCATGCGAGACCAAGTTCTCGATCTGGTAGGTGTTCATCTGGCGAAACCCCGTGGCGCCCTCCAGAAACAGCAGCACCGGAAAGCTGGGCGGATCGCTGGCCGCAGGCCATGAAGGCGTCGCATGGGTCGTGACGTACCGGAGATGGCCGAAGACGAACGCCGGCAGGTGATGGATGCGTGCGAATGCCTCCGCCACCGCGCCAGCGTCGGGCATGTAGGCCGAGCGAAGACCCGAGGCACGGGTTTGCGCCGGGTACCAGATCTGCACCATCAGCTCGCGCCGCGCCTGAGGATCCGCGGCGAATGCCTCTGAACGCGCCGCGTCAATCCAGTGGTAAGTCAGGGTGCCGATGGCATACGCCCCCGTCGTCGCCGGGAAGCTGAACACGGGAGCGATGACCGGGAGCGCTGCCGCCATCACGAACGCGGCCACGCCGAGTCCGATCGCGATGGACGCGCGCCAGCCCCGGCCAGCGACAGCGCCGGCAACGCCGACGCTCCTGGCCCTTGCCATCGAGACGACGAAGATCACCAGCGTCAGCCCATACGCCGGAACCATTTGCCAGCGCGGCCCTTCCACCGCCACTTGCGCGAAGGCGCAAACCATTGCGAGCGCGGCTGGAAGGCGCAACCGTGGTGCGCGCAGCCCAAGCGGGAGGACCAGCCTTCCCAGGGCCAGCAGGTTGGCAACCAGCAGGAGCATCTCAAGAGGTCGCATCGATACCCCCAATCAGGCCTGCGGGCGACGCGCCAAGGTGCGCGGGCCCCAGACCACCGTGACGACCGCTGCGGTCAACGCCATGACCAGCCCGCCCAAGCGCATGTCGAAGTACGAGCCATTGACCGGAAACAACACATAGCTGAGGTTGAGCGTCGCGTGGAACAGCGCCACGGCAAACACACTCTGGCCGGTGTTGTTGTAGAGCCAGACGATGAGGATCCGTGACGCCACGGCATACAGGCACCACCACGCGATCCATGTCGGCGGCCGGTGCATCAGCAGCAATGGACAGAGGTGCCAGAGCACCCCCACCGCCCCCAGAAGTGCGGCTGCCTGCAGTGCACTGCATCGCGCCAGCAGGGGAGCGGTGATGTAACCCGACCATCCCAGTTCTTCACCCAAGGCGGCGAGGAAGAAGGCCGCGAACATCAACGCGGCCTGAGGAACCTGGATCCGCGGTGCAGGCAGCGGCAAGTCCATCCAGCGCATCAACCCGTACACCACGAGGTCGACGCCGCCCATCAACAGGAGGACGGGGATGTACCAGCGCTTTGCTTCGATGCGCTGGAAGTCGAGCGATCTCTTCATCAGGCCGGCCGCACTTGCAGCCCCACCTTCCTGGCAGGCAAGGATGAGGGCAGCGGCCAGGGGGCAAAAGGCCATGAGTGCACTCACCGACAGCCCCGGCGTCAACTGCAGATCGGTCAGGCCACCGGCCAGCCAGAAGGGAACCGAAAGCGCGAAGACCAGCAGGAAGAACTTCACTGGAGATCGCATCGGCACCCCTTGCTGCTCGCAGCATGGACGCCCCCGGCACAACGGTCTGTGTGGCAGCGAACCTGACCGTTGTTGCCGGCGCGGACAAACGCACGGCCGCGTTGGTGTCCGTGTTGGCCCCGAACTGGCAGTCGCGGCCAGTAACTGCCGCTGGCGGGCGGCTGGTATGTGGAGGCCAGCATGGCCGATCGGCACAGGTTCGGTTGCCAGGTCTCCGTGAGGGAAATTCCACCGTTGCGCCGGGCTCGACCGGCTGGCAGAGTCGCGCCGATGAATGCCGCTTTTTCACATCAATTTACTGGCACCCGGCTCCAGTCTGCCGGACGAATTTCCCATGCTGCACAAGGCCTTGCCGCGAATCTCGTGGACTTGGTTAAGCAGCAGGCGGTGGAGTTATGCAGCACGACATGCTGGATAAACTAGTAGTTAAACCGCACGGATGGAACAGAAAGCGCTCTATTCAGCGATTCAAGAGGCGGGCTTCTCCGTGGTGACGTTTGAGGATCACCCACAGTTCTTCGGAAACTGGCGAGCCATCTTCAAACGTCGAAGCCAAACCTACGAGGTTGTGAGTGATAACCGCGAGGGTTGGCTTTCGCTTTGGCGCCTAGAGGACAAGCAAGGCGTGCGACTTTTCGAAGTCGAGTCAACCCGGCTTGGTCAGGATCAAGAGTTGGCCCAGCTCATCCAATGGCTTGCCCATGTCAAGGGAGACGAGCATGCGGTTTAACCTGTCATTGGAGCGGACCGCCTTCGGCGTCCGCTCACTTTTACGTTGAACGTCAGCTTTGGGCAGCTCACCGGGCCTAGTGCTACTTCAGCTTTGGGTCGGACGCTGCCAACCGCGCACCCCACCCGTTCCACTTCATCCTCAACCCGATTGGGGACGTTGATCGCCCGCTGGGCATGTTGGCTAAGGCTTGCCCGCCGACACCTGCTTCAGCAGCCCGCGTGCATAACCCGCCAACGCGGCGCCGTCGCAGAACACGGGCAGCCCTTCGCCTTCGCCGTAGCCCACGTAGTCCGGGCTGGCGTCGCCCTTGGTGCGCACCACCTCGCGCGCGGCGGCGAAGTCGTACAGCAGGCCTTCACCGCGGTACATGTCGTCGGGGATGCCGCCACCCAGGTTGACGAAGCCGCGCCGGCAGCCCGGCAGGGCGGCAACGCCCAATGCGGCCGCACTGCGCAGCCCGGTGGCTTGCACGGTGTTGGCGTCGGGGAAGACGCTGAACGGCCGGGCCGGTTGCGCGAGGTCCACGATCTTGGGCAAGGCTTCGAGAAGCATCGGGCAATAGACCAGGCCCAGCGCCTTGTCCGTGCGCAGGGGCTGCTGGCAGGGCATGCGCGCGGTCACGGTGGTGGCGCCGCCGTCCAGCGGCATCAGCACGCAGTCTGGCGCCTTGAGGTCGGCGTCCAGGCAGTAGGACAGGTAGCCCTCGGCCAGCTGGCCTTGCTGAACCTTGCCCGTCGTGGACAGCTCGACCGTGCCCACGGCCTGCCCATCACTCGCGTCCACGGTCAGCAGCCGATGGCTCGTCAGCACCCACAGGCGCTGTAGGCCCGGGGCTGCGGGCGGCACCAGTTGCAGCCGCACGATGGCCTCGTGTCCGTTGCGGGTGGCGGTGCGGGTGGCGGCACCGGTGGGGGCGGTGGCAGTGCGGGTGACGATGCTCGACGTGCCATCCGCCACGGCCCAGCGCCAGACCTGCCCTGCCTCGTCGGCCGTGAAGAACACGGCGTCACCTTCCGTGTGGACGGCGTCCACCAGGGCGGCGGCCAGTGGCTTGCGCCAGCGGGGCGTGGCCAGATTGCCGGCATCAAAGGCCAGCAGTTCCCCTGCGCCGGCCACCAGCAGCAGCTTGCCGCCCGGCCGGGCCAGCAGCTGGCGGCCGGTGGCCTGCCTGGCCAGGCTGCCTTGCGGGCCCAGCAGGGCGATGTAGGCCTCGCTGGTGTAGTCCGCGGGCAGTGGCGCGCCAGCGGGCGGCTCGCCGTAGCGGCCGCTGAGCACCATGCCGCCGGCCTGCTTTACCAGCGCCGGGTCGGCGCGCGCGCGCAGTTGCCACAGGCGCAGCGTGCCGTCCTCGGTCAGCGTCAGCACGCGGTGCCCGTCGGGCGAGATGTCGATGGCCACCACGGACGACGTATGGCCGCCCAGCGCGGCCAGGCGGATGCCCTTGTCGGCGGAGACGAGCACGGGCTGCTCGATGACGCCTGAGTTGCTGGACGGGATGAAGGCCACCACGTCTTCGGACGCGCTGTAGCGCACCTCGCTCGCGATGCCCTCGCAGCCGGAGTTCTTGTAGTAGGTGTGCGTGGTGAAGCGCGTCTGCGGGTCGTCGGCCCGCACCAGCGACACGCTGCCCCAGCCCGCGCACAGCAGCACGAGGCGGCCGGAGGGGTCGATGTCCACATGCTGGTTCGTCGTGTCCAGCCGGGCCACCACGTCGCGGGCGTTCGCCACGGCGATCTGGCGGTCCTCCGACTCGCCTTCCGCCAGCCCGCCGCGTGCCAGGATCAGCACGGCCTTGTCCGCCGTGGCATCCAACGACCACCACGCCTGGCTGGGCCTGAACCCCAGGCTGGCCAGGGGCACCCGCCGCTCCACCGCCACCATGTCCTTCGTGGCCGGCCGCGTGGCCAGCATCGCCTGGCCATCGGGCGACAGCGACAGCGCGGCGGGCAGGGGTTTCAACACGGGCCGAGGCGACGCTGCTGCATCGGCGGCGTCGGTCGCTCCCTGCGCCGGCGGCGGCCGGGGCCGGCTGCCCTGCGGCTGAAGCTCGCCATCGAATCGCAGCACGCTGTCGCGCGTGAGCACGTTCACCGCGCCGCTGGCCGGATCGAACCAGGCTGACTCCACCGGCCCGGCCAGCTTCAGCCGGCGCAGCTCGCGCTGCTGCCACACCGCCTGGTACAGCGCGGTCTCGACTTCGGCCGTGTCGACCCCCACCGGGGCCGCCTTGTCGAAGCCCTGCAGTGCCGACGCGATGGCGCGCGTGGTCTCGCCGCGGCCCGCCTCGGCATGCGCCAGTTCGGCCAGCGCACGCACCTCGTTGGTGGTGGCCAGGCGCGCGTTGTCCACGGCCTCGTGCCGCTGCCACAGCGCCAGCGCCGACAGCACCAGCGCGAAGACGGTGCCCGCCACCGAGCCCGCCACCAGCACCCGCTGGGCCCGCGTGGCGTCGGCGCGGCTGGCCAGCAGGTAGGTGCGGTGCAGCGGCGTCAGCGGCGGCGCTTCGGCAGGCTGCCGCGCGCGCCAGGCCTCGGCGGCGTCCAGCGCCGGGCCGCGCATCAGCAGCGCGCGCGGGCTGCCGTTCTGGCTCCAGTGGTGGGCCAGCGCCTCGATGCGTGTGTGCTCCTTCAGCCAGGGCAGGTCCAGCTTCAGTGCCTGCGCCAGCTCGTCGGCGCGGCGCCCGAAGCCGTCACCGGCCTGGGCGTCGCCGGTGAAGAACACGTAGTTGATCTTGCGGATGGCCTCGGGCACCTGCTCGTCGGCCACCGCCTCCACCACCACCGGCACCAGGCGCTTGTTGTGCACGCCTACTTGCTCGATTTCCCACGCGCACCAGGGCGACGCCATCGAGGTCGGGCTGACGACGCAGACCACCGCGTCCGCCTCGCGCACGAAGCCCTGCAGCTCGTTCTTGAACTCCACCGCCAGCGGCAGGTCGCGCTTGTCGATGATGACGTCGATCTCGCGGTCTTCCAACGCCTGCACGAGCTTGTCGACAAAGCCCAGGTCACGGCGCGAATACGAGATGAACACACGCAACCGGCCGCCGTTGCCGGCCTTGCCGAAGCTGCGCTCAGCCGGCGCCAGCGCCTTCACGCGGGCCATGACGGGCCGGACGGGTCGTGTGGCATGGGGCGGACCTCAGGGGGTGGGTGGCCGACGTCCCGCTGCTGTCGCCCTGGCGAAGATCATACGCAGGCGGCCAGCTCGCGATGCCCCCCGCCTGCGCACCGATCACCAGGCCCTGAACCGCCCCGTCACATGCAGCATGGCCATGAACTGCAGCAGCCCGTCGTAGTAGCGCCATTGGCCGCCCGGCGGCTCCAGCGCCCACAGGTCGTTGACGAAGCGCGCGCCCAGCGGCTTGTCGACGAGCAGGGCGGCGACGGCATTGCTGGCCATCAAACCCTTGGAGGGCTCGCCGTTCAACGGCTTGCCGTCCAGCGTGTAGAGGTGGGGATAGGGCTTGCCGCCGTTGCCTTGTGACGCGAAGAAGCCCAGCAGCTTGCGGCTCAGGCCCGCGGCCTCCGGATTCCTGTCCCACCAGGCCTGGTCGACGCTCCAGTTCACCGCGGTGCGGAAGGCGTCGTAGCGGAAATCCTCATGGCCTTCGTGCTTGTGCGGGCGGCCGTCGAACTCGGCGTAGTCGGGCGTGAGACCGGTGCTGGGATGCGCAGCCACCGAGAAATAGGCGCGGCTGATCTCGGCGATCTCGGCCCAGCGCTTGCGGTCCTCGGGATTGGCGGCGCGGCGGGCCCAGAGTTCGTAGAAGGCGGGCAGGTGGTAGGACGGGTCGCTGAAGTCGGCCGCCTCGGCGATGGGCACGAAGACGACCTGGCCGCGGCCGGGCGAGAACATGGACCGCACGCCGTCGACGATGCCGCCGTTCATCGTCTCCTTGTGCAGCATGGTGCTGAGCAGGGCCTGGGCGTGGGCGTTGTAGTCGTAGAGGCCCTGGCCATTGCCCCAGCGGCTGGCGGCCATCAAGAGCGCGGTGGCGAAGTACTCCTCGCCGTCGGAGGCCGGCACGGCATCCTTGTCGCAGCCCTTGGGCTGGCACTGCCAGCGGAAGTAGCCTTTGCGCGGGCCTGCGGCGTAGCGCATGTGCGTGGCGGCCCAGTTCCACAGCGCGTCGAACTCGGCCTTGCGGCCCATCTGCACGGCAATCATCATCCCGTAGGACATGCCCTCGCTGCGCACATCGGCGTTGCCGACATCCAGCACGCAGGCGGCCGGGCCGTCGGGCGTGGCTTCGGCCGGGTAGACAACACGGTGCTCCGCGTCACCCTCGAACAGCGAGCTCCAGTAGCCGGCCAGCTTGGCGGTGATGTCGGCCTCCTTGATATCGGGGCGGATCTCGCGCAGCAGGTTGCGGTAGCTGCCCGTGATGGCCGCGCCGCGCGGCGCAACGGCCACGGACGCCAGCGGCGCCAGCACCAGTTTCTGCAGCACGGCGTTGTCGTCCAGGCGCCAGACGCGGATGACGTGGTGGCCGGGCTCCAGGCTGGCGAAGCGCGCGTCGAGGACAAAGCTGTTGTCCTTGACGGCCTGGGCCCAGGCCTTCTCCTGGCGGCTCAGCTCGGGGCCCGCGGTGGGCAGCAGATTCAGCTTCAGTTCCTGCGCGGGCATCTCGTCGATGCCAACGGCCAGGCGGATGCCGCCAGCGTTGCGCGTGTCCAGCGTGGGCACCATGTGGAGTTCGAGCAGCATGTCACCGGCGTGCTGGGTCTCGACGTCGTATTCGAGCCGCACGCCGTCCGCCAGCGTCGTCGGCGCACGGCCCTGAGGCAGTGCTGTCACGGCGCCCAGGCCGTGGCCGAGGTTGGGAATGGCCGTCCACTCCAGGCCTTGGCCGTTGACGGCGCGGCTGAAGCGCGTCGCTTCCAGCGTGATCGCCTTTGATGCCGCGTGCGAGGCTCGCTCCAGCTGGCGCTGCACCTCGGCAGCATCGGCGCCGCCCGCCACACGCTTCACGGCCGGCATGATGTTCCGGTCCGGCTGCTGCCAGCTCGTGTAGCCGATATGGGTCTGCAGCATCATGCCGGCCCACTTGCCGCCGTTGACGGCGTGGTACTGGTCCGCAATCGCCTGGTCGCGCTGGAAGGCGGCTTCGGCGCGGTCGGCGAAGACATTGGCGCGCGCGTCGCTGGCCGCGGCGAGCTTGCGGTTCCAGGCCGCGGCGTAGTGAAGGTGGTACAGGTTGGCCAGCGCCAGCACCGGGTGCTCGACGAGCTGGAAATAGGCGTCGAGCTGATCGGGCCGCAGCCCGGCCTTGATCTTGGCGATGCGCGCCTCCAGCGCGTCCCACTCCGCCACGCGGCGGCCGAAGTCACCACCGTCCAGCGCCTCGGCCGACGCCGCCCCGAGCGCGAAGCTGTCCGCATCGATCAGCTCCGGCTTGCGCCGCGCCGCGTACTGGCTGTAGCGCGTGACCAGCTCGCCGATCTCCGCCGCCTGCGCCGGCCCGAAGGTCCGCGCCGCCCAATCCTGCGGGTAGGCCGCCAGCGCCGCCGGCGTCATGGCCTGGGGCGACCAGGCCATGTCGAGGAAGAAGCTGATCGGGAACTCCATCGGCTTGATGTCGCCGACGTTGACGATCCACAGCGCATCGGCGCCACGCTCATGCGCCAGGTTCATCTGCTGCCAGGTCTTCTCGATCTGGTTGGTGTTGAGCCACTTGTAGTTGCGCGGCCCGCCGACGTAGTCGAAGTGGTAGTAGACGCCGTAGCCGCCCTTGCGGTCGAGGTCGCGGACCGGCAGACGGCGGATCTGGCCCCAGTTGTCGTCGGCGAACAGCAGCGTCACGTCGTCGGGCACCTGCATGCCTTTGTCGTAGTAGTCCTGCACCTCCTTGTAAAGCGCCCACATCTGCGGTGTGCGCTCGGCAGGCTGGCGCGTCACGTCGGCAATGATCTGGCGCTGCTCCTTGACGATGCCTTCCAGCAGCGCGGTGGCCGTGCCCTCGCTCATGGGCTCATCGCCATCGCCGCGCATGCCCAGCGTCACGAGGCTGTCGAAGGCCTTGCCATCGGGGCGGCCCATCATGCGCGTGACGCCGCCGCGCCAGAACTCGCGCAGCTTCTCGGCATTTTTTGCGTAGTCCCAGCGGCCGCCCTTGTAGCGCACCCACTCGTCGTGGGCGCGCATCATGGGCTCGTGGTGGGAGGTACCCATGACGACGCCCATCGCGTCGGCCAGCGCCATGTTCTTCGGGTCGTCGGCCCCGAAGGCGCGTGGCTGCCACATCGCCGGCCACAGGTAGTTGCCGCGCAGGCGCAGGATCAGCTCGAACACATGCTCGTAGAAGGCCGCGTTGGTGCCGCCGAACTTGGCCTGTGCCCAGGTGCTGAGCGCCGGCGCCTCGTCGTTGATGAAGATGCCGCGGTACTTGACCTGGGGCTGGTCGTCGCGGGCACCGGCGGTGATGAAGACGTCGGTCTTCTTCTGCACCGGCACGTCGGCCCACCAGGCCCAGGGGCTGACGCCGATGCGGGCCGAGAGGTCGTAGGTGCCGAAGACGGCGCCGCGCCGGTCCGCGCCCACGATGACGAGGGCCCGAGCGACTCCCGGCCACGGTTGGTCGACGACAACCTGGCGGAAGGCCTCCCAACGGCCGTTCAGTCCATCGACCTTCAACTTGTGCCGCTTCACCAGATCGTCCAGCAAGGCGCTGTGGCCCACCACGCCGATGACGACGACGTCACCGCGCGCATCGACTGGCCGGTCCAACAGCTTCGCGGGCTTGCCCGACACACGCTCGAGGTCTGCCGCGAAGTTGCGGCTGGCGTGCTTCAGCGCCTGGTCGGCACCGGCATCGACGACGACGGCCGCAGGCTGGCCCGCCTTCACCAGCGCCAGCGCGCGGCCCGGGTCGTGCGCGCAAACCGACACCGGCGCCTCACAGGCCAGCGCCGGTGCGCCGACGCAGGCCGCGGCCAGCAGCCCGGCCAGGGACTTCAAAACACGAGGAATCACCGCTTGTCTCCAGGCTGGGCGCCCTGGACAGGGGCGCTCTTTTGCCAATGATGTTTACGCAATCAGTTTGGCAACCCAGGGAACGGCGCCGGGTCTGATCGGTATTTTCCCTGGTATTTCTGGCGTTACAGCAGAATGCACGTCATCACCAAAGGCACCCTCGAAGCGATAAACAATCGATTCATGGTAGCGTAACCTTTTTGAAGCCGCCAGCGCTGCCTCCGCCACGCCAGCCCCGAGTCATGATCCGCAATCCCGTGCTGCCCGGCTTCAACCCGGACCCGTCGTTCTGCCGCGTTGGCGACGACTTCTACCTCGCGACCTCGACCTTCGAGTGGTACCCGGGCGTGCAGATCCACCATTCGCGCGACCTCGTGAACTGGACGCTGGTGACGCGGCCCCTCAACCGCAAGAGCCAGCTGGACCTGCGCGGCAACCCCGATTCCTGCGGCGTCTGGGCGCCCTGCCTGTCGCATGCCGACGGGCGGTTCTGGCTGGTCTACACCGACGTCAAGCGCTTCGAAGGCAACTTCAAGGATGCGCACAACTACATCGTCACGGCGCCCGCCATCGACGGCCCCTGGAGCGACCCGGTCTACGTGAACTCCTCAGGCTTCGACCCCTCGCTCTTTCATGACGATGACGGCCGCAAATGGTTCGTCAACATGCTGTGGAACCACCGCACCGGCTCCGTCGGCGGCCAACCCAAGGCGCCGGCCTTCGACGGCATCCTGCTGCAGGAGTGGGATGCCGCCAGCGGCAAGCTCATGGGTCCCGTCACCAAGATCTACAGCGGCACGTCGCTCGGCCTCGTCGAAGGGCCGCACCTTTTCAAACGCAAGGGCTGGTACTACCTGATCACGGCCGAGGGCGGCACGGGCTACGGCCACGCGGTGACGATGGCGCGTTCGCGCGAACTGCTCGGCCCCTACGAGACGCATCCCCGGAAGCATGTCGTCAGCAGCAAGGACGCGCCCGAAGCGCCGCTGCAGCGCGCCGGCCATGGCCAGGTCGTCGAGCTGGCCGATGGCAGCACCTACCTCGCCCACCTCTGCGGCCGCCCCCTGCCCGGCACGCGGCGCTCGCCGCGCGGCCGCGAGACGGCCATCCAGCGCTGCGTGTGGGGCGACGACGACTGGCTCTACCTCGAACACGGCGGCATGGTGCCGGCCGTCGACGTGAAAGCGCCTCTTTCTATTGCCACCGGCGTCGAACCCAGGCCGCGCGAGGCCGTGCGCCGCAGCTTTGTCGACTGCCCGACGCTGCCGCCCGAGTTCCAGTGGCTGCGCACGCCCGAGCCGGACCGCCTGTTCCGGCTGACCGGCGGCGCGCTGCAACTGACCGGCCGCGAGTCGGTCGGCAGCTGGTTCGAGCAGAGCCTGGTGGCGCGCCGGCAGGAGGACGCGAGCCTGCGCGCCGAGACCACGCTGAAGAGCTTCTCGCCCGACACCTACCAGCAGGCCGCGGGCCTGACCCACTACTACAACCGCCACAAGTTCCACGCCCTCGTCGTGACCTGGCAGGACGGCCTGGGCCGCGTGCTCAGCCTGCTGTCCTGCCCCGGCGACTGGCCCGACAACCGGCTCGAGTTCCCGCTGGCCGAGCCGGTGGCGCTGCCGGCCGACGGCGCGGTGCGATTGGCCGCGGACATCGACGGCGTCAACCTGCAGTTCCATGCCGACTGGGGCGGGGGCTGGCAGCCGGTCGGCCCGGTGCTGGACGCCAGCGTCATCTCCGACGAGGGCGGCCGCGGCGAGCACGGCTCCTTCACCGGCGCCTTCATCGGCATGCTGGCCTTCGACACCAGCGGTTCGGCACGCACGGCGGACTTCGAACGCTTCGACTACCTGCCGCGATGAGCAGCGCGCCCCAGGTCTACACGCTGGGCGCCGCCGGCGGGTTGCAGATCCAGGTCAGCAACCTCGGCGCGCGCTGGCTGTCCTGCCTGGTGCCGCTGCCGGACGGCAGCCGCCGCGAGGTGGTGCTGGGCCACGCAACGCCGGCCGACCATCTGCGCGAGCCCGGCTTCTTCGGCGCCATCGTCGGCCGCTACGCCAACCGCATCGGCGGCGCGGCCTTCGTGCTGGACGGGCATGAGCACCGCGTCGTGGCCAACGAAGGCGAGAACCAGCTGCACGGCGGGCCGGACGGCTTCGACCGCCGCACCTGGACCGTGGTCGACCAGGGCGCGCACCATCTGCTCCTGGCCCTGCACTCACCCGACGGCGACCAAGGCTACCCGGGAACCCTCGACGCCGAGGTCGCGTACCGCATCGACCCCGCACGGCTCGCGATCACGCTGCACTTCGGCGCCCGCACGTCGGCGCCCTGCCCGGCCAACCTGACCAGCCACCCCTACTTCAACCTCGACGGCGACGCCGCCTCGGTGCTGCGCCATCGCCTGCATGTCGCGGCCGATGCGATGCTGCCGGTGCGAGCCGACATGATCCCGACCGGCGGTGTCGAGGCGGTCGATGGCGGCCCGTTCGACCTGCGCCGGGCGCGTGAGATCGGCGAAGGCCTGGGCCGCGGCGAGCAGCAGGCACGCGGCAGCGGCTACGACCACTGCTTCGTGCTGGACCCAGCCGCGGCGCGCGGTGAACTGGCCGCGGCCGAGCTGGTGTCCAGCGACGAGCGCCTGGCCATGCGCCTCTTCACCGACTACCCCGGCCTGCAGGTCTGCAGCGGCAACTTCGTGCACCTCTCCAGAGGCCGCGATGGCCAGCCCTTTGCCCGCCATGCCGGCATCGCACTGGAGCCACAGTTTTTCCCGGACGCGCCCAACCACCCCGTCTGGCGCGAGCAGGGCTGCATGCTGCATCCTGGCCAGCCACTCAGTCGCATGATGCGGCTGGAGTTCGGCACCCCGCCCGAAAGGCCCGCATGAAGAAAACGCAGGATCTGCGCAGCGCGCGCTGGTTCGCCAAGGACGATTTCCGCAGCTTTGGCCACCGCAGCCGCGTGCTGCAGATGGGCTACGGGCCCGAGGACTTCATCGGCAAACCGGTCATCGCCATCGTCAACACCTGGAGCGACGCCAACCAGTGCCACACCCACTTCAAGCAGCGGGTGGAGGACGTCAAGCGCGGCATCCTGCAGGCCGGTGGCTGGCCGCTGGAGCTGCCGGCCATCTCGCTGAGCGAAAGCATGGTCAAGCCGACCTCCATGCTGTACCGCAACTTCCTCGCGATGGAGACCGAGGAGCTGCTGCGCAGCCACCCGGTGGACGGCGCCGTGCTGATGGGCGGCTGCGACAAGACCACGCCGGGGCTGCTGATGGGCGCGCTGAGCATGGGCCTGCCCTGCATCTACCTGCCGGCCGGCCCGATGCTGCGCGGCAACTGGCGCGGCCAGGTGCTCGGCTCGGGGTCGGACGCCTTCAAGTACTGGGACGAGCGCCGCGCCGGGCGGCTGAGTGACCAGGCCTGGGCCGAGATGGAAGCCGGCATCGCGCGCAGCCACGGCACCTGCATGACCATGGGCACGGCCGCCACGATGATGGGCATTGCCGAGGCGCTGGGCTTCACGCTGCCGGGCGCCAGCAGCATCCCGGCGCCGGACGCGAACCACATCCGCATGTCGGCCGACTGCGGCCGCCGCATCGTGCAGATGGTGTGGGAGGACCTGACGCCCGCGAAGATGCTCAGCGCCGGCAGCTTTGCCAACGCCATCGCCGTCGCCATGGCCATGGGCTGCAGCACCAACGCCATCATCCACCTCGTCGCCATCAGCCGCCGCGCGGGCTTGGCCCTGACGCTGGACGATTTCGACGCGGCGAGCCGGCACGTCGGCGTCATCGCCAACATCCGGCCCAGCGGCGACACCTACCTGATGGAGGACTTCTTCTACGCGGGCGGCCTGCCGGCGTTGATGAACGTGATGCGGGACAAGCTCGACCTGAGCGCGCTGACCGTCAACGGCCGCACGCTGGCTGAGAACATCGATGGCGCAGAGGTCTTCAACGCCGATGTCATCAGGCCGCTGGACAACCCCATCTACGCAGAGGGCGCGCTGGCCGTGCTGCGCGGCAACCTGGCGCCCGACGGCGTCGTCATCAAGCCCAGCGCCGTGGCGCCCCACCTGCTGCAGCACACCGGCCGTGCGCTGGTGTTCGACGACTACCCGAGCCTCAAGGCCGCCGTCGACGACCCGGACCTCGACGTGACGGGCGACGACATCCTCGTGCTGCGCAACGCCGGCCCCAAGGGTGCCGGCATGCCCGAGTGGGGCATGCTGCCCATCCCCACCAAACTGCTGAAACTTGGCGTGACCGACATGCTGCGCCTGTCGGACGCACGCATGAGCGGCACGAGCTACGGCGGCTGCCTGCTGCACTGCAGCCCCGAGGCCTTCGTCGGCGGCCCGCTGGCGCTGGTGAAGACAGGCGACCGCATCACCGTCGACGTGCCGGCCAGGCGCATCCACCTCGAAATCAGCGACGAGGAGCTGGCTGCCCGCCGGGCCGCGTGGACGCCGCCGCCCGCGCGCTACGAGCGCGGCTACGGCTGGATGTTCGGCCGCCACATCCTGCAGGCCCACGAGGGCTGCGACTTCGACTTCCTCGAAACCAGCTTTGGCGCACCTGTGCCAGAGCCCGTCATCTACTGACCATGAATCCAGTCACCCGACAAAAGCTGATGGGCGTCAGCACCGCCACGCTGTGCACAGCGTTGTTCAAGCGCGGCCTGCGCGGACAGTTCATCCAGGACGTGCGCCCGCTCAACCCGGGTCTGCCCAACATGGTCGGGCCGGCCTACACGCTGCGCTACATGCCGGCCCGCGAGGACTTGAACGGCATCAGCGTCTTCAAGGACCGCGCCCATCCGCAGCGCAAGGCCGTCGAGGAGTGCCCGGAAGGCGCGGTGCTCGTCATCGACAGCCGCAAGGACGCGCGCGCGGCCTCGGCCGGCGGCATCCTCGTCGCCCGGCTGATGGTGCGCGGCGTGGCTGGCGTCGTGACGGACGGCGGCTTGCGCGACAGCCCGGACATCGCCAAATATCCCTTCCCCGCCTACCACCAGCGCCCCAGCGCGCCGACCAACCTGACGCTGCACCAGGCCATCGCCATCAACGAGCCCATCGGCTGCGGTGACGCGCCGGTGTTCCCGGGCGACGTGGTCGTCGGCGACGCCGAAGGCGTCATCGTCATCCCAGCCCATCTGGCCGACGAGATCGCGGACGAAGCGGTCGAGATGACGGTCTTCGAGGACTACGTGCAGGAGAAGGTGCTGGCCGGCCGCAGCGTGCTGGGCCTGTACCCGCCGACCGATGCCGACGTGGCCGTGGACTTCGCGGCCTGGCGCCTGCTCAAGGGGCGCTGACTTTCGGGCAGCGACGGTCGAGAACCTCCAGCGGAAAGGCATCAGCCATCACGCGGTAGCCCGCCAGCGACGGATGCAGGCCGTCGTTGTCGACATCGGCGCGCAGATACGCCGGCCGCGCCGGATCGCGCATCAGCGCGTCGAAGTCCAGCAGCGCGTCGAAGCGGCCCGGCTCGCGCAGCCAGGCGTTCAGCGCCTGCCGGTCGGCCTCGTTCTCGGCCTGGGGCGCGTAGTAGCCGCTGCCCGAGTAGGGCATGACCGTCGAGCCGATCAGGCAGACGCCGCGCGCGCGCGCCCGCTGGGCGAGGTCTGTGAAGCCGGCCTTCAGTTCGGCGAGCAGCGCGGCGCGTGACTCGGGCGTCGTCGGGCGACCGCGGTGGCTGACGCCCAGGTCGTTGACGCCGATCTGCACGACGGCATGCGTGACGCCCGTACGGGCCAACACGTCACGGTCGAAACGGGACACGAGGCTGGGGCCCAGCCCTTCGCGGAGCAGACGGCCACCGCCGATGCCGGTGTTGACGACAGACGCTTCCCGGCCTTGCGCGGCCAAGCGCAGGGACAGCGCATCGGTCCAGCGCTGGTAGCTGCCCGAGGGCACGCCGTAGCCGTCGGTGATGGAGTCGCCCGTGGCGACGAGCACCGGCAGCGGCTTGGCCCTGCGCACATCGACCGCCGCCAGATGCCACCAGCCTTCCTGCGCCACGGCATCGGGCCAGTCCGCCAGCCCGACGCGGTTGCCCGCCACCGCCCAGCTGCGGATGCGCGAGCCCGGGTGCACGCTGGCCTGGGACGGCCCGGCCTGCACATGCAACTGCACGGCCACATCGACCACCGGCAGCGCCGGCAAAGCCAGCTCGACGGGGTCGCTCCAGACCTCGGCATGCGCCGGCACGGCGATGTCGCGCCGGTCGGCAAAGCGCAGGGGCGTCAGCGTGGCCGCGTTCAGCGCCGGCTGCGGATCGAGCGCGCGCACCAGGGCCACGCTCGCCGCGCTGATGAGCAGCGGCACGTCACCAAAGAGATTGCTCACGCGCACGCGCAGCGCCTGGCCCGCGGCGCCGACGCGCACGATCTGGCGCAGGGTGACGTCGCGCATCGGCTGCCGCCAGGGCTGCGGCACGGGATTGGTGCTGGGCTGAGGCGCCGGCTGGGCCAGCATGGCGCCGCCCCAGGCCGCGGCCCAGGTGTCGCCCGGCGTGCCCCGAGGCGCCGAAGCGCAGCCCGCGAGTGCCAGGACCGCCACCG
This sequence comes from uncultured Roseateles sp., assembly GCA_963422775.4. GTDB lineage: Bacteria > Pseudomonadota > Gammaproteobacteria > Burkholderiales > Burkholderiaceae_C > Pelomonas. The sequence goes on from CAUJSJ030000096.1 coordinate 110,884, forward strand.
CCAGCCACGCGAGGGAGCGCCGGCGGATGTTCAGGGTTGCGCTCATCAGCTTGCGATCTCGTCAGTGGCGGATCGCGAAATGATAGCGCAACCATCCGGTCGCTTCTTGCTATTCGACCGTGACGCTCTTGGCCAGATTGCGGGGCTTGTCGACGTCCGTGCCGCGCGCGCAGGCCGTGTGATACGCCAGCAGCTGCAGCGGCACGACGTGCAGGATGGGGCTGAGCGCGCCGTAATGCTCCGGCATGCGGATGACGTGCAGGCCGGCCTCGCTCTCGATGGCCGTGTCGCCGTCGGCGAACACATAGAGCTGGCCGCCGCGGGCACGGACTTCCTGCATGTTGCTCTTGAGCTTTTCCAGCAGCGCATCGTTGGGCGCCACGGTCACCACCGGCATTTCGGCCGTCACCAGCGCGAGCGGCCCGTGCTTCAACTCACCGGCCGGGTAGGCCTCGGCGTGGATGTAGCTGATTTCCTTGAGCTTGAGCGCGCCTTCCAGCGCGATCGGGTAGTGCAGGCCGCGGCCGAGGAAGAGGGCGTTTTCCTTGCGGGCGAATTCCTCGCTCCAGGCGATGACCTGCGGCTCCAGCGCCAGCACGGCCTGCACGGCCACCGGCAGGTGGCGCAGGTCCTTCAGGTGGCGGGCTTCGTCTTCCTCGCTGAGGTGGCCGCGCGTCTGCGCCAGCGCCAGCGTGAGCAGGAACAGGCCGACGAGCTGGGTCGTGAAGGCCTTGGTGGAGGCGACGCCGATCTCGGCGCCGGCGCGCGTGATGTAGGCCAGCTCGCACTCGCGCACCATGGCGCTGGTGGAGACGTTGCAGATGGTCAGCGTGTGCTTCATGCCCAGCGACCGGGCGTGCTTGAGCGCGGCGATGGTGTCGGCCGTCTCGCCGCTCTGGCTGATCGTCACGACCAGCGTGCGCGGGTCGGGCACGCTGTCGCGGTAGCGGTACTCGCTGGCGATCTCCACCGAGGTCGGGATCTTGGCGATGCTCTCCAGCCAGTACTTGGCCGTGGAGCCCGAGTAGTAGCTGGTGCCGCAAGCCAGGATGAGGACCTTGTCCACCTCCTTGAAGATGCGGTAGGCGCCGTCGCCGAAGAGTTCGGGGCTGATGCCGCTCACCGCGTCCAGCGTGTTGGCGATGGCCACCGGCTGCTCGAAGATTTCCTTCTGCATGTAGTGGCGGTAGGGGCCCAGCTCGGCGGCGCCGCTGTGGGCGTGCACGGTCTTGACCTCGCGCTCGACGGCCACGTAGCGGCCGGACTTGGTGTCGAGCTGGCTCAGCCAGTAGCGGCCCAGCTGCAGGTCGACGACGTCACCCTCTTCCAGGTAGACGATCTGGTCGGTCACGCCGGCCAGGGCCATGGCGTCGGAGGCGACGAAGTTCTCCTGCTCGCCCACGCCCAGCACCAGCGGCGAACCCTCGCGAGCGGCCACCACGCGGTGCGGCTCGTCGCGGCAGAACACGGCCACCGCGTAGGCGCCCTTCAGGCGCGGCAGAGCCTGCTGCACGGCGTCCAGCAGGTCGCCGCTGTAAAGATGGTCGATCAGGTGGGCGATGACCTCGGTGTCGGTCTGGCTCGTGAACTGGTAGCCACGCGCCTTCAGCTCGGCCCGCAGTTCGTCGTGGTTCTCGATGATGCCGTTGTGCACCAGTGCGATGCGGCCGATGCTGTCGGCCGACGCGTTCGGGCCGGTCGAGAAATGCGGGTGGGCGTTGTGCACGGCCGGTGCGCCGTGCGTGGCCCAGCGGGTGTGGGCAATGCCGGTACCGGCGGAAATGCCGTCCTGGTCGGCCTGCTGCTGCAGTTCGGCCACGCGCGAGGTGCTGCGGGCCCGCTTCAAGCCGCCGTCCTGGTGCACGGCGACACCACAGGAGTCATAGCCGCGGTATTCGAGGCGCTTCAGGCCTTCGACGAGGATGGGAACGATATTGCGCTGACTGACCGCGCCGACGATGCCGCACATGGATGAGCTCTCCGTTTGAGGAATGGCCGCATCCTAAGTAAGCCGCCGCGGCGGATGCGTGCAAAATTCACCGCCTTGTGAACGAAAATTTCCGCGATCATAGGGCGTGAAATTTACTTTCAAATTCAAGCGATGAATGAGCAATTTGACGCCATTGATCTGAGGCTGCTGGATGCCCTGCAGAGTGACGCGGCCCTGAGCAACCAAGATCTGGCCGCCCGTGTCGCCGTGTCGCCCGCCACCTGCCTGCGGCGCGTGAAGCGGCTGGTGGACACCGGCGTCATCGAGCGCCGCGTGGCCATCCTGTCGCCCGACAAGCTGGGGGCCGGCCTGCAGGCGCTGCTGGAAATCACGCTGGACCGCCAGGGCGCCGAGCATCTGGATGCCTTCGAAGCCCGCGCCGTGCAGGAGGCCGCCGTGCAGCAGTGCTGGCGCGTGTCTCCAGGGCCGGATTTCGTGCTCGTCGTGCAGGTGGCCGACATGCCGGCCTATCACGCCCTCACCCAGCGCCTGCTGACCCAGGACGCGAACGTGCGCAACATCAAGGCCTTCTTCAGCGTGAAGCGGGCCAAGTTCGACACGCGGATCGGGCTGCCCCCCCTAACTCATAGCTGATCCCCTCGACTCCGGGGGCAAGAACCAGGCCTGGCACCTACAGAATCCGGGCTCCTCGCCCACGACCGGAGCTTTCATGCCGTCCCGCAAGTCATTTCGTCCTGCTGCGCTCACGCTGGCCCTCGGCCTCGTCGGCCTGGCCCCCAGTGCGCAGGCACTGAGCATCGTGCTCAAAGACGTCAGCAACACGCCGATGAGTGCCCTCCAGTTGTCGGCCTTCCAGACGGCTGCCAACTACTGGTCGAGCAAGCTCACCGACAACGTCACCGTCTACGTCGACATCGCCTTCAACGACCTCGGCGCGGGCATCCTGGGTTCGACGGGCTCCAACGTCACGACGATCGACTACAGCACGCTGCGCAGCCGCCTTGTCAGCGATGCGAAGGGCGCCACCGACGCCAGTGCCGTTGCCAACCTGCAGGCCGGCTCGGCGCTGAGCTTCTATGCCACGCAAGGCGACCTGAGCACGCACTTGGACAACGACGGCTCGACGAACAATCGGTTGCTCGGCATCAACACGGCCAACTACAAGGCCTTGGGCCTGAATCCCGGCACGAACGCCGGCAACCCGGACGCCAGCATCGCGTTCGCCAACGCCTACGCCGGCGATTTCGCGTTCAGCCGCGTCAACGGCCAGGTGCCTGCGAACAAGATCGACTTCATCACCGTCGCCGAGCACGAGATCGGCCACGCGCTCGGCTTCGTTTCGGGCGTGGACGACATCGACTACTGCGTGAGCCATGCGCCGCAGTGCGGGCTGTCCGGCGCACCCAACGAATTCGAAGACCTCGCGTGGTACTTTCCGTTGGACCTGTTCCGCTACTCGGCCGCCGGCAAGCTGGACGTGACCTTGGGCGGTTCGCCGTATTTCTCCGTGAACGGCGGCGCGACGTCCATCCAGCCCTTCTCCACCGGCGACGAGCATGGCAACGGCTGGCAGGCCAGCCATTTCGGCACCAACGTCATCACGCTGATGCGCCCCTTCGTGGGCAACGGCCAGTCGTATGACGCGACGACCAGCGACCTGATGGCCTTCGACGCCATCGGCTGGGACCTGGCCACGGCCGTGCCCGAGCCTGGCCAGTACGCGCTGCTGCTTGGTGGCTTGGCCGCGATTGGCCTGGTGCGCCGCCGCAAGCTGAGCTGAAGCCTGACCGGATGAAACGAAAAAGCGGCCCTCGGGCCGCTTTTGTCATTGCGAGACCGAAAGCCTCAGGCGCGGCGGCGGCGGGCGATGCCGGCGACGAGCCCCAGGCCGACCAGCATCAGCGCGTAGGTTTCGGGTTCGGGCACGGGCACGGCGGGGTTGACCACCGAGTTGATCCAGGCGACCTGGTCGAACACGGCCGTGGAGCCGGACAGGTCGCCATAGCTGCTGGAGTTGCTGCGCTTGGTATCGCAGCCGGTCAGGCCCGCGAAGTCGCAGGCGCCCGTGCCGTCCGTCTGGTTGCCCTGCCAGCCCCAGGAATGCACGGCGCTCAGCAGCCACTTGCCCGAAGCCGCATCCCAGACGAAGTCGCCACCGCCCGAATCACCGCCGGCGATCAGCGCCTCGTTGGCGCCCAGGCCCGTGCCGCTGGTCCAGGCATTGCCCGAAACACCTGCGATACGACCCAGCGTGTTGTTGGCCGCGGCACCGTTGGCGTTGTCGAAGTCCACCATGTAAGTGGTGCCGGTGTAGTAGCTCGCGTCATAGCCCCAGCCCGAAACGATGCCGTTCATGGCCTGGTTGAAGACCTTGCTGGTGACGTCGAAGGTGTTGTAGCCATAGTGGCCGTAGTTGCCATCAGCCCAGCTCGGCGAACCGTTGGCCGTGGCGATGCCCGAAGTGCCGTAGCCGGCCATCAGGTGCGTCTTGCCGACGTCGTTGGTCGAGCTGAGCGCGTAGCCCTGGATGTTGGTGACCGGTGCGCTGAGCTTCAGGATGGCGAGGTCCGAGCCAGCGTCGGCGGAGTTGTCGAAGCCCTGCCATAGCGGATGCAGCGTCGCATTGCCCTGCGACACCGTGCGCGTGACGGTGGCCGTGCCGTTGTAGAAGCCGAACATCACCGTCATGTTGCCGACGAAGTCGTCGCCGCAATGGCCGGCCGTCAGCACGTATGCGCCGCCTTGCAGCAGCGAGCCCGAGCAGGCATAGGTGCCACCGTCGGCGGCCGTGAATTCAAGCAGGGCCACGCCATCGAGGGCGGCAACACCGTTGAACAGCTGCCCAGGCGCAAAGCGCCAGTTCGACGGCGCGCTGGTGTTGCCCGTCGTTGGCGTCAGGGCGCCGATATCGGCCCCGATGAAATTGGAAGCATCGGCCATGGCGGCTTGCGCCAACACGAGTGCCGCGGACAGCGCGCTGAATTTGAGGATGGACTTCATTGGTTGCTCGGACTTCATGGAGTTGGAACGCAGCCTCCCTCGGCCGCAAGGGCTCGATGCTGGCATGAAGTCATTGCGGCCCCAGGGCTCGGCGCCCCGGCTTCACGGGGGCAGGATTCCCCTGAGTGGCAAGTGCGGCGCGCCGCGCTAGCGCGCTCAGCGCCGCAGGATCCCCAGCCCCTTCAGGTAGTCCCCTTCCGGAAAACGCACCGTCTGCGGATGGTCCGCCGCCGCCGCCAGGCGCTCGACGATGTAGCCGTCCACGCCCGCGTCCAGGCCCGCGCCGGCGACGATCTTGTGGAAGAGGTCGGGCGAGATGCCGCCCGAGCAGGAGAAGGTGTAGAGCAGGCCGCCCTCGTTGAGCAGCATGAAGGCCAGGCGGTTGATGTCCTTGTAGGCGCGCGCGGCTCGTTCAGCGTGGGCCACCGTGGGCGCGAACTTCGGCGGGTCGAGGACGATGGCGTCGAAGCGGCGACCTTCGGCCAGGCAGCGGCGCAACGTGGCGTTGACGTCGGCGTCCCAGGCCTCGTGGCGGCTGGCATCGAAGCCGTTCAGTGCGACGTGGGCCTTGGCGCGTTCCAGCGCGGGGCCGGACGAGTCCACGCTGATGACCTGGCTCGCGCCACCTGCCAGCGCCGCGACCGAAAAGCCACCGGTGTAGCTGAAGCAGTTCAGCACGCTCTTCACGCCGTACTGCTTCACCGCGTCGGCAAAGCGGCGGCGGCTGTCGCGCTGGTCGAGGTAGTAGCCGGTCTTGTGGCCCTCGGCCACATCCAGCGTCAGCTGCCAGTCGTGCTCGCGGATGGTGACCGCCGTCTCGCCCTCGCCACACAGCCAACCGGTCTGGGCGGGCAGGCCCTCCCACTCGCGGGACTGGGCGTCGGAGCGTTCGTACAACCGCGTGAGGCCGGTGGCGGCCAGCAGGGCATCGGCTATGCCCGCCTTCCAGCGCTCGGGGCCGGCGCTGCCGAACTGGGCCACCAGCGTGTCGCCATAGCGGTCGACGATGAGCCCGGGCAGGCCGTCGGCCTCGCCGTGGATGAGCCGAAGCGCATCCGACGCGATGGCCAGCCGCGAACGCATCGCAATGGCCTGCTCGATGCGCCGCCTGAAGAAGGCCGCGTCGATGCGTTCGGCCTCGTCGAAGCTCCAGGCGCGCAGGCGGATCTGCGAGGCCGGGCTGAAGGCCGCCCAGGCGAGGAACTGCCCGTCGGCCGACTCCACGCGCACCGTCTCGCCCGGGTCGCCGCCGCCGCGGGCGACGGAACTCTCGAACACCCAGGGGTGGCGCTTGACGAGCGAGCGCTCCTTGCCGGGCCTCAGCGTAATTTTCTTCATCGCTGCAAGGTCCCGAAGGCGTAGCTGAGGGACAGGTGGGTCAACGGCGATGACTGGCTGCTGCCGCGCAGCGTGCGGAACTCGCCCAGGCCGGCGCGCAGCCGCAGCCGCTCGCTGACGGGCCATTGCGCCCACAACTCGGCTTGAGTCACCGCGCCCCCACCGACCAGCACGCCACCGCCGCCGGCCGCGCCGACCAGCCACTCGGCGCCCAGGCGCAGGCCGCCCCACAGCGGGTCGCTCTGCAGGCCCAGGCCGAAGAGGCCGAAGGAATAGGCGCCCGCGCTGCCCGCCGCCGCGCTGCCGGCCAGGGCCGTGCCGTAGACGCGCGGCGTGAACTCGCGCGACATGCTGACGGCCAGATGCGAGACCGCCTCGCGCCGGCCGTCCTTGAAGCGCACGCGCGGCAGGTGCAGGACGCTGGCGCCGAGCTGCTGGACGCGCACGATGCCGCCGCCGTCTTCGCCAAACGCGACCGGCACGCGGTCCAGCGGCATGGCCAGCACGGCGCGCACGAACGGCGCGCTGTAGGCCCCGTTGGGCGCGTAGCTGAAGCCGGCATCCAGGCGCACGCTGGGGCCCCAGGGCGTGATCCAGCGCAGCGTCGGCCCGCCGCGCAACAGCAGGCCGCTGCCGGTGTCCAGGTTGCCGCCGCCGCCCAGGCCCATGCCGAGCTGGCCGCCGATGCGCAGCCGCGGGCTGCCGAAGAGGGCCCAGTCCTGGCCGATCTGGCCCAGCACTTCCATGTAGCCGTCGGCGCCGCCCTGGGCCGCACCCGCAGCCTCGATGCCCCACCAGCTGCCGTCGACGATGTATTGCCGCAGCTCCGCACCGGCCTTGCCGATGCGGCGGTTCAGCGGGTTGCCGCTGCGGTCGCGGCTGGAAGCGCGGGGCTTCTCGAAACCGCCGGTCAGCGCGATCTCGTCGAAGCCCAGGCCCGTGCGCTGCGTGGCACGCCCCGGGCGGCCGGCATCCTCCGGTGAAAAACTCGGGAAGCCCATGGCGCGGCCGACGCTGAAGCTCAGGCCCACGCCGCTCTTCACATTGCCGCTCGGGAATCGGATCTGCGAGATGCCGACGCCCGTGTACCAGGCCCCGATCTCGGTGCGCAGCGACAGCTCGGGCCGCAGCATCAGGCCGCCGCCGAAGCGCAGCTGCTGGCTGGACACGCCACCGCCCGCGCCCACGTAAAGACTCGCGGCCAGGTGCGTGTCGCTGGACAGCCGCCAGCGGCGCTGGCCCGTGAAGCCGACAGTGAAGATGCCGCCGTAATTGCCCTTGGCCGCGCCGTAGACGCCAGGGCCGAAGCCCCAGTCGTCGTCCAGCGCCATCATGTAGCTGATCGACGCGAAGGCCGTGCGGCCGCCGTCGGGCATCTTCATCTTCGTCCAGTTGCCCTCGACGGCGGCCGGGCGCACGGTCTGGACGCGCGCCGCGTTCGCAAACGGCGCGTCATCGGGCGTGGCCCAGGTCGTCGTCGGCAACAAGGCCACCAGCGCGGCGAGGCGAAATCTCATTTCTTGGCTCGCGGATGTGCCGCGTCGTAGATGCGCGCCAGGTGCTGGTGGTCCAGCTGGGTGTAGACCTGGGTCGTCGTGATGTGGGCATGGCCCAGCAGCTCCTGCACCGCGCGCAGGTCGCCGCTGGACTGCAGCAGGTGCGAGGCGAAGCTGTGGCGCAGCATGTGCGGGTGGACATGGGCCGGTGATCCGGCCGCGACGGCGCGGGCGCTGAGCATCGCGCGCAGCGTGGAGCCGGCCAGGCGATGGCCGCGCGCGCCGACGAAGAGCGCCGCCTCGCCGGCCGCCGCCCGCTGCGGCCGCACGGCCAGCCAGGCCTGCAACGCCTCGGCCGCGGCGCGACCCAGCGGCGTGCTGCGGCGCTTGCCGCCCTTGCCCAGCACATGCACCTCGGCGGATTGCAGGTCGACCCAGCCGGCCGCGCGGCCGCTGGCCTGCGCGTCCAGCCCGATCAACTCGGCCGCGCGCAGGCCGGCGCCGTAGAGCAGCTCGACCATCGCGCGATCACGCGCCTCCAGCACCGGGTCGGCCGCGGTCTCGGGCGCGTAGGTGGCGAACTGCGCCGCGTCGTCCACGCCCAGCGCCTTGGGCAGCGGCTTGGGCGCCTTGGGCGCGCGCAGGCCGTCGAACGGGTTCAGCGTGACGCGACCCTGCAGGCCCAGCCAGCGGTAGGCGCTGCGCCAGACCGACAGCAGCAGCGCGATCGACTTCGGGCCCAGGCCTTCACGATGCAACAGCGCCGCGAGCCGGCGCGCCTGCGCGATGCCCAGGGAGCGCGCCTCAATGGCGCCGTCGGCCAGCATGGCCTGCAGCCGCGCGAGGCCATCGGTGTAGATGCGCAGCGTGCGCGGACTCAGGCGTTGCTGCACGCGGGCGTGCTGCAAGAACTCCTCGAAATCCGCGCTCAGCGCCGTCATGCGGCCAGCAGCCCCGCCAGCCCCGCGCTGGCGATCTCGCCGACGCGGGTCAGGAAGTCCGTGCCCATCTCGGCCGTGTAGCGCGTCGGGTCGGGCGAGCCCAGCACGAGCAGGCCGAAGGGCTTGCCGTCGTTGGCGTTGGGCTGGCCCAGCGGGATCAGCGCCAGCGATGTCGCCGTGCCGCCGCTCTCGGACAAGCCCAGCCAGCGCGCGGCCTCGAAGCCCGAGTTCACGCCGCAGTAGGGCTGGCTCAGGCTGGAAGCAAAGCTCTTCACGTCGGCGCTCACCGAGGCAGAGAACTCCGAGGCCTCATGCTCGGCGGCCACGCCCCACAGGCGCAGGCCGGCCTGCGGAATCATGAACTGGTGGCGCAACTCGGCCAGCAGCACGTGCGGCAGCTCGGCAGGCGTACCGGCAGCGCGCATGACGGCCAGCGTCCAGCGGTGCAGGCGATCGGCGATGGCCACGTTGTCCTGGCCGTTGCGGATCATCTCGATCAGGCGCTGCTCCAGCCCTTTGATCTTGTCGCGCAGCATCTCGGCCTGGCGCTCCTGCAGCGACACGGCACGGGCGCCATGCGGGTGCTGGAGCTGCACGCTGGCGAGAAGCGCCGCGTGGCGCTCGAAGAAACCGGGGGTGGACGCCAGGTAATTGGCGATGTCGGTTTCGGTGATGCCTTGCACCGCGTCAGCGGCCGGGTTGGAACTCACAGCGTGATCTCTCCATCAAAAACTTTCACAGCGGGGCCGGTCATCATGACCGGACTCTGGCCGCCCGCCCATTCGATACGCAGCAGACCGCCACGCGTCTGCACTTCCACGGCTGCGTCCAGCCAGCCGGCACGGATGCCGGCGACGACGGCCGCGCAGGCGCCCGTCCCGCAGGCCAGCGTCTCGCCGGCGTCGCGCTCGTAGACGCGCAGCGCGATGCGGTTGCGGCTGAGCACCTGCAGGAAGCCGGCGTTGACACGCTTGGGGAAACGCGCGTGGTGCTCGATCAGCGGGCCGAGCGTCTGCACCGGCGCCGTCTCGACATCGTCGACACGCTGCACCGCATGCGGGTTGCCCATGGACAGCACCGCCAGCGCCACGCCTTCGACCGGCCACAGCTCGAAGCCGTTTTCCAGTCGCGGCTTCAAACCGCTCGCGTCGAAGGGCAGGGCCGCGTGGTCGAACACCGGCGCGCCCATGTCCACCGTCACGCGGCCATCGTCCTGCAGCACGAGCCGCAGGCGGCGGTTCATCGTGTCGACCTGGATGTCGCGCTTGGCCGTCAGCCCGGCATCGACGACGTAGCGCACGAAGCAGCGCGAGCCATTGCCGCAGTGCTCCACCTCGTCGCCGGTGTTGTTGAAGATGCGGTAGCGGAAGTCCGCGCCGGCGTCCTGGCCGGGCTCGATGACCAGGATCTGATCGCAGCCGACGCCGAAGCGCCGGTCGCCCAGCAGGCGCATCTGCGCCGCCGTCAACGCAAACGGTTCGCGGGTGGCATCGATGACGACAAAGTCATTGCCCGCGCCGTGCATCTTGGTGAAGCGCAATTTCATAGCGAAGGATTATCGCAAGGCGCTTTCTATGGCCGCCGCAAGTGCCGCCTCGCCCCCTTCGCCCTCGTGGCGGTAGACGATGCGGCCGTCCTTGTCGATGAGCCAGGCGGCCGGCCAGTAGCGGTTGCCGAAGGCCTGCCAGACCCGGTAGCCGTTGTCCTGCACGACCGGGTACTGCAGGCCCAGGCGCCGCACCGCCGCCTGCACGCCGTCCAGCGGCCGCTCATGCGCGAACTCCGGCGTGTGCACGCCGATGACGACCAGGCCGCGCGCCGCGTAGCGCTGGTGCAGGCGTTCGACGACGGGCACGCTGCGCAGGCAGTTCACGCAGTCCCAGGTCCAGAAGTCGATCAGCACCGCCTGGCCTCGCAGCGCCTGCAGCTGCAGCGGCGGGCTGTTGATCCAGGCGCCCGTGCCCGTCAGCTCGGGCGCGGGCCTGCCAAGGACCTGGCCCGGCGCGGACTCGGCCGGCCCCGTCAACGCCGCCACCCAGGCCGAGCTGACGTTGGCCAGGCTGGCCCCTGCCATCAGCATGACCAGCAGGCCCAACCCCCTGCGCACGCGGCCCGACCAGGCGCGCAGGCTCTGGGCGATGCGCTGGCCGCCGTAAGCCACGGCCAGCATCGGCCCGCCGGAGCCGGCGGCATAGGCGACCAGCAGGGCCGCCGCCTGCTGCGTGTCCGATGCGCCGGCGACCAGGGCCAGGATGCTGGCCAGGGCCGGGCCCGCGCAGGGCGTCCACAGCGCGCCCAGGCTGGCGCCCAATGCCAGTGGTGCCAGCGCGCCCAGGCGCCCGCCGCCCTGGCCGAAGCGCTGCGCCCAGTCGGCCACGCGCCCGAGCGGTCGCGCCAGGCGCTCCCAGCCCGCCGGCCAGACGAGCAGCACGCCGAAGGCCAGCAGCAGCACGGCAGCGATGTCGCGCAGCGCGCCGGCCGACAGGCCCAACACGCTGGCCGACGCGCCAAAAGCCAGGGCCAGCACGCTGAACGACGCGACGAAGCCGACCACGATCAGCACCGGCCGCCACGCGTCCTTGCGCCCCAGGCTGCTGCCCAGCAAGGCCGGCAGCAGCGGCAGCACGCAGGGGCTGGCAACCGTGGCCAGCCCGGCGCCGAAGGCAGCCGTCAGCGGCAGCAGCGCTGTCATGGCTTCACCTCCGGCACACGCTGCCAGGCCTGCGTCTTGCCGAACAGCGGCAGGCCGACGTAGGCGCGCAGCTGCAGCTCGCCGCCGGCGCCGACGGACAGCAGCGCGTCATAGGTCTTGCCGTTCTCGCGGTTGAAGATGCGGCCACGCCATTGCGTGACGAGGCTGCGGCCGTCGGGCGTGGTCTCGCGTTCGGAGGGCAGGAAGTCGCTGAGGATGTCCATGCCCTCCTGCGCGGGCTGGGCGCCGTCGGCCATGGCCTCGCCGGGACGGCTCATGGACTGGTTGGCGATGACGCGTGCGACCTTGCCGCACAGCGCTGCGCCGCAGGGTGCGATGCGCACCTCGAGATTGCCGTTGGCCGTCAGCCACAGGCCGCGTGGGTCGGCATCGGCGCGGGCTGCACCGGTGGCGAGCAGGAGGATCAGAAGAGCAGTTCGCATGAGGCACCTCGTTGGCCTGGAAGGAGGTCGCATTGCAGACGGCGGGGGTATCCGCGCGATGTCGATGTGTCAGCCGCGGACACACGCAGCCCGCGCAGACAAAGAGCGATACAAAACTGTGGGCCTGCTCCGCTATCGTGGCTGCCATGGACCCGCGCCCCGACCACCTGCTGCTTGTCGACGACGACCGCCAGCTGCTCGCGCTGCTGGCCGACTACCTGCGGGCCGCCGGCTACCGCATCAGCACGGCGACGCAGGGCCGCGAGATGCGCGCCGTGCTGGCGGCCGAGCAGATCGACCTCGTCGTGCTGGACCTGATGCTGCCCGGCGCGGACGGCCTGGCCCTGTGCCGCGACCTGCGCAGCCGCGAGGTCGAGCCCCTGCCGGTGCTGATGCTGACGGCGCGCGGCGACGAGGCGGACCGCGTGCTGGGCCTGGAGATGGGCGCCGACGACTACCTCGCCAAGCCGTTTGCCACGCGCGAGCTGCTGGCCCGCATCCGCGCCGTGCTGCGCCGCACCCGCCAGCTGCCGCCGCGGCTGGCCCCGCAGCGCCAGGCCAGGCGGCTGGCCTTCGACGACTGGGTGCTGGACACGACGGCCCGCCATCTGCTGGATGCCGCCGGTACCCTCGTGCCGCTGACCGGCGGTGAATACCGGCTGCTGCGCACGCTGCTGGACCACCCGCAGCGCGTGCTCAGCCGCGACCAGCTGCTCAACCTGACGCAAGGCCGCGACGCCGACCCCTTCGACCGCTCCATCGACCTCCTCGTCAGCCGCCTGCGCCGCCGCCTGCGCGACGACGCGAAGGAAGCGCGGCTGCTGAAGACGGTGCGCAACGAGGGCTATGTGTTCTGCGCGGCCGTCGAGGCACTCGACACATGAGCCTGGCGGGGCGCATCGCCGGCCTGCTCATCGTCGGCCTGCTGCTGGCCTATGGACTGGCCAGCCTGGCCTGGCTGGCCGAGCGCGGCGAGGCCATGGGCCGCCTGCTCAATGCCTACCTGGGCCGCGACGTGGCCACGGCCGTCGCCGTGCTGGACCGCCTGCCCGCAGCAGAGCGCGCGGCCTGGCTGCCCCGGCTGGCGCGGCCCAACTACCGCTATGAACTGGGCGCGCCGGCCGACGCGCTCGCGCCCGACGAGCTGGCAGGGTCACTCGCGCAGACGCTGGCCGCGGAGCTGGGCGCCGCCCGCGTCGGCCCGACCGGCGCGCGGCCCGATGGCGAGCTGGTGTTTGCGCTGGCGCTGGCCGACGGCAACACGCTGACGCTGCGCGCCCAGCCACCACGGCTGACGCTGTCCGGCACGACGCTGGCCGTGCTGGCAGCGCAGATCGCCGTGCTGGCGCTGTGCGGCGCGGCCGCGGTGCGCCTGGCCACCAGGCCGCTGCGCCGCCTGGCCGACGCGGCCGAGCGCCTGGGCGCCGACCCGGGCACCACGCCGCTGCCAGAGGGCGGCCCGCGCGAGGTGGCGGCAGCCGCGCGGGCCTTCAACGCGATGCAGGCCCGCATCGCCGAGCACCTGCGGGAGCGCGCCCACATCCTCGCCGCCGTCACGCACGACCTGCAGACGCCGCTGACGCGCATGCGCCTGCGCAGCGAACTGCTGCCCGGCAGCGATGCGCGGAGCAAGCTGATGGCCGACATCGACGAGATGCAGGGCCTCGTCGCCGAGGGCCTGCACTATGCGGCCAGCGCGCACGCCGCCGAGGAGGCGGCTCAGCCGGTCGACGTCATCGCGCTGCTGGACGGCGTGGTCTGCGACGGCCAGGACGCCGGGCAGCAGATCGCCTTGCAGGCGCCCTCCTCGCTGCCTCCAGTCAAGACGAGACCGCGCGCGCTGCGGCGCATCGTCGGCAATCTGCTCGACAACGCGGTCAAGTTCGCCGGCGCCGCCGAGGTCGTCGTCACCAGCACGAGTGGCGAGTTGCGCATCGCCGTGCTCGACCGTGGGCCGGGCATCCCGGCTGAACAGCTGCAAGCCGCGTTGCAGCCCTTCATGCGGCTGGAGTCATCGCGCAACCGCGCCAGCGGCGGCACGGGCCTGGGCCTGGCGATTGCGCAGCGGCTGGCGCAGGCGCTGGGTGCAACGCTGGAATTGCTGCCGCGCGCGGGCGGCGGGCTGGAGGCCCGCCTGAGCCTGCCGTTTCAGCCCGGCGGTGCCGCCCCGATGTCCAGGCCGCGTGGCTCCTTGTAGCGGTGATAGCCCCACAGGTACTGCCCCGGGCCTCGTCGAATGACGCTTTCCATCGCGGCGTTGATGGTGGCGGCAGCCGCCTCGGCGGAGGCCTCCCTGGCGATCTCCGGCGCCGGCAGCACGTGCACGACGAAGCCCCGCCCGCCGGCCAAGCGTTCGCCCCAGATCAGCAGCAGCGCCGCGCCGGTCTGCTGCACCAGCCGCGCGGCCAGCGTCATCGTGTAGGCGGGGCGGCCGAAGAACGGCGCCCACACGCCCAGGCCGTCGGGCGGCACCTGGTCGGGCAGCAGGCCGATGACCTCGCCCTTGCGCAAGGCGCGGATCATCTGGCGCACGCCGGCCAGGGACGCGGGCGCGGTGGCCAGGCCGGGGCGCTCGCGCGAGCCGGCCATCACGTCGCGCAGGCTGGCCTGGCGCGCCGGGCGGTAGAGCACGGTGATGGGCGACTCGGGCGTCGTGAAGCGCTCGGCGATCGCCTGCGCGCAGATCTCGAAACAGCCCATGTGCGGCGTCAGCATGACGAGGCCGCGCTTCTCGGCCAGGGCCGCCGCGATCAGCTCGCCGCCCTCCCATTGCAGGGCCGACCCCAGCCGCTTGCCACGCTGGCCGACCCACAGCCACGGCAACTCGGCCGCCATGCGCCCCGCCGCCGCAATCGCGGGCCTCGCAGCCGACCAGGGCAGGCCCGCCTGGGCCACGTTGGCCTGGAAGCGCTTGCGGTAGGTGGCCGACGCCAGGTAGACGATCCAGCCGAGCAGCCCGCCCAGAGCGTGCAAAAGGGCCAGCGGCAGGCGGGACAGCAAGCGAAAGACGAGGGCCATGTTTCCTATAATCCGCGAATCGCCGAGTTACTGAACTACTTGCGGGGCGATTCACAAATCCCGCTAAAGCGTTCGCCGCACCCTCCTGGAGCAACGGCGACGCCGTCTACACAGCAACCGGAGTTTAAAAGTGGCGAACGATTTCCTCTTCACGTCTGAATCAGTTTCCGAAGGGCACCCCGACAAGGTGGCCGACCAGATCTCGGATGCCATCCTGGATGCGATCTTCGAGCAGGACCCGCGCAGCCGGGTGGCCGCCGAGACGCTGTGCAACACCGGCCTGGTCGTGCTGGCCGGCGAGATCACGACGAATGCCCACGTCGACTACATCCAGGTCGCGCGCGACACCATCAAGCGCATCGGCTACGACAACACCGAATACGGCATCGACTACAAAGGCTGTGCGGTGCTCGTGGCCTACGACAAGCAGAGCAACGACATCGCCCAGGGCGTGGACCACGCGTCCGACGACCACCTGAACACCGGCGCCGGCGACCAGGGCCTGATGTTCGGCTACGCCTGCGACGAGACGCCCGAGCTGATGCCCGCGCCGATCTACTACGCCCACCGCCTCGTGGAGCGCCAGGCCCAACTGCGCAAGGACGGCCGCCTGCCCTTCCTGCGCCCCGATGCCAAGAGTCAGGTCACGATGCGCTACGTGGACGGCAAGCCGCACAGCATCGACACGGTCGTGCTGTCTACGCAGCACGCGCCCGAGTACAGCCTGGGCGACCGCATGACGGAGGAGTTCTACGAAGCCATCCGTGAGGAGCTGATCAAGCCCGTGCTGCCCAAGGAATGGATCAGCGCCGACACCAAGTACCTGATCAACCCGACCGGCCGCTTCGTCATCGGCGGCCCGCAGGGCGACTGCGGCCTGACCGGCCGCAAGATCATCGTCGACACCTACGGCGGCGCCTGCCCGCACGGCGGTGGCGCGTTCTCGGGCAAGGACCCGTCCAAGGTCGACCGCTCGGCCGCCTACGCTGCCCGCTACGTGGCCAAGAACGTCGTCGCCGCCGGCCTGGCGCGCCAGTGCCAGATCCAGGTCGCCTATGCCATCGGCGTGGCCCGTCCGATGAACGTGACGGTCTACACCGAAGGCACGGGCGTCATCCCCGACGACCAGATCGCCAAGCTCGTCAACGAGCACTTCGACCTGCGTCCCAAGGGCATCATCCAGATGCTGGACCTGCTGCGTCCGATCTATTCGAAGACTGCCGCTTACGGTCACTTTGGGCGTGAAGAGCCTGAGTTCACTTGGGAACGTACCGACAAGGCGCAAGCACTGCGTGCGGCGGCTGGTCTGTAAACCATCGTCTCTGCGAGCAAACACCGCCTCAGCAGGCGGTGTTTTTCTTTGTGCCACCATCGTGCGCTGACAGGTAGAGTCAGCGCACCGGCAGGGTGCATCGCTCGTCGCAGCCCGTCCGCGGACAACCCTTGGAGGCGGTGATGAAGATGCAATCCCTCAGGATCGGTACGCGACTCGCTCTGGGCTTCGGCCTCGTGCTGCTGCTGCTGGCGGTCGCGCTGGGCATCAGCTACCGCCAGATCGGCGCCGTCGGCCCGCACATCGACCTGTTGGTGGAGCTGCAACGCCGCCAGGACATCGCCCAGGACTGGCGCACCCAGACCCAGCTCAACGTGACGCGCACCGACGCCGTCGCGCGGTCCGGCGGCACCGGCCCCGTGGCCGAGTTCTTCTCGCCGGCCATCAAGTCGACCAGAGCCAAGATCACCGAACTGCAGGAGAGCCTGGCCAAGGTCGTGGACAGCGAGCGCGGCAAGGCCCTGCTCGCGGAGATTGCCGAGGCCCGCAAGGCCTATGTCGACATCCGCAACCAGGTCTTCGCCCAGCTCAAGGCCGGCGAGGCGGATGCTGCGCTGCAGACGCTGGAGGGCAAGATGCGGCCGGCCTCGGAAGCCTATGTCGCCACGATCAGCCGCATGGCCGACTTCCAGGGCGAGCGCGTGCGCATGGAGACCCTGCGGGTCATGGAAGAGGCGCGCCGCACGCAGATGCTGATGCTCGGCATCGCCGTGGCCTGCCTGAGCCTGGGCATCGCGGCGGCCTGGCTGATCACGCGCTCCGTCGTCGGCCCGTTGCGCGAGGCCATCCACGAGGCCGAGGAAGTGGGCCATGGCGACCTGTCGCGCGACATCCGCAGCGTCGGCAGCGACGAGACCGCCCAGCTGACCCAGGCGCTGGCGCAGATGCAGCAGGCGCTGCGCCACCTCGTCGGCTCGGTGCGCGAGAACGCCAACGGCGTCGCGACGGCCAGCTCGGAAATCTCGCTGGGCAGCAACGACCTGTCCTCCCGCACCGAGCAGCAGGTCAGCGCCATCCAGCAGACGGCGGCATCGATGGAGGAGCTGTCGGCCACGGTGAAGCTCAATGCAGACAACGCCGGCGAGGCCGACCAGCTTGCGCACGATGCGAGCCAGGTGGCGCGCCAGGGCGGCGAGGTCGTCGGCGAAGCCGTGCTGCGCATGAAGGGCATCGAGGAAAGCTCGCGCAAGATCGCCGACATCATCGGCACCATCGACGCCATCGCCTTCCAGACCAATATCCTGGCGCTGAACGCCGCCGTCGAGGCCGCGCGGGCCGGCGAGCAGGGCCGGGGCTTTGCCGTCGTGGCCAGTGAGGTGCGCATGCTGGCCCAGCGCAGCGCCGACGCCGCCAAGGAGATCAAGAGCCTGATCGGCGACAGCGTCGAGCGCGTTGAACAGGGAGCCGTGCTCGTCAACCGCGCCGGCCAGACGATGGCGGAGGTGGTCACGGCCATCGGCCGTGTCGCGCAGATCGTGCGCGAGATCAGCTCGGCCAGCCGCGAGCAGAGCACGGGCGCCAGCCAGGTCGGCCAGGCCATCACGCAGATGGACCAGGCCACGCAGCAGAACGCCGCCCTCGTCGAGGAAAGCGCGGCCGCTGCGGAGAGCCTGAAGCAGCAGGCCGGCGAGCTCGTGAAGCTCGTCTCGGCGTTCAGGACCTAGGCGCTGATACCCCTCAGCGCGTCATCCAGCACCTCCACCCAGTGCCGCACCGGGAAGGTCGTGCCGCTCTGCAGATGCTGGATGCAGCCGATGTTGGCCGACACGATCTGCTCGGCCTGCAGCGGCGCCAGCGCGGCGAGCTTGCGGTCGCGCAGCTGCTTTGACAGTTCCGGCTGCAACACCGAGTAGGTGCCGGCCGAGCCGCAGCAGAGATGGCTGTCGGTCGGTGCGCAGGCAATCTTGAAACCCAGCTCGCGCAGCGCCGCTTCCACGCCGCCCTTGAGCTGCTGGCCATGCTGCAGCGTGCAGGGCGGGTGGTAGGCCAGCGCGCCGGGCTTGGCCTTGAGCCGCGTCTTCAACGCCGGCACCAGCTCAGGCAGCAGCTCGCTCAAATCCTTGGTGACTTCGCTGATGCGCCTGGCCTTGTCGGCATACGCCGGGTCTGCGCTGAGCAGGTGGGCGTAGTCCTTCACCATGACGCCGCAGCCCGACGCGTTCATCACCAGGGCCTCAACGCGCTCGCCGCGGCCCGACACCAACGGCCACCAGGCGTCGATGTTGCGGCGCATGTCGTTCAGCGCCGCCTCGTGGTCGCCCAGGTGCTCGCGGATCGCGCCACAGCAGCCCGCGCCGTCGGCCACCACGGTCTGGATGCCGGCGGCGTCGAGCACGCGCGCCGTCGCGCTGTTGATGTTGGGCGCCATCGCCGGCTGCACGCAGCCCAGCAGCAGCGCGACCTTGCGGTTGAGCTGGCGCGTCGGCCAGTCGTGCGCCGTGGCGGGCGGCTTGGCCGGCACCTTGTCCTTCAGTGATGAAGGCACCAGCGGGCGCAGGGCCTGGCCCAGCTTCATCGCGGGCTTGAACAGCGGTGAGGTCAGCCCCTCCTTCAGCAGCCAGCGCACGCGGCGCTCACTGCCTGGGCGCTCGACCTTGGCGTTGACGACGCGCCGGCCGATGTCCACGAGCCGGCCGTACTCGACGCCCGACGGGCAGGTCGTCTCGCAGTTGCGGCAGGTGAGGCAGCGGTCCAGGTGCAGCTGCGTCTCGCGCGTGGGCGTCTCGCCCTCCAGCACCTGCTTGATGAGGTAGATGCGGCCGCGCGGTCCGTCCAGCTCATCGCCCAGCAGCTGGTAGGTCGGGCAGGTGGCCGTGCAGAAGCCGCAGTGCACGCAACGCCGCAGGATGGCCTCGGCGTCGGTGCCGTCGCGGGTGCCGGCGAATTCGGGAGCGAGGGTGGTCTGCATTCAGAGGTCGGGATAGAGACGGCCGGGATTGAAGACGCCGTGCGGATCGAAGCTCGCCTTGAGCCGCCTGTGGATGGCCGCCAGCGGCGCGCTGAGCGGCGCGAACGCACCCGGGCTCTTGTCCTGCGCCCGAAACAGCGTCGCATGCCCGCCCACGGCTGCGGCGGCCTCGCGCACGCCCGCCGGCGGCAGCGGCGTGACGACCCAGCGCTGGGCGCCGCCCCATTCGATGAGCTGCTCGCCATGCAGCTTGAGCTCTGGCGTCGTGCTGGGCAGGCTCAGCCGCCACAGCCGCGCGCCGCCCGCCACCGCGCGTTCGGCGCCGATGAAGAACTCGTCGCTCTGGTCGCGCACGCCGGTCCAGAAAGGCTCGGCCATGTCGGGCGGGATGACGTCCCCACCGAGCTTGCGAAACGCGGCCTCCACGGCCGCCTGCGCGCCGGCCAGGCGCAACAGCAGGGCACCGTCCCACCAGGCACTGGCCTCGATGGGCAGGGGCTCGCCGCCCCAGCGGTTGATGGCCGTCAGCGCAGCCGCCTGGTCGAACTCGAAGCGCAGCGTGGCCGTCGCGGCCGGCAACGGCAGCACCTTCAGCGTGACCTCGGTGATCAGCCCGAGCTGGCCCAGCGAACCGGCCAGCACGCGGCTGACGTCGAAGCCAGCGACGTTCTTCATGACCGTGCCCCCGAAGCTCAGCAGCTCGCCTTTGCCATTGATGAGCACGGCGCCGAGCAGATGGTCACGCACCGAACCCAGCGCCGCGCGGCTGGGGCCGGACAGCCCGGCCGCGACCATGCCGCCCACCGTGCCCTTGCCGCCGAAACGCGGCGGCTCGAACGCGAAGCGCTGGCGGTGCTGGGCCAGCAGCGCCTCGACATCGGCCAGCGGCGTACCGGCCAGCGCGCTGACGAAGAGCTCGCTGGGTTCGTAGGCCGTCACGCCATTCAGCGCCAGCGTGGACAGCGGCTCGCCGGCCGGCGCCTCGCCGTAGAAGTCCTTGCTGCCGTGGCCGATGAAGCGCAGCGGCGTGCGGGCCTCGCTGGAGTTGCGAATCTGACCCTGCAATTGCTCAAGCTGTTCCAACTGCCGACTCACCATTGCTCAGATCCCGAACGACGACAGCAGTTCATTCACTCGCCCTCGAAATAGTCAGCATCGATTTTCTTGAGCTCGTACATCCCCACCGTCGATACGCCGACGTTGTGATCGATCATCAAGCTCACCAGTTCCATGCCGGAGATCAGGATGATCTTGGAGCTGATTAATCCCACATATTCCAGCGCGTCACGGCTGTATGCAGACGTGGTGATGAAGACGCCCTTGCTAGCGCGATGGCCCTGCAGCGCACCAGCGAACTTCTGAACCTCGGGGCGCCCGACCGTGCCATCCCAGCGTTTGGCCTGAACGTAAATCACATCCAACCCAAGCTTGTCTTCTTTGATGATGCCGTCAATGCCGCCGTCACCGCTCTTGCCGATTGCGCGCCCAGCGTCTTGACGTGAGCCGCCGTAGCCCATGGCGACCAGCAGGTCGATCACCAACTGTTCAAAGAAGCTCGGAGTCGATGCCTTCACCTGCTCCAGCAGGTCCAATTCCAGCTCTTGCCGGAGACGTCGATACGCAGAGGCAAGCTGGTCTTCGGGCGTTTCACTCAACGGCAGTTGCGGCTCACGCGCCGGACTAGGCTCCCTGCCGGGCTCTTCCACGCTTGTTCGCCGCCGAGCTCTGAAGGCTCGAAATTCTTCAAACTGCAAGAGAACTTCAACATCAATCCGGGATGGGTCCTTTGCCAGCAGTGCCCTGCCAGATGACGTGATGCGAAACAAACCTCGCTTCGGCGCAGACAAAAGACCTGCTTGCTTCAGATAAGTTCTAGCCCAACCAACTCTGTTGTCGAAAAGAAAGGCCGTGCCGCTTGGCAGTAGCTCGCCTCTCTCGACGTCAGTCAATCCGAACTCAGTTGCCAGATGCTCGACGGCATCGCGGAACTTGTGCTCCTGCTCGTCATCGGCAAGCCGGAGAAGTGGAAGCATCACCGTCTGATAGTCCGGAATGGCCATAACCGTGGTCCAGTCTTATCGGTTCGCGTTCTGCACGTAGCGCTGCATCAAAACCGCTCCAGTTCGGGGAAGGCCAGCAGACCGCGCTTCACATGCATGCGACCGTACTCGGCGCAACGGCTCAAGCTCGGGATCTGCTTGCCCGGGTTCAGCGTGCCGGCGGGGTCGAAGGCGCGCTTCAGGGCCAGCATCTGCTCGCGCTCCTCGGCGCTGAACTGCACGCACATCGAGTTGAGCTTCTCCACGCCCACGCCATGCTCGCCCGTCACCGTGCCGCCCAACGCCACGCTGCGCTCCAGGATCTCGGCGCCGAACTGCTCGCAGCGGTGCAGCTGGTCGGAGTCGTTGGCGTCGAACAGGATCAGCGGGTGCAGGTTGCCGTCGCCGGCGTGGAAGACGTTGGCGCAGCGCAGGCCGTACTTTTTTTCCATCTGCTGGATGTCGAGCAGGATGGTGGCCAGGTGCTTGCGCGGGATGGTCGAGTCCATGCACATGTAGTCGGGGCTGATGCGGCCGGACGCCGGGAAGGCGTTCTTGCGGCCGCTCCAGAACTTCAGTCGCTGGGCCTCGTCGGCGCTGACCTGCACGCCCGTCGCGCCGCTGCCGCGCAGCACGGCTTCCATGCGGGCGATCTCCTCGGCCACTTCCTCGGGCGTGCCGTCGCTCTCGCACAGCAGGATGGCCTCGGCCGTCAGGTCGTAGCCGGCATGCACGAAGTCCTCGACGGCCGCCGTCATGGGCTTGTCCATCATCTCCAGGCCCGCCGGGATGATGCCGGCCGCGATGATGGCCGCCACCGCGTCGCCGGCCTTGCGCACGTCGTCGAAGCTGGCCATCAGGCAGCGCGCGAGCTGTGGCTTGGGCACCAGCTTGACAGTGACCTCGGTGACGACGGCCAGCATGCCCTCGCTGCCGATCACCAGCGCCAGCAGGTCCAGACCCGCGGCGTCCAGCGCCTCGCTGCCGAACTCGATGGCCTCACCCTCGACGGTGAAGCCGCGCACGCGCAGCACGTTGTGCAGCGTCAGGCCGTATTTCAGGCAGTGCACCCCGCCGCTGTTCTCGGCGATGTTGCCGCCGATGCTGCAGGCAATCTGGCTGCTGGGATCGGGCGCGTAGTACAGGCCCAGCGGCGCGGCGGCCTCGCTGATGGCCAGGTTGCGCACGCCGCATTGCACGCGGGCCGTGCGGGCCAGCGGGTCGATGGCGACGATTCTGTTGAACTTGGCCAGCGCCAGCGTCAGGCCGGCCGCGTGCGGCATCGCACCACCGGAGAGGCCCGTGCCGGCGCCGCGGGCGACGACGGGCACACCCAGCGCGTGGCAGGCCTTCAGCACGGCGGCCACCTGGGCCTCGGTCTCGGGCAGGGCCACGGCGAGAGGCCTCTGGCGGTAGGCCGTCAGGCCGTCGCACTCGTAGGGCGTGGTCTGCTCGGCCTGATGCAGCAGCGCGTGGGCCGGCAGCAGCGGCGCCAGGGCCGCCACGAGTTGCCGCAGGCGCGCGGCGCGGTCCAGACCGGGGTCTTGGAGAGGGGCGTTCATCGCTGCCAGGTCAGGGTCGAAGGCCGAAGGCGGCCAACTGTAGCCCGCTCGATGCAAGCGCTGCTTGAACGGCGGTCCATGCCCTGGCCTAGCCGCCGAGCACCAGCCAGTAGCCCGGTCTGTCCAGCGGCGTGGCCGCCGGCAGCAGCGGGTTGCGCAGCTGCAGCGTGCGGCGATGCGCGAGCCGGTGGCGGGCGATCAGCGCGCCGTGGTGCTGCTCGAAAAGCCGCTGGAAGCTGCCGTCAGCCACCGCCGCCTCGAGGCCCCGCTCCAGGTCTGCAGCGAGACGGGGCCGGTTGGGGCGCACGAAGAGATAGGAAGCCGCCGGGTAGCGCAGCAGCAGATGCGGCTCGATGGCCAGGTCGTGCGCCAGCGGCGTGGCGGCCTCGTCGTCGATCTCGATGACGGAGCGCGGGAAATAGTCGATGCGGCCCAGGCGCAGCATGTCGAACAGCGTCTCGTAGCGGCTGGACGTTTGGACGCGCAGGCCGTTGGCACGCAGGATGTCGGTGTCGGGCCAGTCATGGCCCTGGCCGGCCACGTCGCGCGCCAGCTCGGGCAGGCGGCGCACGTCGCGCCAGCGCTGCGTGTCGGCCGCGCGCACGAAGGCCAGCCGGTAGCCGATCAGGCCACGGTCCACCGGCACGCGGATGGGCAGCAGCTGGGCCTCGAGCTCGGGGCTGGTCATCGTCCAGGCCAGGTCGGGGTCGCCCTGGCCCTCGGCCAGCTCGCGCATCACGCGGCCCTGCACCATCGGCCGGTGCGATTCGACAAGCTCGTAGCGCACGCCGCTGTGCTGGATGGCCAGCTTCAGCACCTCCTGCAGGTACTGCCAGGCGGGGATGCGGCCGGGGTCGTGCAGCGGGTAGACCACGCGTTCAGCGGCGCGCTCGGCCGAACCCGCCGCGCCGCTGGCCAGCGCCAGCAGCAGCGGCCGCCGCCTCAAGGCTTGCGCCGCGCCTTGGGCGCCGGCCGGGCCGCGACCGTCTTGGCGGCGGTTCTCGCCGCAGGCTTGAGCGCTGGCTGGCCCGCGGCCAGGCCCTTGGCCACGCTACCGACGACGGCGCCGGGCACGGTTGCGGCCTTGCGCAGTGTGTCGCTGGCCGCGTCGAAAGACTGCTTGACGAGGTTGCCCGCCAGGCTGCGCGCCGCGTCGGTGGCGCTGTCCTTCATCGCCGAGGTGGCGAGCTGCGTGAACTGCTGCGTGAGCGCGCCCCACCACTGTGTGGGGTCCACCGCCGCGCCGGGCATGCCGGCGGCCTTGGCGGCGTCGCCGGCCGTCTTCACGGTCTTGGCAGCCACCTTGGCGGCCGTCTTGGCCGAGGTGGCGGCGGTCTTCACGGCCGTCGTCGCCGCGGCCTGGGCCACCGGCGCGGCGGCCGCGAGGATCTCCGGCGGGATGCCCGGCCAGGAGCTGCCGTCGCCGCTGGTGGGCAGCTTGAGGCTGTCGCGCAGGTCGGCAAGCGGCACGTTCATGGACTTGAGCGTGGACAGCGTCATGCGCTGCACCTCCAGCGCCTGGATGGTGGCGGCCAGCATGCGCGCGTTCTGCTCCAGCCAGAACTGCACGGTGCGCAGCTCCTCGATGCGTTTGGACAGCTCCTCGGGGTTCAGCGTGGGCGCCACCCACTGACCGATGCCGGGCAGGGCCGAGCCGGCGTTCTTGACGAGGCCCTGCAGGAAATCGAAACCGGGCACGAACTTGGTGAAGCTGTTGTCGGTCATGTCTTGTCTCCTGGCCTGTCCGGAGGTGGGGGCCTGCCGCGATGCTACTTGCTGGCCGGCCTGGCGGGCACGATGGCCTGCACATCGAAGCCGCGCGCCGCCAGCAGCCGGGGCAGCGCCTCGGGGCCGCTCATGTGCAGCGCACCCACGGCGACGAGCATGCGCTGGCCGGTGGCGTGCAGCGCGTCGATGCGCGCGGCGAGCTGCAGGTTGCGGTCATCGTTGATGCGCTTGAGCCATGCGCGCTCGGCGGGGCTGTCGGCGCAGTCGCACCAGCGGCCGTAGTTGCCCAGCGTGTCGAGGTCGCCGCGAGACCAGGCCGCGGCGAGCCGGCGCAGCGGCGCGCGCACGCGGCCCTGCTGCAGCTGGCGCAGGCCGGAGTCCACGATCTCCGCCTCCTGCTCGCCGGCGCTGAGCGCGTCGAGCTGCTCCTGCACGCTTTCCAGCGACAGCACCGGCCGGCTCTCGGCCTTGGCCCAGCCCATCAATACCACGTCCTGGCCGAATCCGGCATCGAAGCCGTCGCGGCGCACCTCGAACAGCGTCAGCGTGCTCAGCTGCAGCATCGCCGGCAACCCGGCCAGCGCGCCGGGCGGCAGGCAGGCCACGCGCGTCTGGGCCTGCATGCGGCGCTCGAGGGCCGGCGGCAACGGCGCGGGCGGCGGCAGCGCGGCCAGCGCGGGCATCACGTCGGCCGGGTCCAGCTCCACGGCCAGCACCTCGGTGTCGGCCCAGGCGGCGCGCAACGCCGGGCCGGGCACGGCCCACTGCGGCTTGCCAATGTGCAGCGTGCCGTACAGGTAGCTGCTGTGCCCGCCACGGCTGATGCGCCACAGCAGGCCGCGGTCCGGCGCCGTGGCCATCCAGGCCTTGATCTGCCCCTCGGCGGGCGCCTTGGGCTCGGGCGGGCAGGCGGCATGGGCCGCTGCGGCGAACAGCGCCAGCAGCACGGCGAGAAACGAGGATCGGGTCATCTTTTGGAGGGCTCTTCAGGTTCGATGCGCAGCTCGCCGGGGCGCTGGCTGAAGTGCAGTCGGCCCAGCACATCCATGCCCAGCAGCGGCGCACTCAAGTCCGGCAGCACGGTCACCACCAGCTTGTCGACCCGCACACCGCCGTCCAGTGCGATGTCGGCCCGTGCGAGGAAGCCGTGCACGGCGCCGGCCGCCGTCTGCGTGCGCACGGCGCCCAGCGGCTTGAGGCCAAGGCGCTGGGCCAGGCTTTGCGGCATGGCCGTCGTCGTGGCGCCGGTGTCGACGAGGAAGTCCACCGCGATGCCGTCCACCCGCCCGGGCCAGTGGAAGTGGCCGTCGCCGGAGCGCGTCAGCACGATGACCTCGCCGGCCAGCTGGAAGCGGCTGGCCTCGCGCTCGCGCTCCCAGGCCTTGATGCCCAGGAAGATGACGAGGCCGACCAGCAGCCAGATGGTCAGCAGCTTGACGGTGTGGGGCAATTCCTTGTGAGTCACGGAGGGCGCGAGGGCTGGGACGCGCCAACGATAACCGCGCGGCTCAGAATCCCGGCATGAAGCTGCTGCCCACCCTGCTCCTCGCTGCCTGCGCTTCGGCCCAGGCCCAGGCCGACCCGTTCGCGCCCATTGCCTGGCTGGCCGGCTGCTGGACGCAGCAGGGCCGCGAAGCCGGTTCGGTCGAGCAGTGGATGGCGCCGGCCGGCGGGGTGATGCTGGGCATGGCGCGCACGCTGAAAGGCGGCCGCGTCGTCGAGTTCGAGTTCCTGCAGATCCGCGCCGGCGCCGACGGCAAGCTCAGCTACATCGCCCAGCCCCAGGGCCGGCCACCCACCGAGTTCAAGCTGCTGCGCCAGGGTGAAGCCGAAGCCCTGTTCGAGAACTCGACGCACGACTTCCCACAGCGCGTGGGCTACCGCCGCGAGGCAGCGGACCGGTTGGTGGCGCGCATCGAAGGCACGATGAACGGCAAGGAGCGCGGCATCGACTTCCCCATGCAGCGCACGGCCTGCTAGCCCCACGGCAATGGGCCGGGTTGTGACCAGAAAGCCTGCGCGCAAGGCGCAAACCGCAGCCGGGTTGCGCACGCGGCGAAGATTTGCTCACCGTGCAGGGCCGCGTCGTCTACCTGGAAGGCTGCGTCGAGAGCGCTGCGCAGGCCACCGCGCTGGAGGCCCGGGCACGAGGCTTGCCGAACGTTCGGCAGGCCCTGCCGCTGGTGCGGGTGGGCCCGCGCGGCGCCCTGCCCTACAGACGGATGGATTGACCCCTGGCATGACAGCGCCCGCCCAACTTGTCACGATGCGCGCATGCAACTGCTGAAACGACTCACCACCCTGCTGGCGCTGATCCTGGCCGTGTGCCTGGTCGGCTGTTCCAGCCTGACGCTGGCCTACAACCAGCTGCCGCTGCTGGGCGGGCTGTGGATCGACAGCTACCTGGACCTGGACAGCGGCCAGAAGGCGCGCATGAAGGACAAGCTGCGCGCTTGGGCAGCCTGGCACCGCCGCGAGGAGCTGCCGCAGGTGGTGGCGCTGCTGCGCCAGGCCCACGTGGCACTGGACGACGGCGTCGTGACGCCCGACGAGTTGCTGGCCCTGGAGCGCGGCGCGCGCGCCAGCCTGGAGCGCTGCCTGCAGCATGCCGCGCCGCTGGCCGCGCCCGTGCTGGCCGAACTGCGGCCCGAGCAGTGGCAGCACCTGCAGAAGAAGATGGACGAGAACGCCGCCGAGTGGCACGACAAGATGTCCGGCCGCGGCGGCCCGGCCGAGCGCGCCAAGCGCTACACGACCAACCTGGAGCGCTGGCTCGGCGACCTGGACCGCCCGACGGGCAAGCAGGCCCGCGCCGACGCCGAGGGCTGGCACTTCGACCTGGCCGCCATGGCCCAGGGCCGCGCCACGCGCGAGGTGCGCACGCTGGAAGCGCTGCGGGCCTGGTCGCACCAGGACCTGGCCGGCGGCACCGCCACCTTCATGCGCATCTCGCAGACGCTGCCGATGGAGCAGCCCTACCGCGACGAGGTCATGACCAGCCTGCTCAGGCTGCTCAACGGCCTGGACGCACGCCAGCGCGAGCAGGTGCGCAAGCACTGGGCCGACTGGTCGACCGAGCTGCGCGCGCTGCAGGCAGGCTGAACCTCGACGTCAGCGGCTGCCTGCGTCCCTGGCGGGCAGCGTCTGCAGGAACGCGTGCAGCCCGCGCAGGTCGACGTCGTTCATCTGCGACAGCGACGGGAAGGGCATGACGGCGATGGCCGCGCCGTCGGGGCGCTTGCCGCTCTTCATCATCGCGATGAAGGCGTCCACGCCGGCATAGGCCGCCATCGCGCTGCCCCGGCCGGGCGTCAGGTTGGCCGCGGCCGGCCAGTCCGGCGGGCCGCCAGGAATCTTGCCGCCGCCATAGCCCTCGCCGTGGCAGCCCACGCACATCTGCGCAACGTAGCGGCCATGCTCGACGGTGGGCCCTTCGGGCACGGGCGTAGCCGGCGGCAGGCTGTGGTCGATCTTGGCGGCGGCGTCCTTGATCAGCCCAAGGCCGTAGAACACGCGCACCGGCGGCGGCAGCTGGATCACGGTCGTCTCGCCGCTGACCGCCCGCATCTGCTTCGCATAGGCCACCAGGGCACCCAGGTCGGCGTCAGTGAGGCGGTTGTAGTCCTCGCTGGGCATGATCATCAGCGGCCGGCCATCGGTGCGCACGCCGTGGCGGATGGCGCGCACCCAGTCCTCGACGCGGTAGGCCGCCGTCGCCGAACCGGGCCCGGGGCTGATGTGGGGCGCCACGACGAGCATGCCGCCGCCGTCGATGACCTTGCGCCCGCCGCCATCGGCGCCATGGCATTCGGCACAGCCGCGCGAGTTGAAGAGGTAGCGGCCGCGTTCGATGGCCGGCGCCTCGGTGGGCAGGGCCAGCGCCGCGACGTTGACGTCGATGCGGCGCTCCATCCTGCGGTCGGCCTGCAGCCAGCCGGTCAGCGCGACGGCAACGACGACGAGCGCAGCCAAGCCGATGACGACGGCCAGCCACTTCACGAGCTTCTTCATGGCCTCTCCTTGCCGTGGACGTGCCGGACTATTGCCTAGGCCCTGAGCGCTGCCACTGCGGACAAACGCGCGGCCCGGCGGGCCGGCACCCACACGGCCAGCTGGCCCAGGGCCCACAGCGCCAGCGCGCCGGCGGGCAGGTAGACCCAGGGCAGGCGCGGCAGCTCGTAGCTCTGCATCAGCAGCTGGCTCAAGGCCCAGGCACCGCCCAGGCCGATGAGCACGCCGGTGGTCGTCAGCAGCAGGTTCTCGAGCTGGAAGTAGCGCAGGATCTGGCTCTCGGTGGCGCCCAGGGCGCGGCGCGTGCCGATCATGCGGGTGCGCTGCTGCACCCAGAAGCTCGCCAGGCCGACGATGCCCATGGCCGTGACGAGCAGCAGGCAGACGCAGACGCCGCCCATCAGCCAGGCCATCGCGCGGTCCTGGGCATAGAAGGCGGCGCGCATGTCCGTCAGGCGCTGGCCCTGGATGACGACGCGGCCGCGGTCGCCCTCTTCCAGCACGGCCGTCGCGGCCTTGATCTGCTTGTCCAGCTCGCCCGGCGCCGCGCGCAGGATGTAGGAGCCGCCGCCGCGCAGCGGCAGGATCATCGCGGCGCCGCCGTTGTCGCCGCGGGCGCGGTGCAGCTGGGTGTGCGTCAGCGTGTCGACGACGCCAACAATCGTCGTCGGCGAGCTGCCGAAGATGTAGACCGTCTGGCCCACCGCCGACTTGCCCGGGAAGAGCTTGTCGGCCATCACCTTGTTGATGATGAGCTGGCCGATCTTGGGGTCGGAGACGCTGAAGACCTGGAAGCCGTCCAGCACCTCGTCGGGCGTGAAGTTGCGCCCCTCCAGCAGCTTCAGGCCGAAGGTCGGGATCATCTGGTCGTCGGCCGCGTATTGCGCCGCGCCGATGCGCTGGCCTTTGCTGTCCGGCTCCAGCGAAACGCCGCTGTTGTTGCTGTTGTTGCCGTAGACGATCTGGTTGGCCACGGTGGCGGCCTTGATGCCGGGCAGGGCGCGCAGCCGGGTCAGGTCCTCGGCCACGATGCCTGCGGTGCGCTCGGGCGGCTGCGGCTTGCTGCCGCGCAGGTTCAGCACGATGAGTTCGGACTCGGCCAGGCCGCTGTCGGTGTTGAGTGCCTCCACCCGGGTCTGGATCAGGTGCAGCGCGTTGGTGACGATGGCGCAGGACAGCGCCACCTCCAGCACGATGAGGCCGGCGGCGATGCGGTGGCGGCGCAGCGTCGAAAGGATGGGCATGAGGTCTTGGAACATGTTTCTAGTCCGTTGGAGCCAGAGCTACTCGCGTCGCTCGGGCGGTCTGGCACACAAGGTCAAGAGACTTTCAATTGCAAAGCGGGGGTGACCAGCGCCGCCCGCCACGCGGGCAGCAGGCCGGCGATCAGGCTGGCCAGCAGGGCCAGGCCCAGCGTCAGCGCCAGCATGGAGGCGTCCAGCTCGGCCAGGCGGGCGTAGTCGTTGGGGCTCTGGCGCACCAGCCACAGACCGCCCTGGGCGAACAGCAGGCCCAGCAGCGCGCCGGCCAGGCCGAGCAGGCCGGCCTCGACGACGAACTGATTGAAGATGTCGCCGCGCGTGGCGCCCAGCGCCCGGCGCACGCCGATCTCGCCGCTGCGGCGCAGCGTCTTGGCCAGCAGCAGGCCCACCATGTTGACGACGCACACGGCCAGGAAGCCGAAGGCCAGCCAGGTCTGCAGGCGCACGTCGGCGGGCAGCACCTTCTGCGCGCCCAGCCAGTCCATCACGCTGCGCAGCCGCACATTGGTCGGGCGCTCGAAGCGGCCGGCCTTGCGCTGGGCCTCCGAGTAGGCGACGAGGTAGTCGCGGTAGGCGCTGGCGTCCTCGGGCTTGGCGAACTCGACCCAGTACTGGATCCATGAGCAACTCGCGTTCAGGTCCATCGACGTGCCGCCGTTGGCGCCCTTGCCCCAGCAATCCATGTTCCCCCAGTGGCCCATCTTGAGGACCATGGCGGTGGAGAACGGCAGGTAGAAGTCCTCCGTCTCGGTGTAGCTGCCCAGCGTCAGGTCCCAGAAGTGCGGCTGCACCTTCCAGGGCTTGAGCACGCCGACGATGCGCAGCGGCTGGCCGCGCACGATGACCTCCTTGCCGACGCTGTTGGCGCCGCCGAACAGCTTCTCGTTGAGCGACGCCGAGATGACGGCCACACGCGCCTCGGCCTCGTCGTCGGCACCGCTCCAGCCCCCGCCGTACTGCCAGGGCGCATCGAACATGGCGAAGAAGTCGCCCGACGTCATGCGCACGCCCGAGAAGATGGGTTTGACCTGGGCATCAGGCAGGGCCACGGCGGTGTTGAAGCCGCTGGACATCGTCTGGCGCAGCGCTTTCTTGTCGCGCAGCAGGGCCGTCGCGTCGAAGCGGGTCAGGTCGAACGTCGGGTCTTCGCCGGCCTTCCAGCCGATCATGTCCGAGGCGTCGAGCTGCACGTTGAACAGGCGCGCGCTCTTGGCGGGAATCGGGTCCCCGGAGAGCACGTGATAGACGGTCAGCGTCGTCATGCAGGCGCCGATGCCCAGGGCCAGCGCCAGCACCATCAACGCGGAGAGGCCCTTGGCGGCGAGGGTGTTGCGCCAGGCGAGTTCGAGGTAGTGGAGGAACATCAGTTTTTCTCCAAAAGGGCGTTGACGGTGGCGAGCTCGGCGTCGCCGAGCGAGCCCGCCGCCTGGTGCAGGGCCAGCAGGGCCAGCACATGGCGGTGGCGGGCCTGGGTCTGCGCGTTCTGTGCGCCGGCCAGGGTCTGGATGGCAAGGAGCAAATCGGTCGTGCTGCGCGTGCCCAGCGTGAGGCCGGTGCGCGTGGCCTCCAGCGCCCGCTCGGCAGCCTCGACGGCGACCTGGGTGGACTGCAGCTGCACCGCGCCCTGGCCGACGGCCAGGTGCTGGGCGCGCACGTCGCGCAGCACGGCGCGGCGGCCCGCTTCGAGCTGCTCGCGGGCCGCGTCGCGCTGGAAACCCGCGCGGTCGGCGGCTGCGGCGACTGCGCCGCCGGCGAACAGCGGCACGGTCAGGCGCAGCCCGACCAGCGTCGGCGTGCGGCTGGCGTCGAAGGCCGACACGCCATCGCCACGGCGCTGCGTCGTGTCCACGCCCACGCTCAGCGTCGGCAGGTGGCCGGCGCGGGCCGCGGAGATGCGTTGCTCGCTCGCCTGCACGTCCAGCTGCAGGGCGCGCAGCTCGGGGTTGGCCTGCAGCGCGCGGTGGGCCCAGGCTTCGGCGTCGTCGGGCAAGGCCTGGGCGGGCAGCAGCCGGCGCAGCGGCTGCAGCGTGGTGACGGGCACGCCCGTCAGCTGGGCGAGCGCCTCGCGGGCGTCGGCCAGGTTGAGTTCGGCGGCCAGTGTGTTGCCACGCGCCAGCTCGCGGTAGGCGCGCGACTGGTCGGCCTCGACCTGGGCCGACAGGCCCGCCTTGAAGCGCGTGTCGGCCTCGCTGACCTGGCGGGCGAAGGCTTCCTCGTTGGCGCGCGCCGTGGCCAGCTGGGCCTCGGCCGACAGCAGCCCGAAATAGGCGTCGGCCACGCGGGCGCGCGCGCCCTGCTCGGCGGCCGCCAGGCGGGCGGCCTGGGCCGAGGCCAGGCTGCGGCTGGCGTCCCATTCGCGCAGCGCGGCCAGGTCGACCAGGGGCTGGCTGAGGCTGCTCGTTGTCGTGCGCACGCGACCGCCACCGCCGTTCTCGCGCTGCTCGCTGCTCTGCAGGCTCCACTGCGGCAGCAGCGCCGCGCGGGCCTCGCGCGAAGCGGCTTCTTGCGCACCGTTGAAGGCGGCGGCCTGGCGCAGCAGCGGGTCGGCCGCGCGGGCCTGGGCCCAGACCTGCAGCAGGTCGTCGGCGCGGGCCGCCGTGGCGGCCAGCAGCGCGAGGACGGCGAGCGTGAACCTTGCGGGCCGAGCGCCGGGCCGCTCCCAAGCCGGCCCGCACTGGCGATGTGCTTGCCGGTCGATCCGGCAAGCATCGCCGTCCCCGCGGGGGACCGGCCAAGGAAATCCTTGGACGAGGGGCTTCATGTCAAGCCGCCAGGGCCGTGTTCAGCTCGGCCGTCAGGTCCACGACCTGGCCGTCGATGACGTGCACGTTGCGCTGCGCGCGCGCGGCGAGCTGCGGGTCGTGGGTGACCATGACGATGGTGGCGCCGTCGCGGTGCAGCTCTTCCAGCAGCTCCATGACGCTGCGCGCCATCGCGCTGTCAAGGTTGCCGGTGGGCTCGTCCGCCAGCAGCAGGCGTGGGCTGCCGGCCAGCGCGCGCGCGATGGCCACGCGCTGCTGCTGGCCGCCCGACAGCTCCGCCGGGTAGTGGCGGCCGCGGGCCGACAGGCCCACGCGGGCCAGCGCATCGGCGGCGCGCTTCTTGCGCTCGGCGCCACTCATGCCGCGGTAGCGCAGCGGCACCTCGATGTTGTCGAGCACATTGAGGTCGGGGATCAGGTTGAAGGCCTGGAAGATGAAGCCGATCTTCTGGTTGCGGATGCGCGAGCGCTCGGCATCGCCCATGCGGCTGACGTCGATGCCGTCGAGCTTGTACGTGCCGCCGCTGAAGGCTTCGAGCAGGCCGGCGATGGTGAGAAACGTCGTCTTGCCCGAGCCCGACGGGCCGGTCACCGCGACGAACTCGCCCTCGTTCACCGTCAGGTTGAAGTCGCGCAAGGCATAGGTCTCGACCATCTCGGTGCGGTAGACCTTCTGCAGTTTTTCCATCTGAAGCATGACTGTCCCTTTGCTTAATCAGCGATCAAGACGCGTTCCGCGCCCTTGAAGTTGTCCGAACCGGAGATGACGACACGGTCACCGGCCGAGAGGCCGAGATCACCTCGACCCGCTCCAGCGAGCGTGCACCCAGCTTGACGGCGACCTTCTCGGCAACACCGCCTCGCACGACGTAGGCATAGCTGCCGCCGCCGTCGTCGACGAAGCTGCCGCGCGCCACGCCCAGCACCTTGTCGCGCTTGTCCAGCAGCACCCGCACCGACAGCCGCTGGTTCTGTCTCAGCTGCTCGGGCTTTTGCCCGGCAAACCGCAGCCGCGCGCTGACCTCGCCGTTGACGACCTCGGGCGACACCGAGCTGACCTGGCCCGCCCAGCGCTGGCCGTTGCCGGTGATCTCCCCGGGCATGCCGGGCTGCAGTTCGCGGGCGAAGCTCTCGGCCACCTGCATCTGCACCTCCAGCGCCGACAGGTCGATGACCGACAGCAGCTTGGCGTCGCGGGCGACGTTGGTGCGATCAGCGATGAAGAGCTGGCCGACCTGGCCGTCCACCGGCGAGCGCACGGCCAGCTCGGACACCTGGCGCTCCAGGTCGGCGACGAGCAACTGCTGGCGGGCCAGCGCGCTCTTCTTGGCCTGCACGTCCAGCGCCAGGCTGTCGGTCTTCAGGCCGCGCAGGTCGCGGGCCTGGTCGTGGGCCAGCCTGGCCTTGGCCAGCGCGTCCTGGGCGCGCTCGACCTGCATTCGGGCCGTGGCGCCGGCCTCGAAGGCCTGGGTCTGGCGGGCCAGGTCGTTGGCGGCGGTCTGCTGGTCGATGCGGGCGTTCTCGAACGCGCTTTGCAGCGCAGCGGTCTGCTGGCGGGCCTCGACCTCGGCGCGGGCCAGATCGGCTCGCACCGCGTCGACATTGCTGCGCTCCTGCGCCAGGCGGTTGGTCAGCTCAGGCGACTCGACGCGCGCCAGCACCTGGTTGCGCTTGACCGGGTCGCCGGCCTGCACGGCCAGCGTGACGGTGCCAACGCCGGGGGCGTAGAGCGTCGGGCTCTGCGCGGCGACGACGCGGCCCTCGCCGGCCACGTCGCGCGTCAGCGGGGCCACGTCGACGGTGGCGAGCGACAAGCGGGCCACGCTGACGGCGGAGTCAGCGGAGAGCGCCTGGCGGATGCGTCCGCCGCCGAGCAGCACGATGGCCGCCACGACGACGGCGCCGCCGGCCAGCAGCAGCGGCCAGCGCCGGGACTTTTGGGCCAGGGGGCGGTCCTGTTCCGAGGTGTCACGAAAGCGGGTGTTCATGCCCTGTCCTTCGCAAGCGATGTGCCAGCACGCGCGCCGTGACAAATCAACGACTTGGCGCGGCGGGGTGTGTCCGCGGACAGCTGCCGGACAGTCCGGCCACGCGCCGCAACGGACAGCATCGTTTGCTTACGAATGCGCACAAATGGTGGCAAGACGCCCCGGGAGGCCGGCTCCAACATCGCGCCGCCTTCCGGAGATTCACCATGCACCTCGCCCGACTTGCCCTGCTGGCGGCATTGGCCAGCCTGAGCTGGCCCGCGCTCGCCGCCGATGAAAGGCCGCCCACCACGATGACGGAGACCGAGGCGCGCCGCTTCCTCGG
>CAUJSJ030000097.1:0-14485 GCA_963422775.4 uncultured Roseateles sp.
TCCTCTCGGTCTTGAGGCTGGAGAAGAAGCTCTCCATGGCCGAGTTGTCCCAGACCTCGCCCGCGCGGCTCATGCTGCACACGATGCCTTGCTCGGCCAGCAGGCGCTGGAAGTGCTCGCTGGTGTACTGGCTGCCCCTGGTCGGAGTGGTGCAGTAACTCCCGCGGTCGCCCCGCGCCGCCACACGGCCATCATTAGCGCATCGGCCACGAGCTGGCTGATCATGCTGGACTGCATGGACCACCCCACAATGCGCCGCGAGAACAAGTCCAGCACCAGCGTGAAGGTGCATCCGGACGGCACCGGTGCGCCCAAAAAAACGGTCCGCAGGCTATCGGGAAGTCCCGCGGCGGGTGGAATACCAAGATCCACCTTCTCGCGGCGGACGCGCGCACAGCCATAACCTTCTCGCTGTCGCCTGGGCAGGCGCACGATGCGCCGGAAGGTCGCGAGTTGCTCAAGCGGCTTGGACCGCCGAATCGGCCCTTGCACTTGCTCATGGACCGGGCCTACGAAGGCAACGAAACCCGCCAACTGGCGCTGGACTTGGGCTTCATTCCCGTCGTGCCGCCGCTGCGCTCGCGCATCCAGCCGTGGGAATACGACCGCGAGATGTACAAGCGCCGCAACGAGGTGGAGCGGCTGTTCCGCAGGCTCAAGGGCTACCGCCGGATCTTCTCCAGATTCGAGAAGCTCGACGTCATGTTCATCGCCTTCATCTGCTTCGCTCTGATCGCAGCTGGCCTGCGGTAGTGTTAACAGGCCCTAGGCCATTACGCCGAAGGCCACCTTCGGCGTCTCGTTGTCGAGCTCCGCCTCGGCCGGCAACTTCTTGAGTCGGTTGTTTTCGGCTTCTGACTTGCGAGGCTGTTTGGGCTCCCTGGCCTCCATACCGCCGAACTTGGCTCGTTGCTTGCAGATATTCGCAGAGCTGAACCCCTCTCGGTGGCACGGGCCCCATTTGATGCACGTTGGTGCCAGTGACTGTGTTGCAAGACTGCTGCGCGGCGAGTAGTGCGCTGACGCGCCGCCGGCGTTCACCAAACAAGTTGGCGCGCACGCGATGGGCAACGCTCCACTCGAACACCTCTGTCCTGCCATCGGCCGTGTTACGTGCGTGGCGCGATGATGACCTGCCCCCAGAACCCGTGCCAGTCGATTTGAGGAATCCGCTGGGTTGAAGGAGATTACTCCTGGGTCTGCTGCGGCGCCGGCACGGCGCCGCCGGTTGTTTGACGATGCTGAGCTGCGAACTTGGCTGGCGGCATCCGACCGCAGCTGCTGTGCCGCCGGACCTCGTTGTAGTCGATCCGCCAGCGTGCAATCTCGTCGCGGGCCTGCTTCAGGCTTTGGAAACCAATGCTCGTTCAGGCACTCGTCGCGGAACTTGCCGTTGAAGCTCTCGATGTAGGCGTTCTGCGTGGGCTTGCCCGGCTGGTTGAGGATGTGGCGCACGCCCTTGGCCTGGGCCCAGGCCATGAAGGCCCGACTCGTGAACTCTGGCCCTTGGTCGGTTCTCACGGCCTGCGGGTAGCCCCGGAACCGCGCCACCTGGTCCAGCACGCGCACGACGTAATGGCCGCCGATGCCGTGGTCCACAGCGATGTCCACGCACTCGTGGCTGAAGTCGTCCGTGATGGTCAGGCACTTGATGCGCCGCCCGCTGGCCAGGCTGTCGCTGACGAAGTCCATGCTCCAGACTTCATGGATGGCACGGCACTCGTGCAGCGGCACGCGTTCGAGCTTCAGGCGCTGCTTGCCGCGGCGCTTGCGCACCGACAGGTCAGCCAGCTTGTAAAGCCGGTACACGCGCTTGTCGTTGATCTTGGTGCCTGCAGCGCGCAGCAGATCGCCGATGCGTCGGTAGCCGAAGCGCCGCCGCTCGTGCGCCAGTTCGACGATGCGCTGGCTCGTCGCCTGGTCGTGCTGCGCGCGCTGAGGCGGGTTGCGCCAGCTGTCTCGGGACAGGCCCACCAAAGCACAGGCGCGCCGTTCACTGATCGAGGTCGCATCCAACATCATGCCCACCGCGCGTCGCTTCGCCGGTGGGCTCAGCACTTTACGCCGAAGGCCACCTTCAGCGCCTCGTTATCCAGCACGGCCTCGGCCAGCAGCTTCTTGAGCCGGTTGTTCTCGACTTCGAGGTCTCGAAGACGCTTCGCATCGCTCGTCTCCATGCCGCCGAACTTGGCCCGCCACTTGTAGAAGGTCGCCGAGCTGAACCCCTCTCGGCGGCACAGGTCCGCCACGCTCATGCCGGCGTCGGCCTGCTTGATGAACCCAATGATCTGTTCGTCCGTGTACCTGCTCTTGCGCATCGCGCTTCCTCTCGGTGGCGCGGATTCTTCTCCATTGCCTTGGTACGGGTGGAGGGTTGCAGGTCAATGACGCCATCCGAAATCACACACGAAAGGGATCTCTTTCCTATTTGGCCTGTAACTTCCTTCTTTTGACCTTGCGCCCAACGGATCAACCGACCATAATGTTTTCATCAGCCAAAGTGTTATCCACTAATGAAAGTGCTGGCGAAATGTTTCTTTCGATTCGTTGGATTGCCGAACCGCACAGATCGTCGGGGCAGCAAGCGCACATCGTGGAAATGTGGCGTCGAGCCCGCGTCGCGGTCATCAGGCTCTGGTCACGCGCCGGATAGCAACGATTGAGCTTAACTAGGGATGAGCGCCCTCGTGTTTCACGCGTTGAGCCTCGTGTTCATAGCAAGACAACGTATGCGTCGCTTCGCTGGGCGCCCCTGGCCAGCGGGGCGCTCACGTACGCAGGTTCCCAAGATCGCCTCTTCTGCAGGTGCTCGGGGGAAGGCTGGCGCCGCGCGCAGCGTGTCAGATGCTTGTCCTCCGCTGAGGGGCGCTTCGACGGAAGTCGTGACTTGATGACCTGCAAAGGCTACCGAGCCGCGCCACTTGCGGCCAAACCCGCGCAGCCGCACCTCTTAGCGGTCATCGCTGGAATGCCCTCTGCCAGTGGCTCTGACGGAATGATCTACCAGCTGCACCGGTCAAGGTCCACGCAACGGGAGTTGGCTGCCACTAACCAGCGGCGCTTTACTCCTCAGGCGGACGGACCTGGCCAGCGCGGCGGTACGGCGCCCAATTCACAGGCCAACAGTCCAATCACCCCACGCAGTCCAGCCAAACATTGGCTTAGCGGTGTGCGCCTCGTTCGCAGTCGTACCCAGGCACTCCCGGTTGGCGCATCGTTTGGCATGCCGGGCGGTCAACAGAAGGCTTCGAACTGGGCGCCCATGCCCTCTTGGCACGCCGAAGGCTCGCGCCGCGCCAACCTTTTGATCGAGCGCGCAGCGCAAGAGCAGTGATGCGCGTCACCCGCCACCGGCTTGGCAACTGTCGCAATAGGCGAGCAGAGACGAATCACATTAATCAGCAAACACTTTCGAGGAACTGTCTAACACAGCTGTGGCCGACTGGAAAGTGCTTCAAGACCCGCCGAAATAGCTCAACCAATTTCGGGTCTGCGCAGACAGAACATCGATCCCGAGCGCCGGAAAAAACCTTTTCTATCCAACGTGAGAGGCAGTTCGTTTTGAAGTCGAGAAAGCTATTAAACACTTCGACGGGGAACGATGAGAGACGGTAGGAAACAGCCCAACCAGGAATAGATAGGCCAAAACGCTGATTTATGCAGCAGCGGCTTCCACGCCGTGAGCCTTCTCGGGGCGAAATGGCAGAGCAAGAGGATATTTATTTGTAGATCGCCATTATCTATAAAGCAATAGGAGGCAAGCATACCGAGAATGATATGAAACATTCGGCCAGTAAATCGCAAACTGCCACTGGCAACCCCTAACGTTTCGCGACCGACAAATCTCGCAACGCGAAGCGGTAATGTGACAGCCTTTAAATACTAGGAGACAACATGGACATTATCAATCGAAACTTCCCAATTGCAACAATTAGCATCATAGCAAAGGCGGCACTCGCCGCGTGCATTCTGACAACGAACGCCACCGTTCAAGCTGCGACAATCGCCGAGGTGGTGGGGGGTGATGCAACGTTCAATATTAATGAGTTGGGACAAGTTTCCGCCATTACAGGAATGAACGTGAATGGCGTATCCACTGTGAGTTACTACGCACAGGGCGTCAATTCGCAGTCGGCGCCGTTGGTTTCCTTGATTGTCGCCGACAGCACCACAGATGCGAGAAGCAGTGCTATCATCAGTAAACCAACGTCTTTCACCGATTTGGGACAAAACCTATATCAAGTCCAGTTTGCGGACGGCATCAACCTGACGTTGAGATTGGACTCAGTTCCAGCAAATGGGGCTATTCCTAATTCGCGGGGCTATATGCGAGTAACCGTGATGTCCATGACCAATACAGGCGGCAAAGACATCCGAGCGCTTAGTTGGGGACCAATTCCAGTGAATCTATCGGAAAAGGTCGCAGACGTAGCAGGCGTCGTTTATGACAGAGACTTCGCAGTGGGACTCACGGGGCTCAATGTCAAAACCAATGGCGGCATCCCTCTCGATTATTGGAGTCAGTTTGTAGCGGACTGGGCATGGGTCACCACGCGGGACGGACTTGGCGGACGAAACTCCATCGCGTTGAGCAGTGCCCGTACGCTGACCAACGGCAACGCAACGCTCCAGGCATCAACGATGGACTACAGCGTCGCTCGCACAGCTGTGTATGGCTTCGATGAGCCGAATGGAGTGGAACGCCCGATTCCAGCAAATCCGAGCAACGATGCGAAGATCGTCGGCTCGTCTATCGCGCTTTATGGCGTGTCACGGCGCTCTGCCATCAATTCAAAGAACACGCTCAGATCGCTGTTCAAAACCGAGATTCTTGCAACTATTGAATCCATCGAGAAAAACGAGCAGCTTCCTTACACGACTGCCGGCGGCGCATGGGCGAAGACGTCAGAAGCAAACGTTCAGAGGCTCTTCGGCAACAGGGAAATGTCGACGTCAAGCATCAGCTCTACTGTTAACACAGCAAAAGCCGGAGGATTTACCCATCTATATCAATGGTATGGACACAATGGCGTATTCAACGATAGCTCGCCATTCTTCTCAGTAAACTGGGCTTTTGGCGGAAGTCTCGCAGGGCTCAAATCCGTCACTGATACCGCAAAGGGCGCCGGGCTGCCTCTCGGCACACATACCCTCACCGGCTTTGTTTTCGTGGGCGACCCTGTCACGAATACCGCCGCTGCATCACAAGTCACCGCAAACACCTCGAAACTTCTGGAGCGAACGCGGGCCACAACTTCGACGTCTACAGCATCTAATGCGACGACGATCACGGTTACAGGCAACTCTGACGTCTACACACTATTTAAGAACCTTCGGCTCGCAGATTGGGACGGCGGCACAGGTCCAAAATATGGATGGGCAAACATCGGCTCTGAGATAATTACATATACAGGCGTAACCGAAGGCATCGGCTCGTTTACCTTGACAGGCGTATTGAGAGGCCGGTACGGCACTGTGGCTGCAAACTACGCGGCCGGCACCACTATTCGAAATCTCGAATGGTGGGGTGGCTATAACGCCTTGGCTTGGGACGATGGCTTCGCTGCGCAAACCGGACTGAATTTGGCCTCTGCCGTCAATGCGGGAGGTCTGGGCTTCGTCTCAAACGATGGGATTGAAAGCTTCTATCAGGGGCAATATAGAAATCTGTCATTGAACACCTTCTACAAATCGGCTATTGATAACTTGACTTCGCGAGAGTTTACCAGCGAGGGTAGTATTATCACGCCATACACTTGGCATTTCCACAACCGATTCCTTTGGGGGGAGGGGTCCGATAGTGTCTTCAGGCAGACGCCACGCTATCGCGTGAGTAATTCAATCTGGTATTCAAAAAATCTACTCCCGGCCAATATCGGGGGCTACAATTTCGATGACAACACAATTGATGATATCAATTGGATGGGCGCCCACATGGCCGCCTTCAGAGGGGGCATTCTGATACGCGGATTCAACACATCAAACAATTCAGCCAAGCTTGCGCAATTCAAGGCTTGGGCTGATGCCATGGATGCGGGGGCAGTTCCAGATATTGACCGCATGCGCATGTTGGATTGGAAGGATTCGGCTGCCCTCGATGTGCAATCCTCAGGCCGCGCTTGGAAAATCTGGGAGGTCCCGATCTCTGTGACAGAGGCTAATGATAGTAGGAAGACTATCACCTCAGCCACATATGGTAATAAAGGGGATCCGCGCTACATTTCGCGCCCAGTCAATGGCTTCTCCGCGATCAATATTGCGCCAAACGCTCATGTCACCGTGTCGTCGCAGGACAATGCACTGCAAGGAGTCGGCAATCTCGTCGACGAGTTCTCGGACGTCGACTCTGCTGACAATAACTCCTCCCAGGGCGCATCAACGTGGAAGCCGTCCGCGTCGGACGGCAACCCGAGCGTCTCTATGACGTGGGACAAGGCATACCGAGTTCAAGCCTTGGTTGTCCATAACGCGCCCGGAACCGCGGATGCCACCAATGCCTTCACAGTTACCTGGAGCGATGGGAGCACGATGAATGGAACGCTTGGTTCGGACAGTAAGACACAGGTGATTCCCGTCGACAACGTGATCACTTCTAGCATGAACTTCCGCGCGACCAACATAACTGGTCAAGGTGGACTGGCTGAGCTGTCAGTGATCGCTGAGGTAACAGACATCGGTGCTCGCAATATTGCTGGAGGAAAGGCATTCAAATATGCCAATGGCACGATTGCCACACAGATCCCGTCCGACAATGTCATCAGCAGTGACTATCCAAAATTTATCGACATTGGGTCCGGCGCGCAAGCCATCACCGTGGACCTCGGTGCCAACTTCATGATTGATGGGCTGCGTGTTTGGCGGTTCTATGGCGATGCCAGAACGTACAAAGACGTGATCTACGAGATTTCAACGAATGCGGATTTCACTAACTCAACGAAAGTCTTCAACAGCAATACAACGGGGAGCCTTGGGCTGGGTAATGGATCAGACTTTACGTTTTCTGAAAAATCTTACGGCCACCCGGTCTACTTCGCACCCGTCGAAGGTCGATATGTTCGCCTCTGGAGTAATGGAAGCTCGGCCAATAACTCAAACCACTATGTCGAAGTGCAAGTATTCGGCGCGAAAAACGTACTGAAGGGCATCTCTGCAACTGCCTCCTCGGGAGGCTCAATTTCGAATGCCGCAGCTCTGACTGATGGGACGGTTGGGGGTACGCAATCAATTGACGTGACGGGTAGCTTCATTCAGTTCGACCTGGGGGCTGCGCGCAACATCAATGCACTCCGCGTTTATCGAGATGCCTCCATCAGTAGTCGGTACACCGGAGTGATCTGGCAATTGTCCAGCGACCCCAATTTCTCGAGCGGCGTAAAGACTGTCTTTAACAATGACAGTGCCAACGTGTTTGGTCAAGGTGCTGGCCGAGACTCGACATACCGTGAACTCGCGACTGGGAAGATCGTAGAGTTTGATCCTACGGTTGCGCGTTATATTCGCCTATACAGTGGTGCAAACAACAATAATAGCAAGAAGTACATCGAAGTCGAGGCTTACGAGGTCAACTGATAGGTATCAGTAAAGGTGGCCGGTGCTGATTGATAGGTGCCGGCCACTTGCCAATTCTGGCCGTATTGCCGTGAGATACCTGCATCCACTGATACAACGGGGTCTTATTCAAGGGTGTTCACAGGGAGTTCGCCGCGCCAGCGGGCACGATCGGTGGCTGGCTCTTGCGGCATAATCACTTCAATCTTTTTGTGCCCGCCCCCATGGATCGAGCTTGTATCTGCGCTGACATCACATGCATGAAGACTTGGCATTCGTCGTAAGTGTTCAGTTTTTTGTCTACGCGTTAGCGTGGACATGCGTTGCAAGACTGGACGCGAAACATCGCATTGAAAGCGGTTGTTGGTCGGGTTACAACTTTTGTCAGGCCATCTCAATCGCGCTCATGACGCGTGCTGTTTCTCAAGGGGCACCGTTGTTTGAAATGCTTGGCCTCACCTTGGCTCTTGCTGGATATGTGTTGCCTAACGCCGGAGTTGATAGGTTTCTACATCAACGTTTTCGCTACAAATGGGTTTGGTTGGGGATATCGGTAGCAGTGATGGCAGTTGCTGTTAACCCGTTCGGTTGGTTAAGCGAACTTTCTGTAAAAATCCTTTCTTTGAACGGATGTGCAGTGTCGTTCGCCCTTGCTGGAGTATTCCTATTCTGGAGGCCGCTTCATTCAGAGTTCGGTATTGCAGGCTTGGCGGCGCTACTGCCCAGTTTGATTTACGCCTTGGTGCTCGGTGTTAAAACTGCTATCGCTTTGGGTGGATCTTCTGGCTATGTTCAGCCAGGCGCGTCACGATTGGGGTTGTATCTATTCGTCTTGGTGATCGCCGGCGCTGTGAATATGACATTTCTGGGGTTATATGTCTCCCGGCTCCTTGCCAA
The DNA here is from genome assembly GCA_963422775.4 of uncultured Roseateles sp. Taxonomy (GTDB): domain Bacteria; phylum Pseudomonadota; class Gammaproteobacteria; order Burkholderiales; family Burkholderiaceae_C; genus Pelomonas. Next base: position 8,446 of record CAUJSJ030000097.1, read on the forward strand.
TATAAGGCGTGTGGCCGGGACGGATCAGTTGACCGCGCTGATGAATCGCCATGAAACCACAAAACACCTGGAATTGGAATGGGCGCGTTATCAGCGTGGCGGTCAGCATTTGAGTGTGGCCTTTTTGGACGTCGACCACTTCAAGCGTATCAATGATCTAGGTGGACACAAGTTTGGCGATGAGGTTCTCAAGTCGGTCGCATCGGCTATGCAGGCGGAGCTTCGAGCATCGGACCGTATTGGCCGTTGGGGAGGAGAAGAATTTCTAGTGATACTTCCGGGCACCAAAACAACGGGTGCAGCGGCACTCTTGGAGCGTCTTCACGGATTTCTCAACCGTCATCCGGTCAAGGTGCCGGGAGGGTGTGCTCCGCTTACCGTAAGTGTTGGCATCGCCGGCACCGATCAAAATAACCCAGCTTCGACAGCCGCTGAGCTAGTCGCACAGGCGGACGGGGCGATGTATCAAGCAAAAGCAATGGGGCGCAACAGGAGTGTCATACGCGACGACAGTATTCGCGACTGACCTACCCGCTTGCTCCGAAACATTGTTTTCCAGAGAAGGTGGCTCCATTGATCCGCTTTGATTCCTCGAGCCACCCGAAGCGCTAGTCCCGGCCCATCTTGATCCGCTTCCGAAGCGAACCGTTGAACGTCTCGACGAAGCTGTTGTCCGTGGGCTTGCCGGGTCTGCTGAAGTCCAGCCGCACGCTATGGTGGTACGCCCACATGTCCATCAGTCGCCCAGCGAACTCGCTGCCGTTGTCCACGAAGATGGCTTTGGGAGCGCCGTGATGCCGCGCCAATCGGTTGAGCACATCGACAACGTGCTCGCCCTTGAGGCGATGCCCAGCATGCACGGCCAATGCCTCTCTTGTGAACACGTCGACCACGCTCAGGATGTGGAACTTGCCGCCATGGCTGAACTCCTCGGCCACGAAGTCCATCGACCATGCCTGGACTGGCGCGGTGGGCAATGTGCGCTGTCGGCGCTGGACGACCATCTTGCGTTTCTTGGGCAGTTTGGAGCGCAGTTGCAGTTGCTCCTCGCCGTAGATGCGATAGCACTGGCTTCGCCCCAGCTGCCAGCCCTCGCGGCGCAACAGCACGTGCAGCCGCCGGTAGCCCCAGCGCACGCGCGTGTTGGCCAGTTCCCGCATGCGGCGTCGCAACTCCGGCCGCCGGTCCTTGCGGCGTTCGTAGTAGGGCGTGCTTCGCGACACCTGAACCAGCTTGCAGGGCCCGACGCAGACTGATGCCGTAGTGGCCCCGGACTTAGTCCAGAGCCTGCACCCTCAGCGCGGGCGGACCATTTTTTTGCGGCGATGTCCTGAAGGATCGCCTTGTCCAGGCTCAGGTTCGCCACGAGCTTCTTGAGCCTCGCGTTCTCTTCCTGCAACTGCTTGAGCTCGCGCGCCTGGTCAGGCTCCAGGCTCCCGTACTGCTTCTTCCAGCGGTAGAAGGTCTGCTCGCTGATGCCCATCTTGCGGCACGCGTCCGCCACCGCCATGCCGAGCTCAACCTGCTTGAGCACCGCCACGATCTGCTCCACCGAAAAACGACTCCGTCTCACGACGTCTCCTGCGCCCCTAGATCGGGGCCGAATCGCCGAAAGGCTAACGCTCAGCGTGTCTCGATTTCTTCAATGCGGATCACCGCCGTGTGCGTTGGCGCGTCCGAGCAGCGCTGAAGTTGTTTTGCACAGGGCAGGGCGGCGGAACAGCAAGTTGAATCTCCGTGGACCAAGGCAGCCTTGAAGACGCCTTTCAGTCTCGTCAACCAGAGAAGCTGGAATGAGTCGCCTATGCCGGTGCTGAGGGCCAACCAAGCTTGGAATGCCTCAAAGATGCCACGATGAAATGAAATTCACTAATGAAAATGTGAGAACATCAGCCGGCGGAACCGACGTCGACATGTGGACGGGGCCAAGTGCGGTCTCGCGTCATTTGGACTGCGGGCAAGCGCTATCAACCAAGCTGGGTCGATAAAGTGTGAACCGAAAAAGACCGTTGTCGCCGGCTCGTTCCATTGGTTACATCCTCGTCCCCGCGTCCATGGCGCATTTGGAGTTATGACCAGCCCCGCTCCTCGTTGCTCACGATGAACGAATTGACGCCCCGCCCGTTCGCCGATCTTGAAGCTGCTGCCAAGGCGATCGTTCAGCTAGACGACCTGATCAAAGCGTTGGCGTCATCGTTGCCGGCAGCAAAACCTTGGCAACGCCAGTTGAGGCGTCACCTTGACGATGTCGAGAGACACATGCAGATTTTGAGGATGACGATTGCCATGGATCGGCTCTACATTGAAATTGCAGAGTCAGTGGATGACTTGAACGTGGCCCTGCGGATCGCGCACCGCTATGGCACATCAAGCCGGGCGGGTGTTGCCACCAAGATCGCTCTCGGAATTGGAACTCAACTCGGTCAACAAATTGACGCGGCGCTTAGGCTCCGAATACATCCAATGATTGACCACTAGATGGTCAGTTCACAGCGAGCGTCAACACTTTGCCCGACCTCGATCGCCAAGTCCCTCCGTGTGCACAGATCGCCCACCGTGAGCATGCGTAGCTTGCGGCCATCGAACAGCGCATCGGCCACGAAGTCCATGCTCCAGATCTCGTTGATCGCGCTGGCCAACTGCTTTGGCTGAAAGCGCATCGGCCCGTCTGTGAACAGCTTCACCCAGGAAGGCCATCAAGGCGCGGACAACTAGATCCCAGGGGGAGGCCGGGTGGGCAAGGGAGCCGGGGCATTCACGCCGTAATCGAGACTAGCCCGAAGCACGTGAGCGCGTCTCCAGGGGTGGTCTGTGAACTGTTCTGACGTGCCTCACCGGCCGCAGACGCACCTAAACAGTCAAGGGAACCGCCAGCGCAGTTGTGGCAAAGCAGCCTCGTCCAGGGTGTGCGCAGCAGACGTAACAGGCCCCGGGCGGCGACCTGCCCCGGGTGGGTGGTTTCTCGTGCTGAGCCGAGCCGTTCATCGAGCACTCTGGCGAGGGCACATTCTTACGATCCGCCCTCATCGTCTGGCCGCTAGCGGAATGCCTATCGGGATTGCTCGGGCAGCCAACGACGCCGGCGGTGGTCATGCTCACCCGGCGTTCTCAGGCGTGGGATCAAGTTCACCGACCTGTATCGCTTTGAGCATCTGTCAAGCGACATCCAGAACTTACCCCTACGACTAAGTGTCGAAGTACTGCGCAATGCCAAGCTACGGCTTCTCAAATGTCCGGCACCCTTCGTTAGCCGCCGATGCAAAGTAGGTACAAGCCCCAAAAATTACCCAGCACAATCAATCCGCAAATCAACCAAGCCAGGGCAATGAGGTGGCCCGGCGCCTTCAATTCGCGCATCAACTGCTTGGAGGCAGCAAACGTGATCAGAGGCACCATTGCGAAAGGCAGCTGCAGGCTCAGTAGCAGTTGGCTGCCCACCAGCATCCGTCCGACACCTGCTTCACCCCAAATCGTCAGGCCGGCTAGGGCTGGCAACAGTGCCAAGCCGCGCGTGATCATGCGTCTTTGCCAGCAGGGAATACGGACCTGCATAAAACCGTCCAGTACCACTTGGCCTGCGATCGTGCCGGTCAACGTCGCACTTTGCCCGCTCGCGAGCAGGGCAAGGGCAAACAACAGCGGCGCGAGAGTCGTCCCCAAGATTGGTGCAAGCAAGCGGTGCGCGTCGGCGATGTCTGTCACCTCGAGAGAACGGCTGTGAAACACCGTAGCCGCCAGTGCCAATATCGCGACATTGACGGCCATGGCCGCGCACAGGCTCAGCACCGTGTCAGCATGGGCTGTTCGCAAGGCGGATCTCCTCGCCGCGATGTTGGGGGCGACTCGGCGTGAAAGCACCAAGGACGAATGCAGGTACAGGTTGTGCGGCATCACAGTGGCGCCGACCAGCGCAATCGCCAGCGGCACTGCGCCGGGCTGGGCGAGGACCTGCAGCCGAGGCCACATTCCCTGGACCAGCGCTGAGGTTGGGAAGCCGACCAGGATCAGTTGTGCCACGAAGCAAAGCCCGATGGTGACGACGAGCGCCAGCACCATGGCTTCCAGGCTGCGCACGCCGCGCCCCTTCAGCCCCAACACGAGAAGGGTGTCAAGAACGGTCAGCGCCACGCCGGCTGGCAATGACACACCGAGCAACAGGTGTAGAGCCAGCGCGCTGCCGAGCACCTCAGCCACATCGGTAGCCACGATCGACAGTTCAGCGAGGATCCAGAGCAAACAGCGTAGACGTGGGCTGAAGTGCTGCCTGCACAACTGCGCAAGATCGCATCCACTGGCAATGCCGATGCGTGCTGCCAGGCCCTGCAACAGCATCGCTGACAGACTGGACAGCAGGACCACGAAGAGCAAATCGAAACCGAATCGAGAACCTGCCTCGATGGCTGTCGCCCAATTGCCAGGGTCCATGTAACCCACCGCCACCAGGACTGCGGGGCCCAGCATGCGGCTCATGCGGGCCCACGCCGTAGGCTGTACCGTGAGGTCCACGCTGCCCTGGACTTCTGCGGGGCAGAACGGCGCCGTTGCCGTACTCGGAAGGCGCCAGCCGGCCCAGTTCAGCCACTGGTTCACGGCAACGTGGCGGAGGCGGCCGTCTGGGCCGCATCCGCCTCCGCCTTTCGGAGAAGACGCGCGTCAGCGCCCGAAGAACACATAGGTCGCGGTGTAAGGGAGGCGCAGCGTCGCTCCCAATTGCGCCTGTTGACACACGGGGTCTACCAAGCGGCCGCCTGCGGTGTCGAGCCGCTGGATCGCGCTGATGTCGGCGAACACACCTGGCCTGCCGTTTGACGTGCCGTCGAGCAGCAGCAAGGGAATAGCGTTCGCCTGTGATGCCGGTACGTTTGCCTTGACCTTGCCTTCAACCTTGCTCTGGTCGAGCCCTTCCCACGTCGGGCCGTCGTAATGACGCCCCATCAGCTGGGTCATGTCCACATCTCTGAACAGGTCTGCTTCCGGGGCCTGAAAAACCCAGCGTCCGCGAGGCGAATCCGAGGGGTTCGCTTCGCAACGGTAGATCTGCGAACCGCGTGCAAATACCGTGACCTTGGCGCGCTCGCCAGCGGTCGGGCGCAGGGCGTCGGGAACGCCGGCCAGCGCTGTGCCGCAGCCAACTGCAGCAATGAGCAAGGCCGCGGCGATGCTTTGAATGGCATTGGACCGCATCATGGCGTCACTCCACAGAACAGGCGGGCACCGCCGCCGCCCAGAAGAGTGGGGTGGTCGGCATGGTTGTCGCCTCCGGCGTGAATCATCAAGGCTCGCCCCTTGAGATCGGCCATGCGCAGGCGCGGAGCCAGCACCGGGTATGTGGACTCGCCAGAGGCGTCAACCACCAGCGCAGGCAGATCGCCAAGATGCCCTTGTCCCCACGGGCCCTCATGACGGCCGGTCTTCGCTGGATCGAAGTGCCCGCCTGCTGCTGCTGCTGGCACCGTCTTGCCGGCTTGCTCTCGGGCCTCGCAGCTCGGGTTCTCGTGCACATGGAAGCCGTGCAGGCCGGGTGGGAGTCCGGTCAGGGATGGAGTAAAGATGACGCCGTGCGCCGAGGGCTCAAGGGTTACCGTGCCAACCGCTGCTGCCGTACCCTGGCCGTCTACGCTATACATGGTCACCACCGTGGCTGCCATTGCATAGCCCCCGCAGGTCAGGCCAGCGAGGACGGCAAGCTGTCCGAAGTGAAATTTCGCAAACGTCAATTGTTTTCTCCTGTGAAAGTCACAGGAAAGATTGGGCAGCATCTCCTTGTATAGGCAAAGACAATTTAAGCTAACTTATCGATTTGCGTTGACTATCTTGGGCGGCGTAAACCTTCGGATCGCGCCAGCGTTGAAAACTACCTAGCCCCTTGCCCCCGCATTTGGATCCTGAAGTCCATGGCAAGGCTTTGCCCGCGTCGCTTGGAGTTGGTCTGATAGGCGAGAGATCCCCAGGTGCAGGATGCGTCGACTGTCGGGGCCGACCAATCAGCAGGTGTTGGCGCAGACGCCCATGTCGGCTTGCCGCTGGCCCGGCGCGTAAG
>CAUJSJ030000098.1:0-9983 GCA_963422775.4 uncultured Roseateles sp.
GTTCCGCAAGGAAATGATGGGCGTGGACGTGCCGGGCGGCGTCTACAGCCACATCGCCGGTGTCGACATCGTGCGCGCCGGCCATGCCGACGGCAGCGGCCACTACTACGTGCTGGAAGACAACCTGCGCGTGCCCAGCGGCGTGAGCTACATGCTGGAGAACCGCAAGATGATGATGCGGCTCTTCCCGGAGCTGTTCGTCAACCACCGCATCGCGCCGGTGGCCCACTACCCCGACCTGCTGCTGGACACGCTGCGCAGCGTGGCACCCTCTGGCGTGTCGGACCCCACCGTCGTCGTGCTGACGCCGGGCATGTACAACTCGGCCTACTTCGAGCACGCCTTCCTCGCGCAGCAGATGGGCGTGGAGCTGGTCGAGGGCCAGGACCTGTTCGTCGACGGCGGCTTTGTGTACATGCGCACCACGCGCGGCCCCAAGCGCGTGGACGTGATCTACCGCCGCCTGGACGACGACTTCCTCGACCCCAAGGTGTTCCGCCCCGATTCGCAACTCGGCTGCGCCGGCCTCGTGGACGCGTACAAGGCGGGCAAGGTGACGCTGTCCAACGCCATCGGCACCGGCATCGCGGACGACAAGTCCATCTACCCCTACGTGCCGAAGATGATCGAGTTCTACCTCGGCGAGAAACCCATCCTGCAGAACGTGCCGACCTACGTGTGCCGCGACAAGGAGGACCTGGCCTACACGCTGGCCCATCTGTCCGAACTGGTCGTCAAGGAGGTGCATGGCGCGGGTGGCTACGGCATGCTGGTCGGTCCGGCGGCCACCAAGGCCGAGGTGGAGGCGTTCCGTGCGCAGCTCATCGGCAACCCGGGCAACTACATCGCCCAGCCGACGCTGTCGCTGTCCACGTGCCCCACCTTCGTGGAGAGCGGCATCGCACCGCGCCACATCGATCTGCGACCCTTCGTGCTGTCGGGCGCGTCCGTGCGCATGGTGCCGGGCGGGTTGACGCGGGTGGCGTTGAAGGAGGGCTCCCTGGTGGTGAACAGCAGCCAGGGTGGTGGGACCAAGGACACCTGGGTGCTGGAAGACTGAAGGGACGAACAAGATGCTTTCGAGAACCGCAGACCATCTCTTCTGGCTCAGTCGCTACATCGAAAGAGCTGAGAACACGGCTCGCATGCTGGATATCGCCTACCAGACGTCGCTGCAGCCGCAGTCCGCTGAAGAGTCGGAGCAGTCGTGGAGTAGCCTGGTGTCGATCTCCGAGCTGAACGCGCTTTACGGCAAAAAGTACGCGTCCATCAACAGCCGCGATGTCATGGAGTTCATGGTGGCCGACGAGAACAATCCGTCGTCCATCTTCAACTGCGTGCGCGCCGCACGCGAGAACGCGCGGGCGGTGCGTGGCTCGCTGACGACCGAGGTCTGGGAGACGATGAACCAGACCTGGCTGGAGTTCCGCCGCCTGCTGCGCGAAGGCGCGTTGACGCGTGACCCGTCGCAGCTCTTCGAGTGGGTCAAGTACCGCAGCCACTTGTCGCGCGGCGTGACGGTGGGCACGATGCTGCAGGACGAGGCCTTCCACTTCATCCGCATCGGCTCCTTCCTGGAGCGCGCCGACAACACCGCGCGGCTGCTGGACGTGAAGTTCTATCGCCATGACGGCGAGGCCGCCTCCGAGCGCGATACGGCGCGCGACTTTTATTACTGGTCGGCCGTGCTGCGGTCCGTGTCGGGCTTCGAGATCTACCGCAAGGTCTACAGCAACGTCATCCAGCCCGACAAGGTCGCCGAGCTGCTGATCCTGCGCCCCGACATGCCGCGCTCGCTGTCGCACTGCGTGACCCGCATGCTGGCCAATCTGAAGCGCGTGGCCAATCCGCAGTCGGGCGAGACGCTGCGGCGGGTCGGGCGCCTGGAGGCCGAACTGGCCTTTGCGCGCATCGACGAGATCCTGGCCAAGGGGATGCATCCGTTCCTGGATGGCTTCCTGGCCGAGGTCGGTGATCTTGGCGCGGGCATCAGCCGAGACTTTCTCGTTCCTTCGACCGCATGACAGTGCCCCTCGCCCAGTCCTGCCGCGCTGAACGCGGGCAGGCCCGGTCGGTCCCCCTGGGGGACGGCGATGCTCGCGGCGTCGAGCCGCGGGCGCATCGCCAACGCGGGCCGGCTCGGGAGCGGCCCAGCGCTCGGCCCGAAAACTCTACGGACAACTGACATGAGCATCCACGTCGCCCTCAAGCACGTCACCCGCTACAAATACGACCGCCCAGTTGGCCTGGGCCCGCAGGTCGTGCGGCTGCGCCCGGCGCCGCACTGCCGCACGCCGGTGCTGTCGTATTCGCTGCGCGTCGAGCCCGCCGACCACTTCATCAACTGGCAGCAGGACCCGTTCGCCAACTACCTCGCGCGCCTGGTCTTCCCCGAGAAGACGACCGAGTTCACCGTCACCGTGGACCTGGTGGCCGAGATGGCGGTCTACAACCCCTTCGACTTCTTCCTCGAGCCGCACGCGCAGACCTTCCCGTTCGCCTACGACGAGGCCCAGCAGATCGAGCTGGCGCCCTACCTGCAGGTCGAGCCGACGACGCCGTTGCTGGCGGCCTATCTGGCCGACATCCCGCGCACCGAGCGCACGACGATCGACTTCCTCGTCGAGCTGAACCAGCGCGTGCAGAACAGCGTGTCCTACCTGATCCGCCTCGAGCCCGGCGTGCAGACGCCCGAGGAGACGCTGGAAAAGGCCTCCGGCTCCTGCCGCGACTCCGGCTGGCTGCTGGTGCAGCTGGCCCGCCACCTGGGCCTGGCGGCGCGCTTCGTGTCGGGCTATCTGATCCAGCTGACCCCCGACGAGAAGGCGCTTGATGGCCCGAGCGGCACCGAGGTCGACTTCACCGACCTGCACGCCTGGTGCGAGATCTACCTGCCGGGCGCCGGCTGGATCGGCCTGGACCCCACCTCGGGACTGATGGCCGGCGAAGGCCATATCCCGCTGGCGGCCACGCCCACGCCGGGCAGCGCAGCGCCCATCAGCGGCGGTGTCGACAAGAGCGAGGTGGAGTTCCACCACGAGATGAGCGTCACGCGCATCTACGAGTCGCCGCGCGTGACCAAGCCCTACAACGACGAACAGTGGGCCGACGTGCTGAAGCTCGGCGAGCAGGTGGACCGCGAACTCTCGGCCGGCGACGTGCGGCTGACGATGGGCGGCGAGCCCACCTTCGTCTCCATCGACGACCGCGACGCGGCGGAATGGAACACCGAGGCGCTGGGCCCCACCAAGCGCGTCTATGCCCAGCAGCTTGTCCACAAGCTGCGCGACGAGTACGGCCAGGGCGGCTTCCTGCACTTTGGCCAGGGCAAGTGGTACCCCGGCGAGCAGCTGCCGCGCTGGGCGCTGTCCATCTGCTGGCGCGCCGACGGCCAGCCCTGCTGGCGCAACCCGGAGTGGTTCGCCGACGAGCGCGAAGGCCACGCCTACACGAGCACGCATGCCCAGGCCTTCATGGGCGCGTTGACGCGCCGCCTGGGCCTGCCCGACACCCATGTCGAGGCCGCCTACGAAGACACCTTCTACTACCTGTGGCGCGAGCGGCGCCTGCCGGTCAACGTCGACCCCTTCGATTCGCGGCTGGACGACGAGATGGAGCGCGTGCGCCTGCGCCGCATCTTCGACCAGGGCCTGGCCCAGGTCGTCGGCTACGTGCTGCCCATCAGCCACAGCGGCGAATCGCCGGCCCTGGCCGGCACGCGCTGGCAGACCGGGCCCTGGTTCTTCCGCGACGACCGGCTTTACCTGCACCCCGGCGACTCGCCGATGGGCTGGCGGCTGCCGCTGGATTCGCTGCCCTGGGTCAGCAAGGGCGACTACCCCTACCTGATCGAGCAGGACCCCTTCGCGCCGCGCGGCATGTTGCCCGCGGCGGCGGCACTGCGCGTGCAGACGCTGGGCGTGACCTCGGCCGGGGCCGACGCCGGGCTTGCTGCTCGGCGGCAAGGCCGGTGCGCCGGGCGGTGGTGCCGGCGGTGCGGCTGGCTCGGGCGACGGCTCGGCCCAGGCCGCACCGGCTCGCTTCGAAAGCGCCCGGGACATCGCGCGCACCGCGCTGTGCGTCGAGGCGCGCGATCCGCGGCGCGCCAACGGCCCGTCTGCCGAGGCCAAGGGCAAGGCCAGCGGCGTGCTCTACGTCTTCATGCCGCCGCTCGAAAAGCTCGAGCACTACCTGGAGCTGTTGACCGCGGTGGAAGCCGCCTGCGAGGACACCGGCTACAAGATCGTGCTGGAGGGCTACCCGCCGCCGCGCGACCCGCGTTTGAAGCTGCTGCAGGTCACGCCCGACCCCGGCGTCATCGAGGTCAACATCCACCCTGCGCACAACTGGCGCGAACTGGTCGACCACACCGAGTTCCTCTACGAGGCCGCGCGGCTCACCCGCCTGTCGAGCGAGAAATTCATGATCGACGGCCGCCACACCGGCACCGGTGGCGGCAACCACTTCGTGATGGGCGGCGCCACACCGGCGGACTCACCCTTCCTGCGCCGGCCCGCGCTGCTGGCGTCGCTGCTGGCTTATTGGCACAACCACCCGAGCCTGAGCTATCTGTTCAGCGGCCTCTTCATCGGCCCCACCAGCCAGGCGCCGCGCGTGGACGAGGCGCGCAATGACCAGCTGCGCGAGCTGGAGATCGCGCTCGGCGAGATCCACAAGCTCGGGGACAACGTCGCTCCCTGGCTCATCGACCGCACGCTGCGCAACGTGCTGGTGGACGTGACCGGCAACACCCATCGCAGCGAGTTCTGCATCGACAAGCTCTACTCGCCGGACTCCGCCACCGGGCGCCTGGGCCTGCTGGAGCTGCGCGCCTTCGAGATGCCGCCGCATGCGCGCATGAGCATCGTGCAGCAGCTGCTGCTGCGCGCCCTCGTGGCCCGGTTCTGGAAAGAGCCCTACCGCGCGCCGCTGGTGCGCTGGGGCACCGAGCTGCACGACCGCTGGCTGCTCCCGCACTTCGTCGGCGAGGACTTCGCGGACGTCATGCAGGACATGCGCGCGGCGGGCTATGCCCTGGACGCCGCCTGGTTCGCGCCGCACTTCGAGTTCCGCTTCCCCAAGTACGGCGAGTTCTCATCGCGCGGCGTGCACGTGACGCTGCGCAGCGCGCTGGAGCCCTGGCATGTGATGGGCGAGGAAGGTGCGGCCGGCGGCAACGTGCGCTACGTCGACGCGTCGCTGGAGCGCTTGGAGCTGCACGTCAGCGGCCTGGTCGACCCGCGCCACCGCGTGACCGTCAATGGCGTGCCGGTGCCACTGCAGCCCACGGGCCGCGTCGGCGAATTCGTGGCGGGCGTGCGCTACCGGGCGTGGCTGCCGCAATCGGCCCTGCACCCGACCATCCCCATCCACGCACCGCTGACGGTGGACCTCGTGGACACCTGGCAGCACCGCAGCCTGGGTGGCTGCCGCTACTCGGTCGCCCACCCGGGCGGGCGCAACTACGCGACGCTGCCCGTCAACGCCTACGAGGCCGAGAGCCGGCGCCTGGCGCGCTTCGCGGCCATGGGCCACACGCCGGGCAGGGTCGAGGTGGGCGAGCCGCAGCGCAGCCTGGAGTTCCCGTTCACGCTGGACCTGCGCAAAGTATCCTGAGCGAAACAACGGCCCCCACGCCCGCGGACTCGAACTGACCCCTTGAGGGGGCGGTCAGTGGCTGCGGGCGGCCGGGCACCACCGACATGCGCATTGAGATCGAACCCGGCGTCCGCCTCTTCGTCGACATCGAAGGCCTCGGCCATGTGCCCGAAGGTCGCAGCCTGAAGGAAAAGCCCACCCTGGTGCTGATCCACGGCGGCCCGGGCTTCGACCACACGGCCTTCCGGCCCTTCTTCAGCCGCTTCGCCGACCTCTGCCAGATCGTCTACTTCGACCAGCGCGGCCATGGCCGCAGCGACCCGCGGCCGGCCGAGGAGTGGCGGCTGGACGTGTTCGCCGACGACGTCGTGCGGCTGTGCGACGCATTGGGCATCGTCAAGCCCATCGTGCTGGGTCAGAGCTTCGGCGGCTTCGTCGCCCAGCGCTACCTGGCCCGCCACCCGGCGCATCCCGCCAAGGTCGTGCTGTCCAGCACGTCGCATCACTTCGGCCTGGCGCGCAAGGTCGAGCGCTTCGGCCGCCTGGGTGGGCCCGCGGCGGCGCAGGCCACGCGCGACTTCTGGGAGCGCCCCGGCCCCGACACCTGGGGCGCCTACGAGACGCATTGCCGCCACCTCTACAACACCCAGCCGAAAAATCCCGACGCGGGCGGCTGGATGATGTTCAAGCCCGAGATCCTGTTCGAGCACACGCGCACCGAACTGCCCGGCATGGACTTGCGGCCCGGCCTGGCCAACGTGCAGTGCCCGGTGCTGGTGATGGCCGGCGAGCAAGACCCCGTCACGCCACCCGAGGATGCCGAGGAGATCGTCGCGGCGCTGCCGCCGCAGTGGGTCGCCGGCTTCGAGCGCTTCCCCGGCGTCGGCCACGGTGCGTGGCGCGACGACCCCGAGGCCGCCGAGCGCGTGCTGCGCCGCTTTCTCGCCAGCTGACTCGCCGCCTGACTCAGGGCGCCGGCGTCGCCAGCGGCGTGCCCTTCTCGACGCCGTCAGTGTTTGCTCAAGGATGGGCGGCGCAGACATTGCTTGACAATGCCTTTTCGCCTTCAACGTGCCGCATGACTGAATCGATACCTCTCGCCCATGTCTGAGCTCACCCCCAGCCAGTGGAGCCTGCTGCCCGACGAACCCGAGGAGGCACTGGCGCCCGACCCGCTGGCGCTGGCGCTGTCGGCCGCCTTGCGCAGCCGCGACGGCCACTTCTACGAGCTGACCGGCCAGGTCAACCAGCCCGGCGAACCCCAGGGCGGCCTGGCCGAGCGCTGGCAGCGCTTCTTCGCGGCCGGCGGCGCGGCGGGCTGGCAGGAACTGAGCGCCAAGGCCCTGCGCGTGCAACGCCGCGTGCTGGAGGACGGCGCGAGCTACAACGTGCACAGCGACGGCCCACCGCTGCCCGGCCAGGACGGCGAGTACAGCGCGCCCCTGGCCCGCCACTGGCCGCTGGAACTGCTGCCCATGCTCATCGAGCCGGACGAGTGGCGCCACATCGAGGCCGGCATCGCCCAGCGCGCGCGCCTGCTCAATGCCGTCATGGCCGACACCTACGGCGAGCGCAAGCTGCTCAGCGAAGGGCTGCTGCCCGCGTCGCTGGTGCTGGCGCACCCGCAGTACCTGCGCGGCATGCATGGCGCCAAGCCGGCCGGCGGCGTGCATCTGCATGTGCTCGCCTTCGACCTGACACGCTGCGCCGACGGCCATTGGTGGGTGGTCGGCCAGCGCACGCAGGCCGCGTCGGGCCTGGGCTATGTGCTCGAGAACCGCCTCATCATTGCCCAGCAGTTCCCCGAGGCCTTCCGCCAGATGGCCGTGCAGCGGCTGGCGGCGAGCTACCGGGATTTCATCCAGACCGTGACCCAGCTGTCGCCCGCCGGCGAGCGCAGCCGCGTCGCGCTGCTGACGCCCGGGCCGCGCAACGAGACCTATTTCGAGCAGGCCTTCCTGGCGCGCTACCTCGGCATCACGCTGGTGGAAGGCGCCGACCTGACGGTGCGTGCCGACAAGGTCTACCTGAAGACGCTGGCCGGCCTGGAGCGCGTGCACGTGCTGCTGCGCCGCGTCGACGACACCTGGCTGGACCCGCTGGAGCTGCGCCCCGACTCCATCCTCGGTGTGCCGGGGCTGCTGCAGGCCGCGCGCGCCGGCGAGGTCGTCATCGCCAATGCGCCGGGCGCCGGCTGGCTGGAGAGCCCGGGCCTGTCTGCCTTCTGGCCCGGTGTGGCCGAGAGCCTGCTCGGCGAGGAGCTGACGCTGCCGGCCATCCAGAGCTGGTGGTGCGGCGAGGACAACGCCTGGCGCCGGTTGCGCCCGCGGTTGGCGGAGTTCGTCGTCGTGCCGACCTTCTCGGCCAGCAGCACGACGCGCAGCTTCTCCCCGGTCGTCGCTGCCGAACTGAGCGACGAGCAGCTCTGGGAGCTGGCCGAGCGCATCGATGCCGACCCCACCGCCTACACCTTGCAGGCGCGCGTCAAACCCACCAAGCAGCCCGTCTGGACGCGCGGTGCGCTGGAGCCGCGCGTGGCCGTGCTGCGCGTCTTCGCGATGACCGACGGCAAGGGCGGCTGGAAGGTGCTGCCCGGCGGCCTGGCCCGCGTCGCACCGCGCCGCGACCCACTGGCCGATGCCTGGCTGTCGATCCAGCGCGGGTCCCTGAGCGCCGACACCTGGGTCATGACCGACGGCGAAGTGGACCCGACGACGCTGCTGTCCCAACCCCTGCAGGCCACCGACCTGCGCGACGTGCACTGGACCGTCACCAGCCGTTCCGCGGAGAACCTGTTCTGGCTGGGCCGCTACACCGAGCGAGCCGAGAACAGCGCGCGGCTGGCCCGCCACGTCATCGAGGCCAGCGTCATGGTGCAGCGTGGCGCCATGCCGCCGCCCATGCTGCCGCTGCTGGACGCGCTCGCGCGCCGCCACGGCCTCGTCGGACCTGAGGCGCCGCAGGCCGAAGACGACCCGCGCGGCTTCGAGCGCGCCCTGCTGACGGCCCTGCTGCCCGCGTCCGGCGAGACCAGCGTCGGCTGGAACCTTCGCGCGCTGCAGTCCTGCGCCCAGGCTTTGCGCGAGCGCCTTTCACCCGAGGCCTGGCGCCTCATCCACGAGACGGCGGCGCAGTTCGAGCAGCATCTGCGCGCGGTGCTCGACCGCCCCGGCCATGCCACGCCGTTGACCGACGTGCTCAACGTGTTGTCCCGCGCCGACACCCACCTGGCCGCCATCACCGGCGCCCAGACCGACCGCATGACGCGCGACGATGGCTGGCGGCTGCTGTCCATCGGCCGCCAGATCGAGCGTCTGTCCTTCCATGCCGAGGTGCTGGCAGAGACCTTCGAGCAAGGAAGCGCCGGGCCGTCCCAAGCTTCCTTGGCCCCCTCGGGGGGCGGGCCGGGCGAAGGCCGGCCCTGGGGGCACTCGCAGCCTCTGGCGCTGACCGAGGACGGCTTCAGCCTGTTGCTCGGCGTGTTCGACTCCACCATCACCTACCGCGCCCAGTTCCAGGCGCGCCGCGAGGCGCCGCCGCTGCTGCATCTGCTCGTGCACGACACCGACAACCCGCGCTCGCTGGCCTGGGTGGCGCGCACGCTGCGCGACCGCTTCGCCAAGCTGGCCCGCCATGACCCGGGCTGGGCGGCCGACATCGCCGCCGAACTGCCCGTTCCCGAGGCCTGGCCACTCGTCGAACTGGCCGCGCCGGGGCCGGCCCTCGTCGAGCATCTGAGGGAAGCGGCCGCCCAGGCCGGCGAGCTGTCCAGCCTCATCAGCCAGCGTTATTTCGCGCACGTCCTCGGCGCCGAGCAGAGGGTGTGGCAATGACGGTTCGGCTCGCGGTTCACCACGTCACCGAGTACACCTACGACGACTCGGTGGAATGGGCCTACCACGCCGCCTGCCTCGCGCCGCGCGACACGCCCTGGCAGGAGGTCAGCGGCTGGCGGCTCAACATCGACCCGCTGCCCGACGGCTGGGGCGCCGGCTGGAACGACGTCGGCCTGGAGTTGGACGCCGCCGAGCTGGCCCGCCACCTGCGCCGCGACCCCTGGGGCAACCGCCACCTCAGCTTCGGGCACGCGCGCGTGCATGAGCGCCTGGTCGTCGACAGCCGCTTCGAGGTCGAGCTGAGCCCGCGGCCCGCGCCCGACCCCAATCGCGGCCCGGCCTGGGAGGCCGTCGCCGCCGGCCTGCGCTACCGCGCCGGCCGCGCGCTGCAGGAAGCCGACGAGTTCGCGCTGGCCTCCACCTACGCCGCGCCGGATGCCACGCTGGCGGCCTATGCCCGCAGCGCCTTCTCGACCGGCCGCACGCTGGCCGCGGGCGGGCTGTCGCTGATGCACCAGATCCACACCGACCTGCGCTACCTGCCGCACA
>CAUJSJ030000099.1:0-40836 GCA_963422775.4 uncultured Roseateles sp.
TGGCCGCTGGCCCTGCCGGTGGCGGCACTGGCCGGCGCCTTGCTCGGGCTGGTCCTGGTGCCGGGGCCGCGCCCGGTGCCCTGGGGCCAGGCCTGGGAGGTGGCACGCCTGGCGCTGCCGGGCTGGGGCTTCGCACTGCTCATGCACCTGCCGCTTCGCTGGTGGCGCTGGCGCGAGGCTCAGGCCCTGCAGTTGCGCCTGGCCCAGGCCGAGCAGCAGGCCGCGCTGGCCGACCTGTCGCGGCAGGTCAGCGTGGCCGAACTGAAAGCGCTGCAGGCCCAGGTGGAGCCGCACTTCCTCTTCAATTCGCTGGCCAGCCTGCAGCAACTCATTCGGCTGGAGCCAGCCACCGCCGAGCGCTTCCTCGGCGAGTTGCACGACTACCTGCGCCTGGCCCTGCCCTCGCTGCGCGAGCCGCTCTCCAGCGTCGACAAGGAGTTCGCCCTGGCACGGGCCTACCTCACGGTGATGGCCACGAGGCTGGGCGAGCGCCTGCGCTTCGAGGTACAGGCAGACCCTGGCTGCGGCCCGCACCCACTGCCGCCGCTGATGCTGCTCACCCTGGTGGAGAACGCCGTGCGCCACGGCATCGAGCCGCTATCGCAAGGCGGCCACATCCGCATCAGCGCGCGACACGCAGGCGCGCAGCTCTTCATCGACGTGGCCGACAGCGGCGCCGGCCTGCTGGCCGCTTCCGCGAGCCTCACGCCCGGTCAGGGCCTGGGCCTGGCCAACGTGCGTGACCGCTTGGCCAGCCTCTACGGCCTCACCGCACAGTTGCGCGTGCAGCAGCGGGACGGCGGCGGCGTGCTCGCCCAGCTGGCCCTGCCCTGGAACCCCTCCTCACCGGCATGACCCTCCCCACCGCACTCATCATCGAAGACGAAGCCCTGCCCCGCCAGCGCCTGCGCGAAGGCCTGGCCGCGCTCTGGCCTCAGTTGCAGGTCGTGGCCGAGGCCGAAGACGGCGAGCGCGGCCTGGCCCTGGCACTGGAGCTGCGCCCCGACATCGTGTTCGTCGACATCCGCCTGCCGGGGCTGGACGGCCTGTCCCTGGCGCGGCGCATCAAGGGCTTGGCGCACATCGTCTTCGTCACGGCCTATGACGCGCATGCGGTCGAGGCCTTCGACCAAGGCGCCGTCGACTACCTGCTCAAGCCGCTGGCCGACGCCCGACTGCGCGAGACCGTGCAGCGGCTTCAGCAGCGCCTGCAATGGCCGCCGGCCGAGGTGGCGCGCTGGCTGCAGCAATGGAACCCGCCGGTGCTGGAGCGCGTGCCGCCCCCGGCCACGCCCTTGCGCTGGCTGCAAGCCTCGCAGGGCGAGCGCCTGCACCTGGTGATGGTGGCCGACGTGAGCCATTTCCGCAGCGACAACAAGTACACCTGCGCCGTCACGCCCGAAGGCGAATACCTGCTGCGCCTGTCGCTACGCGAGTTGCTGGCGCAACTCGACCCCGAGCAGTTCTGGCAGATCCACCGCGCCGTCGTCATCAACCTCGCCCACGTCGCCCGGGTCGAGCGGCGCCTGACGGGCATGGACGTGCTGCTCAAGGGCAGCGAGACCCGCCTGCCCGTCAGCCAGACGTTCCAGGCCCGCTTCAAGCCCATGTGAGCGGCGCCTGGCGGGGCGCAGCGGCGACAATCCGCGGCTTTCGCAACACCCAAGGAATCCCCATGAACAACACGCCCTCCGGCCTGCAGTTTGAAGACACCGTCGAAGGCGACGGCAAGCAGGCCGCGGCCGGCCATGACGTGACCGTGCACTACACCGGCTGGCTGTGGGTCGACGGCGCCAAGACGACCAAGTTCGACTCCAGCCTGGACCGCCGCGAGCCCTTCGAGTTCGAACTCGGTGCGGGCATGGTTATCCGCGGCTGGGACGAGGGCGTGCAGGGCATGAAGATCGGCGGCAAGCGCACGCTGATCATCCCGGCAGAACTGGGCTATGGCGCGCGCGGCGCCGGTGGCGTGATCCCGCCGAACGCGACGCTGTGCTTCGAGGTGGCGCTGCTCGGCCTGGCCGGCGGCGCCGAGCCCGTGGAGCTGAACCTGCACACCACCTCCAGCGGTCTGCAATTCGAGGACCGCGTCGTGGGTGAAGGCGCCGAGGCCGCCAAGGGCCAGCGCGTGTCGGTGCACTACACCGGCTGGCTCTACAAGGACGGCCTGCGCGGCAAGAAGTTCGATTCCAGCAAGGACCGCGGCCAGCCCTTCAAGTTCCGCCTCGGCGGCGGCGAGGTCATTGCCGGCTGGGACGAGGGCGTGCAGGGCATGAAGGTCGGCGGCACGCGCATGCTGGTGCTGCCGCCCGAGCTGGGCTATGGCGCCCACGGCGCCGGCGGCGTCATTCCGCCGAACGCCACGCTGTTGTTTGAGGTGGATCTGCTGGGGGTCTGACGGCCCCTCGCCCAGTCTCGCGGCGTTGAGCCGCAAGCACATCGCCAGGACGGGCCGGCTTGGGAACTGGCGTCGGCTCCTAAAGGTCGCCGCCGAACATCGTGGTCGGCGGTGCCATCTGCGTCAATCGCCACGGCAGGATGCGCGAGTCCACGTCGTCGACCGGCCCCGTGACGGGCCGCCCGGCCAGCCAGTCCTTGAGCTTGGGCAGCGGCATCGGCCGCGCGACGAGGTAGCCCTACACCTCGTCGCAGCGGATGGCGCGGATGACGGCCAGCTCGCGTTCGGTCTCCACGCCCTCGGCCACCGTGCGCATGCCCAGCACGCGGGCCATCTGCACGATGGTGTTGACGATGGCGCGCGCGTCGGCATGCTCGGTGAGCGAGCGCACGAAGGAGCGGTCGATCTTCAGCGTGTGGAAGGGGAAGGCACGCAGGTAGGCCAGCGACGAGAAGCCGGTGCCGAAGTCGTCCAGCGCCATCTGCACGCCCAGTTCGCGCAGCGCGTGCAGGCGCTTGAGGGCGGCCTGGGCGTCCTCCAGCATCAGCGACTCCGTGACTTCCAGATGCAGCCGCGACGGCCCCATGCCGGCGCGCACGAGGACGCGCTCCACGCTGTCGACGAAGCCGGGCTCCATCAACTGCAGCGCCGACACGTTCACCGCCACGCTCAACCCCGGCAGGTCACGCGCCGCCAGGCAGGCCTGTTGCAGCGCCAGGGCACCGAGTTCGTGGATGAGGCCGCAGCGTTCGGCCGCGGGAATGAATTCGCCCGGCGAGATCGAGCCGAGCGTCGGGTGCTCCCAGCGCATCAGCGCCTCCACGCCCAGCGCGAGCAGGCTGTGCGAGTCGACCTTGGGCTGGAAGTGCAGTTCGAACTGGCCGTGCTCCAGCCCTTCGCGCAAGGCCTGCTCGACGGTGTGCATGCGCCGGCTGGCGGCGCCGAGTGAGGTGGCATAGACGACGCTGCGGCCCCGGCCCGAGCGCTTGGCGTCGTACAGCGCCAGGTCGGCGTTGACCATCAGGTCCTCGACGTTGGCGATGCCCGAGTCCAGCCGCGCCAGGCCCACGCTGGCGCCGACGTGAAGCCGTTTGGCGCCCACCTCGATGGGCTCGCTGAGCTTGTCGATGATGAGGGCGGCCATGGTCTGCGGCGCGCGCGACGGCGATTCGCCCAGCCGCAGCATCGCGAACTCGTCGCCGCCGAGCCGGCCGACGATGTCGCCCTCCTCCACCAGCGCCAGCAGCCGCCCTGCGACGGTGCGCAACACCGCGTCGCCGGTGGAATGCCCCGCGCTGTCGTTGACGACCTTGAAGTGATCCAGGTCGATGGACAGCAGCCAGCCCGGCCGGCCCAGCGACATCGCGGCCTGCGCGGCATTCATCAGGCTGCGGCGGTTGGCCAGCCCGGTCAGCGCATCCTGCTCGGCCTGCATGCGCAGCTGGTTCTCGAAGCGCTGCGCCTCGGTAATGTCGGCGATGACGCCGCGCCAGCCCCCGCCGCCGGCAGCGTCGGCCGCGCCGATGGGCTTGGCGCTCAGCGACCACCAGCGCGCCTGCTCGCCGCGGCCCAGTTGCAGTTTCACGTCACGGAATGGCTGCCCCAGCGCCCAGGCTGCCAGCAGCGGGCCGGCCTCCTGCGAGCGTGCGGCAAACCACTGCGGCAGCTTCACCTCGCCAAGCCGGTTCTCCGGTGTGCCCAGCAGGCTGGCCAGGCGCGCGGACCGATGGACGAGACGACCCGCAGCATCGGTCTCCCACAGCGCGTCGCTGGCGTTTTCCTCGAAGTCCCGCAGCAGCAGCGACACCACCTGCTGCTGGCGCGCATGCGTGAAGCGCGCCCTCAGCAGCGCGGTCGACTGGCGCGCCAGCGCCATCGCCGCGAGCGACACCACGCCCGCATAGCTCAGCAGCAGCACGGCAACCGCCAGGAAGATGGGGTCGCCCGCCCGCCACAGCGCCACCAACGAACCGGCCACGATGAGCCAGGCATAGACCAGGCTGGCCCAAGGCAGCATGGCCAGCGCGAAGGCGCCGGCCCCGAGCATGCCCGTGACCAGCGTCGCGATCAGCACGCGTTCCGCCGGCGCGGCCGGCGCAAACCACCAGGCAGCCGCCAGCCCCCAGCACAGCCCAAGCAGTGCCGCATGCCAGGTGCCGCGCCGGTAGCCCTTGCTCGACACCCGGCCGGGCTGGCGCTTGCGCCTGGCCCACCAGCCGGAGATGCCCAGCACCGCCAGCAGCGACAGCAGGCTCAGCCAGCCCACCAGCCAGAAGCCGCCGCTGCGGCCCACGGCCAGCCAGACCAGGCCGCCCGCGATCAGGTTGGCCAGCATGAGCACCGGCGTCAGCCGCACCAACTGGCCCAGATGCTCGCCGCGGATGCGTGCGGACTCGGCATCGCCGTCGGCATAAAGCTCAAACGTCTTGCTCAAACGACTCCACATGCCCTCAGCCCGCCTCATGACAGCGTTTTCCATTCGGCTGTTTTGCCGTTTGCGGAATCGTAACGAGCAGCTTCACCACGGTGTCACGCGCGGCTGGTCTTCTCGTGGCGTTTGCATCATCCGCCCGCCACTTGCAAGGAACACACCGCCATGTCCGGGTCCGATCAGCGCCGCTTCCCCCGTGTCGAGTTCTTCCTCGTGCCCGACGAGCATGAGCAGTTGCCGGTCTGGGTCATCAAGCCCGCGGACGTGGCCGAGGCGCGCGGCGGCGTGGTCGTCAACCTCAGCGGGGCCGGCCTGCAGATCCTGGCGGCCGCCGAGCCGCCGCTGGACGCGGCGCACTACGAGCTGCGCCTGCTGCTCGGCGAGGGCGAGGGCGTGCCGCTGTTCAGTGCGGACGTGCACCGTGTCTGGAGCCGGCCGCTGAGCCGCAGCGTCCAGCTCGGCGGCTTCGAGTTCGGCGGCGCCAACTCCCAGGCCGAGGAATTCCTGCTCGCGCAGACGGCGCAGATCACCGCGCGCAAATGGGTGCGCTGCGTGCTGGTCGAGCGCATGACCGCCCTGGCCTGACGCCACACGGCACATGGCACACGCTGGGCACACCCCGCTGGCGTGCCGGCGCGAACTCGGCTACGGTGAAGCGCCACTTCGACCACGCCCTTCATGCTCGAAACCGAACAGCTGCTGCGCTACCGGACCCTGTCGCAATGGCAAGCCAACCTGCTGGTGCTGAGCACCTGATCGGCGCCGGCCTGCTCGGCCTCGGGCTCGGCTACGAGCGCGCCTCCCATGGCCGCGCAGCGGGCATGCGCACCTGTGCCCTGGTCTGCATGGCCTCCACTGCCGTCATCGTGCTGCTGGGCCTGCCCCACCAGTGGTTCGGCGGCAGCGCCGCGACCGTCGTGCCGGCGCTGATGGACCCGACGCGCGTCATCCAGAGGGTCGTGACGGGCATCGGCTTGCTCTGCGCCGGCGTCTTCATGCGCGAGGGCATGAACATCTCCGGCCTGACGACGGCAGCCTCCATCTGGTCGGCCTCGGCCATCGGCATCCTGCTCGGCATGGGCTTCTATTTCGCGGCCATTGCGCTGACGCTGCTGTGCGCCTCGCTGAGGATGTGGGGCACGCGGCTCGAAGCGGCGCTGCCCTCGCACCCGGCCATCGCGGTGCAGATCCAGGGTCAGCCGGGGCGCTGCTTCCAGCAGGACGAACTCGTCGCCTTCGCCGCGGCGCTGGGCTACGACTTCGCGCCCGGCTCGGTGGCCATCGAATGCGTGGGAGACCGCCAGGAATGGCGCTTCGTCTGCACCGCACGGCGCAACGACCGCGGGCATGCGCTGTCGCGCTTCGCGAGCCGAATGTCCAACCTGCCCGACCTGCCCGGCATGGCGAGCTACCGCGTCACGCACGCGCGCAACTGAGTCCAGCCGCCGTCATGCGCGCGCTGATGCGCTTTCCAGCCGCGGTCGGCCACGAAATGGCGGTCGATGCCTGGCTGGCCGGCCGGCACGGGGAGCTGGGCGTCATCGCCCGCCTATGGTTCACCGCGCTGCGCCGCTGCGGCGCAGATGTGACCGAGCTGCTGCATGACGGCATGCCCACCGCCTGCGTGGGCGACGCCGCCTTCGCCTACGTCAACGCCTTCAAGGCCCACGTCAACGTCGGCTTCTTCTGCGGCGCCGAGCTGTCAGACCCCATGGGCCTGCTGGAGGGCGCAGGCAAGTTCATGCGCCACGTCAAACTCAGGCCGGGCCAAGCCGCGGACTCGGCAGCCCTGCAGGCACTGATCGATGCGGCCTATGCAGACGTGAAGCAGCGGCTCAGGCAGGAGGCTGCCGCCGGGCGAGGCTGAGCGCGCTCGGGAACCTTCCACAACTCTTGGGATGCGCCCGCCCGCCGGGCCGCGCACATTGCGATCCTCACGACAGGCACCGTCCACTCAAGGAGAGACCCAATGGCAGGACATGGATCGCAGCCGCTGCGCGGCCTTGAAAGCACCGGTCAATCCAGCATCCAGACCGCGAAGTTCGGCCGGATGTTCCGTTGGCTCGAACCCGCAGCGGTGCCGCAGAACCCGAAGGAGGAGGCCGCTCTTCGCCAGACTCTCACCGATCTCGCGAGGTTGATGGTGACCTCGGAGTTCCAGGAAAACATCGATGACGGACACCCGCCGGATGCGCCCATCACCGCCCGCGAACCCGCCGACGAGAACCCCACCATCCCGGCCGGCTACACCTACCTCGGCCAGTTCATCGACCACGACATCACCTTCGACCCGGCCTCGTCGCTGCAGCGCACGAACGACCCCGATGCACTGGAAGACTTCCGCACGCCGCGCCTGGACCTCGACTGCCTCTACGGCCGCGGGCCGGCCGACCAGCCCTATCTGTACGCCAAGGGCGACAAGCAAGGGCGTGACGACCGCGTCAAGTTCATCCTCGGCCCCAACGCCGGCGTCGGCGCGATGGATCGGCCCGACCTTCAGCGCTCCCTGGACGACACCGCCCTGATCGGCGACAAGCGCAACGACGAGAACAAGATCGTGGGGCAGATCCAGGCCCTGTTTCTGCGGTTCCACAACAAGGTCTATGACAAGCTCTCTTCGCACTTCCAGCCTGGAGAAGACGGCGCCCGTTTCAACGAAGCCCAGCGCATCGTGCGCTGGTGCTACCAGTGGATCGTGCTGCACGACTTCCTGCCCAAGATCTGCAATCCCGCCATCGTCAGTGCGGTGATGCCGGCCCCGGGCCAGCGGGAACCCCGGCTGCAGTTCTATCACCCGCACGGCGGCACGGCCTACATCCCGGTGGAGTTCTCGGTGGCGGCCTACCGCTTCGGCCACTCGATGGTGCGCCCGAGCTATTCGCTCAACGACACCATCATCAAAGGCAGCGGCAACTTCAAGGGCACGCCTTTCTCCCGCATCCCCATCTTCACGATGCCCCAGCCCGACCCGGTGACGGGCATCCGGCTGCAGCGCCAGCCCACCGACTCGATGACCGGCTTCGGCGAGAGACTGCCGGCCCAATGGGGCATCGACTGGAAGTTCTTCTTCGGCAAGCTCAACACGCATCCGGAACCCCAGCGACAGATCCCGCAGCCGAGCTACCGCATCGACGCCTTCCTGGTCGACCCCCTCGGCGAACTGCCGGAGTTCGAGAAGTCGGGCTCGCCCTTCGTGTCCCTGGCCTTCCGCAATCTGCAGCGGGGCGTCAGCATGGGCCTGCCCTCAGGCCAGAGCATCGCTCGCATGATGGGCGTGGCGCCGGCCGACATCCTCAACGATCAGCAGCTCTGGACCGTGCGCAACGAGGGTGAAGACCTCGAACCCTGGGAAGACGGCAAGACGTTCTTCAGCGTCGATGCCAACCGGCGCTGGCTCGCCGGTGCCGCCCCGCTCTGGTACTACATCCTCAAGGAAGCCGAGGTCATGCACCATGGCCACCATCTCGGCGAGGTCGGCAGCCGCATCGTCGCGGAGACCCTGGTCGGCCTGGCCTGGAACGATCACTACAGCTATCTGTTCCAGATGCCGCGCTGGGATCCCTCGCAGGAGCTGCTGGGCCTGCCGGCCAAGCTGGACATGCTGGCGCTGACGCAGTGGGTGGATGCGCCTTAGGGTTCCGCGATGGCCGGGTAGTCGCCGAGGCCGTCCGGCCAAGGCGTCAGGATCTCGAAGCCGTCGGCCGTGACGGTCACCATGTGCTCCCACTGGGCGGACAACGAATGATCGCGCGTGACCACCGTCCAGCCGTCGTTCAACTCACGGATGCCGGCCGCGCCCGCGTTGATCATGGGCTCGATCGTGAAGATCATGCCCTCCTGCAGCCGCAGGCCTTCGCCAGGGCGACCGAAATGGTTGACGTGGGGGTCGTCGTGATAGACGTCGCCGATGCCGTGGCCGCCGTACTCGCGCACCACGCTGAAGCCGGCCGCGTGCGCCACCGTCTGGATGGCATGGCCCACGTCGCCCAAGGTCGCACCCGGGCGCACCTGCCGGATGCCGGCGCGAAGTGCTTCGTAGGTCGTGTTGACGAGCCGGCGCGCCAGCACATTGGCCTCGCCGACGATGAACATGCGGCTGCTGTCGCCGAACCAGCCATCCTTGGTCAGGGTCACGTCCACGTTGACGATGTCGCCCTTCTTCAGCCGTTTGTCCTTGGACGGGATGCCGTGGCAGACGACGTGGTTGGGCGAGATGCAGGCCGTCTTCGGGTAGCCGTGATAGCCGACGTTGGACGGGATGCACTTGAGCGTGCCCACGATGTAGTCGTGGCAGAGATCGTCCAGCTCCTCGGTCGTCACGCCGGGCACGACGTGGGGCTTGAGCATGGCCAGCACCTCGGCGATGAGATGCCCGGCCTCGCGGGCCTTGGCGACCTCGGCGGGCGTGCGCAGTTTCAAGCTCTTCATGCTCGGGCCCCTCTGGCCTTGGGCGCCTGAGCCCAGCCTGCCAGGCGCGCCAGGTCCAGCCCGCCTTCTTGCTCGGCGCGGATCAGCAACTGGCAGATGTCGCTGTGGCTCAGCTGCGGGTGCAGTTCGGCCAGCATGCCGATGCGCATCCAGTGCTCGGCCTGGGCGTTGATGGAACGCGACAAGGCCTGGCTGGCAACGCGCAGGCTCTCGTGCATCGGGTCGGATATTTTGACGATTCCCATGGCGCAACTATATACGCTTCGTATACGAAACGTATATCAATCGGGCTGGGGCACCAGCACGGCTTCGTAGGCGAGCAGGAATTCGGGCGGCATGCGTTTGGGCTTGCCGCTGCTGATCTCAATGCACACCAGCAGCCAGCGCCCGCGGACAAGCGTGACGCCATCACTCGCGCGGCGCAACTGGAAGCGCCGCTCCATCGTCAGCTTGCCGTCGCTCGCCGTCAGCCAGGTGCCCAGCACCAGGGCCTCGCCTTCGAAAGACGGCAGCAGATAGTCGTAGTGGCCTTCGCGGATGGCCATGGCGCGGTCCAGGCGCCGGTAGTCTTCCAGCGACAGCCCCAGCGCCTCGGAGTGCGCCCACCCGGCCTGCTCGCACCACTGCACGTAGACGGCGTTGTTGGTGTGGGTCAGCCCGTCGATGTGTTCGGCCGCCGGCGTCAGCGCCAGCGTGAACGGAGACGGGTAGTCCCAGTCATTCATACGCGGAGACTTCAGGCCGGCGCGCCAGCACCGCGATCGGCGGCGCCCAGCGCTCGCCACGCGGCTTCTTGCTCGTCACCAGCGTGATCTCGCTGGGCTCGAAGACCTCGACGTTGTGGGTGATCGGCGTCGTCAGCAGGTATTGCGCGCGGGTCGAACGCAGGAAGTGGCCGACGAGCTGGATGTTGCGCACGTCCAGGTGGGCGAAGGGCTCGTCGATGAAGACGAAGCCGCCCGGCGTCTCGTCGTCCTTCATCAGGCCCACCAGCAGGATCAGGCTCTTCAGCACCTGCTGGCCGCCCGAGGCCTCGCCGTCGTTCAGGCCCACTTCACCCTTGCCGTCGAAGTTGAACTTGACCTGCAAGCCGGCCTGGGCGAGCACGGTGTCGTCGTTGTCCAGATGCGGCAGCACG
The DNA here is from genome assembly GCA_963422775.4 of uncultured Roseateles sp. Taxonomy (GTDB): domain Bacteria; phylum Pseudomonadota; class Gammaproteobacteria; order Burkholderiales; family Burkholderiaceae_C; genus Pelomonas. The sequence continues at coordinate 10,396 of CAUJSJ030000099.1, forward strand.
GCCTCGGCAGTCACGCCGGCCAGCTCACCGAGTTCGGCGACGTTCTTCTTGTAGCGGCGCACGGTGGCGCGCATCACGTCGATGTAGCGCTCGCGGGCGTTGAAGGCCGCGATGCGGGCCAGCTCGTTGCTGGCGCGGCGGTCGCTGAGCTGAGTGTCCTGCTCATGCACCTGGGCGGCCATGCGGGCGTGGCGGTCGACGACGCTGGCATCCACCTCCCAGTGGCCGCCTTCAAGCTCCTGATCCACGTGGTGCGCTCGGATCTCGGCCTGGCGGGCGTTTTCGAACTCGTCGCGGGCAGCAGCCAGTGCGGCAGGCGTGACCCACGACTTGGGGAACTGGCCTTTTTGTTTGCGCGATTCCTGGGACGCCTTGCGCAGCGCATCGTGCTTGGCTGCGTGCTCGCGCAGGCGGCCGGTGGCCGAGCCCTCGCCGTCCTTCAGCGCGATCTGTGCGCCTTCATAGGCCTGCTCGCTGCGCGTGGACTCGCGCACGACGCGGTCGTGCTCGCTGTCCAGCGTGCTCATGCGCGTGGACGCCTCGGCGCGCGCCTGGCGCAGCACGGGCAGGCGAGCACGCGCTTCGGCGAACTCGTCCGACCGCTCTGAAAGCTCCTGCGCCGCCTTGTGGCCCACGGCCGCGCGCTGCACGTCCTTGAACTGGCGCTCCACCTCGGCCTGCGCCTTGGCGATGCGGCTCAGCTCGCCGTCCCAGCGGGCCAGCTCCGCTTCCAGCGCGCCGCGGCGCGAGTCCACGGCCGAGGCCCCGAACTGGTGGTCGCGCGGCTCGACAAAGACGCTGCGACCGCCGCGACTATCGCGGTAGTAGGCGTCGGCCGTGATCCATTCGCCAGCCGTCTTGGCGCCCTCTTCCGTCGACGTGACGCAGCGGATGGCGCCCAGCTGGCGCACCAGCCAGCTCGGCAGCGCCGCGCTGACATTCAGCGCGGCCAAGAGCGAGCCTGCCGGTGCTTGACCGACGGCCGAGGTGTCCGCCACAACGTAGTGGCGGTAGCGCTGCTTGGCGGCGATGTCGAAGGCCCGGCCTTCGTCGCTGCGGTGCTTCAGCACCACGACCCAGCGCGACGGGCGCAGCAGGCCTTCGGCGGCGGCACGCCAGGTTTCGTCGGCGATGTCGATGCTGTCGGCGACGAGGTAGTGCGCGATGCCGGCATCATCCAGCGCGCGCTTCATGGGCGCGACCTCGGGCGGCGGGGGCGGCAGGCGCTTGCCGCTCAGCTCGCCGAGCTGGGCCTGGGCGCGCGAGGCCTTGTCGTTGGCGCGGGTGTAGTCGGCACGCAGGCGTTCGCGCTCGCTGGCCAGCTCCTGCATCCTGGCCGTCAGCGCGGCGGCGTCAGCCTCGACGTCGGCCAGCGCCTTCAATTCGTCCTCGCGCTTGACCAGCGCCTCGGCCGGGCGCTCGGCTTCGCGCGCCGCGTCGAAGGCCGCGCGCGCCTCCCTCCGCTCCCCGTCCAGCGCCTTCAACCGTTCTTTCGCGGCCTCATGCGCCGTGAACAAGCCGTGCAGCGCCGCACGCTTCTCGCTCAACGCCTTCACGTCGCCCGACGCGAACAGGCGCTGGCGGTGCAGCTCGCGTGCATCGCGGGTGATGCGCTCGCGCGCCTCGCTCCAGCGCAGCACAGGCAGCACTTCGGTGGCCAGGCGCTCGCGCTCCTGGATCTTGAGCTGGTACTGGCGGTGGCTGTTGACGCGATTGGCCAGGTCGCTGAGCTGCGCCTGCGTGTGCGCCAGCTCGGCGCCGGCTTGCTCGACTTCCTTGCCCAGCTGCTGCTGGTGGCTGCGCGCCTGCTCGTAGCGGTCCAGCACCTCCTGGTCGCCGAAGACTTCGAAGACGAGGCGCAGAAGCTCCTTGGGGCTCAGCTCGCAGAGGCGGTCGGTCTGACCCTGTTCCAGCGCCAGCACGCGGCCGATGGCGCGCGTGAGGCCGGCGGCTTCGAGCCGCTTCTTCCACGCCTCGATGCCCAACCAGTCGCGATCGCCCTTCTCGGCGAGCTGTTCGATCTCGTGCACGCCGTCGAGGATGACGTAGCGGCGCACCCAGTCGCCGCCGTGTCGCTCGATGCGGCAAGCCAGCGTCACTTGGTCGGCGTACAGCAGCGACGACGCGAACGGCCGGCTGCTGTTCTGGCGCGAGCGCGGGCGGTTGTCCACCAACGCGCGCAGCCAGGCGGTCTCGGCGTTGGCGTGGCGGGCGTAGGTCTTGTACGTGCGGCCGCCCGAGCATTCCAGGCCCAGCAGCGTGCGCATCGCGTCCAGCAGCGTGGTCTTGCCCGAGCCGTTGGGGCCGGCGATGGTGATGATGGCGCCGTCCAGCGGCAGTGTGACGCGCTGGCAGTAGTCCCAGTGCAGCAGTTCAAGCGATTGCAGGTGGAACATCAGTCGTCAATGTCTTGTTGTTCTTCTGGAGGGCGCGGCAGCGGGTGGCCGGCGCGGGCCAGCACGTCGCCCAGGGCGCCATCGAGGATGCGCGGCGCCAGCAGGTCGTAATCGATCAGCAGGTCCAGGAGCGGCCCCTCGGCGATGTCCTCCCCGCGGCGCGTGACGAAGCCATGGCGCTCCAGCAGCTTGAGGTTGGTGTCCAGGCGCAGCTTTTTTCCGAGTTGGTCGCCGAAGTCGGCCAGCAGGCTGCGGTAGCTGATCAGCGGCGCGACGCTGGCGGCCTGGGGCATGGGCTTGTCGGTGGCGAAGAATTCACCCTGGCCGGCATGGATGGCATCGCTGCGCGCGACCTGGCGCTGACGCTTGGGCAAGACGATCAGGCTCCACAGCACGACGAGCAGCGCCACGCCGTCGCGCGGCAGGTCGAGGTTGTTGTTGGCGGCCAGGCCCGTCTCGCCGAACACCGCACTCTCGGCCGGGCGCAGCAGCGCGACTGCAATGTGGTCGGCATGCACGTTGTCCACCAGCTGCAGACCCACGCCGGCCAGGCGGGCGCCGAGCTGCGTCCACAGCTCGGTGTCGATCAGCGCACGGCGCACGAGGGGGTGGCTGCGCGGCAGCCAGCGGCGCGCGAGCAGCTGGGCCGCGAGTTGCGCGGAGTCGTCGAGGGCTTGGCTCATGAGGAAGAGGATTCAGGAGAGAGGACGCCGCGGCTCATCCATTTGACGAACTCGTCGTCCACGGGACCTTGGATCGCGGACCAGCGCACGCTCCAGGGCTGCCGGGCCATGTCGCCGGTGGCGCCCTTCAAATGGCGGGCTTGGGCGTCGCCCAGCAGCGGCAACAGCTGCGCGCGGTAGGCGGCGCGGGCGTAACTGCCGCCGAGGATGGCGGGCGCCAGGTCGCGTTCGACAGGCTCGTTGGACCACGCCGTGAGTAGCGCCTGCATCTGGTCCATGTCGGGCGGCAGCTGCATGACGGCCAGCTCGCCCGTCGGCGCGGCCTGGCCTTGCGGCAGCGGGGCGGCCTCGGAAGGTTTCGGGCGATCACGCTCGAACTCGGCCTCGGCCGTGTCGACGAGGTCGCGTTGCGCGACGAGCACCGGGTGCACCGGCCGCTCCCACGCGCCATTGATCAGCGCAGCCAAATCGCCCTGGCCCTGCAACCAATGGCGCACATCGGTTGTCGTGATGCCGGTCGAGCCCAGCGTCACGCGCTGACGGTCGGCCTGCTGCAGTGCGCGGTTGAACTGGCTGGCCATCGCCAGCAGCCGAGCCTGGGCCAGCCCCAGCTCGCGGGCCAGGCGCTCCAGCCGCGCATCGCCAGCCGCCTCGGCCTGGGCAATGATGGCGCCCAGCGCCTCGCCGGCCCGGTCCACCAGCGTCAGCGCCTTCTCGAAACGGGTGCGGGCCCGGCGCAGCGCGAACTCGCTGCCGCTGGCGATGGCGTCGGCGAACTCGTCATACAGCCGTGACAGCTGGGCCAGCAAATGCTGCAGCTGGGCCGGTTGCAGCGTGCCCAGTTGGTGGGCGCCGGCCACGCCAGCCAGCAGCGAAGCCAGGTCGCCATCGGGCGCCTGCTCCTGCGTCAGCGGCTGCAGCAGGCCCACGACCTGCTGCGCCAGCGGCGTGACGGCATAGGTCTGCGCGGTCGCGTCCCAGGCCAGCAAGTCGGCCTCTCGCAGGCGCTTGAGCACGCTGTCCAGCACCTCGTCGCGGAGCACGTGGAAGGCCTGGTTCAGCGCCTCGCGGTTCAGGCGCGACTCGCGCAGCGCCATCAGCTCAAAGAACACCCACAGCCGCAACCGCGTCAGCCCCGCCGAGCCCTGGAACAAGGCGCGCAAGGCGGCCTGCAGCGCGTCCTGCCGCTCCAGCTGCCACCACAGCAGCGCGTCGGCCGGCACCGCGCCGTCGCGAAAGTAGTCTTCCACGCGGTCGGGGCGCTGGGCGTCGTCGGTGTCCTGAGGTGTCGTCAACATGGGGCGCGGATTATCGACGGCACTCAGGCAGGCCCTCAGCGCCGACAAACTAGGGGTGTCGGAGCGTTTGACAACCGCGCCATTTTCGCCAGGGTCGCCCTCCATAAGCGTCTATGAGGTGGCCTCAATGGCACTGAACTTGCGTCCCTTGGGTCATACCCCAAAGGAGACCGACATGACCCGCCCAACGCTGTTTGCCGCCGCCGCCCTGGCCCTCGCCGCAGCCGCTCCTCACGCTCAAGCCGGCGTGGTCATCGACTACAGCAGTTTCACCGGCGCTTGTGGCGTCTCGCTCACCTGCGTTGGCAACACCGCCGTCACCGGTTCGGGTGATCTGCGCCTGACCCCGGCTGCCGCCTTTCAGGCCGGCGCCGGTTACAGCAACACGGCCATCACGCTGGGCGCCGGCGCCACCTTCAGCAGCACCTTCCAGTTCCGCTTCACGAACACCGGTGGCATCGACCCCGCCGACGGCATCACGTTCGTGCTGGCCCAGTCGACCGCCGGGCTCGGTGGCGCTGGCGGTGGCCTGGGCTACAACGGTGTGGCCAACAGCGTTGCCATCGAATTCGACACCTATTTCAACGGTGGCGCCGACGCCAACAGCAACCACGTCGCCGTGGACGTTGGCGGTGCGCTGAGCAACTTCGCCCTGGCCAGCCCCTACGGCCAGTCCACTTGCAGCACCGGCAACAACGTCCGTGCGGGTTGCATGAGCAACGGCAACATCTGGTCTGCCACGGTCAGCTACGACGGCACCACGCAACTGCTGAACGTCTTCCTGCAGGACGGCGCCAACGCGGTCCAGCACCTGATCAGCGACTACAGCATCAACCTCAGCACCGTGCTGGGCACCAACGACGCCTTCGTCGGCTTCACGGGTGCGACCGGCTCGGGCTACGAGAACCAGGACATCCTGAACTGGCGTCTGGCCAACGACACCTCGCTGGGTGACCCTGGCCGCCTGCCCGAGCCCGCCAGCCTGGCCCTGCTGGCCCTTGCCGGCGCCGCCGCCTTGGCCGCAGGAAGCCGCCGCCGCGCCTGAGCGCCCCGACCGCGACGTTCGACTTTTGCGAACGCCGGCATCAAGCCGGCTGAAGCCAGGCCCGCGCGAGCGGGCCTAGTCTTCGGGGTATGCAAAACACTCGCCTGCCCACCTTTTTCCTGTCCCACGGCGGCGGCCCCTGGCCGTTCATGGATGGCGACTACCGCCGGGCGCACGCCCAGCTGGAGGCGTCGCTGCAGGCCCTGCCCGCCACGCTGCCCGACAAGCCCAAGGCCATCCTGATGATCTCGGCCCACTGGGAGGAAGTCGCCTTCACGGTGATGACCTCGCCAGCCCCGGGCATGCTCTACGACTACGGCGGCTTTCCGGCGCACACCTACGAGGTGGTCTACCCGGCACCCGGCGACCCGGTGCTGGCAGAGCGCGTCGTCGCGTTGATCGAGGCCTCAGGCCTGCCCGCCGCGCGTGACAGCAAGCGAGGCTTCGACCATGGCGCGTTTTGCACGCTGGTGCCGATGTACCCGGACGCCGACATCCCGGTCGTGCAGCTGTCGCTCAAACGCGGCCTGAGCCCGGCCGACCACCTCGCGCTGGGCCGCGCCCTCAGCCCGCTGCGCGACGAGGGTGTACTCATCCTGGGCAGCGGCTTCAGCTTCCACAACCTGCGCCTGTATGGCGCGCAGGGTCGCGAGCCGTCGGCCGCCTTCGACGCTTGGCTGCAAGCCTCGGTGCCGGACGCGCAAGGCCGCGACGAGCGGCTGCAGGCCTGGGCCCAGGCACCGGCGGCGCGCATGGCGCACCCGCGCGAGGAGCATCTGCTGCCGCTGATGGTCGCCGCCGGCGCCGCCGAGGGCGACACGGCAAGCTGCAACTACCATGAGGCTGATTTCATGGGCGGCGTGACCGCCTCCAGTTTCAGGTTCGGTTGAAAGGCAGGCATGGCATGGCGGCAAGAGATGAACTGATTCAGCAACTCACCGCCTGCCACCGCAGCGGCACGCGGCTCAAGGCCGCCGACTGGGCTGGCGCGGTGCACGACGAGGCAGATGCCTACGCGGTGCAGGACGGTGTCGCCGCGGCGCTGGGCTGGCGGCGCGACCGCTGGAAGTCCGGCGGCGCCGGGCGCCAGGGCCCGTTCAGCCATTCGCCGGTGGATCCGGTCGTCAGCCACACGCTGCTGGGCGTCGAGGCTGAGATCGCGATGCGGATCGGGCGCGACATCACGGCCGATGACGCCCGCGAGCTACATGCCGACACGATCGATGCGATGTGCATCGCCGTGGAATGCGTGGCGTCTCGCTGGGAAGAAGGCCTGGCCGCACCAGACTTGCTGCGCATGGCCGACCACCAGAGCAACGCCGGCCTGCTGCTGGGAGTGTGGCAATCGCTGCAGGCGCTGAACTGGGCCCAGCTCAGCTGGCAGCTCGCGATGCCCGGCGGGCCTGGCATCGCCGGCCGTGGTGGCCACTCGCTGGCCGACCCGACCGCCGTGCTGCCCGCCTGGCTGCAGCACGCCACACGCAACGGCGCCACCCTGCCCGCCGGCACGGTCGTGACGACCGGCGCCTGGGGCGGCTTGCATGCGCTGACCGACGCGGCCCGGGCCGGCGGCGCGATGACGCTGAGCTTCGACAGCCTGGGCGAGTTCACCTTCAGCGTCGCGGCCTGACGCGGGCGGCCCGCTCAGAACGGCCGCTTCATCGCCCACTCGCGCAACGGCGTGAACAGCAGGGCGAAGCCCAGCACGTTCAGCACCACCGTCAGCCAGAAGAGCCGCCGGAACGCAGGCTTGGCGCTCTTGTGGCGCAGCAGCTCCTGCGCGAGCAGCGCGCCCGGCCAGCCGCACAACAGCGACAACCCGTGGAGCGTGTTTTCGGCAACGCGCCAGTCGCCGCGCGCGGCGGCGCGCTTGTCGAGCCAGTAGACGATGAAGGTCGCCATGCTCATGGCTGAGTAGGCGCCCCACAGCGCGTTCGGCAGGCGCCAGAGCAGGTGGCAGGCCAGCACAAAGCCCGCGAAGCCGGGGATCAGCAGCAGCACGCGGCTGCGGTCGGCCGCCTTGGGGATGGGCGGCATGGGCCGGGGCGCCAGGGTTTGCACGTCCTGCGCGCGCCGCTTGCCCTGCGCGTCCTGGCCCTCGGCATAGCTCAACCGCTCGCCGACGAAGGGCCGCTGCGGGCGCAGGCCGAAGGCCTTGATGTGCACGAAGAGCTTGGGGCCGCCACCGTCGGGCGCGATGAAGCCGTAGCCCTTGGCATCGTCCCACTGAGTCAAGCTGCCTGTCACGCGCTTCATCGCACCTCCGCCAGATGCGCCTTGAGCGCGGCGATGGCGTGGCGCACCTTGGCCGGCTGGGCGTCGTGCTGGGGCGTCAGCGCCCAGATCGGCAGCTCGGGCAGTGCCAGGTCGGTGTCCAGACGCAGCAGCCGGCCTGCCGCGACGGCCTCGGCCACGTCGTCGTCCCCCAACGGCGCCACGCCGAGGCCCGCCTCGCAGAGCTGCTGCAGCGTCAGCTGGTTGTTGCTGGTGTAGCGCGGCGTCACGCTCGCGTCAGCGCCCGGCAGACGGCGGGCGGTGTCCGTGCCGTCCTGCAGCATCAGCCAGTCGGCGGCCAGCAACGCGTCCAGCGTCGCCGGCACGCCGCGTAGGGCGAGGTAGCCCGGCGCGGCGTAGAGGCTGGTGTGCACGGTGCCGATGCGCTGCGCGACCCACTGGCTGTCCGGCAGCCGGCCAAACCGGATGGCGAGGTCGATGCGGTGGGCAACCAGATCAGTGAAGCCGTCCTCCACCTGCAGATGCAGCCGCAGGTCCGGGTGGGCGGCCAGCAGCGGCGCCAGCGCCGGGCCGACCTGGCGGCCAAAGCCCACGGTCATCGCGATGCGCAACTCGCCCTCGGGCGCGTCGCGCAGTTGCACGAGCTGGGCCTGGGCGGCTTCAGCGGCAGCCAACATCGCCGCGCAGCCGGCATGAAAGCGCTCGCCGGCCGGCGTCAGGCTGAGCTTGCGGGTGCTGCGATGCAGCAGGGTGACACCCATGTCCTTTTCCAGCGCCCTGACCTGCTGGCTGACCGCCGAGGTGCTGGTGCGCAACTGCCGTGCCGCCGCGGCAAAGCTGCCATGGCGCACGACGTTGGCGAGCACCGCCATCCGTTTGAGTTGGTCGAGCATGAAGTTTTTCTAAACAGTGCACGCGTTCAAGGCCGTCTTATCAGGCAATTGTGAAGTCGAAACAATGGCTCATCGAAACCTTGATGGAAAAACGATGAACATCGCCCTGATCGGCGCCACCGGCTTTGTCGGCAGCGCCCTGCTCGAAGAACTGTTGAGCCGCGGCCACAGCGTGCATGCGCTGCAGCGCGACACGGCCAAGCTGGCCGCCCGGCCCGGCCTGGAGGCCCGCGCCGTGGACGTGCTGGACGACCACAACCTGGCGGCCGAACTGGAAGGCGTGGACGCCGTCGTCAGCGCCTTCAACGCGGGCTGGGCCAACCCCAACCTGCACGACGACTTCCTGCGCGGCAGCGACGCGATCGCCGCAGCGGCGCGCGCGGCCGGCGTGCGCCTCATCGTTGTCGGAGGTGCGGGCAGCCTCTTCATCGCGCCGGGCCAGCAGCTCGTCGATTCGCCGGCCTTCCCGGCCGAGTGGAAGTCGGGGGCGCTGGCCGCCCGCGAGGCGCTGAACCGGCTGCGCGCCGACCAAAGCGGCCTGGACTGGACCTTCGTGTCGCCCGCCATGCACCTGGTGCCCGGCGAGCGCACCGTCCAGTTCCGCCTCGGCGGCGAGGAGCCGGTGTTCGACGCCCAGGGCGAAAGCCGCATCAGCGTGGCCGACCTGGCCGTGGCCATCGTCAACGAGCTGGAGACACCCGCGCACCGCCACGCACGCTTCACGGCCGGTTACTGAATCCCGCGCAAGAAAAAAGCCCTGCAGGCATGGCCTGCAGGGCTCGTGCGTTCAGACCGGCTCCGCAGAGCCGACGTGATCAGCGGCCGAAGCCACCCTTGCGCGGGCCGCTCGGCGGACGGCGGTCGCCGCCGAAGGCCGGACGGTCACCACCAAAGCTGGGCTTGCCGCCGAACGCGGGCTTGGCGCCGGCGTTGAAGGGGCGATCGCCACGCGGCGCGAAGCCACGGTCGTCACGCGGGGCAAAGCTGCGCTCGTCGTTGCGCGGGGCAAAACCACGCTCGTCACCACGGGGCTGGAAGCCTTCAGGACGCGGCTGGAAGCCACGGTCGTCACGCGGCGCGAAACGCGCATCGGCGCCCGGGCCACGCGGCGCAAAGCCACGGTCCGGCTGGCCGAAGGGCTTGCCGCCGCCATGCTGCGGGCGGCTGCCTTCTTCACGACGGAAAGGCTTGTTGCCAAAGCTGGGACGGCCGCCGAAGTTGCCACGCGGTGCGCGGTCATCGAACGAGCCTGCTGGGCGCGGCGGGAAGATGCGCGGCTCTTGCGTCTTGGGCTCCAGGCCAGCGATCTGCTGCACCGGAATCGTCTGCGTCGTGAACTGCTGGATGCGGCGGATCATGGACACGTCTTCACGCAGGCCCAACGTGATCGCCAGACCCTGGCGGCCGGCACGGCCCGTGCGGCCGATGCGGTGCACGTAGTCCTCGGCCTTCATCGGCAGGCCGTAGTTGATGACGTGGCTGATCGTGGGCACGTCGATGCCGCGGGCGGCGACGTCGGTGGCCACCAGCACGCGCACTTGCTTGCTGCGCAGGGCCTGCAGCACGCGGTTGCGCTTGCCTTGCGGCATGGCGCCATGCAGCGGGGCGACCGAGTGGCCGATCTCGGCCAGGCGCTCGGCCAGCCAGTCGGCGTCACGCTGCGTGCTCGTGAAGACGACGGCCTGCTCCATTTCCGGCAGGGCCAGGATGGACTCCAGCAACTGGTCCTTGTGGTGGGGGTTGTCGGCCCAGTGCAGGCGCTGCTCGATGTTCTCGTGCGTGTCGGTGTGGTTGGCCACCTCGATGCGCTGCGGGTCCTTCAACAGGTTCTGAGCCAGGCGGCCCACATGGCCGGCGAACGTGGCGCTGAACATCACGGTCTGACGCTCGGCCGGCGTGTTGCTGGCGATCATCGTGATGTCGTCGATGAAGCCCATGTCCAGCATGCGGTCGGCTTCGTCCAGCACCAGCATCTCGACATTGCCCAGCACGCACTTGCCGGAGTTGATGTGGTCGATCAGGCGGCCGGGGGTGGCGATCAGGATGTCCAGCGGGCCCATCAGCTGGCGGATCTGCAGCGGGTAGGGCATGCCGCCCAGCACGGTCGCGACCTTCAGGCCCGGGATGAAGCGGCCGTAGGTCTGCGCGGCCTTGGCGACCTGCATGGCCAGCTCACGGGTGGGGGCCAGCACCAGGATCTTGGGGCCGTAGATCTTGCCCTTTTCGCGCTTCTTGCTGTCGTCACCACGCGCGGCCAGGATCTTTTCCAGCGCGGGCAGGATGAAGGCAGCGGTCTTGCCCGAGCCGGTGCGAGCCGAGACCATCAGGTCCTTGTTCGCGATGGCGGCGGGGATGGCGAGCGTCTGCACGTCGGTGGCCGTCTCGTAGCCGGAATCTTTCACGGCCTTCAGGGTGACTTCGCTCAGGCCAAGGTTCTCGAAACTCATGTCGTTCTTTCAGTCAAAAGCCCATCCATGCCGCCCTAAAATCAGTGAGGGCGGACACGCGGGCGCTGAACAGCTCAGGCCGTTCAGCAGTCAAAGTCGCTGGGAGAAAGCTCGTGTCGTGTGCTCGGGCTGCCTGAATTTCTTCATTTGGCAGTCGGGTGCGGCACGGAGGAACAGTCAAAGCGACGGCTTCATCGCCGCCGACCGATCCACGAGGGGTGTTCGAGAAGCCGTCTGGAATGACGGGCCGAACGAGGTCAGAGGAGACGTACGAAGCTCGGTGGGTACCGAGCGAAGCTGCGACTGTAGCATGGAATGAGGGTTTTCACCAAATGACGCTGAGACGCCCTTCACGGTCTGGCACACTGGCGCATCCCGGGTCGGCAGCACACCCAGGCCTTGCCGCACGGCGAATGCCGTGAGCTGAACCTGCCACTACGCCTGAAGTTCACGTCCGGACCTCCCGCGTGCGCCTTGGCTGCAAGCCGGCAAGCCCAGCCTCTCTGCTGACCAGACCTTTGGCGTGCGCATGGAGTTGTACCGTGCCCCGTGAATCCCTGCCCCTCGTCGTGGACGACCTGTCCAGCTTCGCCAAGTCGCTGCGCACGCAGCTGTTGGCACTTCCCGCCACGCCGGGCCACCAGACCCTGCTGAACATGCTGGCCCGCGCCGCCGGGCATCGCAATCTGCAGACGCTTCAGGCGCGGCCGCCCGCGCCGTCGCTACCCCAGGTCGGCATTCCCGCCCCTGCCGAGCACAGCGACATCGTGCGCCGCACGCTGCGGCTCTTCGACGACCAGGGGCGCCTCACGCGCCTGCCCGTAAAGCGCTCGCTGCAACTGATGGCGCTGTGGGGCCTGTGGATGCGCTTCGACGCCAAGCGGCCCTACCGCGAGCGCGAGGTCAACCAGATCCTGACCGCCTGGCACGGCTTCGGCGATTACTGCACGCTGCGCCGCGACCTCGTCACGCAGAAACTGCTCGCCCGCACGGCCGACAGTTCGGTCTACACCAAGCTGCCGGCGCGACCGGACGAGGACGCGATGGCGCTGATGCGGGCGTTGCGCCAGCGCGGCGCCTGATCAGGCTTGCGGCGCGTGGACGAGTTGCGTCGGCAGGTCCGCCAGCAACAAGGCCTCGATGTTCAGGATGCCCTCGCCATGGCTGCCCGTCTGCCAGCCGGGCGGCCGGCGCGCCGTGCTGCGGGCGATTTTCCGGAAGGCTTCGCCAATCTTCCAGCGCTCGCCGCCGTAGGCCGCCTCGATATCCGCGCGACGGTGGGTGAGCCAGAGCGCCGCGGCGCCGGTGGTCAGCGCGGTGGCGTAGGAGGTGCCGTCACCGCCGCCGCCGTAGCCGCCCGTCAGCGGCTCGGCGCGGCGCAGGTCGGCGGCCGGCGCGCTGAAGTCCACTGTCGGGCCGAAGCTGCTGCCGCTCCATGGCCGGTCCGCGGCGGTCACGCCACCCACCGCCACGGTGCGCGGCCATTTGGCCGGCGCCAGCACCGGGTCCACATAGTTGCCGGCCGCGCAGACCAGGATGACGCCGGCCTCGTAGGCATCGTTCACCGCCTGCCGGATCTCCGGGAAGTAGAACGGCGTCAGCATCGCCAGGCTGCAGTTCACGGCTCCGGCACCCCAGGCGACGGCAGCGTTCAGCGCACGGGCGAATTCGCGCTGGGCGTGGTCGATGACGACCATGTCGGTGATGCGCCGCGGCAGATGCGGCACGCACGGCGCCACGCCGAAATAGGCACCGCCCGGGGCCCCGGGTGCGCAGCCGCTGATCGTCGCGCCGATGCGGCTGCCGTGTCCGGCATTGAAGCCGGTCAAGGGGTCGACGCCCAGGCCAGGCTCGACCGGCTGGTCGGGGTTGTTGCCAAAGCCGGCCGGCATGTCGGTCTGCGCCTGGGCCACGTCGATCCAGGTGCCGCCAGGCGCTCCGAAGCCGAAGGCGGGATGCGGCACGTAGCCCGTATCGATCTGGGCAATGCGTGTGCTGCCCCAGGCAATCCCCTGCGGACCGCCCAGCAGCGCCCAGGCCTGCGGAGCGCGCACGCTGGCGAGGTGCCAGTCGAGCCCGCCGACGCGGGGCACGGCGGGCGGGTCAAGCTCGGGCGTCTTCGCGCGATCGCGGGTGCGCAGCAAGGCCAGCGCATCTTCATCCGTCAACGCCTGGGCCGTGGCGACGCCCAGGGACGCGAGCCAGCCCCCGGGCGGCGCGTGGTAGCGCGCGTCCAGGGCGCCGAGCAGGTGGCCGCGCAACAGCGCGCGGCGGTCGTCCACGGCGAAGAGGCGCGCGTCCACGTCGGGCAGGAGGCTGTCGAGCGAGGCCTGCACCGCGCGCAGCGGGCGGCCATCGGTGCGGATCAGGAAGCCGGGCATGGTGGGACTCCAGTGGCGATGCGGCATTGGAAGCAGCCGGCGGCCGCGCCGCCTCCCCAAAGCTGACGATGCTCAGGCCAGCGTGGCCGGCAGCCAGCCGCGCAGGCTGTTGAAGAAGGCCAGGCCCTCGGCACGGGACAGGTCGCCACGGGTCAGTCTGGCTTCCTTGATGCGCCCCTGGGCCAGCAGCTCGGCCCGCAGCACGCCGGGCAGCAGGCCGGCGGCCAGCGCTGGGGTCAGCCAGGCGCCGTCGAGCTGCACGGCCAGGTTGCCGAAGCTGCACTCGGTCAGCTCGCCGGCCTCGTTCCAAAGGATGACGTCGAAGGCCCCGGCGGGTTTGTCGAAGGCGTAGAGCTCGCGGCGCGTCGTCTTGTGCGCCAGGAACTCGGCCCTCGGGCCGCGCGTGGGGATCGGCCGCCCGGCGAGCGCCAGGTGCACCGGCTCGGGCGTGGGCGTGAACGCTGCCAGCGTGTGCGCCAGGCGGCCTTCGGCATCACAGGTCAGGCGCAGCCGCCAGCTGCCTTCGGGGTGCGCGTCGGCGACGGCTTGCAGATGGGCGCGCGCCTGCGCCAGCGAGAAGCGCAGCCCGAAATGACGGGCCGTGCGCTGCATGCGCGCCAGGTGTGCGTCGCCGCGCTGCGCCACGCCGTCCTGCAGGCGCAGCGTCTCCAGCGCCTCGACGGGCGCCTCGGCGCGCGCGAGGAAACGCGACTTGGCCCGCCATTCGGCGATCTCGGCGGCCGGTTCGCTGTCCAGCGTGATGGCGCTGCCGATGCCGCAGGTCAGTTGCTCGCCGTGGAACTCAACCGTGCGGATGGGGACATTGAAGGTGGCAACGCCGCCGGGCTGGATCAAGCCCAGCGCCCCGCAGTACCAGCCACGCGGGCCGGCTTCCAGCTCGCGGATGACCTGCATCGCCCGGATCTTGGGGGCACCCGTCACCGACCCGCAGGGGAAGAGCGCCGCGAAGGCGTCCGCCAGCGTCAGCCCGGCGCGGCTGACGGCCGTGACGGTGGACGTCATCTGCCACACGGTGGGCAGCGCGTGCAGCTCGAACAGACGCGGCACGCGCACGGTGCCGAGCTGGGCGACGCGGCTCAGGTCGTTGCGCAGCAGGTCCACGATCATCAGGTTCTCGGCGCGCTCCTTCTCGCTGGTGCGCAGGTGCGCCTGGGCCGCCTCGTCGTCGACACGGTCGCGGCCCCTTGGCGCCGTGCCCTTCATCGGCTGGGCGGCCAGCAGCCAGCTCGCCTTGGCGCCGGGCACCGGACGCCAGTCGAAGAAGAGTTCGGGCGACACGCTGGCCGCGCCGGCACCCGAGTTCACGTCACGCAGGAAGAGGCTGAAGCCCCCCGGCTGGCTGACGTGCAGCGCGAGGAAGAGTTGCGCGGGGTCGAGCCCGGCCGCCGTGGCGCGCAGCCGCGTCGTCAGGTTGACCTGGTAGCAGTCGCCGTTGCGGATGTAGGTGCGGATGCGCTCGATGGCGCTCGTGGCCTCGGGCTCCGAATCTCCCCAGCCGAGAAAACCGGTGAAGGCAGGCGGCAGCTCCGGCCAGGGCTCGGGCGCGGTCACGTAGACGGCGAACTCGGCCAGCGGTGTCGTGCTCGAATGCGTTGCCAGCGCCTTGTCGAAGGCGGCCGCCGCCTCGTAGCGCAGACCGCCCAGCACCCAGGCACCGGCCCGGGCCGCCGCCTCGGCCTGGGCGATCACCGCCGCCACGTCCTCCAGCCGCTCAGCCCTGAGCCAGCGAGCCGGCGCCTCGAACCAGACGCCGCGAACCCGCTCGCCATCCTCTCGGGCGAGGGGATGGCGTGGAAAGTCGAAGGCCGCCTGGATCAATCAGAGCGCCAGGAAGTTCGTCCGGTAGTGGACGAGTTCGTCGATGGACTCGTGGATGTCCGCCATCGCCGTATGCGCCTGGGCCTTCTTGAAGCCCTCCAGCGCGGCGGGCTTCCAGCGCTTGGCCAGCTCCTTCAGCGTCGACACGTCGAGGTTGCGGTAGTGGAAGAAATCTTCCAGCTCGGGCATGTAGTTGGCGAGGAAGCGGCGGTCCTGGCAGATGCTGTTGCCGCACATCGGGCTCTTGCCCTTGGGGACGTACTGCTTCAGAAAGGCGATGGTCTGCGCGACGGCGTCGGCTTCGCTGATGGTGGACGCCTTCACGCGGTCGATGAGGCCGCTGCGGCCGTGCGTGCCCTTGTTCCAGGCGTCCATCGCGTCCAGCGTCGCGTCGCTCTGGTGGACGGCGAAGACGGGGCCTTCGACGCGCTTTTCCAGCATCGGGTCGGTGACGACGACGGCGATCTCGATGATGCGGTCCTTGTCGGGATACAGACCCGTCATTTCGAGGTCGATCCAGATCAGGTTGCTGTCGCTGATGGCAAGGGTGTCGGACATGTTGGGCTCACTCAGAAGAGGCGGAATTCTCGCAGCCTAAACTTCGCCCCATGTCCCCGTTGCTGTTGTCCCTCGCGTTCGCGGTCGCCCTTGCGGCGTCGACGCTCGTCAAGTTCTGGCTTTCCTCGCGCCAGATCCGCCATGTCGCCGCCCACCGCGGCCAGGTGCCAGCCGCCTTTGCCGGCAGCGTCATGCTGTCGGCCCACCAGAAGGCGGCCGACTACACCATCGCCCGCAGCCGCTTCGGCCTGCTGGCCCTGGCCTTCAACGCCGCCGTGCTGCTGGGCTGGACGCTGCTGGGCGGCCTGAACGCGCTGAATGGCTGGGCGCTGGAAGCCAGCCGCGCCCTGCCCGACTCCTGGCAAGGCATGGGCTACCAGCTGGGTCTCGTTGCCGTCTTCGTGCTGATCGGCTCGCTCTTGGACCTGCCCTGGGAGCTGTGGTCCACCTTCAGAATCGAGCAGGCCTTCGGCTTCAACCGCACGACGCTGCGCCTGTACTTCGCCGACATGCTCAAGGGCCTGGCACTGGGCGTGCTGCTGGGCCTGCCCATCGTCGCGCTGATCCTGTGGCTGATGGGTGCCATGGGCCCGCGCTGGTGGCTGTGGGCCTGGGGCGCATGGATGGGCTTCAACCTGGCGCTGATGGTCATCTACCCAACCGTCATCGCGCCGCTGTTCAACAAGTTCGAGCCGCTGAACGACACGGCGCTGAAGGAACGCGTCGAGAAGCTGATGGACCGCTGCGGCTTCGCGGCCAAGGGCTTGTTCGTCATGGACGGCAGCCGGCGCTCGGCCCATGGCAATGCCTATTTCAGCGGTTTCGGCCCGGCCAAGCGGGTTGTCTTCTTCGACACGCTGCTGACCAAGCTCAATGGCAGCGAAGTGGAAGCCGTGCTGGCCCACGAGCTGGGCCACTTCAAGCACAAGCACATCACCAAGCGCATCGCGCTCATGTTCGCGATGAGCCTGGCCGGTTTCGCGCTGCTGGGCTGGCTGGCTCAGCAACCGGCCTTCTACCTGGGCCTGGGGGTGGCGCCCAATCTCGGCGCACCCAACGACGCGCTGGCGCTGATGCTCTTCCTACTCGCCGGTCCGGTGTTCGGCTTCTTCGTCACGCCGCTGGCCAGCCATTTCTCGCGCCGCGATGAATTCCAGGCCGATGCCTACGCGCGCACGCAGGCCAGCGGCGTCGACCTGTCGTCGGCGCTGCTGAAACTGCACGAGGACAACGCCGGCACGCTGACGCCGGATCCGGTCTACGCGCGCTTTTATTACTCTCACCCACCGGCCGCTGAGAGGCTTGCCGCACTTGCCGCATGAACAACCTCCTGCTTGCCCAATGTGACCCCAAGGCGCCCTTGATGGACGCCGACACGCGCGCCCGAGTGCTCGCCACGCTGCCCGGCTGGCTGCCCGACCCCGAGGCCAAGCTGATCGGCCGGCGTTTCGGCTTCGCGAACTTCTACCAGACCATGGCCTTCGTCGACGCGGTCGCAGAGATCGCGCATGCGCAAGACCATCACCCCGAGATGCTGGTCGGCTTTGATGCCTGCACGATCAGCTTCACGACGCACTCGCGCGGGGGGCTGACGTTGAACGATGCGATCTGCGCCGCTCAAGTGAGCGCCTTGCCCGAAGCGACCGGTACATGAGCAAGTTCCAGGCGCTGGACCTGGGCTTGGTGGTCCGCGGCCACGGCCGGCACTACATCGTCGAGGACGCTGAAGGCAAGCGTTTGGTCTGCCACCCGCGCGGCAAGAAGAGCGAAGCCGTCGTCGGCGACCAGGTGCGCTTTGCCGCGTCCGGCGACGAAGGTGTCATCGAAGCCGTCGAGCCGCGGCGCAACCTGCTGTTCCGCCAGGACGAGTGGAAGACCAAGAGCTTCGCGGCCAACCTGGACCAGTTGCTGGTGCTTGTCGCCGTCGAGCCGGTGTTCAGCGAGAGCCAGCTCACCCGCTCGCTGATCGCCGCCGAGTCCGCCGGCATCAGCATGGCCATCGCGTTGAACAAGACCGACCTGCCCGGCACCGATTCGGCTCGCGAGCGCCTGGCGCCCTATCGCGCGATGGGCCTGAAGATGTTCGAGGTCGCGCTGAAGGCCGACCCCGAGGGCTCGCGCGCCACGCTGGACCCCTGGCTGGCCGGCAAGCGCACCTTCGTCCTCGGCCCCAGCGGCACCGGCAAGAGCACGCTGATCAACCTGCTGGTGAAAGACGCCAAGGCCCAGATCGGCGAGATCTCGCAGGCGCTGAACTCCGGCCGCCACACGACGACGACGACGCAGTGGTACTGGACCGACGAGACGCGCACGACGGCACTGATCGACTCACCCGGTTTCCAGGAATTCGGCCTGCGCCAGATCCTTGCTTCCGATCTGTGGCGCTGGATGCCCGACCTGCGAGAGCACGCCAACTGCCGCTTCGCCAACTGCAGCCACATTCACGAGCCCGATTGCGGTGTGCGCGCGGCCGTGCAGACTGGGCAGATCAGCGCCGGCCGTTATCGCATCTACGGCGAGATCCTCGAAGAGCTGCAGCGCAAGCAGTGGTGATGCGCCGCCTGCAACTCTGCGCGCTGGCCCTGCTGGCCGGCTGCGCTTCCACCGTCTCACCCCCGCCTGCCGCCCAGGGCTGGCAGCCGATGAGCCTGCCTGGCAAGACGTTGACCCGCTATAGCTGGACCGAGAAGGACGGCCGCCCCGCGCTGGAGGCCGCCTCCGAGCGCTCCGCCAGCATCTGGCGCAAGCGGCTGGAACCGGCCGTGCCGAGCGTCGGCGAGGTCGGCTTCTCCTGGTGGGTGCAGAACCTCATCCCAGGCGCCAATGTCTCCGAGATCGACCACGAGGACGCCGTCGCCCGCGTCATCTTCGGCTTCGGCGGCGACATCGACACGCTGCCGCTGCGCACGCGCATGAAGTTCGAGCTCGCCCAGGCGCTGACCGGCGAGGTGCCGCCCTACGCGACGCTGATGTACGTCTGGGACAGCAAGCTGCCGGTGGGGACCGTTGTCATCAACCCACGCAGCGACCGCATCCGCAAGATCGTCGTCGACTCCGGGCCTGCAGAACTGCGCCGCTGGCGCGACCACTGCCGCGACCTGGCTGCCGACTTCCGTCTGGCTTTTGGCGAGGCACCCGGCCCGCTGATCTCGATGGCCGTCATGACCGACAGCGACAACAGCCGAGGTTCGGCCCACACCTGGTACGGGCCGGTCGAACTCAAATAGCTCAGCGCTGCTCGGGTGCGCGCAGGGGCAGGGGCGCAGCGTCCTCGACCTCGCGCGCCTCGACGTCCACGACGTCGCCACTCGGCGGTCGCTGGCCGGCCCAGGGATTCTTGTTGACGCGAAAGCCCAGGTTGGGCTTGCGACCGGTCAGCAGCCGCACCAGCAGGAAGGCGACGAAAGCCAGCACGGCGATCAGGAACAGCCCCAGGCCGATGACGGCACCGGCGATCAGGAACAGGATGCGAAGCAGCGGTCGAAACAGGCGCATGCCCGGATTCTGAACCCGCTCAGCCCCGCCCGACAAAAGGCATGCTCGTCGCCATCACCGTCATCGTCTGCACATTGGCCGACAACGGCAGGCCGGCCATGTAGACGACGGCACGGGCGACATCCTCGACGTCCATGCGCGGCTCCACCGCCATCGAGCCGTTGGCCTGGGGCACACCGCGCGTCATCTTCTCGGTCATGTCGGTCGCGGCATTGCCGATGTCGATCTGGCCGGCCGCAATGTCGAAGGCGCGGCCGTCCAGGCTAAGGGACTTGGTCAGGCCCGTGATGGCGTGTTTGGTCGACGTGTAGGGCGCCGAAAACGGCCGCGGCGCGTGCGCCGAGATGGAGCCGTTGTTGATGATGCGGCCGCCGCGCGGGTCTTGGGCCTTCATCAGCGCAAACGCCGCGCGGGCACACAGGAAGCTGCCGGTCAGGTTGGTGTCGACGACGGCGCGCCACTGCGCCACCGTCAGCTCGTCGATGGGCACCGGTGGTGCGCCGATGCCGGCGTTGTTGAAGAGCAGGTCGAGGCGGCCGAAGCGCTCGCGCAGCGTCGCGAAGGCCGCGTCGACCTGGGCCTCGTCGGCCACATCGGCGGGCAACGCCAACGCATCGGGCAGGGTCTCGCGCAGGGCGACCTCACGGCGGCCCATCAACGCCAGCGTCCAGCCCTCGGCCGCCAAGGCTCGGGCCACGGCACGACCGATGCCGGAACCGGCACCGGTGACCAACGCAACCTTCATCAACGGCCCGAGGGCGAGACCAGCGTGCGCTGCACCCAGCCGCTGAAGTTGGCCGCGTCGACCTTGACGAAGCCGTCCTTGACCTCACCGGTCGCGACGAGTTCGTCGCTGCGGTTCAGCGTTGCGACGACCTTGCTGTCGCGCGACGGCGAGGCGTAGGCCTTCACGTTGCCGATCTTGGCAATCAGCGTCTGGCCGGCCGGGATGGGGGCGGCCGCCTGCGTGGACGCGCCCGCGTTGGCGTCGCCCGAGGCGCTGCCGGAACGGATCAGGCTGCCCTGGTCGCGGATGGTCAGCACGATCTTGTTGTAGTTGTCCAGGAAGCTGGCCGCGATGAGCTTGCCCTCGGCCGTGCTGGTGTAGCCGCCCATGCCGCCAACGGCACCGCCGCCGAAGCCCCAGCCGCCGATGGAGAAGTCGGTCTTGCTGGCCTTGCCCTCGGCCGCCGCCACCTGGATGCTGGAGCGCACGTCGGCCAGCAGCAGGCTGGTCGAGGCGTCCTTGAACTTCAGGCCGCCGGCGATGGCGCCGACGATGCCCAGCTTGCCGCCGAGGAAGCCGCCCAGGCCGCCGCTGGTGTTGGCGCCGACCTGCACATTGGGCGTCATGACGAAGTCGGCCGCCTGCATCTGGCCCTTGCCGATGTTGGACTCCTGGCGCATCTCGCCGGCCGCAGCGAGGGAACGCTCCTGCTGGATGTTCTGCATGGCCTGACCGCGCTCGACCACGTCGAAGCAGCCCGACTGCTGCACCATCATGCGCAGCAGCGCGGCGGGCGAGCCCAGGCCGTAGTGCGACAGGTGGTTCCAGCCGTTCTGCGGCTCGGCGACCGCCAGAACGCCTAGCTTCTTGGTGCACTTCTCGACCGTCGAGCCGGCATCGTCGGCACGGGCGGCCATGGATGTCGCCAGGCCAGCCAGCATCAGTGCGTACAGGGTCTTGTTCATCGCAGCAGGTCCTCCAGAAAACGTGGATTGTGCCCAGCGCGAGCCAAGGCGGGCATCCTCAGCCCACACGAGCAGGGTCGCCCGGATCAGGGTCGCAACACGAGCCGGTGGATGGTCTCACCCGGCAGGAAGGGCAGCGGCTCGCCGGCCAGCCAGGCCGCATGGTCGCCGCGGTAGAAGGGTGACATCGGATGGCCGCTCTGGCCACCGGGGATGACCAGGATGCCGCGCTCCTCGTGGCCGGGCGAGACGACCATGCGCTCGCTCTGGCCGTGGCCATGGTTGTGTACGCGCGGCATGTGGCTGTCGCCGGCCATGCCCTGGGAAGCCTGGTCCAGCCAGCCGGCCAGCGGCGGCACCGCGGCGCTCAAGGGGTGGCGCATGCTGGTGGTGTTGTCGGCGCCCCAGGTCGCGGCGGCCAGGCTGCCGTACTTGTCGACAAGCTCCTTGCGGCTGTCCAGCACGGCGCGCTGCAGCAGTTCGGGCCAGCTCTTGAAGGCGGCAGGCAGGGTGTCGGGCCGGGCGGCCTGGATCAGCGCCCAGCCGGGGGTCTCGGGCACCATCTTCAGGTCGCCAAGCTTGAGCCCCTGGGCTTCGAGCAGGCCGGCCAGTGGCGCGAACAGGCTCTTGAGCGCCTGCAGGCGGAAGGACCGCAGCAGCAGATAGCCGACCGCATCGGGCCGCGCGGCGTCGGCGCTCTTGTCGATTTCGGCGCGGTAGTCGGCCAGGCCGTTGGTGGCCACGAAATCGGGCGTCAGCACCTGCTCCAGCAGCAGCTGGCGCCAGCGCTGATGGAAGAGCGCGCGGTGGTCGAGCTGGATGGCGTGCAGGCCGGCTTCGTCGATCTTGTCCTGGGCGCGCAGGCCGTCGCGGATCTGCTGGCCCCGGGCGCCGAGGTCGTAGCCGCCGTTGCCCAAGGTCTTCAGCGCGTCGCCGCCCACCATGCGTGCATTGGCCGTCCACAGCCGGCCATCGGCCGGGTCGACGAGGCGCGGCTGCTCGGCTGCCGGCAGATAGCCCTGCCAGCGCGAGCGGCCATCGCTCCAGTCCTGCGGACGGTCCATGTCGCTGGCGTCACCCAGCCCGATGCGCCGCGGCATGGCGCCTATGACGGTCCACGCGATGCGGCCGCCGGCGTCGGCCACCATGAGGTTCTGCGCCGGCATGCCGGCACCGGCAGCCACCCGCACGGCGTCGTCGACATTGCCGGCCGTCTCCATGCGCAGCAGGCCCAGGTTCATGCCCTCACGGTCGTGCGCCACCCAACGCAGCACATAGGCCTGGCCGGCCGGTGCCTTCTGGGGCATGACGGGGCCCCATTCGCTTTCAAGCACGACATGGTCTACCGCCGCTTCGCCGGCAATCTCGATGCGCTCGACGGCGCGCTGCAGCGGCTTCTCCACGCCGCCCGCCAGGTAGTGCGTGCCGGCGGCGTTGAGCTTGAGCGCGACGACGTCGGCCCAGTCCGAGGTCGTGTTCGTGAACCCCCAGGCCACGCGGCCGTTGCTGCCGACGACGAGCAGCGGCGTGCCGGGCAGGGTCGCGCCGGCGACGTCGTGGCTGCCGGCGGCGTCCTTCCAACGCATGCGCGCCTTGAACCAGGTGCCGGGCGTGCGCAGGCCCAGGTGCATGTCGTCGGCCACGATGGCCCGCCCTTCGGCACCATGCACGGCGGCCACGGCGAAGTTGTTGCTGCCCAGGTCGCGCGCGTCGCGCAGGCTGCAGTCGCTGCAGGCCGTCCTGGCCGTGCGCATGGCCTCGGGCAGCGGGCTGGCCGGCAGCGGCACGGCGGCCATGCGGCTGTCGTCCATCGCGGCCTGCCAATCGGCGCTGTGCTGGGTCAGGAAGGCATACCAGTCGGCCGGCACGGCGTCGTGCAGCAGACCGGTGGCGACGTCGTCGCGGCCCTGGGCGCCCTGCAGATCGAGGTACATGCCGTAGGCGACGAGGACGGTGTCGGCAGCCACCCAGGGCTGGGGCTGCTGGCGCAGCAGCAGGTACTCGGGCGGGCGCGCCGACAGGCCGGCCAGCCCCGCGTTCACGCCGCTGACATAGGCGTCCAGCAGCGCGCGCTCGTCGGCCGGCAGGGCGGCGATGCCGGCCTCGGCGCGGTGGCGGAAGCGGTGCATGCGGCGCGCCTTGTCCAGCGGCAGGGCCTTGGCGCCGACCAGGGCCGACAGCTCGCCAGCGGCATTGCGGCGCATCAGGTCCATCTGGAAGAAGCGCTCCTGGGCGTGCACGAAGCCCAGCGTCCGGGCCACGTCGAGGCGGCTCTCGGCGGTGATGGTCAGGTAGCCGCGCGCGTCGCGCTGGGCTTCGGCCGGCGCGCTCAAGGTGGCCACGGCACGCTCACCGTCGAGCTGGGCCAGGCTGCTGCGCAAGGCCAGCCACAGCGCCAGGGCGACGAGAAGGGCGAGCAGCAGCAGGCCGCCAAGGATGCGCTTGAACCACCTCATGAATTGCCCTCAGTCAGTTGGGGACAGAGCTTGCGCCTTCGGCGCGGCGGTCTGTCCCGCAAACTCATCAGAATGTTCCCGGGTAACTGCCGCCGTCGAGCAGGATGTTCTGCCCGGTCAGGTAGCCAGCCTGCGCGCTGCACAGCATGGCGCAGATCGCGCCGAACTCGGCGGCGGTGCCAAAGCGCTGGGCAGGAATGGCAGAACGGCGCCTGGCCGCAACCTCGTCGACGCTCGCGCCCGTCTTGGCCGCGCCGGCCGCCATCGTCTTCTTCAGGCGGTCGGTGTCGAAGGCGCCGGGCAGCAGGTTGTTGATCGTCACGTTGGCGCCGGCCAGGCGCGGCTGGCGGGCCACGCCGGCGACGAAGCCCGTCAGCCCGGAGCGGGCGCCGTTGGACAGGCCCAGCACGTCGATGGGCGCCTTCACGGCGCCCGAGGTGATGTTGACGATGCGACCGAAGCCGCGCGCGGCCATCGCATCCACCGTGGCCTTGATGAGCTCGATGGGTGCCAGCATGTTGGCGTCCAGCGCCGCGATCCACTCGTCGCGGCCCCAGTCGCGGAAGTCGCCGGGCGGCGGGCCGCCGGCGTTGTTGACGAGAATGTCGACCTGCGGGCAGGCGGCCAATGCCGCCGCGCGGCCCTCGGGCGTGGCGATGTCGCCGGCCACCGCGCGCACCTCGACGGCCGGGTTCAGCGCCCGCAGCGCCTCGGCCGTTGCGAGCAGGTCTGCCGCGCCACGGGCCGTGATGACGACGTTGACGCCCTCCCCCACCAGCGCCTCGGCGCAGCCGCGGCCGAGGCCCTTGCTCGCCGCGCAGACCAGCGCCCAGCGGCCCTTCAATCCGAGATCCATGTCAGCCCCTGGCGTTGTGATGCAGGGCCCATCATCGCCCGGCCGTGACCGGCTGCCGCCGGCGTCACCGCCAGAACTTGCCGTCAGGGCCGACGATGGACACGTCGGTGAACTCCAGGCCGCTGTGGTCCTTGTCGGTGTAGTGCACCTGCAGGCCACCAAGGTCGATGCGCGGGCCTTCCAGTGCCTTGACGAAGCCGTCGCGGCTGACGTCCTTGCCGGCGCGCTTGAGGGTCTCGACGACGAGCTTGGCGGCGGCAAAACCTTCCAGCTGGGCCGGCGTCAGCTCGCTGCGGCCGGCGGACTTGGCCAGGCCCAGGGCTTCCCGCACCAACGGGTTGGACGTGGAGCGCTCATACGGGAAGAGCTGCGTCACGACGATGCCGCGGGCGTTCTCGCCCAGAGCCTTCACGAAGTCGCTGGACGCGTTGTTGGACAGCGTCGCGACGTGCGCGGTCGAGCCGGCCGCGCGCAGCGCGTTGACGCCTTCGACGACGGCGTAGGCCGGGCCGATGAAGACGATGGCCTCGATGCCGGCCTTGGTGATGGCCTCCATCGTGGGCGCGAGCTCGGGCTTGTTGCGGTCAAAGCGCAGATGCGACAGCGCGCGCAGCTTCATGTCGTCCAGGCCCTTGATGGCACCCTTGCCCGCGTCGTTGCCGAACGGGTCGTTCACCTGCACGATGGTGATGCGCTTGACGCCGATGCCGGCCAGGTGCTTGACCGCGCGCTCGGCCTCCTTCTGGTAGCTGGCGCGCAGGTGGTAGACCCAGGGCTGCATGGGATCACGCAGGCTGATGGCGCCGGTGGCCGGTGCGATCAGCGGCAGCTTGTTTTCCTTCAGCACCGGCAGCATGGCCTCGGTCGGGCCGGTGCCGCGGCTGAGCATCAGGGCGAGCACACCCTGGCTGGCCAGGGACTTGGCCGCCGCCGCCGCGGTGGCAGGGTCGTACTTGTCGTCCTGCGTGACCAGCTCGATGTTCTGGCCCTTGATGCCGCCCTGGGCGTTGACCGAATCGAAATACAGGCGCGCGCCCTCGGCGCTCTCCTGCACGATGCCGGCCACCGGCCCGGAAAAGCCGGCCACCATGCCGATGCGCAGCGTGCTCTGCGCGAACGCGCCATTCGTACTGATGCAGGCGGCGAACAAGACCGCCAGGCCAACCCAACGCTTCACTGTTTTTCTCCAGGCCAAGCGCCACAAGGGGCGCGTTCTGGCGGCGGATTGTGAGGCCAGCCCCCCCGCTGCCAGCAGACCCCTGGCCCCAGGAAAAACCCGGGCGTCCCCGGGGCAGCATGCGCATTTCGACCGCTTTTGGCGGGCCTACACTCGTGCCGCCTCAGCACCGCCTCGTCGTCCCATCCCGGCGCCACCCCGGCGCCGTCTGCGTGCCCCCATTGCCGGAAAGCCCCTTGCCACCGCCCGTTGCCCGCCAGCCCCAGCCGTCCGCGCATCTGTTCGGCTGGCAGCGCAATTCGCTGACCTTCGCCGTCGTGCTGGCCTTGCTGCTCGGCCTGCTGCTGCCGACGACGGGCGTGCTGCTCTACGACGGCCAGAAGACCCGCGCCACGGCGATGGAGGATCTCAAGCGCGACCTGGCCCGCGCCACCGAAGTGATGGCCCTGTCGCTGGCCGAGCCGGTCTGGCAGGTGTCGCCTGACCTGGCCGACCCCATGGTGAAAGCGCAGATGGACGATCCGCGCTTCGTGTCCGTGCAGGTCGTCGAGCCCGCTTCATCGGCGCCGTTCCTGTCCCAGCAGCGCCCCGGCGAACAGGCGGACAGTGACCTGGTGCTCAGCCAGTCACGCCCCATCCAGCGCGACGGCCGCGAGATCGCCAAGCTGACGGTGCGCATGAGCGCCGCGCCGCTGCTGCAGGCCAAGCAGGCCGAGGTCTGGCGAACGATGTGGCGCAGCGGCCTCACGCTGACGCTGTCCCTCGTGTTGATGTTGTGGGTGCTGCAGCGCTACGTGATGCGCCCCATGACGGAGCTGACCAGCGCCGCCGAGGCGCTGGCCGCCGGCCGGCTGGAGCAGCCGCTGCACGTGGGTGGCGCCGATGAGATCGCGCGCGTGGGCGTGGCAATGGAGCGCATGCGCCAGGCGCTGCTGTCGGCCTTCGAGGCGCTGCGCCAGCACAACCTCAACCTGGAAGAGACCGTGGCCCAGCGCACGGCCGAGCTGACCGCCAGCAATGCCGAGCTGTACGACGCACTCGACACGCTGCAGAAGGCCCAGCGTGAGCTGGTGGAATCCGAGAAGCTGGCCTCGCTGGGCCGGCTGGTGGCCGGTGTCGCTCACGAGCTGAACACGCCGCTGGGCAACGCGCTGACCGTCGTGTCGGCGCTGGACGACCGCTACAAGCAGCTTGAATCCATGCTGTCGGGCAACACGCCACTGCGCCGCAGCACGCTGGAGGAACTGGCGCGCGACACGCGGCGCGGCCAGGACATCCTGCAGCGCAATGTGCTGAAGGCTGCCGACCTGGTGCGCGACTTCAAGCAGGTCGCCATCGACCAGACCGCCGACCTGCGGCGCGACTTCGACCTCGCCAAGGTGGTCGAAGACGTCATCGTCATGGTCGAGCCCAGCTTCAAGTACACGCCGTTCGTCATCGACACCGACCTCTGCCGCGGGCTGATGATGAACAGCTACCCCGGCGCGCTGGGCCAGGTGCTGACCAACCTGCTGATGAATGCGCTGCTGCACGGCTTCGACGGCCTGGAGCAGGGGCATGTGAAGGTGCGCTGCGCACGGCTCGATGCGGGCGAGGTGGAACTCAGCGTGAACGACGACGGCCGCGGCATGGACGAGCCCGTGCGGCGACGCATCTTCGACCCCTTCTTCACGACCAAGCTCGGCACCGGCGGCTCCGGCCTGGGCATGCACATCGTGCACAGCATCGTGATCAATGTGCTGGGCGGCCAGATCGAGGTGCGCTCCACGCCGGGCCAGGGCACGCAGATGCTGATGCGCCTGCCGCTCGTCGCGCCGCAGCGCGCCGGCAGCGAGGCGGCAGACAGTTATTGAGACGCCGCGGAGGCGGGGGCAGACACGGCATCCACCGCCGCCGTGATGGCCTCCGAGGCCGCCGCTGAAGCCGCTGGCGCCTGTTCGGCTGTCACATCATGCTTCTCGCCGCCCAGGTCGATGTTGGCGCCGCTCCTGGTCAGGATGAAAAGGGCCAGTGCGGCAAAGGCGACGAAGGCAACAATCAACTTCCACATGCTCGGATCTCCACAGGTTTGAACTGCGGCCGATTCTGGTGCCCCAGCCTGACGCTCAACTGAAGGCGAAGCTGGCGTGTCCGCCGTTGCCGATGCTGTAGCTCAGTTCGTGGGCCTGGCTCGCGAAGTCCACACGCAGTTCAGCCCACTCGTCGACATGCTGCCAACGCAGATGCAGGGTGTCGTCGGCGCTGGCGAGCAGGTCGAAGCTGCCGTTGAAGGCGGGATGGCTGTTGCGCAGCCGGATCAACTCGATGAGGCGGCGCACGACCGGGCGCTCGCAGTCGCGCGCGATCTCGTCCTCGTCGTAATGGTGGCGGTTGATGTCGCGGCCGACCTGGCTGTGCGCGAGCAGCGCCATGTCGTTGTGACCGGCCAGCAGGCCGACGTAGTAGACCTGAGGCACGCCCGGCAGGAAGAACTGCAGGGCGCGCGCCAACAGGTAGGCGGTTTCGTCGCGGCCCATCGCGTCGAAGAAGCTGCAGTTGACCTGGTAGAGGTCGAGGTTGCTGGCCGCAGCACCGGTGGCGCGCCGGCTCTCGCCATTGCTGGCGGCGTGGATGCGCTCGACCAGGGCGTCCAACTCCTCGGGCGGCACGAGGCCGGGATGGGCAGCACGGTCGCTGGCGTCGGCGCCGATGTCGATGATGCCGATGCCGTCGTGGGTATCGAGCACGGTCAGCGCATTGGTGGGGCGGATGGCGATCCAGCGCTTGAGCGCTGTGGCCGTCTTGAACGCGAAGGCGTGCAGCACCAGCGGCGGCAGCGCGAAGTCGTAGACCCAGTCGACCCGGGACGCGATCTCGATCTGGCGCTGGTGGTAGGCGTGGATCTCGACCAGCACCTCAATGCCCAGCGCCCTCGCCTCGGTCGCGAACTCGTCGATGAACGCGAAGGTCTCCGGCATCATGAAGCAGCTGGCGCCCGCCTTCTTGATGGCATAGCCGACCGCGTCCAGCCGCACCATCCGGATGCCGTTGTCGGCAAAGGTGCGCAGGATGCCGGCCAGATAGGCGCGGCCCTGCGGGTGGTGCACGGCGATGTCGATCTGCGTGGCCGTGAAGGTGGTCCACAGCAGACGGCGCTCGCCGGTCTTCAGGGTCACCGATGTCAGCGGCAGGCCCGGGCGGGGGCGGTAGACGGCCAGCAGGTCGTGCTCGCGGGCGCCGCCGGGGAAGACGGCATCCTGCGTCAGGAACAGGCCGGCATAGGCCGAGGCGTCGCCCTTCTCCGAGTAGTCGAGGAACTGCGGCGACTCGCTGGACATGTGGTTGACGATGACGTCACCCATCACGTCAAGGATCTCGGTCAGCGCCTTCACGTCTGCCCAGCCGCCCAGGCGCGGGTCGACCTGGGTGTGGTCGATGGGGTCGAAGCCGGCGTCCGCGCCATCGATGGCATGGAAGAACGGCAGCAGGTGCACGCCGCCGAACACGCCTGCCAGCGGCGAGCCGGGCTGGCTGAGCAAGTTCCTCAGCCGGACCAGATCGGCGCCGTCGCGACGACCTCCGAGGCGGTCGACGTAGGTGATGAGCTGGACCTGGTTCTTCATGACGGGGACTTTGTGGACTTGACGGCCAGCACGCAGGCGGCGGCCAGAGCCAGCAGCACGCCGGCCAGGCGGATGACGTTCTCAGGGCGGCCGCCGAGCAGGCTGTCGTAGACCAGCGGCAGCGTCACCGCCTGGATCAGCATCGGGATGACGATGAACATGTTGAAGATGCCCATGTAGACCCCGGCCCGCTCGGGCGGAATGCTGCCGGCCAGCAGCACGTAGGGGTTGCCCATGATCGAACCCCACGCCAGCCCGATGCCCACCATGGGCAGGAACAGCCAGGTTCTGTCGTGCAGGCCCGGCAACGCCCACATGCCGGCGGCCGCGCAGGCCAGCGCGAAGGCATGCACCCATTTCGCGCCGAGGCGCTTCGTGAAGGGCACCATCGCGAAGGCGGCGACGAAGGCGATGGCGTTGTAGAAGCCGCCGACCTGGCCGTTCAACAAGGCGGCGTCGCGAAAGCCGGCAGACTTCGGGTCATCGGTGCCAAAGATGGTCGCCGCCAGCGTCGGCACGATGTAGATCCAGTAGCACATCATTCCGTACCACTGGAACAGCGCCATCCACCAGAGGCGCCGCATCGTCTGCGGCATCTCGCGCAGGGCAGACCAGATCTCCGCCAGCGCCGGGCCTACGCCGCGCGGCAGCGCGCGCAGCCGGGCGATCTCCTCGGCCGGCAGCGGCAGCTCGGGCACCTTGCGCACCGACCACCACACCGTCGTGAACGACAGCAGCGCACCGACGACGAAGGCCAGCGTCGTGACGACCGGGATGCCGTTGGCGCCCAGCGCGTCCTTGTTCATGCCGAAGGCGACGAGCAGGCTGGGCGTGAGGTAGGCCAGCGTCTGCGCCAGGCCCGTGAACGAGGCCTGCGTGAGGAAGCCGCTCGCATGCTGCTCCTCGCGCAGCCGGTCGCTGACGTAGGCGCGGTAGGGCTCCATCGTCACGTTGTTGGCCGCGTCCAGGATCCACAGCAGGCCGGCCGCGAACCAAAGCGCCGGGCTGAAGGGCATAGCCAGCAGGCCCAGCGAGCAGAGCAGCGCGCCGATCAGGAAGTAGGGCGTGCGCCTGCCCAGCCGGTGCGTCGTGCGATCACTCATCGCGCCGATGACGGGCTGCACCAGCAGGCCGGTGATGGGCCCGGCCAGCCACAGGTAGGGCAGGTCCTTGCCCTCGGCGCCGAGCATCTGGTAGATCGGGCTCATGTTGGCCTGCTGCAGGCCGAAGCTGAACTGGATGCCGAGGAAGCCGACATTCATGTTCACGATCTGCGAGACCGCGAGATGGGGCTTGTTCATGCCGATGTCTCCGGCGGCAACATGTGCAAGGCCTCGCGCCAGGAGGCCAGCGCCGCCGGATCGCCGGGCAAGGGGCCGCGAACGCCG
>CAUJSJ030000100.1:0-7207 GCA_963422775.4 uncultured Roseateles sp.
CATCAGCCGCGTCCCGGACAGGCCGCGCAGCGTGACGGGCAGCATGGCCTCGTCGTCGGCGAGGCCGACCGGCCGCACATGGTTGGGCCCGAGGAAGACGCGCTGGGGGGGCGCCGATGCGGTACCGCCGGCGCTGGCCAGCACGCCCACGCAGCGGCAGGTCAGCAGCTCGTGCAGCTTGAGCGCGACGTCCTGCAGCCCGCCCATGAAGAAGCGCAGGCTGTTCAGCGGCAGCTGCGCGAAACGCATGCCGGTGGGCAGTTCCAGCTTGACCCGTACGCCGCTCTTGGGGCGGTCGCGCAGCGGCAGGCTGCTCAGCGGGATGTCGGTGGCGCTGAGGAAATACTCGACCTGCGCGACCTTGATGGGCGTCAGCGTGACGGGCTGGGCGGTGCGGAACTCGCAACGCGTAGGCCCGAGCGCCGTGCGCGGCCCCATCAGCGCGCTGCCGCGCGGCAGCGTGAAGCCGGACAACAGGTTGGGGTCGTTGCCCGGCGTGAGCTGGGCCACCAGCATCGATGGCAGCGGTGCGCCGAGGTTGGGGCTGACCATGTCCAGCAGCCGCTGGGCGAGCTGCGGGAACTCGGCTTCCTGCTTGAGCTGCACCCGCGCGGCCAGGAAGGCGGCGCCTTCGAGCAGGCGCTCGACATAGGGGTCGGCCACTTCCAGGCCTTCCATGCCCAGGCGGCCGGCGATCTTGGGGAACTCGCGCGCGAATTCGCCGCCCATCTCGCGGAGATAGCGCAGTTCCTGGTTGTAGTAGCGGAGGAGGCGGGGATCCATTCAGCTGATCGTATTCGGGCCGAGCGCCGGGCCGCTCCCTAGCCGGCCCGCCATGGCGATGTGCTTGCCGGTCGAGCCGGCAAGCATCGCCGTCCCCTCGGGGGCTGAGGCCGGACACATTGCGCCCAGTGAGCGCAATGTGCCTGCCGAAGGGCTGCGGCACATGCCGCGGCGCGGTCTGCAAGACCGACCGGGCATGCCCGCGTGCAGCGGGGCGAGACTGGGCGAGGGGCTCATCTCATGTCACGGACGGCGGCCTGGCCGGTGTCGACGTCGACATCGGCGTTCAGCACCAATTCCAGCGGCACCGGCTGGTTCCACATCTGGCCCTTGATGGTCAGGCGCAGGCTGGTGGGGCGCAGGCCGTTGCTCATGTCGTTGAGGATGCGGACCTCGACCGTCGTCGGGTCCAGGCGCGGCTCGAAGCGGATGATGGACTGGCGCACCTGGGCTTCGATGAGGGGGAAGTTGTGCACCGAGAAGGCCTGGCCCGTCAGCGGCAGGATGCCGAAGTTCAGCACCGAGTCCCGCGCATGAGGCACGCTCTGCCACAGCGCCACGCGCTCGCGGTCCGGGTGCCAGCGCGGGTCGGGTTCTTCGCAGACGGCATTGAACAGCCACGACAGGTCGCGCAGCACCGCGTCGCGCAGCTGGCGGCGGTTCAGCACGCGGGCTTCGAGGGCCTCGACCTTGGAGCCGGGATCGTTGTCGGTGAGCCGGTCCAGCAGCGAGGGCTGGAGGCGGTCCTGGGCGCCGAGGCCGGCCATCAGGCGCTTTCGGCAGGCGCGTTGAAGTTGATCTCGCGAATGGCCATCAGGTCGTGGTCGCCGATGTCGCTGGTGAGGACGCGCTGACCCAGGCCGGCGTAGCGGTCCTCGCCCGGCAGCGCCAGCCACTCGGTCTTCCGTGCCAGGTTGATGAGGCCGTCGTCGCTCTTCTCGGAACCGGGATAGCGCGTGGGCACCAGGGCCACGCTGTTGCCGCCGTTGGTGAAGCTCAGCTGGGCTGGGCTCCAGACGCAGTCGCGCAGGTCTTCCGGCGCATCGAAATGGATCTTGGCCAGATGCTTGAAGGGCACCCAGGTGTAATGGCCATTCAGGCAGACCTCGAGTACCGGGCCGAGGCGCGAATCGGCGTCGGCCAGCCATTCGAAGGGCTGGCCGTCGATGCTGCCGGCACTCGTGGGGGCGGCCTCGAAGGCCTTGCTGGCGAGGTCGGCGGCGAGCGGGACATTCCCTTCGCCCTGCTGCTTGAGGGATTCGATCAGCTGCGCCACCCAGGCCTCGGGCTGGCCGAAGACGACAGGCGTGCGCTTGCCGGCAAACACCTCGGCGCGCAGCAGTTCGCAGCGGATGGCGTGGCCGACGGTCTCACGCATGGGGATGGCGAGCTTGTCCATCTCGGCGACGACATTGAGCTGGGTGTGGGCGCGCTCCCACTGGCCCAGCACGCTGAGCAGCTGCGACATGAAGGTGCGCAGCTTGGGGTCGGCCGGCTTGGCTCGCACGGCCTCGGTCAGCTTGGCCAGCGCCGCACGCGGGTCGCCGGCGCGCAGCGCCTCTTCGGCGGCTTGTTGGGGGGTCATGTCGTCTCCATAGCACTGCGCCACCCGTGGCGGATGAAACCGTCTTCGGGCCGAGCGCTGGGCCGCTCCCGAGCCGGCCCGCCTGACGACGTTTGCGGCTCGATGCCGCAAGCGCCGGCGTCCCCACGGGGGACCGGCTGGGCTGCGCCCGCGTTCAGCGAGGCGAGACCGGACGAGGGGCTGCAGGTCATCTCAGAAGCCATGGCCGCAGTCCGTACAGAAACGCGCCTGGCGCGGGAGGGTGATGCCGCAGCCTGGGCAGCTCTTGTGCGTGCTGGCCATGTCGAAGCCGCATTCGTGGCAGAAGCGGCCGCCCTGGCTGGCCGTCTGGCAGTTGGGGCAAGCCGAGCCTCCGGCCGATGCGCCATAGCCGTCACTGCCGCCACCGGAGCCGGTGGCGGCCTTCGTGGCGCATTCCCGGCAACTGCCGGTATTGCTGTTCCAGCACTCGCGGCCCACCCATTTGCGGCAGCCTTCGCAGCGCTCGAAGAGTGCCGACGCAGACGCCCGCGCCTCTTCCAGCGCGTCGGACTTGGCACTACCGCCGCCTGCCTCGGCAAAGGCGCCGGTCGCGCGGCTGGCCTTGTTCAGGTCGTAGAACATGAAGGCGAAGCGGCTCAGCCAGCCGGTGATCTGGCCCTTGCGATAGGGCTTGAAGACCGAGCGCGAACTCTCGCCGCACTTCTCGCAGAAGAACTCGAACTGGAAGCCGGCCGACACGTCGCTCATGGACGTGCTGACGTCGCGGTAGTTGGTCAAGGGCATATCAGTGGTCCCGTCTTGCATCGTTCGATGCGGTTTGCGGGCCGAGCGCCGGGCCGCTCCCTAGCCGGCCCGCGCTGGCGATGTGCATGCCGGTCGATCCGGCGTGCATCGCAGTCCCATCGGGGGCTGAGGCCGGACACAGTGCGCCCAGTGGGCGCGCTGTGCCTGCCGAAGAGCTGCAGCGCAAGCCGCAGCGCGGTCTGCAAGACCGACCAGACTCGCTCGCGTTCAGCGACGCGAGGATGGGCGAGGGGCTCTTCATATCGGCGAGCCGATGTTCTTCATCGTGAAGGCGCGCATGGTGCCTTGCGAGGCCGACTTGGCCGCGCCCTGGACTGCGTTGCCGTGCGAGTAATGCGAGGGCGGATTCTTGTAGACATAAGCCAGGGAGGCGAACTCGCAGGTCCACTCTTCCATCATCTCGGTCATCAGGTCCGACACCGAGACCACCAGCTTGTAGTCCAGCAGGCGGATCTTCTGGATGGTGAACACCAGCGAGGTGCCGTCCGCCGCGGTGGCCGAACGCTTGTGGATGGTGAGGGTGCCCGAGGGAAAGATGTCGCCGGCCTTCATCGAATTCAGCATCTGCGTGCTGGAGAGGTCGATGCGCTTGGTGAAGGTGATCTCGAAATTGCGGTTGCGATCGGCCGCGGCGTAAGCCGCATTGCGATCCGCATTGCGCTTCTCGTCCTCATTGAGCGACTCCGTCACCTGTTCGGCCTTCTTGCCGATGGCGTCTAACGATTTCTTGTAGCCCGTCCAGAGCTTGTCGCGTTCGTTGACATAGGCTTCGTGGGCCGCCTTGGGATCCTTGTCTGTGGCCCCGCTCTTTCTGAAAGCCTTGGTGATGGCTTTGTCTTCTTTTTCATAGTCCGAACTGAGATGCCGGCGCTTGAGCTCAGCGCTTTTTTGAGTGTTGGCCAGCTCTTCCGCCTCATTGAAGGCGCTGCTCGCCTTCTGAGCGTTCTTGCGCTCTTCCTCGTTGTGCAGATTCCATTTCATGGACTCGATCAGCACCTGACCCTGGAAGAGGTGGGACACGGACTCGCCCACCACCGGCACGCGGGTCGGTCGCAGCAGGATCATGAAGATGTCGGCATCGGCGCCCATGGCTTGCTCGTCAGTTTTAGAGGTCGCCGGAGGGGACCGTGTAGAAGAAGGGTGCCGTGGGCAGGTTGTCCTTGCCCATCGTCTTCATGTAGGCGAGCTTGATGCTCTTGAAGTTCAGCACCCAGCTCTCGATCACCTCCTTGGAGATGCCGTCGTCCCGTATCTCCAGCGAGCAGCTTTCGAAGTAGCCGTTGGTGGCCGCCAGCACGAGACCCGGCTGGTGGATGAGCCGGCCCCCCTGCTTGATGTTGAGCAGCGTGAGCGACGCGCTGATCACGGGGATGTGGTTGTCCAGGCAGGAGTGCATCAGCGATGAACCGACGTCGAACCGCTTCTTGAAGCTCAGCGGTTCCATCTTCATCGTGACCGTGCTGCCCAGACCGAGCAGCGAACCCGCCGCATTGGCGGCGGCGGCGGCGTGCTCGGCGAGCGTCGTCGGTTTCTTCTTGGTGCTCTTCAGGGCATGCATGCCCCAGTCGAACTCCAGGATCTCGACCGAGCCTTCCCAGCCCTCGAGCAGCCCTTCACCCACCACCGGCCCGGCGACGGTGATGAGTTGCATGAAGATGTTGGAACGGCTCATCGTGTCGCCGGGGAACTCGGCACGTTCAGTGCGTTACTCGGCGAAGCCAGCGGGGATGTCCCACTTGAACGTCGTGGCGGCCTTCAGCGAGCCGTCCTTGTTGTCCTGCGGCTTGTATTCGATCTTGACGGTCTTGAAGACCATTTCGACCTTCTGGGCGACGGAGCCTTCCTCGGTGCCGTTCTGGGACACCTTGGTGATGAACACGCCTTCCATGTCCATCTGGAAGTAGCACTCCGGCGAGCCCTTGCCGGTGGTCTTCAGCATCTTCAGCTGCACCTTGTCGAAGGCCTTGCCCGTGCAGATGAACTTCATGATGGTCGGGGACGCCGTATCGAAATAGTGCTCCCAGTTCATCTTGCCCGGGTTGGGCTTGCCGACGGAGGCGCCGCCGCCCTTGGTCCAGCTGGTCTCGGCTTCGATTTCCCAGTCCCAACCCTGGATCTCGATCCACTTCTCCATGCCCTTCTGGATGGATTCGCCGGTGGCGCCGTTGAAATTGATGAATGCATTCACTGCCATGTTGATATCTCCTTGAGGGGGTCAATGTGCGGGAACTTGGTGACGGTGAGGCCTGCCCAGTTCCCGCGTGTCAGGGTGGTCTCTGAACGGATCAGGCGGTTTTTTCCGAAGGCAGCTTGGACACGAGTCGCAGCGACACCGTGAGGCCTTCGAGCTGGTAATGAGGCTTGAGGTAGAACTTGGACTGGTAGTAGCCCGGCGCGCCCTCGACCTCCTCGACCTCGACCTGCGCCGCAGCCAGCGGGCGCGTGGCCTTGGTCTCTTCGCTGGAGTTGATCGGGTCGCCGTCGACGTAGTTCAGGATCCACTCGTTGAGCCAGTCCTGCATCGCGTCGCGTGACCTGAAGGAGCCCACCTTGTCGCGCACGATGCACTTCAGGTAGTGGGCGAAGCGGTTGCAGGCGAACAGATAGGGCAGGCGGGCGGCCAGGGCGGCGTTGGCGGTCGCGTCCGGGTCGTCGTACTCGGCGGGCTTTTGCAGCGATTGGCCGCTGATGAAGGCTGCGAAGTCGCTGTTCTTGCGGTGCACCATCGACAGGAAGCCGTTCTTGGACAGCTCGGCCTCGCGGCGATCCGAGATCGCGATCTCGGTCGGGCACTTCATGTCCACGCCGCCGTCGTCGGTCGGGAAGGTGTGCGTCGGCAGGTTGACCACCGCGCCGCCCGACTCGATGCCGCGGATGCGTGAGCACCAGCCGTACTGCTTGAACGAGCTGTTGATGTTCACCGCCATCGCGTAGGCCGCGTTGGACCAGGTGTACTTGCTGTGGTCGGCGCTCTCGGTGTCTTCCTCGAAGGCGAACTCGTCGACCGGGCTGGTCTTGGCACCATAGGGCAGGCGCGACAGGAAGCGCGGCATGCAAAGGGCCAGGTAGCGCGCGTCGTCGGACTCGCGCAGCGAGCGCCAGGCAGCGTACTCGGGCGTCGTGAAGATCTTGGTCAGGTCGCGCGGGTTGGCGAGTTCCTGCCAGCTTTCCATCTGCATGACGCTGGGCGCGGCACCGGCGATGAAGGGTGCGTGGGCGGCAGCGGCGATCTTGGACAGCTCGCCGAGCAGCTCAACATCGGGCGGCGTGTGGTCGAAGTGGTAGTCGCCCACCAGGCAGCCATAGGGCTCGCCGCCGAACTGGCCGTACTCCTCTTCGTACATCTTCTTGAACAGCGGCGACTGGTCCCAGGCCGTGCCCTTGTAGCGCTTGAGCGTCTTGCCCAGGTCCGTCTTGGAGACATTGAGCACGCGGATCTTGAGCTGCTCGTCGGTCTCGGTGTTGTTGACGAGGTAGTGCAGGCCGCGCCAGGCGGATTCCAGCTTCTGGAAATCCTCGTGGTGCATGATCAGGTTGACCTGCTCGGTGAGCTTGCCATCGATGGCCGCGATCATGGCCTCGATGGTCTTGACGGCGTCGTCGCTGAGCAGCTGGGTGTTGCCCAGGGCCTGCTGAGCGAGCGTCTGCACCGCCTGCGCCACGGCGCCGCGCGCCTCGTCGGTCTTGGGCTTGAATTCCTTGTTCAGCAGTGCCGCGAAGTCGTTGCCTTCGAAGGTCACGCCCGCCAGGGCCGATGCTGACTGTTCCGCTTGGGTCATGTTTGAAACTCCGGTCGTTTCAGTGTCTGGGGATGGACTGCGGCTTATTCCGACTTGGGCGCGTCGGTCAGCGTCTTCAGCAGCGTCGGGTCGGCCAGCACCTTGGCGATCAGGTCGCCGGCGCCGCTCTTGCCGTCCATGTAGGTGATCAGGTTGGAGAGCTGCTGGCGTGCTTCGAGCAGCTTGTTCAGGCCGTCCACCTTGCGCGCCACGGCGGCGGGCGAGAAGTCGTCCATGCTCTCGAAGGTGATGTCCACCGGCAGGCTGCCTTCAC
>CAUJSJ030000101.1:0-3775 GCA_963422775.4 uncultured Roseateles sp.
AGCCCACAGCTTCCAGGGCCTTCTTCATTTCGAGCCCTTGCTTGATCGCGACGCGCGTGTCCTCTGCGCCGTAGGCCATCAGCAGCGGGCGCTTCAACTTTGCAGCCTGCTTGATGGGTGAGTTGTCGAGCAGCATCGGCGCGTCGTTCACCGGATCCCCCACCAGCAGCGGCAGGTCGTAGTTCTGGTAGAGATCGCCGATGTCGGTGCCGCTGCGGCTGTACAGGAACTCCAGCCCGGTGACACCGGCCCACTCGAAGCCGCAGGCAAAGACGTCCGGGTCGCGGATCAGGCCCATCAGCGTGGCATAGCCGCCATAGCTGGCGCCGGCGATGCAGATGCGCTTCGGGTCCGCCAGGCCTTTTTCCACGGCCCACTTGGCGGCATCGGCCAGGTCGGCCTGCATCGCCTGGCCCCATTGCTTGCGACCGCGGTTCTCGTGGCGCGCGCCGTAGCCGGTGCTGCCGCGGAACTCGGGCTCGATGACCAGATACCCTCGATTGGCGAGGAACTGGGCCTGTCCCTCCCAGAACCAGTGGTTGCCACGCACGCTGGGCCCACCATGGACCAGCAGGATCGCCGGGCGCGGCCCGGCGGCCCCCAGCGGCTTGGTGAGCTGAATCGGCATCGAGAGGCCGTCTCGCGCCTTGATGCGCAGCACTTCGCGGGGTGCCATCTCGCCCGGGTTGATGGCCGGTTGCGAACGGAACAGGCTCTTCAGACTGGCGTCACCGCGGTCGTAGAGATAGACGATCTCCGGCTGCCGGTCCGAGTCCGCGATGACGAGCAGGCGGCGATCGTTGCGGCAGTCGCGGCACAGGATGCGGTTGACGGTGTTCGGGAGCTTCTTGTCGATCGCCTCCTGCAGCGCCTTCATGTCCTTGTCGAACCATGCCGTGTCTGCCGCGTCGGCTTCGTAGGTCAAGCCGAGCAGCCGGCCGGTCTTGGGGTCCAGGATGGCGGCGCCACGCCAGTCATAGCCGGGGATGCTGATCAGCGTGTCCCCGCCGCCCAGTTCGGTCGTCTTGAGGCGTCGCACAACGCGGATGTCGTCGTTCGGGCTGCCGTTGTCGTAGGCGCTGACGAGCAGGTCGCCGCCGCTCATCCGGGCCAGCGGGAGCGGCCATTCATCGATGTTGCGCCGACCGGTGCGCCAGAGCTTCCAGGCCCTGGTTTCCTCATCGAAGAGATGGACGCCGAAGTTGGGGCCGTCGTAGGTGATGCAGGCATAGGCCTTGCCGTTGCGGTCGACGGACCAGTGGCGGACGTGAGCCGGGACGTTTTCCGTTTCAAGCTTCAGCTTGCCGGTGCGCGTGTTCAGCCGGGCCAGCACCAGGTGGCTGACTTCGCCGGTGGACTCCCACTGGATGCGCTGCACCATCACCTCCTCGCTGCCGTCATCCAGCACGCGGACGACGCTCCACTCCCAAGGCAGGACACGGTCGATCTCTGCCTTGATGCGCGAGCCCAGGCGCTCGGGGTTCTGGTTGTACTGATCGTCGATGAGCGGCTTGACGTCGCCGCTGGGAACGTCGAGCAGCCAGAGCCCGTTGGTGATGGGTTCGTCGCGCAGCTGGTTCGCCTGCCCGACGTGGAAGACCAGCCGCGTGGGCGTCAGCCATTGCACGTCGATGACGTCGCGCTTGCTCACGGCGGCGACCATCCGGGTGCTGCTGTTGTCGTCGAGGTCGACCATTGCCAGCTGGGTCCGCTCGCCGGGGCGGTTCACCAGCACCGCGACCTTGCTCAAGTCGGGCGACAGCTGCGGGCCCGAGAACATCGGCGGCCGCATGAAGGCCTCGATGGGCAGTTTGGGCGCCTGCGCCCAGGCGCCGGCAGACGACAACAGGGCCAGTGCGATGCCGGCCTTGGCGATGGATCTCATGACTTCTCCCTGAAAAACGGGGCGAAGCCTAATCGATCCGGCTAGTCGTCGAACCCAGGGAAGAGCCTGCTCGGGAACACCATGCTGTACGTCGTGCGCAAGACCAAGCCGTCCTTGAAATGCACGTTGAACCGCATGCCATAGCCGGCCTGGTCGGGCTCGATGCTCCAGTCCCAGACGTCTTCGCCGCTCAAGCGGAAGAACACGCGCGTGCGTTCGCGGCCGAGGATGCGGCAGACCTGCTCGGGCGTCATGCCCGGCTCGATGCGGGCGCGGCTGGCCGGGGCCAGGCCGTCTTCGACGCCCAGCAGTCGGCCGTCGGCAGACACACGCACCATGTAGGCATGGTGCCCCATGGGCTGGGTCGAATACTCCAGCGTGCGACCGCCATCGGCCTCGGGCCAGATGCGCCCGGGCTGGCCGTAGAGCGCGACGACGTCGGCTTCGCGGCTGGCGCCGGGCTGCAGCCGCGCATCGCGATCCGGCGTCGCGCAGCCGGCAAGCAGCGCGGCGCTGATCACGAGTGAGGCGAGGTGGGCGAGGCGCATGGCGGCTTTCAGCGTTTGGCCAGGGCCCTCGCGCAGTCGCTGACGAGGGCCGGGCCCTTGTAGATGAGGCCGGTGTAGACCTGCACAAGGTCGGCGCCGGCGTCGATCTTGGCGCGCGCATCGGCGCCGCTGATCACGCCACCCACGCCGATGATGGGGTAGCCGGCCGGCAGGGCCGCGCGCAGCAGCCGGATGACGCGGTTGCTGGCCTCGAAGACCGGCGCACCGGACAGGCCGCCCGCCTCGTCCGCATGCGGCATGCCCTTCACGGCGTCGCGTGCAATCGTCGTGTTGGTCGCGATGACGCCGTCGATGCCATTGGCCTGCAGCGTCCGCGCGATGACGCTCACCTGGTCTTCCTCCAGGTCCGGCGCGATCTTGACGAACATGGGCACCTTGCGGCCGGTCTGGCTCTCCAGCTGCAGCTTGCGCTGCTGCAGGCGCGACAGCAGCGCGTCGAGGGCCTCATCGCTCTGCAGCGCGCGCAGATTCTTGGTGTTGGGGCTGGAGATGTTGACGGTGATGTAGTCGGCGTGTGGGAACACGCCCTCCAGGCCGAGCAGGTAGTCGTCGGCCGCGTTCTCGATGGGCGTGGCGGCGTTCTTGCCGATGTTCAGGCCGAGGATGCCGCCGGCCTTGCGAAAGCTGTGGGCGCGCTTCACGTTGGCGATGAAGCTGGCCAGGCCCTCGTTGTTGAAGCCCAGGCGGTTGATCAGGGCGTTCGCCTCGGGCAGGCGGAACATGCGCGGCTTGTCGTTGCCGGGCTGGCCCTTGGGCGTCACGGTGCCCACCTCGATGAAGCCGAAGCCCATCGCGCCCAGGCCGTCGATGCAGCGGCCGTTCTTGTCCAGACCTGCGGCTAGGCCGATGCGGTTGGGAAAGCGCAGGCCGGCAATTGTCACCGGGTCGCTGATGCGTTCGCCGCACCACAACAGTTGCGCGGGCGTGTTCTGCAGCTTGGCGATGCTGTTCAGCGTCAGCTCGTGGGCGTGCTCGGGGTCCAGGCCGAACAGGAAGGGGCGGGTGAGGGCGTAAGGAATCAGCGGCATAGCCCGCAATTCTCTCAGGGGGCACCCTCGCCGCGCTCCCACGGCGGCACGTCGCCCATCTTTTCCAGCATGAAGTCGATCAGCGCTCTCACCTTGGGCGCCGGGTGGCGGCTTGGCAGGTAGACGGCGTAGAGGGTGTCGGCGTCGGCCAGGCCGCCGATGGGCTGCCAGCCGGGCAGCACGGCCTGGAGCCGCCCGGCGCGCAGGTCGGCGCCGATGGCATAGGTTGGCAGCACGGCCAGGCCCATGCCGGCCAGTGCAGCCACGCGCAGGGACTCGCTGCTGTTGGCCGT
>CAUJSJ030000102.1:0-23398 GCA_963422775.4 uncultured Roseateles sp.
AACAAGTTCGTCATCATCGACGAGGCCCAGAACCTGACGCCCAAGCAGATGAAGACGCTGATCACCCGCGCCGGCCCCGGCACCAAGATCGTCTGCCTGGGCAATCTCGCGCAGATCGACACGCCCTACCTGACCGAAGGCAGCTCGGGGCTGACCTTCGCAGTCGACCGTTTCAAGGGCTGGGCCCACAGCGGCCACGTGACGCTGGCCCGCGGCGAGCGTTCAAGGCTGGCCGATTTCGCGTCCGAAGTGCTCTAGACCCGGCGCGACTCGGTGCCCCCGGCGGCCCCTTGCGAGGGGCCGCTTCTCATTCAGCGGTTCAGCAGCCCGCCCAGCATGCCGGCGAGATCGCCCAGGCCGCCCGCGCCGAGATTGGCCGGCAGATGGCCGTTCGGCGTCAGCCGATCCACGATCTGCGGCAACAGCTGGCTGAGCTGGTCGCCGGCTTCAGCGTGCGACACGCCGGCCTGCTGCGCCAGCTGGCCGAGCAGCCCGCCAGCACCGCCCAGCGCGCCGCTGAGCTGGTCGCCCGACACCGGCTGGTTCGCGCCCGTCGAGATCCAGCTCTGCACCTGGTCGCCCAGGCCACTTGCCTGCAGTTGCTGCAGCAGCCCGGACAGGCCGCCTTGCACGGAGCCATTGGCCAGCAGGCCCGAGATCAGCGCCACCCAGTCCTGCCCGCCGCCTTCGGGCTGGCGCCCCAGGCTCTGGGTTGCGGCGCCGAGCATGTTGTCCAGAAGTCCCATTGCAATCTCCAGTGAAGTGACTCGCGTCACGATCAACGTCCAGGGTGGACGCGGTCCGGCAGTCTAGGGCGGCCGCAACGCGGGGAGAATTGGGAGCGCTATCATCAGCCGGTCTTTTGCCAGCTTCCACCTCGACCATGCTCTACCGCCCCCTCGGCCGCACCGGCTGGAACATCTCCGCGATCAGCTTCGGCGCCTGGGCCATCGGTGGCACCTGGGGCGACACCGACGACAGCGCCGCGATGGCGGCCCTGCACCGCGCCCTGGACCGCGGCGTGAACTTCTTCGACACGGCCGACGTCTACGGCGACGGCCACAGCGAGCGTCTGCTGGCCCGCCTGAAGCGCGAGCGCCCTGGCGACGCCTTCCACATCGCCACCAAGGCCGGCCGGCGCCTGAACCCTCACGTCGCCGACGGCTACCGCGATCTGCGCCCCTTCATCGAGCGCAGCCTGAGCAACCTGGAAACCGACACCATCGACCTGCTGCAGCTGCACTGCCCGCCCAGCGCCGTCTACGCTATGCCCGAGGTCTTCGGCGCACTGGACGACCTGGTGCGCGAAGGCAAGCTGCGC
Organism: uncultured Roseateles sp.; assembly: GCA_963422775.4. Taxonomy (GTDB): domain Bacteria; phylum Pseudomonadota; class Gammaproteobacteria; order Burkholderiales; family Burkholderiaceae_C; genus Pelomonas. Next base: position 1,322 of record CAUJSJ030000102.1, read on the forward strand.
CACTACGGCGTCAGCGTCGAGCGCATCGACGAGGCCCTGGCCGCGCTGAAGTTTCCCGGCGTGCAGTCCGTGCAGATCATCTACAACCTGTTCCGCCAGCGGCCGGCCGAGGTCTTCCTGCCCGCCGCCCAGGCGGCGCAGGTGGGCGTGCTGGCGCGGCTGCCGTTGTCCAGCGGCATGCTCAGCGGCAAGTTCACGCGTGACAGCCGCTTTGGCGCCGACGACCACCGCGGCTTCAACCGCCAGGGCGAGGCCTTCGACAAGGGCGAGACCTTCTCGGGCGTCGACTACGAGCAGGGCCTGGCTGCCGTCGAGGAGTTGCGCGCACTGCTGCCGCCTGGCGTGAGCATGGCCCGCCTGGCGCTGCGCTGGATCCTGATGAACGAGGCCGTCACCGCCGCCATCCCCGGCGGCCGCACGCCCGGGCAGGTGGACGAAAACGTCAGTGCCGCCGACCTGGCCGCCCTGCCCGTGCCGCTGATGCAGGCACTGGCCGACCTCTACCAGCGCCGCATCGCACCGCAGGTCCACAGCCTGTGGTGATCACTCGCCGCGCTGCACCGTTATAGAAAAGCGCTTCACGCCCCCATCCGCCGCCGCGGCCTGGCGCCCCGCAGCGATCAGCCGGTCGATCTGTGCGGCCGGCAGCGTGAGCCGCGTCGGGATCGCGTTCAGCGCCTGCTCCTCGGCCTCGGGCAAGTCGGCAAAGCTGATCTGCGTGACGCTGAACTTGATGTCCTCGCAGCGCCAGTCCGGGTTCAGCGCCCGCAGCGCGGCCTTGCGTTCGTCGCTCAGGCTGCAGCGGTAGGTGACGAGGTCGCGCTCCCAGTTCCGCACCATTGGCAGGAAGCCCGCGTAGCTCATGCGCATCGTGCTCTCGATGGCCGTGTCGACCGCGCCCGTCGCGATGTCCACGCCCGACGGCCCGGCCACCTCGCGGGTCCAGTCGGCGCTCGGGCCCTGGCCGGCGTCGACGACGATGAACAGCAGGCGGCGCATCGTTGCTGCGTCGTTCTCGGGGATGGGGCCATACGGCGTGTTCAACAGCACGCGGCTCTGCAGGATGGCCACCAGCCCGAGGTTGTCGGTCAGCCCGCCGTCGACCAGCTTCAGATAGCGCCCGGCCTTGGGGTCTGAATAGTCGCGGAACAGCCGCGCCAGCGACAGGCGCAGGCGGTACTGGTCGTCGCGCTCGCCGCGCTCATCCCGGCGCGTGTTCAGCCCCGGCGGCATCTGCACCTGGCAGGCCTCGGGGAAACGCTCCAGCACCACCGGCGCGAAGAACAGCGGCACCGCCATGGACGCGGCCACCGCCTCCGACACCGGGTAGCTCGCCAGGTCGCTGCACAGCGCGTCGAACGCCCGCTCGTGGAAGGGGAAGGCCAGCCGGTACTGCACATTGCTGGCGCTGATCCACACGACGGGCTGCGCGCGTTTGAACATGTCGGCGAAGGTGGCGCCCTTGAAGACGTCCTTCTCCAGCCAGTCGTTGAAGTCGCTGCGGTCGTTCAACCCGCCGGCAAACAGCCGCCGCAGGTTGTTGGGGTTGAGCAGGCTGAAACGCAGCCCGGCCTCGCCGTCGCGCAGCAGCACCTTGTCGCGGAACTCGCGCAGGCCCTCGGCGCCATGCAGGCCAAAGTAGGCCGCTGTCAGCGAGCCGCCCGACACGCTGGTGATGAAGTTGACCTCGTCCAGCAGCGTGCGCCCCGGCGTCGAGGCCTGCTCGCGCAGCCCCTCCAGCACGCCATAGGAAAACGCCGCCGCGCGCAAGCCGCCGCCCGAGAAGCTCAGCGCGACGAAGGTGTCCGAGTTCTGATCCCTGGCCGCGCGCTGCATCGTCTGCGCAGCCGCCGGCTTGTTGCGCGGCGGGTTCATCGGGGCGCTGGCGCAGGCGGCCAGCAACAGGCAGGCGCAGAACAACAACACGGCGCGCATCGGGCGTCTCTCGCTCAAGAGTGAATGCCGACGCATTCTGCCGATGCTGCCAACCCCTGGCATTTTCCCCAGTGACAATCTGGCCATGCCACAGCCCGAACGCTGGATCGCCCACCTCGACATGGATGCCTTCTACGCCTCCGTCGAGTTGCTGCGCTATCCGCAGCTCAAGGGCCAGGCCGTCGTCATCGGCGGCCGGCGCGCGGATGCGCCGCAGCAGCTGCAAGACGGCAGCTGGCGCTACGCCAAGCTGCGCGACTACACCGGCCGCGGCGTCGTCACGACCAGCACCTACGCCGCCCGCGACCTCGGCGTGTTCTCGGCCATGGGCCTGATGAAGGCAGCCCTGCGCGCACCGGACGCCATCCTGTTGCCGGCCGACTTCGACTCCTACCGAAAATACTCCCGCCTGTTCAAGGCGGCGGTGGCCGAGGTCGCCCCGGTCATCGAGGACCGCGGCATCGACGAGATCTACATCGACCTCACCGACGTGCCCGGCGTGCGCGACGCCGTCGGCCACGACCCGCTGGGCGGCGTGAAGGCCGTGGCGCGCGAGATCAAGAACTCGGTCGGTCGCGCCACGGGGCTGACCTGCTCCATCGGCGTCACCCCCAACAAGCTGCTGTCCAAGATCGCCAGCGAGCTCGACAAGCCCGACGGCATCAGCGTGCTGACGCTGGACGACATCCCCACGCGCGTCTGGCCGCTGGCGGTGCGCAAGATCAACGGCATCGGCCCCAAGGCGGGCGACCGGCTCGTCAAGCTCGGCCTGGAGACCGTGGGCGACATCGCCGCCGCCGACCCGGCCTGGCTCGTCGAGCAATTTGGCGAGAGCTACGGCCAGTGGCTGCACGCCGCCTCGCACGGCCGTGACTCGCGCCCCGTCGTCACCCACAGCGAGCCGGTGTCCGTCAGCCGCGAGACCACCTTCGAGCGCGACCTGCACGCCGTGCACGACCGCGCGCTGCTCGGCGGCATCATGGACGAGCTGTGCGAGAGCCTGTCGCGCGACCTGGCCCGCAAGCACTACGCAGGCAAGACGGTGGGCATCAAGTTGCGCTTCGAAGGCTTCATCACCGTCACGCGCGATCAGACGCTGAAGGTTCCCATCAGCAGCGCCGCCGACATCCGCGCCGCCGCCGGCCTGTGCCTGAGGCGCGTCAAGTTCGACAAGCGGCTGCGGCTGATGGGCGTGCGCATCGGCAACCTCGTGCATGCCAGCGAGGCGCTCGGCACCCCGGCGGCTGGGGCCACGGCTGGGGCGGCTGCGCAGGCGCCGGCCGAGCACAACCTCGACCTGTTCTGAGGCGGCCTTCCGATCCTTGAAACCCTCAGACCCAGCCCTGGCGCCACACCGCCCCGTCGCGCAGCTCGCGCCACGCCAGCCGCTGCACGCGCTTGGAGAACAGCGCCTCCAGCTCCACCCACTCCACCGGCGCGCCGGGCAGCTCGGGCTCCAGCACCTTGATGACGACGAAATGCTTGTCCTTGGCCACGGGCTTCACCGCCGTCCACTTGCTGAGCAGCAGCTTCTTGGGGTGCAGCGGATTCATGGCGACGGCACGGCCGGCAACGCGTGCTGCTGCAGCCGCGCCAGCGGGATGAGCCGTAGCACCACCTGGTTCGTGGCCTCCAGCACCACCGGCGGGGCCACGCCCGCCTCCAGCGCCTCCAGCCAGCGCAGCGCGCACAGGCACCAGCGGTCGCGCGGTTTCAGGCCCGCAAAGCGCCACTGCGGGCGCGGCGTGGTGAGGTCATTGCCCCGCGCGAGCGAGAAGTCCAGGAACTCCTGCGTCACCCGCACGCAGACCAGGTGGGTGCCCCGGTCCTGCGCGTCCGCCGTGCAGCAGCCATCGCGCAGAAACCCGGTCAAGGGGTCGAACGAGCAGGCCTGCAAAGGCGTGCCCAGTACATTCACCGCCGTCATGCGCCGCGCTCCTGTTGTCCAACGCCGCATCTTGCCGGCAAAGCCAAGGCCGTGGGCGAACCTGTGCTTCAGCGCATGAGCGACTGGACCTACACCGTCTCGGTGCGCAACCTGTGCGAGTTCACCGCCAAGCACGGCAGCCTGGACCGCCGCTTCACGCCCTCGGCCACGGCACTTGAAGGCCAGGCCGGGCAAATGGCCGTGCTGGCGCGCCGCTCGCCAGGCTACGAGACCGAGCTGCCGCTGGAGGGCATCTGCGGCCACCTGCGCGTGCGCGGCCGGGCCGATGGCTACGAGGCCGACGTGAACCGGCTGGAGGAGATCAAGACCATCCGCGGCCCGGTCGAGCTCATCCCCGAGAACCGCCGCGCGCTGCACTGGGCGCAGCTGCAGACCTACGGCGCCCTCATCGCCGCCGACCGCAGCCTGGCCGAGCTGGAGCTGGCCCTCGTCTACGTAGACGCCGACACGCAGAACGAAACCGTGCTGCGCGAAACCGCCACGGCCGCCACGCTGCAGTCCGCCTTCGAGGCGCGCTGTGGCCAGTTCGAGGCCTGGGCGCGCCAGGAAGCCGAGCACCGCACCGCGCGCGACGCCGGCCTGAGCGCCCTGCCCTTCCCGCTGGGCGAGCTTCGCCCGGGGCAGCGCCTGCTGGCCGAAGCCGTCTACCGCGTGGCCGCCAACGGCCGCCACCTGCTGGCCCAGGCGCCCACCGGCATCGGCAAGACGCTGGGCACGCTCTACCCGTTGCTGCGCGCCATGCCGGGGCAGCAGCTCGACAAGATTGGCTACATGACCTGCAAGGGCACGGGCCGCATCACCGCGCTGGAGGCCCTGCACGGGCTGCGCGAACACACGCCGAACAAGGCGCTGCGCGTGCTGACGCTGGTGGCCAAGGAGCAGGCCTGCGAGCACCCCAACAAGGCCTGCCATGGCGACGCCTGCCCGCTGGCCCACGGCTTCTACGACAAGCTGCCCGCCGCCCGCGCCGAAGCCGTGCAGGCCGGCTGGCTGGACCCCGCCGCCCAGCGCCGCATCGCGCTGCAGCACGACGTCTGCCCCTACTACCTCGGCCAGGAGCTGCTGCGCTGGGCCGACGTCGTCGTGGGCGACGTGCACCACGCCTTCGACCCCCACGGCCAGCTCTACGGCCTCGCGCAAGCCCAGGGCTGGAAGCTCGCGCTGCTGGTGGACGAGGCCCACAACCTCATCGACCGCGCGCGCGACATGTACAGCGTCAGCCTCAGCCTCGCCCGCGTGCGCGAGGCCGTGGCCGCCGCGCCCGTGAGCCTGCGCGCGCCGCTGCGCGGGTTGGCCAAGGAACTGGCCACGCTCGGCCACGCCCAGGCCGCCGACTACCAGCCGCTGCCCACCGTGCCCGAGGCGCTGGGCGAAGCGCTGCAGCGCGCCAACGTGGCGCTGGGCGAGTACGTGCAGAACCACCCGCTCGAAGTGGGCGTGATGCTGGAGTTCTATTTCGAGGTGCTGGGCCTGCAGCGCCTGCTGGACCGGCTGGACACGCACTCGCTGTGCGACCTGCACCGCAGCGCGGCCACGCGGCCGGTCGTGGAGGCGCCGCCGGCCAACCTCTCGCTGCTGCAGGACGAGCCCGAGGACGACGGCCGCGACGTGCTGCTGTCCGTGCGCAACATCGTGCCCGGCCACTTCCTGAAGGAGCGCTTCGAAGGCTGTCACAGCGTCACGCTGTTCTCGGCCACGCTGGGCCCACCCGACTACCCGCGCCACCTGCTGGGCCTGCCCGACGACACCGCCTGGATCGACGTGCCTGCGCCCTTCCCGCCCGGGCACTTGACCGTGCAGGTGGCTCACCGCCTGTCCACGCGCTACGAGCATCGCCAGGCCTCGCTGGACCCGCTGGTCGACCTGCTGGCCACGCAGTTCACCGAGCACCCCGGCAACTACCTCGCGTTCTTCAGCAGCTTCGACTACCTGGACAAGGCCGCCGCCCGGCTGGCGCTGCGCCACCCGGAGGTGCCGCAGTGGAGCCAGTCCCGCGCGATGGGCGACGGCGCGCGGCGCGCCTTCCTCGACCGTTTCGTGGAAGGCGGCCGCGGCATCGGCTTCGCCGTGCTCGGTGGCGCGTTTGCGGAAGGCGTGGACCTGCCCGGCACACGGCTCATCGGCGCCTTCATCGCCACGCTGGGCCTGCCGCCGGTGTCGCCGCTGCAGGACCAGATCCGCGAGCGGCTGGACGCGATGTTCGGCGCCGACCACGGCTATGCCGACCTCGTGCCCGGCATGCAAAAGGTGGTGCAGGCCGCCGGCCGCGTGCTGCGCTCCGTGGACGACCGCGGCTGGGTGTGGCTGCTGGACAAGCGCTACGCCCGGCCCGACGTGCGCGCGCTGCTGCCGGCCTGGTGGCAGCTTTGAAGCTGCGCCGCCACCGCCTGCGGCTCGTGCCGGGCCTGTGATTGCGCGGGAACCACGGCGGCACGCGCAGGCAATGGCCACGGCCGCACCCCGCTTCGGGCAACGGCCTACAGTCGGCTCGCCCCATGCGGCACACCCGCCGCCCATTCACAGCATTGGAGACCGCCCATGAACCCCACTCGCAACCCCCTTGCGACTGCCCTGCTGTCCCTCGCACTGGCGGCCAGCGCCGGCCTGGCGAGCGCAGAGACCGTCAAGCTGTCGGGCGACCAGGAGGTGCCGCCCGTCACCACCGCGGCCGCCGGGGAGTCCCGCATCAGCGTGGCTGCCGATGGCAGCGTCACGGGCGCCGTCACCACCACCGGCGTGGACGGCACGATGGCCCACATCCACCTCGCCGCTGCAGGCAAGAACGGGCCCGTCATCGTGCCGCTGGCCAAGACAGCCGATGGCCAATGGTCCGTGCCCGCAGGCGCCAAGCTCACGCCCGAGCAGCTCAAGGCCTACCAGGCCGGCGAGCTCTACGTGAACGTGCACAGCGCCGCCAACAAGCCGGGTGAAATCCGCGCCCAGCTCAAGCCCTGAACCCCAGCCGGGCGCCCCGGGAACCCGCCTCCCTGGATGGCGGGCCGCGGCGCGCGCGAAGATTTTTCACCCCGGGTTGAATCCAAAACCCGCGGCCGGGCGCTCCAAGGAAGCACCATCCACCTGCTTCCCCGGAGCCCGCCCATGTTCTTTGACCGTTTTCAGGACGTCAGCCCGCTGATGATCCCCATCCTGTCGCTGCTCATCCCCATCGTCGCCATCGTGGCGCACTACATGAGCAAGGCGCACACCGAGCGCCAGCGGCACGAAACCATTCGCGAGCTCGCCCGCGCCGGCCAGCCCATCCCGCCCGAGCTGCTCAGCGATGTGCAGGACAGCGACTGGCACCGCGCCAGGCGCGACCAGTCCAACCCCAACCGCATCCTCATCCCCGCCGTCGTCAACATCGGCGTCGGCCTCGGCCTGATGGGCATGTTCGCCGCCATGATGCCCGGCGCCTGGCTCTGGAGCATCGGCCTGATCCCGCTGTTCCTGGGCCTGGGCCTGGCGGTCTACTGGGCCGTTGAACGCAAGCAGCAACCGCCCCAGCCGTGACCTCTGGCGCCCCCGCCGCGGCGGCCGACGTGGCTCAGCAGGAGGCCCGTTTGGTGGCCCGCGCCGCCGCTGGCGACCGTGCGGCCTTCGCCGCCCTCGTGCAGGCCCATCAGGGCTATCTGCGCAAGCTGCTCGGCCGCGTCTGCCGCGGCGACCAGGGCCGCGCCGACGACCTGGCGCAAGAGGCCTTCGTGCGCGCCTGGCGCGCCCTGCCCAAGTTCCGCGGCGAGTCGCGCTTTCGCACCTGGCTGACGCGGCTGGCCTATTCCGCGCTGTCGGCCGAACGGCCGGCGCTGCCGACGGTGGACGACGCGCAGCCCGAACTGGGCGCGCACAGCGACTTCGCCCCCCACCTCATTTCACTTAGCGACTGGCGCATCGACCTCGACCGCGCCATGGCCGAGCTGAGCGACGCCCAGCGCCACGCGCTGCTGCTCTGCTACGGCGCCGACCTCAGCCACGCCGAAGCCGCCCAGGTGCTGGGCTGGCCGCTCGGCACGGTCAAGACCCAGGTCCTGCGCGCCAAGGCCAGGCTGCGCGCGCAACTGCAAGCATGGGAGCCCACGCCATGACGATCACGAATCACGACGACAACGACGACGCTTCTTTTGACGAGGCGCTGCGGCAGCAGTTGCAGGGCGGCGGCGAGCCCGATGACACCGGGTTCAGCCTGCGGGTGATGGCGGCGCTGGCGCCCAAAGGCGTTTCATCGCAACAGCGCCGCTGGGCGCGTTGGGTCAGGCGGGCGCAGTGGGTGGCGATCAGCGGGGCGGCGTGCGGGGTGGCGGCGCTGCTGGCGGGCGGGAATGGGCCGCTGGACATGCCGCATGCGGTGGCGGCGGTGGCGCTGGTGGGGTTGCTGATCTTCTGGTCGATTCCGAGCAGATGGAGTCGGGGCTGAAAGGAGCAACGCCATGAGCGAGTTGGACCTGTCTGAGTTCGATGGCGTACTGATGGAAGGCTTGACCTTCTGTACCAAGACCTACGACTTGTTCGAAAAGATCCGCGCGCTCCCCGACGGCCCGTCGCGTCTTCGCATGCGCCCCACCGATGTTGAGAAAAAACTCCTCGAAGAGTTGATGCCGATCGCGAAGTACGTCCAGGACAACCACAGGCCCGGGCGCTACTTCTCGGTCGAGCGGCACGGAGGCAATCAGGGTTTCGACGCCAGGGTAGTCCAGCGTGGCAGCTATGTTTGTGAGAACTACTTCCCCGCTGATTCCTATATTGAGGTCACCTGCGCTGTTCACGAGAACGACCATCTCATGCGAGAACGTCTGGAAACTGAGGGCGGTGCATTCGGGATGGAGGGCTTGCGTCGAGTCAAGATTGAAGGGGTCAGGTCAGTGGTTTCCGAGGTCGTGGGGTATACGAATCAGGGCTTCATCGACAAGTTCATGGGGATCACCATCCAGGCCATCGAAAACAAGCGGAGCAAGTCCTATCCGGATAACACGACACTCATCGTTCAATGTCGCCTCAACACGCTGTACCTTCGGCATGAATGGGAGTTGCTGATTGCCCGACTGAGCGAGAGCGTCAAGGTGGCTCCCTTCCGCGAAATCTATCTCTACGACCCGACAAACCATTTCAGCCATACGCTATTTCCCTGACTGATTTAGCGATTACTGCTGCGGCAGATACCAAAATAATCCAGGTCAGCCCTCAGAGCCAAATATAATATCTCGCCAGAACTTGGATTTGGCTATACGCAATCGTCAAACAGAACATATTCCATGTCCGACGCCGAACACCTCGCTGCCTCCCGAATCGTCGAGTCGATTCGACGCGACTGTCCAGAAGAAGCTGCGCTTATCGAGGCCGATTTGCAGGTATGTTTTTACGAGGACGCCCCCCACATTTGGCTAGAGCGTTTTTCTCAGTTCACCACCAACGCAATCGGGCGGGGCGAGTTCTCGACGGCGAGCCGACAACTCAATTTGCTCTCGCAGCTACTGGCAGCGGGCGACGAAGCCACCGCTCAATGCATAGACGTCGCCTATGTCGAATCGCTGATGTGGGACGTCAAAGATCCGAAGATGAAGCGGGAAGGCTGGAAGTTGATCCCGGAAAACTTGCGCGCGCTGTACCTGCAGATGTGGGGCAAGCAGTCCTTCATGAAGTGACGAGGGAGGGGGGGGCCCCGCCAGCAGGGTGCACCCTCGTTGCAGGCGGCTACGACGGGCGCATCGCCCCGAAGGCCCGCACTTGGCAGGTTGGCCGGCCCTGAACCAGGGCGAGCTAGGCCCCGATGCCCAGACTCAACCTCAGCTTCTTAGGCAACTTCCCCGCCACCAGCTCATGCGAGCGCCTCACCAGCGCCTTCAGCTCCGCCAACGGCAACGCTTTCGCATCGTCCACCGCCACCCAGTGGTACCGCGCCGCATACGGCGCCGGCTTGAAACCGGGCACGCCCGTCAGCTCCAGGAACCGGTGCGCGTCCACCTTGAAGCTGCAATGCGACCAACTGCCCGGATGCGGCCCGCCGACGAAGAACATCTTGCCGCCGACGCTGGCGACCCAGTCGGCGCCCCACTTGATGTCCTGCGTGGCGCCGGGCAGTTCCATGGCGTATTGGGCGAGGGCTGAAAAGCTCATGGTGTGACTTGGTGGTTCGCGGTGTCGTGCCGGCGGGCACGCGGGGCCGGGCCAGCCGATGGGCAGGGCCTTCGATTCTCGCCACGCCAGCCGCGCTTTGCGGCAATTTGCAGCACCGTCGCGGGCCACCCAGCCCAGCCGCACCCCCAGGCTCGCCAACAATCTAGGGATACGCCTCGCCAGGCCCCGGAACACCCGCCCCGGGTCGCCAGAGCCGCCGTCAACGCTTGCCTGCTGCATGAACCCCTTGAACCTGGGCCTTGGCCCGACCCCACTCCCGGTGGCCATCGAGCCGCTCCAGCACGGCATGGCGCTGTTCCACGCCGCGCGGCCGGACTACGAGCGCGCGGTGGGCTGGTTCCGTGCCGCGGCGGACGGTGGCGACAAGGACGGCCTGGCGATGCTCGGGCTGTGCCAGCTGGAAGGCCTGGGGATGCCGGCCGACGCGGTGCAGGCGCGGCTGCTGCTGCAGCAGGCCGCCGCCCGGCGCAGCGCCATCGGGCGCTTCCAGCTCGGGCGCGTGCTGATGACCGGCCGGGGCGGCCCGGCCGACGAGGCAGCGGGCCTGACGGCCTACGTGACGGCGGCGGCCATGGGCCATGCCGAGGCCACCTTCAACCTCGCCAACTGCCTGCACGCCGGCGTGGGCTGCCTGCCGGACCGGCTGGCAGCCAAGTCGCTCTACCTGCGTGCCCGTGCGCTGGGCTGCACCTTGACCCCGCAAGGCGTGCGCATACGCAAGCACGAACTGAAGGCGGTGCGCGCGCTGGCGCAACGCTTCGCCGACCCGAACCGGATGTTCTTCCTCGTGCAGGAGCGCCAGCAGGAGTTGGCGCTGGTGCACGCCATCGCGCAGCCTGGCGACACGCCAAGGCGCGGTGCCACGAACGCGGCGAGGCCCACCCAAGCCCTGCGGCTGGCCGCGGGCGTCGTGGCGGCAGTGGCCGGCACGCTGGGCCACTACCTGCGGCGCCCATCGCGCGACGCCGGCCCGACGACGATCAACTTCTGACGCTCCGCGGGGCCTCGCCCGCGCCGGGTGGCTGGGTAGGATGACCCCATGTCCACCCGCCCCATCCGCCTGCCCTCGCTCGACGCCCTGCTCGCCTTCGAGGCCGTGGCCCGCGCCGGCAGCTTCGAGGCGGCGGCGGCCGAGCTGACGCTGACGGCCAGCGCCGTCGCCAAGCGCGTGGCCGGCCTGGAGGAGCGGCTGGGCCAGCCCCTGTTCCTGCGCCAGCCCGCCAAAGGCCCGAGCCTGACGCCGGCCGGCTTTGAATACCTGCCCCAGGTGCGCCAAGCCCTGGCCCTGCTGCAGGCCATGCCGCTGCACCAGCGCGCCAGCTCTCAGCGCGAGCGGCTGCGCGTCAGCTCCACGCCGACCTTCGCCCGCCAGTTGCTGGTGCCCGCCCTGCCCGGCTTCACGGCGGCGCATCCGCAGGTGGAGCTGGAGCTGACGCTGTCGGTGCCGCTGCTGGCCGAGGGCGATGCAGGGGCGGACGTCGAGATCCGCCACGGCGCCATGCCGGACGACATCGCGCCCGCCCAGGTGCTGCTGCGCGACCGCCTCACGCCGCTGGCCGCGCCGGCCCTGCTGGCGCAGCACGCACCGCTGCGCGAGCCGGCCGACCTGCTCACCCTGCCCTTGCTGCGCACGCCGCTGCAGCCCTGGGCGCCCTGGCTGCGCGCCGCCGGGCTGGCTGACACGCCGGAGCCCGACGAAGGCCCGCGCTTTGTCGACCTGGGCTTGACGCTGGCCGCGGCCCTGGCCGGCCAGGGCGTGGCGCTGGCACGGTTGAGCCTGGCCCGCCACGAGCTGGCCGAGGGCCGCCTCGTGCAGCCCTTCGCGCTGACGGTGCCGGCCGAGCGCCACTACGGCCTCATCCGCCACCGCCCCAGCCCGGCGGCCGAGGCCTTCGCCGACTGGCTGCATGCGCACTGCCGCGCCGTAGAAGTGGCACATGCGGAAAACTCTTCCGCCCCGGGCTGAGGTTTTTTCCGGCGCGGCCAGCTCGACGCGGGCCTAGCATCGCGGCCTCACTCCGATCCGCCCGCCATGCCCGTCATCACCTGCATCGAAGACCTGCGCCAGCTCGCCGAGAAACGTGTGCCGCGCATGTTCTACGACTATGCCGACTCCGGCTCCTGGACGGAGACGACCTACCGCGCCAACGAGACCGACTTCCAGGCCATCAAGCTGCGCCAGCGCGTGGCCGTCAACATGGAAGGCCGCAGCACGGCGGTCAAGATGGTGGGCCAGGACGCGAAGATGCCCGTGGCCATCGCGCCCGTGGGCCTCACCGGCATGCAGCATGCCGACGGCGAGATCCACGCGGCGCGCGCGGCCGAGAAGTTCGGCATCCCGTTCACGCTGAGCACGATGAGCATCTGCTCCATCGAGGACATCGCCGAGCACACGACCGCGCCGTTCTGGTTCCAGCTCTACATGATGCGCGACCGCGACGCGATGGCCCGCATGATCGACCGCTGCAAGGCCGCCAAGTGCTCGGCCCTGGTGCTGACGCTGGACCTGCAGGTCATCGGCCAGCGCCACAAGGATCTGAAGAATGGCCTCACCGCGCCGCCGCGGCCGACGCTCGCCAACATCCTCAACCTGATGACCAAGCCGCGCTGGTGCCTGGGCATGGCCGGCACCAAGCGCCACACCTTCCGCAACCTCGTGGGGCATGTGAAGGGCGTGAGCGACATGCGGTCGCTGTCGGCCTGGACCAACGAGCAGTTCGACCCGCGCCTGAGCTGGGCCGACATCGCCTGGGTGAAGGAAAAGTGGGGCGGCAAGCTCATCCTCAAGGGCATCATGGACGTGGAGGACGCGAAGCTCGCCGTGCAGGCCGGGGCCGACGCCATCGTCGTGAGCAACCACGGCGGGCGGCAGCTGGACGGCGCGCCCAGCAGCATCCACGCGCTGCCGGCCATCGCGGCCGAAGTGGGCGGGCAGACGGAGGTGTGGATGGACGGCGGCATCCGCTCCGGCCAGGACGTGCTGAAGGCCTGGGCCCTGGGCGCGCGCGGCACCATGATCGGCCGCGCGATGGCCTACGGCCTGGGCGCGATGGGCGAGGAAGGCGTGAGCAAGGCGCTGGCCATCCTGCACAAGGAGCTGGACGTGACCATGGCCTTCTGCGGCCACACGCAGTTGACGAACGTGACGCGCGACATCCTCGTGCCGGGCACCTACCCGACGGCCTGACTTCTTGCCGGCGGCCAGTGGGCATGCGCTACTGCGGCGCATGAAGACCATTGCCGCCGCCCTGCTCTCATCCCTGGCCCTGGCCGCCGCCGCACAACCCTGTGCGCCGCCGGCAAACCTGAAGGAAGAGACCGACGCCGCCCGCATCCAGCAGCAGGCCGTGGCGCTGCTGCCCTGCCTGGCCAACCTCGACCCGAAGCTGCGCGACGACATCGCCTTCGAGCAGCTCTCGGCCTGGGCGCGCGGGGGCAAGCTGGAGGCCGCCATGCTGCAGCGGCTGCGCGCCGACCTCGTCGCCGTGCTGGACGCCCAGCCCGACGCTGCCGGCGTGCACCAGCCCTTTGCCGTGCTGACGCTGGCCGAGGTGGCGCGGGCCGATCGCCTCAAGCCCTTCATGACGGCTGAGCAGCGCGGCGACCTCGTCGAACACGCGGCGCGCTTCCTGGGCAGCGTGCGCGACTACCGCGGCTTCACGCCCGGCGAGGGCTGGCGCCACGGCGTGGCCCATGGCGCCGACCTGGCCCTGCAGCTCGGCTTGAACGACACGCTCAGCGCAGCCCAGCGCCAGGCCCTGCTGGGCGCCGTCACGGCACAGGTGCTGGCCGACCACAGGCACGCTTACCGCTACGGAGAGGGCAACCGGCTGGCCCGAGCGGCACTGCAACTTCAGCTCAGACTCAAGCCCGACGAGACCGGCATGCAGGCCTGGCTGGACGCCCTGCTCGAACCGCTGAAGAAGGCCCAGGCCTGGGATGAGACCGCGCTGACCGATCTGCACAACCTGCGCGGCTTCCTGTGGCCGCTGCTGGCCGGTGCTCTGGACGTGGCCGATGCGGCCCAGCGCGACCGCCTGGTCGTGCCGCTGCAGAAGACCTTGCGCCGACTTCCCTAGGCGCCTGCGCGGCAGTCGCTGCATCGAACCCTCGTTGCCGACCCGCGCCACGACCTCGCCTGGCGGCTCCGCGAGCCTACGGGTTTCGCTCCGTTTGCGAGCCATCCTGGGGTCGCTAGCATGCCCATCATGCGGTGAGAGCGGCACGCAGGTCGTCCCTGCCGAGCCAGACCCCCTGCAAAGCAGAGGACACGATGATCTTCATCAGCTACCGCCGGGAGGACACCAAGGCGGAAGTGACGAACCTGGCGCTTCGGCTCAAGGCGCGCTACGGGCAGCCGAACGTTTTTGTCGACTTCAGCGATATCGCCGCGGGAGCCCACTGGCCCGACACGATCCGTGAGCAGTTGGAGGCCGCCAAGGCCATCATTGGCGTCATCGGCCCGCGCTGGGGCGAGGCCAGGTTTCCGCTTGGTTCGGGCAGGCAGACCGGCCGGCTCCGGCTGGACGATCCCCAAGACTGGGTCAGGCAGGAGCTTTGCACGGCGATTCGCCGCTGGCAGGGCCAGGCGGTGACCTTCATCGTGCTCGCCGTCGATGGCGCCAAGCTGCCCGAGACGGACTGGAGCTGCGACCTGGACCACTTGTCAAAGGTCCAGCAAGCACCCTTGCGCAACCAGAATGACTTCGAAGTGGATTTCGACCGCCTTTGCGCGGAGCTGGAGGCCTCGGTTCCGTCGCTTCGTGAGGCGCTGAGCAAAGAGCAGGCTGCCGCGGGCCGCGCTGCCACCGATGGCAGAGCTCCGGGCAAGCACGAAGCGCCAATGGCTCATGACACGCTACCGCTGCCGCCCGCGCGCTACGCCGTGCCGGCCTACATCGGCTCGCACGACTTCGTCGGTCGTGATGCCGAACTGGCGCTGCTCAAGGACTGGTCGGCTGCCGAAGACGGGCACCCGCTGATGCTGTTCGACGCCATCGGCGGCAGCGGCAAGAGCATGCTCACCTGGCATTGGTTCGAGCAGCAGGCGCCGGCGCGGCGCGAATGGGCTGGGCGCTTCTGGTACTCGTTCTACGAACCGGGCGCCGGCATGGCCGACTGCTGCCGCCACGCACTGGCGTACATCACGCGGCGGCCCGTGAGCGACTTCCAGAAGAAGTCCACCCGCGAGCTGACGCAGCAGCTGGTGGCCCGGCTGCACGAGCGGCCCTGGCTGCTGGTGCTGGACGGGCTGGAGCGCGTGCTCGTGGCCTACCACCGCAGCGACGCGGCGACGATTGCCGACGAGGCGCTGGACACCCCCACCGACCAGATCGCCGAGCGCAACCCCTGCACCGCCGCCCAGCCTGACGACGACGAGTTGTTGCGCCAGCTCAGCAGCGCAGGGCCGAGCAAGGTGCTGGTCAGCAGCCGGCTGATGCCGCAGGCCCTGCTTAACCGCGCCAACCAGCCCATCCCCGGCGTGCGGCGCGAGTCGCTGCGCGGCCTGCGGCCCGAGGATGCCGTGCACCTGCTGCAGCGCTGCGGCGTGCGTGGCGATGCGGCCGCGATGCAGCGCTTCGTGCAGGCGCATTGCGATGGCCACCCGCTGGTGGTGGGCGCGCTGGCCGGGCTGATCGTCGCGCCCTGGCCGGCAGCCGGTGACTTCGACGTCTGGGTGTCGCACCAGGCTGGCGGCGCCGCGCTCAATCTAGGCGCGCTCGACCTCGTGCAGAAGCGCAACCACATCCTGCGCGCGTCGATCGCCGCCGTGCCGGAGAAGGGCCGCGAGCTGCTGGCGACGCTGGCGCTGGTGCATGGCGGCCTGGACCGCGTCGCGATCGAGGCGCTGAACCCGCATCGGCCCGCGGCGCCGGAGGAGGTGGCGGAGCCGGAGAAGCCTGAGGATGACTGGGATTGGGATGTTCTGAGCGACGCGGAGAAAGCCGAGCGCCGCGAGAACTATCTGCAGCAGCGGGCCGAGCGCGCCGCCTACCTTGAGGCTCATGCGGCCTGGCAGGTATCTCCCGCGCTGAAGGCCGCAGCCGCTGCGCTCGGGGCGACGCTGGGCGACCTGCAGCGCCGCGGGCTGCTGCAGATGGGCGAAGGCCGGAAGCCGCGCTTCGACCTGCACCCGGTGGTGCGCGGCATCGTCTCGGCAGGGCTGGCGGGCGACGCCACCGAGCGCCTGGGCCAGCGCGTGGTGGACCACTTCTCGCGGCAGGCCCACAGGCCCTACCAGCAGGCGCAGACACTGCAGGAGCTGGAAGTTGGCTTCCACCTCGTGCGCACGCTGCTGCGCATGGGCCGGTTCGAGCAGGCGCTGGACGCATGGCGGGGCGATCTGACGAACGCGGTTTTCTACAACGTCCTCGCGTGGCAGGAGATGCTGGCGCTGCTGAAACCGTTCTTCCCCAATGGCTGGCTGCAGCCGCCGCAAGGCGTTGACGAGCGCGGTGCCAGCTACTTGATGAACAGTGCTGCCACAGCCCTGGATGAGACCGGTCTGCGGGAGCAGGCCGTCGCGGTCTACGGCGCAAAGCTGCGACTCGATGCCGTTCGGCGGGACGCTTCTGAATTGCGCGTGGGGCTCGCCAATCTGGCGTATGCGTTGCAAGCCGACAACCGCTTGGCCGATGCGAGAGCGTGCCGCGAATTGGCGCTGCGGGTCGCCGAAGGCACGGAGGATAAGGCGAGGCTTTTCCGCGCCCGGCTGGATGTCTTTGCGGACACGACCCTCGTCGGTGACTGGCCGAGCGCCGAGGCGCTGTGGGCCGGTCTGGACGGCATGGGCCGAAACTGGCATCACGCCATCTACCGGCCGGGGTTAGCGGAGTATTGCCTGGCGGCCAACTTCCTGTGGCAGGGCCGATCACCCGCCGAACCGCTGGCCGCAGCTGAGCGGCTGGCGCGCAGCGTAAATGCACGCGGTGACTTGCGCCGCGCGCTCGAACTGCACGGTGAATGGTGCCTCGCTGAAGGCGACGCCGCGGCGGCCGTGGCGGCGTTCGATGAGTCGGCAGGGCTGGCACGCGCCAGCGGCCTGACTGACCTGGGCACCGAGTGCTGGCTGGCGCTCGCCCGCCAGCAGGCCGGCCAGTTGGACGACCCGCGCGCCGAAGCCGAGCGGCTTCAGGCGGCGGGCGGCAACGGATACGCTCTCGCCAAGCTCTGGCAGGCCGCCGGCGACTTGGTCCAGGCCGGCGCACAAGCGCTTACCACGTACCGCAGGGCCTGGGCCGACGGCGAGCCCTACGTTTGGCGCTTTCATCTTGACCGTGCCCGCCAATTGCTTGCCGAGTTGGGCGAACCGGAACCCCAACTGCCGCCCTACGACCCAGCGAGCTTCCGGCGCTTCGACTGGCAGGACGACGTCGAGGCGGCGATTGCCGACATCGAGACGGAGAAGGCCGAGCGCGACGCCAAAAAGGGCAAGGGTCGTGGATGAGCGCCCCGCCGCTTCGAACCCGACGCCGTCGACCCATTCTCTTCAACATGGCCTCCCCCAGTCTTTACAGCCCGCTGTACTGCCGCTTCAACGGCTTCAGCCTCGGCGCCTTCCTGGGCGGCGCCCAGCAGCCGCTGGGTGCGGCGCGCTACCGCGCCATCCGCGCACGGGTGCACGAGTTCCTGGCCGAGGTGGGCATCAACCTGCGCCTGCCGGCCCGGCACCCCGCTTTCGTTGCCGCCTACCCGGCCCTGATGCCGCGGCTGCAGGCGCAGCTGCTGGCGCGGCATGCCGACCTGCATGCCTGCTGCACCCTGGGTGCCATGGCCGCACTCTTTGCCGGCGCCTACCCCGGCACCCGCGTGGCGCAGCGCCGCTTGCTCAAGGCCCGGTACGCCCCTGAACTGCAGCGCCTGGGCCTGGGCCCGCAGGCGTTCGACAACTTCGCGCGAGCGCTGGCCCGAGCGGCTCGCAGCGGCGATGCCAACGCGCTGATCACGCAGGTCTATCTGCTGCTCGTGGATCTGCTGCAGCCGCTGGGCGCGGAAGCCGACAGCTGCTTCGTGGCCATGCCTTTCGCGCGGCCCTATGCCGGCTACTTCAGCCAGCTGTACCGCCCTGCCTTGGCGCGCGCGGGTTTCCGGGCGATACGCGCCTGGGGCGGGCTGGTGGACGAGGAGTACTTCCCCTTCGTCGGTGCGCTGATCGCACGCTGCGCAGCAGTGCTGGGCGAGCTGTCGGCGCGCAATCTCAACGTCGCCATCGAGGTGGGCCTGGCCCAGGGTGCCAACTGCCCCACCTTCCTGCTGGCCCGCATGAACGCCGGGCCGCCGCCCTCCAACCTGGCCGATCTGGCCCTGCTGCGCTACGACCCGGCCGCCCCCGGCTGGCCAGCGCCTGACATCCCTCGCCTCGCGAAATTCATCCGCCTGCACTGGCGCGCCTACGTCGCCTCACTGAGCGATGAGCACCTCATCCACAGCGCCGCGCACGAGCTGCTGCACCGGTTGCGGGCGGCCGGGCAGCCGGTGCCGGAGGCGGTACTGGCGTTGGCGCGCGTGCCAGGCTGACAGCACGATCATCAGCGCCCCGGCGACTCAACGGCGGCCCGGGCTTGCAGAAGGCGCTGCGCCGCCTGCCTCAGGCCATGGCGTGCCGCTCGAAGTGCAGACGGTCGTGCCAGACACCGCCGAGCTCGAAACTGCGCGTCGAGCGGCCGAACTCCCGGAAGCCGTTGCGCAGCAGCACCTTCACCGAGCCCTCGTTGCCGACACGCGCATTGGCCTCCACGCGCACGAGGCCCAGCTCGCCAAAGGCCTTGCCCAGCACGAGGCGCACGGCCTCGCTCGCGTAGCCCTTGCCGCAGGCCGACTCGGCCATGCGATAGCCCAGGTCGGCCATCTGGAAGTGGGTGCGCCTCACGCTGGCCAGGTTGACGCGGCCCACCAGTTCGCCGGCCCCGGTGCGCACGAGGAACTGGTAGCCCCTGTCCTCGGCGGCCTCGCGCTCAGCCAGCGTGATGGCGGCGCGCACACCCTCGGGCGAGTAATAGTCGGCCGGGCGTGAATTGATGCGGGCCTCGAAGAAGGTCCTGTTGTCGGTTTCGAAGCGCAGCAGTTCGTCAGCGACGTCGAGGGTGGGCGGGGTCAGATGCAGGGCGGTCACGCGGCGCATTTGAACAGCGGCCTGCAGCCGCTAGGCTAGCCCTATGCACATGCCCCGAATTGCTGCCCTGCTGGCCACGCTCCCGCTGCTGGCCGCCCAGGCCCAGCCGGCCATCCCATCCAGCGAAGCCATCGCCGCCGAGGCCACGCGGCTGATGGCCGCCACGCAGGCCCAGGGCCTGGCCGTCGCCGTCGTCGATGGCGGCCAGATCGTGCACATCGGCGCCTACGGCAAGCGCAACGCCGCGGGCGAGCCCCTGCTGCCCGACACCGTCATGTACGGCGCCTCGCTGACCAAGCCCGTGTTCGCCTACGCGGTGATGCAGCAAGTGGAGGCCGGCCGATTGAAACTGGACCAACCGCTGGCCGAAGTCCTGCCCAAGCCCCTGCCCGACTACGCCACCGAAGGCAAATACGGCCCCTGGCGCGATCTGGCCGGCGACGAGCGCTGGCGGCGCCTGACCGCGCGCATGCTGCTCACGCACAGCGGCGGCTTCGCCAACTTCTCCTTCCTGGAGCCCGACCGCAAGCTGCGCATGCACTTCGACCCCGGCACCCGCTACGCGTACTCGGGCGAGGGCTTGATCCTGCTGCAGTTCGTCATGGAGCGCGGCCTGGGGCTGGACATGGGCGCAGAGATCCAGCGCCGCATCTTCGACCGCTTCGCGATGCAGCGCACCGGCATGATGTGGCGGCCCGACTTCCGGCCCAACCTGGCCGACGGCTGGACGGCCGAGGGCAAGGTGGTGCCGCACGACGAACGCAGCAAGGTGCGCGTGGCCGGCTCGATGGACACGACCATCGCCGACATGGCCCGCATGGCGTCCGGATTCATCCGCGGCGTGGCACTGTCGACCGAGAGTGCTGCCGCGCTGACGGCGCCCCAGCTGCCCATCACGACGGCCTCGCAGTTCCCGACGCTGCAGCCCGAGCTGCCACCGGCCAAACGCCGCGCCGACCTCGCTGCCGGCCTGGGCGTCATCGTCTTCGACGGGCCGCAGGGCCCGGGCTTCTACAAGGGCGGGCACGACGACAGCACCGGCAACACCTGGGTCTGCGTGAAGGCCAGCAAGCGCTGCGTCGTCGTCCTGGCCAACGACGTGCGCGCCGAGGCGGCCTTTCCTCGGCTCGTCGAGTTCATCCTCGGCGAGACCGGCGTGCCCTGGGCCTGGGAGTACGGCGGGATGGCCTTCACCCGCTGACGGGCCGCAGGCCCAACGGGATGGCGGCCATGCCGACGAAGCAGATCGCCACGCCCGGCGCTGCAGCGGCTGGGACTGATCCGCCGCTGACGTGGCTTTGGTTTCACGGTGGGGCAGGTGACGCGCCTCGGCTGGTGGATGCGCTGTCCGGCCGCCCCGGCCTGGCCACCGGCTGCGAGGCCGCTGAGCGGTGGGCCGCGCGCCCCGTGCGCCCTGTGCGCTGACGAGCCCACACGCCCGGCCGCGGCGAATTTCACACTTTCATTTCCGTTTTTATCATTTAAGAATCATTTCGAGCGATGCCGATCTAGAATTTCCTCCACGGTGTTCGGCGGAGTTGCCAGGGCGCCGCGTTCCACCCTTTTGAGCTGATGAGGAAGTTATGCGCCGACCGATGACCGTGACCCGACGACTGGCCCTGGGCTTTGGGCTCCTGCTGGTGTTGATCCTGATGATTTCGCTGCTCGCCTGGCAATCGCTGGATCAGTCGAATGCCGCGATGAAGACGATTTACGAGGATCGCACCGTGCCGATGGGCCAGCTGGGCGACATCCGCTACCTGGCGGTGCGGGACCGCGTCATCCTCAACGACGCTGCCGACAGCGCCAGCACCGAGAAGACGGCCAAGTGCCTGGAAGAGTTCGACAAGAACCGCGCCCACGCCAAGGCCACCTGGGCCAGCTACATGGCGACGTATCTCACGCCGGAGGAAGCGGTGCTGGCCAAGGCCCACCTCAAGGAGATGGATGCCTACGTGACCGACGGCCTGCTTCCCGCGGCCGAGGCCCTGCGGCGCGGCGACCACGAAGGCGCGCGCACGCTGCTGAAGACGACGGTCAGCGACCTGTCGCAGGCCGCGCAGTCCAGCCTGCTGGCGCTGCTGGACCTGCAGGTCCGCGTCGCCAAGGAAACCTACGAGGAATCGTCCGCCCACAACTTCGAGCGGCTGATGCTGATCTTCGTGCTGGGGCTGGCCAGCGGCCTGTTCGCCGTGGTCACGACGGTGCTGGTCACGCGTCGCATCACCGGCCAGCTCGGCGCGGAGCCGCATGAACTGGCCGCCGTGGCCGGCCGCATCGCCTCCGGCGACCTGACGCTGGCCGCCGCCACGCGCGCCCCCCGCGAGGGCAGCGTGATGGCTGCCATGCTGGCCATGCGCCAGACCCTGAACAACCTCGTGCACACGGTGCGCGAGGGCGTGGACAGCGTCGCCACCGCCAGCGGCCAGATCGCCCAGGGCAACCTGGACCTGAGCTCGCGCACCGAGGGGCAGGCCTCCAGCCTGCAGCAGACGGCCGCGTCCATGGAGCAGCTCAACAGCACCATCCAGAGCACGGCCGGCAACGCGCAGAGCGCGCAACGCATGGCCCAGGACGCGGTGCAGGTGGCTCACCGCTCCGGCGAGGCGATGTCCAACGTCGTGCAGACCTTCGACGGCATCCAGCAGGCCAGCCGCCGCATCTCCGACATCATCGGCGTCATCGACGGCATCGCCTTCCAGACCAACATCCTCGCGCTGAACGCGGCGGTGGAAGCTGCCCGCGCCGGCGAACAAGGCCGTGGCTTTGCCGTCGTGGCCGGCGAGGTGCGCACGCTGGCCCAGCGCAGCGCCGATGCAGCCAAGCAGATCAAGCAGCTCATCACCGAGTCGGTCGAGCGCATCGACGGCGGTTCGAAGCTGATCTCGGGCGTGGGCGACACCATCCGCGAGGTGGTGGGCCATGTCGAAGGTGTCAGCGGCCTGATCGCGCA
>CAUJSJ030000103.1:0-126598 GCA_963422775.4 uncultured Roseateles sp.
CTCGGTGCCGTCCAGGTCGATCAGCGTCTTGTCCAGGAAGGCCTGCTCGGAGGCGTCCAGGCCCAGCACGGCCTCGCTGATCTCGGTATTGATGTGCTCGACGGCCTTCAGCACGCCCTTGCCCAGGTAGCGGCTCTTGTCGCCGTCGCGCAGTTCGATGGCTTCGCGTGAACCGGTGGACGCGCCCGAGGGCACGGCCGCGCGGCCCATGACGCCGGACTCCAGCAGCACGTCGCATTCGACGGTGGGATTGCCGCGGCTGTCGAGGATTTCTCGACCGACGATGTCAACGATGGCGCTCATGTGTGTGTCTCCAGCAAATGAAAAATTCGGGCGGGCGCAAGTGTGCCGAGCGGGCGTTACCGTGTCACAACAAGCGTCTGGCGAGTTGCGCGCGAGTTTAAGTGCTGGCGCTTTGCACCGGCCCCTGGCGCCACAGCCGCCAGGTCACCGCGGCCAGCGCAGCAACGCCCAAGGCGAGCACGGCCCACAACAGCGCGCGGCGCGGTGGCAGCTTGGGCTCGGCCGGTGTGTCCTGAGCGGTGAAGGCACCGAGGCTGGACAGCCCCAGGCGCGGTTGTTCTCGCGGCCAGTCCGGCACCACCTCGGCCAGCGGGCGTGGGCCGGCGTCCGGCGCGAGCAGGCCCACCTGCAGGCTGAACGGCGGTTCGCCCTGTGCGGCCCACACGAGGCGGGTGGTGCGCACGGTCCAGCTCAACTGAAGACTGCCGGCTGTCGGTAGTGCGGCACCGCGTGGTGGCAGCAGCCTCAGTTCGCTGGCACCCAGCGCGAGTGGCACGGCGGGCGCCACATCGGCCGGTGCCGTGCCGCGGTCCACGCGATAGAACACGCTGCGGGCCACGGTGTGCCAGGCCGACTGCGGGCCCGAGCGGATCTGCACCTGCACGGGCAGCACCCACGTGCCCTGGCTGCCCGACAGCGCCAGGCTCAGCAGCGGCTGTGGGCCGCCCAGCGGCACCACCCAGCCGCCATCGGCGTCGGGCGCAGGCAGCGGGGCCGTGCGGGCGATTTGCTGCGGCGCCGACCCCGCGGGCCGGGCGAGCAGCGTGGCGCCATCCGGCTGCACGGCGCGGGCCGAGTCGTCCCAGACCAGGCGCAGGTAGCGCAGCGGCCTGCCGGGCAAGGCCACCAGCGGCTGGCTCAGTGGCGCGCCATCGGTGGTGCGCACCCCCAGCAGTTGGCCGGTGCCGAGGAGGCGCCAGGCTTGCAGGTCGGCGCTGGTCTCGACGCGGTAGCCGGCCTGAAAGGCGGCAGCGTCGGCGGGCCAGCGCAGCCGCAGCTGCTGAGGCTCGGCGGTCCAGCGGTCGGGCTCGCCCAGGTCCAGCAGCCAGCCGGCGGGGGCCTTGTTCGGTGGTGCGGAGGCCGGCACGGGTGCGGGCGGCAGCG
This sequence comes from uncultured Roseateles sp., assembly GCA_963422775.4. Classification (GTDB taxonomy): domain Bacteria; phylum Pseudomonadota; class Gammaproteobacteria; order Burkholderiales; family Burkholderiaceae_C; genus Pelomonas. The sequence goes on from CAUJSJ030000103.1 coordinate 1,408, forward strand.
CGAACAGCTTCAGCTCGCGTTCAGGGGGAGTGACGAGGCCAGTCTCGGGCAGCAGCGCGAACGGCACGCGCCGACCCTGGGCATCGAGCAGCTGCCAGTCGCGCAGGTCGCTGCCCAGGCTGTGCGGCCAGGCCCCGGCGCTGGCGTCCAGTGCCAGGAAGGGCGCGGGCTGGGTGATCTGGATGGGCGCGCGGTAGGGCGCGGCGCCGGCAGACACGGCAGCCAGCGCGAGCAAGAGTTCAAGGAGCCGGCGTTTCATTCCGAGCAGTTCCAGAAGATCCAGGCAGGGGGGCCACGTAGCCGATCACCAGCATCAGCACGCCCACCCCGATGAAGGACACGATGCGCAGCACGGTGCCGCTGCCTTGCAGGTCGAACACCATCAGCTTCAGCACGACCGCGCCCAGCAGCGCCGCGCCTGCCAGCCACGGCGCGCGCTGGTGACGGCGCGTGCCCAGCATCATCAGCACCAGGGCCAGCGCGCTCCACAGCAGCGCCAGGCCGGTTTGCACACCGCGCGAATCCAGCCAGCCGTCGACGTGGTAGGGAACGCCGCCCCAGTGGTGGAAGCAGCGGATCAGCATGCCGTTGAGCCACAGGAAGGCCAGCGCCGCCGGCACCGCCAGCGCCTGCGGCGGCAGCTTGAGCGCAGCGGCGGCTGGGCTGCGCAGCCAGGCGATGACGGCCAGCAGCGCAGCGGCGATACCGAGGTCCAGCGGGTTCAGCAGCGGGATGTAGGGCAGGGGCTGGGCGCTGCCGGGGCTGGCCCAGTTGGCGATCAACACCCAGGCGGCGAGCGCCAGGCTCAGCACGGCGGCACCGGCCTGGGCATAGGCTGCAGGCGCCAGGCGCAGTGGCCAGACCTGGCGCTCGGGCACGCGCTTCTGTTGGCGCAGCACGGCGGCCAGCAGCAGCGCCGGCACCAGCAGCCAGCCCAGCCAGCCCCAGGAGCTGCCGCCAGCGCCGTCGATATTGCCGAGGTCGGCCGTCCAGTGGCGGCCCTGCAGCGCCCCGAGCAGCGCGAACGCGAGCAGGCAGCCGGCATGCGTCGCGTTGCGCAACAGCGCGGGCCAGTGCGGTGCCGTGCGTTGCAGCACCAGCGCCTGGGTGACCCAGGCCAGCGGCAGCGCCCACCACCCACCGGCCGAAAGCGGCGCGCCGTGCAGCACGGTGCCGGCGACACCCAGCAGCCCCCACGCCGGCAGCAGCAGCGCCGTTGGCCACGCAGCGGCGGGCCAGCGCCACAGCGCCTGCAGGCCCAGCAGCAAGGCGCTGGCCGTGGCGATCAGCGCGACGCTGGTGGCCCAGACGTGCGGTGCCGGCACCCACTGGTCGAGCACGATGCCCGCTGCGACGGCGAGCCACACGGCGCCCCAGCCGACCAGCGCGAACGCCACCGCCGCATGCCATGGCCGGTTGTCGTCGCGGCCCAGGAAGCGCGCAGCGGCCAGCCCGCCGGCCGCGATCAGCAGCGCGTTCAACAGCTGCGACGGCGCCTGCAGGCCGGTGGGATCACCGCGGGACATCGACCCCAGCAGCGTCAAGCCTCCCAGCACCATCAAGGCCAGGCCAGTGGCCAGCACGCGCAGGCGGCGCTGGCGCAGGCCCAGCCACACGGCGCCCGCGCCCTCGAGCGCCCAGGCACCCGCAGTGGCTTCGGCGCTGAGCGCGAAGGGGATGACCAGCGTGCCGAACACGGCGCCCAGCGCGATGAAGGCCTCGAACACGAGGCCGTGCGCCGGCCGGCGCCTTGCCCACGCAGCCAGGCCCACGTAGGCCCCGCCGATGAGCAGCGCTGCAAAGGCGATGGCCATCGAGTCGGGCTTGAGCAGTGCGTACTGCATGCCCGAACCGAACACCGGCACGCCGAACAGCAGCGTGGCCTGCAGCCAGACCTCGGGTATTTGCGCACGGCGGCCGGGCATCAGCAGCACGGCGGTGAACAGCAGCCAGAAGGCGATCAAAAGGCCCTGGGCGACGGCGTAGTCGGCGGGTGTGTAACCCGTCAGCCCCCAGGCGCTGGCGACGACGGCGGTGAAGCCGAAGGCGATCAGGTTCAGGCGCGGCCAGTGCTTGAACCAGGCGACGAGCGCCACGCCCAGGCCGAGCACGAAGTCATAGCTGAGCAGCATCGCGATGGCGCCGCCGCCGCTGGACAGCAGCAGCGGCGTTGCGTAGCCCCCGAGAGCAGCAACGACGGCCAGCGCCTGCGCGTCCTGCCGCACGGCCAACAGCGCGGCGAGCAGCGAGACGGACAGCATCAGCGCGAACACCAGCGCCTGCGGCTGCAGGCCGGCCAGCTTTACAGCGGCGAACAGCGTCAGGTACACGACGGCCACACCGCCGCCCTGCAGCAGCAGGCCGTAGCCACGCGAGCGAAGCCGCAGCCGCCAGCCGATGACCAGCAGTGCGACACCGGTGGCGCCGATGCCGGCCAGGCGCACTTCAAGCGGCACCGTGACGTTCTCGGCCGCGAAGCGGGCCAGGAAGACCAGGCCGAGGAAGAGCATCGCCAGCCCGACCTTGACGATGGTGTTGGCCGCCGCGATGCGCTGCGCCCAGGCGGGCATCGGTATGGCGCGGCGCGGCGCGGGCGCAGCGGCAGGGGCAGGGGCAGGGGCTGGCGGCGGTGTCGGCTTGGGAGCTTGAGATGAGGCAAGCGGTGTCGCGATGAGGGGCGGCGCCGGGACGGCGACTGCCGCTTCGGCCCGTTGAGGCACGACTGCCTCGGCCACGGGGACAGGCGCAGGTACGGGTACTTGCACGGCAGCCGGCTGAGGCGCCAAAGCAGGTGCGGGCGCGCGTGCCAAGAGTTGCTGCTCCAGGCTGGCGATGCGCCGCCCTTGCTGCGTCTGCTGCCAGAAAAGCCAGCCCACGGCGGCGCCGAGGAACGCGCCGATCAAACTCTCGGCAGCGAAGCCGCCAAACAGGGCGCCCAGCAGCAGTGCGACAACCGGCACGAGGCTTACACCCCTTCGATCAACACCATGCGCATCACGGCGATGCCCTCACGCGCCTCGCGAGCTGCGCCGTACTCGGGCGAGTCGTAGAAGCCCTGCGCGGCTTCAGCCGTGGGGAACTTCAGCAGCACGACGCGCTCGGGCGTCCAGTCGCCTTCCAGCACGGTCGTCTTGCCGCCGCGCACCAGCACCTCGGCGCCGTGTTCCTTCATCGCCAGCGACGAGAGCCGCCGGTAGTCCTCGTACTGTTCCGGGTTGGTGACCTTGACGTTGGCGAGGATGTAGGCAGCCATGTGTTCAGCAGGAGAAGTCGTTTTGACGAAGGTTCAAATCAATGCACGCCAGTTCGTCGAAATGATTTCCCCTTAGCAGGAGAAATCATTTTCTAGAAGGGGCTGTTGCTTGACGACGCGATCCAGCGCCACCAACTGCTCCAGCAGCGTCTTCATGTGCCTGAGCGGCACGGCATTGGGGCCGTCGCTGAAGGCCTCGGCCGGGTTCGGATGCGTCTCCATGAACAGGCCCGCCACACCCACGCCCACGCCGGCGCGGGCCAGCACCGGCACCATCTCGCGCGCACCGCCGCTGGAGCCACCGAGGCCGCCGGGCTTCTGCACCGAGTGGGTGACGTCGAACACCACCGGCGCGCCGGTGTTGCGCATCTCGGCCAGGCTGGTCATGTCGGCGACCAGGTTGTTGTAGCCAAAGCTGACGCCGCGCTCGCAGGCGAGGAAAAGGTCTTCGGACAGGCCCACCTCGGCTGCGGCGGCGCGGGCCTTGTCGATGACGTTCTTCATGTCCCAGGGCGCGAGGAACTGGCCCTTCTTGATGTTGACCGGCTTGCCCGACTGCGCGACCGCGCGGATGAAATCCGTCTGGCGGCACAGGAAGGCGGGCGTCTGCAAAACGTCCACCACGCTGGCGACCTCGGCCACCTGGGAGGCATCGTGCACATCGGTCAGCACCGGCAGGCCGGTCTGGCGGCGCACCTCGTCCAGGATCTTCAGGCCCGCTTCCATGCCGACACCGCGCTTGGTGGTGCCGGACGACCGGTTCGCCTTGTCGAACGAGCCCTTGTAGATCAGCGGGATGCCCAGAGTCGTGCAGGCTTCCTTCAACAGGCCGGCCACGTCGAGCGACATCTGCAGCCCCTCGATCGAGCAAGTCCCGGCGATCAGGAAGAAGGGTTGGTCGATGCCGACGTCGAATCCGCAGAGCTTCATGGCGATGTTCCCTCAGGCCTCTTGCTTGTGGTTCAACGCCGCCTTGATGAAGGCCGTGAACAGCGGGTGGCCGCCCCAGGGCGTGGACTTGAACTCGGGGTGGAATTGCACGCCGACGAACCAGGGGTGCACGTCGCGCGGCAACTCGACCATCTCGGTCAGCTTCTCGCGCTGGGTGATCGCGGAGATGACGAGGCCGGCCTGCTGCAGGCGGTCCAGATAGTGCTCGTTGGCTTCAAAGCGGTGGCGGTGGCGCTCGGTGACGACCTTGCCGTAGATATCGAAGGCCAGCGTGCCGGGCTTGACGTCGGAACTTTGCGCGCCCAGGCGCATCGTGCCGCCGAGGTCGCTCTTCTCGTCACGCTTCTGGATGCTGCCGTCGGCGTCCTGCCACTCGTCGATCAGCGCGATGACGGGGTGGGGCGTCTCGGGTTCGAACTCGGTCGAGTTGGCGCCTTCGAGACCCGCCAGGTGGCGGGCCACCTCGATGGTGGCGACCTGCATGCCCAGGCAAATGCCCAGGTAGGGCAGCTTGTGTTCGCGGGCGTACTGGGCCGCGAGGATCTTGCCTTCCACGCCGCGCTTGCCGAAGCCGCCGGGCACGAGGATGGCGTCGAACTTGCCCAGCTCACCGACCGTCTCGGGCGTCAGCGTCTCGCTGTCGACGTATTCGATCTTCACGCCGGCATGGTTGTGGATGCCGGCGTGGCGCAGCGCTTCGTTGAGCGACTTGTACGAATCCGACAGGTCGGTGTACTTGCCGCACATCGCGATGGTGACTTCGGTCTTGGGGTTCTCGACCTCGTAGACCAACGTGTCCCAGCGCTTCAGGTCGGCGCTCTTGGTGTTGAGCTGCAGCTTGGTGCAGATGAGCTGGTCCAGCCCCTGCTCGTGCAGCAGACGCGGCACCTTGTAGATGGTGTTCACGTCCCACATGGAGATCACGCCGTACTCCGCGACGTTGGTGAACAGCGAGATCTTCTCGCGCTCGTCGTCGGGGATGCGGCGGTCGGCGCGGCACAGCAGCGCGTCGGGCTGGATGCCGATCTCGCGCAGCTTCTGCACCGTGTGCTGGGTCGGCTTGGTCTTGAGCTCGCCGGCGGCGGCGATCCAGGGCACGTAGGTCAGATGGACGAAGGCGGTGTTGGTCGGGCCGGCCTTCAGGCTCATCTGGCGGACGGCTTCCAGGAAGGGCAGGGACTCGATGTCGCCCACCGTGCCGCCGATCTCGACGATGGCCACATCCGCCGCGTCCGGCGTGCCGATGCCGGCGCCGCGCTTGATGAATTCCTGGATCTCGTTGGTGATGTGCGGGATCACCTGCACTGTCTTGCCGAGGTAGTCGCCGCGGCGTTCCTTCTCGAGCACGGTCTTGTAGATCTGGCCGGTCGTGAAGTTGTTGGAGCGCTTCATCCGGGTCGTGATGAAGCGTTCGTAGTGGCCCAGATCGAGGTCGGTTTCGGCGCCATCGTCGGTGACGAAGACCTCGCCGTGCTGGAAGGGCGACATCGTGCCGGGGTCGACATTGATGTACGGGTCTAGCTTGATCAGGGTGACTTTGAGGCCGCGCGATTCGAGGATGGCAGCCAGGGAGGCCGACGCGATGCCCTTGCCCAAGGAGGACACCACACCGCCGGTGACGAAGACGAATTTGGTCATGTCTTGCAGCATGCAGAACAGCATGCTGAGGTGGGAAATTGCGATTGTACGAGACCCGTCAATTGGGCCCCAGCAACTCCAGCACCAAGTCGGCCGTTGCCTCAGGTTTCTCGAAAGGGAACAGGTGCGAGCCCTCCATCCAGCGCCAGTTCTCGCCGGCGAGCTTCTTGGACGCCGCGGCACCTGCCTGGCGCAGCTCGGCCGAGCGCGTGCCACCGACGAAGGCGACCGGGCATTGCGGCGGGCGCAGGCGCAGCAGCAGCGGCAGGTGGTGGGGCAGGGTGCGGTAGACGTGGGCCTCGACGTCGCGGCGAAAGTGCAGCTGGACCTGACCGTCGATCTCCTCGAACCCGGCATCGATGTAGTCGGCCAGCACGCGCGGGTCCCAACGGGCAAACATCTTCTTCGCGGCGAAATGCGCGTACACGGCGTCGCGGCTCGGCCAGCTGTGGCGGCGCTCGCGGGCGATCTTCGAAGGCCGGTAGCGGTGGATCAATCCGGTCGTCTTGGCCATGGCAATGGCTGCGGCCTTGATGCCGACGACGACGGGCGAATCCAGCATCACCAGCCGGCTCACCAGGTCGGGACGACGGCAGGTGGCCATCAGGCTCAGCATGCCGCCCAGCGAATGGCCCACAAGTGCGACCTGGCCATCGGGCTTGACGTCTTGCTCGATGAAATGGATCAGCTGGTCGCGCAGCCGGCGCCAGTCGTCGGTGACGGGGAATCCCGGGTCGTGGCCGAAGCGGTCCAGTGCCTCGACCCGCCAGCCGGCGGCGCGCCAGCGCTCGAACAGCATGCGGTAGCAGCCGGCGGGATAGCTGTTGGCGTGGCTGAAGACGAGGGTCTTCATCCCTTGGCCAGGGCCTTGAGCCTGTAGAGGGCTTCCAGCGCCTCGCGTGGCGACAGCGCGTCGGGATCCACCTTGTCCAGCGCCTGCAGCAGCTCCCTCGGCTCGGGCGCCGCGGCGGGCGCAGGCGGGGCGGCGAAGAGATCGAACTGGTCCTCGGCCGCGTTCGAGCGCGCCTCCAGCGCTTCCAGCGTTGCGCGCGCCTGGCGCACGAGGCTGGCCGGCATGCCGGCGAGGCGTGCCACCTGCACGCCATAGCTGCGGCTGGCGGGGCCGGGCTGCAGTTCATGCAGAAAGACGATGTCCTCGCCGCTCTCCACAGCCGAGACGTGCCAGTTCTGCGCCTGCGCATGCTTGGCAGGGAACTCGGTCAGCTCGAAGTAGTGGGTCGCGAACAGCGTGAAGGCACGGGTCTTGTCGTGCAGGTGGCTCGCGATCGCTGATGCCAGCGCCAGGCCGTCGAAGGTCGACGTCCCCCGCCCGATCTCGTCCATCAGCACCAGGGATTGATCGGTCGCCGAGTGCAGGATGGCTGCCCCCTCAGTCATCTCCAGCATGAAGGTGGACTGTGCGTTGGCCAGATCGTCGGCAGCGCCGATGCGGGTGTGGATGGCGTCCATCGGTCCCAGGCGGCAGCTGGTGGCCGGCACGTAGCTGCCGATCGATCCCAGCAGCGCGATCAGCGCCACCTGGCGCATGAAGGTGCTCTTGCCGCCCATGTTCGGGCCGGTGATGACCAGCAGCTTGGTGCGCGCGTCCAGCTTGCAGTCATTGGGCATGAACTCGGCCCCGCCCGTCTCGGCCAGACGCGCCTGCACGACGGGGTGGCGACCGGCTTCGATCTGCAGGCAGGGATGCGGCACGAATTCCGGCCGGCACCAGTTCAGCGTGATGGCGCGTTCGGCGAGAGCCGCCAGCGCGTCCAGCCCCGCCAGCGTGCGGCCCAGCGCCGTCAGCGGTTCCAGGCGGGTGATGAGCGCATCGATGACCTGCTCGTACAACAGCTTCTCGCGCGCCAGCGCCCGCTCGTTGGCGGACAGCGCCTTGTCCTCGAACGCCTTCAGTTCCGGCGTGATGTAGCGCTCGGCGTTCTTCAGCGTCTGGCGGCGCTGGTAGTCCATCGGCACCTTGTCGACCTGGCCTTGCGTGACCTCGATGTAGAAGCCGTGCACGCGGTTGAACTGCACGCGCAGGTTGGCAATGCCGGTGCGGGCGCGTTCACGGGTTTCGAGGTCGAGCAGGAACCCATCGCAGTTCTGCTGGATGCCGCGCAGCTCGTCCAGCTCGGCGTCGAAGCCATCGGCAATGACGCCGCCGTCACGCGTCAGAACAGCCGGCTCGACGGCGATGGCGCGCTCCAGTAGTTCCTGGATGTCGGCCGGCGGGTTGAGGCTGGCGTCGCGCAGCAGGGTGGGCGTCACCGCGCGCAGTTGGGGCAGGACCTGCAGCGTCGCGCGCAGGCCGGTCAGCTCGCGCGGGCGCACCTGGCGCAGCGCGATGCGGGCAGAGATGCGCTCCACGTCACTGACCGATTTCAGCGCCTCGCGCAGCGGCTCGAAGCCTTCGGCGTGTAGCGCGGCAATCGCGTTGTGGCGCGAGACGGCCTCGGCGCGGTCACGCTTGGGATGCAGCAGCCACTGGCGCAGCGTGCGGCTGCCCATGCCGCTCTTGCAGGTGTCAAGCAGCGAGAAGAGAGTGGGGCTGGCCTCGCCGCGCAGCGTCTGCACCAGCTCCAGGTTGCGCTGGGTGGCGGGCGGCAGATCCAGCAGGTCGCTGGCGCGCTGCACGCGCAGCGAGCGCACGTGAGCCAGTGCCCGGCCCTGCGTGTGCTCGGCAAAGGCCAGCAGGGCGCTCGCGGCCGCGTGGGCGGTCGTCAGCTCGTGCGCGTTGAAGCCTTGCAGGCTCGCCACGGCCAGTTGCTCGCAGAGCTTGCGCTGGCCCAAAGCGCCGTCGAACTGCCAGCTCGGCCGGTTCGTGACCGGGAAGCGCGCACGCATGACGCCGGCCGGCTGCAGCTCCCGGTTCACCAGCACTTCGGCGGGTGACAAGCGCGCCAGCCAGCCCGGCAGCTCGGCATCGCTGCACTCGGCCAGGCCGATCTCGCCTTGCGTCAGCGACAGCCACGCCAGGCCATGCCGGCGGCCCTGGCCCGCGACGGCCAGCAGCACGGCGTCCTGCTTGTCGGCCAGCAGCTCGGTGTCGGTGATGGTGCCGGGCGTGACGACGCGCACCACCTTGCGCTCCACCGGCCCCTTGCCGGCGCCGACCTCACCGACCTGCTCGGCAATTGCGACCGCTTCGCCCAGCTTGATGAGCTTGGCGAGATAGCTCTCCAGCGCATGCACCGGTACGCCAGCCATGACGACGGGCTGGCCGGCGCTCTGGCCGCGCTGGGTCAGCGTGATGTCCAGCAGCGCGTTGCACTTGCGCGCGTCGTCGTAAAAGACCTCGTAGAAATCGCCCATCCGGTACAGCAGCAGCGTGTCCGGGAAGTCCGCCTTCAGGCCCAGGTACTGGGCCATCATGGGCGTGTGGGGCGCGAGGTCGGGTGTGGAGTCGGCTTTCATCGAGCCGAGCATTATCTCGGCCCGCAAAAAAGAAAAAGGCCCGCAAGCGGGCCTTTTGGACTCAGCGAAGTGCCTGTTTTCAGTCCTCAGACTTGAACACCAGCTTGACTTCGTGCGTCTGCGCAGCGCCGGTGCCTTCGAACTTCCACTGGCTCAGGGCGTCGACGGCGGCGCGGTCAAAGACGCGCTTGGGTTCGGCTTCGACGATGGCGACATCCGAAACCTTGCCGTCACCGGCGATGGTCATCTTGGCGCGCACGCTGCCGGAGTTGATGTTCTTCTTCACGGCCTCGCCGGGGTACTCGGGGGCGACCTTCTTCAGGACCTTGGCATCGGCGTGGGCCAGGGAAGCAGCGGCGACGAGGGCAAGGGCGACAGCGGAACGGGCAAACATCGGTAGCGTCTTTCGGCGGTTGGGATTGGAAGAAAAGGCGGCTTTTGGCCGCGTTGCAGGACGTATTCTGTCCAGTCGAGCCCCCGCAGGTAAGGGGGCTGGCCGTGCAGAAGTCACATCGCAATGGTCGGGTTAGCCCGTGGGCGCGGCCGCCGCCAACTCCTTCACGCCGCGGGCGCAAAAAAGCCCTCGCGTGGAGGGCTTGCGGGCAGGCGCGGCGCGGGTTCAGAGCGGCGCGTCGTCGCCTTCGTTCTTCTTGATGCGCACCGGGGCGCGCTTCTTCGGCTCGGCGGTGGGGGCTTCCGTTGCAGCGGCCGGTGCTTCAGCTGCGCCAGCCGCAGCCCCTTCTTCCTTGATAACGCGGGTGTAGGGCGCCAGCATGGTCACGAGTTGGCCGTAGATCTTCGGGTTGCCGGCGACGACCTCCCGCTGATGCAGGTAGTCGGACTCACCGGTGAAGTTGCCGATCAGGCCGCCTGCCTCGGTGATGATCAGCGAACCCGCCGCCACATCCCACGGCTGCAGGCCGGTCTCGAAGAAGGCGTCGTAGTAGCCGGCGGCGACGTAGCAGAGGTCCAGTGCCGCGGCGCCCGGGCGGCGCAGGCCGGCACAGTGCTGCATGACCTCCTCGAACATCTTCACGTAGCGCTTGAAGTTGTCGCCACGGCGGAAGGGGAAGCCGGTGCCGATCAGCGCGTCGCTCATGCGGGTGCGCTTGGACACGCGCAGGCGGCGGTCGTTCAGGAAGGCGCCACGGCCCTTGCTGGCGTGGAAGAGGTCGTTGCGGGTCGGGTCGTAGACGACGGCCTGCTGCACGATGCCGCGGTGGGGCCAGCGCGATGGACACGCAGTACATCGGCAGGCCGTGGATGAAGTTGGTGGTGCCGTCCAGCGGATCGATGATCCAGACGTACTCGGAATGCTTGGCGCCGTGGGTGCGGCCCGACTCTTCGGCGAGGATGCCGTGGTCCGGGTAGGCGCCCAGCAGCGTCTCGATGATCACCCCTTCTGCGGCGTGGTCGACCTCGGTGACGAAGTCGTTCGGGCTCTTGGTGTTGATGCGCAGAGCTTCGAGGTCCAGCGAGGCGCGGTTGATGATGGCGCCAGCCGCACGCGCCGCCTTGATGGCGATGTTGAGCATGGGATGGTGAGACGTTTGCAGCATGCGTGGCACTCGCTGAAAAGAAGGGGCTGACGGGAGGAAAGAGCGACGGGACCCGTGGAGGCGGCCCGGATAATCGAGCGATTCTAGCCGCCCGCTTGGTAGTAACCCGTGGAATCCACACGCTTCGTTCTCATCAACACCAGCCACGCCGGCAACGTCGGCGCCACGGCGCGGGCGATGAAGGTGATGGGCTTCAAGGACTTGGTGCTGGTGGCGCCGCGCTTTGCCGACGTGCTCTGCCACGAAGAGGCCGTGGCCATGGCCAGCGGCGCGGCCGACATCCTGGCGCGCGCCCGTGTCGTCGCCACGCTGGCCGAGGCGCTCGACGGCGTTGACTTTGCCTGTGCCACCGCGATGACGCCGCGCGACTTCGGCCCGCCGACGCGCGAACCACGTGCGCTGTTTGCCGAGTTGGCCGCCCGCCAGGCCGCGCCACGCCTGGCGCTGGTATTCGGCTCCGAGCGCTACGGCATGAGCAACGAGGACGTCTACCGCTGCCACGCGGTGCTCAGCATCCCGACGCATCCGGACTACGGTTCGTTGAACCTCGCCCAGGCCGTGCAGTTGCTGGCCTACGACCTGCGCCAGGCGGTGGGCGGCTTCGGCGTGCAGCCGCGCACGCCCGACCCTGAAATTGCCGACGCGCGCGCCGTCCAAGGCCTGCTCGACCACCTGCAGGCAGCGCTGATCCACATCGACTACCTCGACCCTGCGGCACCCAAGAAGCTGATGCCGCGCCTGAACCAGCTCTTCAACCGGGCCGGGCTGACGAACGAGGAAGTCCACATCTTGCGTGGCATCGCGCGGCAGATGCAGAAGACCGTAGTGGCAGCAGGCTCAAAGTAGCCCCACCTAAACTGGCTCCCTTTCCCCTGCGGCAGCCCCATGTTCCAGCGTCTGCGCGAAGACATCGCCCTCATCCTCGAACGCGACCCGGCCGCCCGGTCGGCGTGGGAGGTGCTGACCTGCTACCCAGGCCTGCATGCGCTGATGTTCCATCGCCGCGCCAACTGGCTGTGGCGCCACGGCTTCAAATGGCTCGCGCGCTGGCTGTCGCACTGGAGCCGGTTCCTCACCGGCATCGAGATCCACCCGGGCGCCAAGATCGGCCGCAAGGTCTTTATCGACCACGGCATGGGCATCGTCATCGGCGAGATGGCCGAAATCGGCGAGGGCTGCACGATCTATCAAGGTGTGACGCTCGGCGGCACCTCGCTGGTCAAGGGCGCCAAGCGGCACCCGACGCTGGGCCCGGGCGTCATCGTCGGCGCCAATGCCAGCGTGCTGGGCGGCTTCACGGTCGGCGCGGGTGCGCGCATCGGCTCGGGCGCCGTCGTCACCAAGCCGGTGCCGGCAGGCGCGACGGCCGTGGGCAACCCGGGCCGCATCATCGAGGCCGCCAGCGAGCAGGCCCGCGAGGAGGCCGCCGCCAAGATGGGTTTCTCGGCCTATGGCGTGACCCAGGGCGACGATCCGGTTGCGATGGCCATGCGCGGTCTCATCGACAGCGCCTCGGGCCACGAGCACCAGATCGCGCTGCTGTGGAGCGCGGTGTGCAAGCTGTCGACCCAGGCCGGCCGGCCAGTGGGCGACTGCGTGCCGGACGATGCACAGCGCGACGAGGCTTTTGATGCGGCCGAGATGAACCGGCTGGTCAAATAGCCACGGGGACAGGCCCTAGACTGCGCCCCATGAAAAATGAGGGAGACGCGGTCTTGGAAGCGCCGGAAGTTCATTCACATCACCACGGGGGCCATAGCGGCCACCATTGGTTCGACATCACGGCCTCGGTCTGCGCCATGATCGTCTCCTTCGCCTCGCTCTATCTCGCCATCCATCACGGCCATGTGATGCAGCAGATGGCCGAGGCCAATGCCCGCATGGTCACAGCCACGTCGTGGCCGCGGGTCAGCTATTCGAGCAGCAATGTTGATGAGCACGGCCAGCCATCGCTGATCCGCTTCACGCTGACGAACAAGGGCATCGGCCCGGCCAGCGTCGATGGCATGGAAGTCAACTACGACGGCAAGCCGGTGAAGAGCGTGAATGCGCTGCTCAAGGAATGCTGCGGCACCGGTGGCGGCTCGCCCGGCCTGGTCTCGCGGTTGTCGACGGTCAATGGCGAGATCCTGCGGCCGGGCGAGGAAAAGCATTTCCTGCATATCAACAAGAGCGACGACGCGGCGCTGTGGGCGCGTGTCAACGAGCTGCCCACCAAGATCAGCGTCAAGGTCTGCTACTGCTCGGTGTTCGATGAATGCTGGGTGACGAGCAGCACGACCAACAAGGCGGCGAAGGTGGCTGCCTGCCCGACCAATTGGGCGCAGTACGGCGACTGAGGCGTCGTTGGCGAAATAGCTGGTCTGCCGTCTGCAGCGTCGGGTCGGCTTGGATGAGAATGCCGGCCTTCGGGCCGCAACGGCCCGCCTCGGTGTCGGCCTGCTGTGCTTCTGCGCGAGTTACGACTGCGGCTCTCTTTCGGCTGGCGAATGGCGCTGGGCCTGGCGATGGCCGCCATCGCCACGGCCGTGGGCGCGGTGCCGGCCGAGAAGCGCTGGTCCAGCCTGGCCGACATCACCTTCCAGCACCTCACGCAGGAGCAGGGCCTGCCCAATGCCATCGCGACGGCGATCGCCGAGGACGGCCAGGGCTTTCTGTGGGTGGGCACACTGGGCGGCCTGGCGCGCTGGGACGGCTATCGCTTCAAGGTCTACAAGGGCGACTCGCAACGGCCGGGCGCGCTGCCTGACAACTACGTGCAGTCCCTGCATGGCGACTCGGCCGGCCGGCTGTGGGTGGGCACCAGCGCCGCGGGCCTGCTGAGGTACGACGCGGCGCAGGAACGCTTCGTCGCGATTCCTGTCGGCGGGCCGCAGGGCCTGAGCCACGTCAGCGTGCGCCAGATTGCCGACGACGGTGCCGGCGGGCTGTGGGTCGTGACTGACGGGGGACTGGACCATCTCGATCCGGCGAGTGGCCGCATCGAGCACGCCAGCGCCGCGGGTGGCTGGGCCGAAGGCGCCGGTGCCAGGGTCTGGGCGGTGCTGCGCGACCGCCGCGGCCAGCTCTGGCTCGGCAGCGCGGCGGGCCTGTTCCGCCGCCCGGCCGCGGGCGCGCCGCTGCAGGCCCTGCCGCTGGCACCCGGCCGTGCGGTACAGCCCCAGGCCCTGGCCCAGGACAGCGCCGGCCAGATCTGGGTCGGCAGCCTGCACGAGGGCGTCTTCGTGCTCGGCAGCGAGGGCGATGCGCCGGCCGTCGAGGTGCGCGAAGCCGGCGTGGCCGAGAAGGACGACCTGCTCTTCAACAACCAGATCGCCAGCCTGCTGGAGGTGCAGCCCGGTGAGATGTGGGTGGCGACGCTGGGCCAGGGCGTCGTGGCTGTGGACATCGAGCGCCGCGACGCGCTGCGCGAAACCCGGCGCATCCGACACGTGCCGGCGTGGCCGGTGAGCCTGGCCGACAACGCACTGCGCACCCTCTACCGCGACCGCGCCGGCCTCGTCTGGGTGGCGTCCAACCGCGGCCTGAGCCGCTACGACCCGCGCCAGGATGGCGTGCTGACCCGGCTGGGGGCCAGCGCCGAGATCGGCGACGCGCTGGATTCGCGCTTCATCAGCACCGAGGTCAGCTGGATCCTGCCCATGCCCGAAGGGCGCCTCTGGCTGGGAACGCACAAGAGCGGCGTCGACATCCTCGACGCGACTGGCGCCCGCGTTGGCGCGCTGCGGCCCGATGCCAGCCGCGCCGAGGCCGCGCTGCCGCCGGACATCGTGCTCGGCATGACGCGCGTCGCCGACGGCAGCGTCTACATCGGCACCAAGCGCGGCCTGTACCGGGCCGATGCCGACGGGCGCTACATCCAGCGCGTGACCCTGGCCGGCCGCGCCCCGGCCGCGTCGACCTGGGCGCTGCTGGCCGACGGCGACACGCTGTGGGTTGGCGGCCAGTTCGACGGCCTGTGGCGGCTGGACCTGGCCAGCGGCCGCGGCGTGGCCGTCAAGCCGGCGTCGCCTGGCCTGACCGACCAGCGCATCATGGTGTTGGCCCGTGGCGCGGCGGGCGAGCTGTGGGTGGGCACGCGCAACGGCCTCAACCGCGTCGACCCCCGCAGCGGCAGCGTGCTGCAGTACCCGGCCGGGCCGACGCTGCCGCGCGGGCTGTCGGCCGGTTTCGTCACCGCGCTGATGACCGACGCCCGCGGGCGGCTCTGGGTGGGCAGCTACGGCGGCGGCATCGACGTGCTGCCCGCGCGGGGCGGGGGCGGCGAGACGCTGCGCCTGGGCATGCCCCAGGGCCTGCCGGACAGCACCGTCAACGCGCTGCTGCAGGATCTGCAGGGCCGCGTCTGGGCGAGCACTGACGATGGCCTGGCGCGCATCGACCCCGAGCGCATGACGGTGCGTTCGCTGCGGCGCGCCGAAGGCGTCGTCTTCCCGACCTACTGGACGGGGGCGGCGGCGCGCACCGAGCGCGGCGAATTGCTGTTTGGCGGCGCCGGTGGCATGACGGTGGTGCTGCCCGAGAAGCTGCAGCCCTGGAGTTACCGGCCCGACGTGCTGATGGTCGACGTGCAGGTGGGCGGGCGCGCGGTGGCGCTGGTGCCGGGCGGCGCGGCGGCGCTCGATGTGCCGGCCGAGGGCAACAGCCTGGCGGTGGAGTTCGCGTCGAGCGACTTCTCGGCGCCGGAGCGCAACCGCTACGCCTACAAGCTCGAAGGCTTCGATGCCAGCTGGGTGGCCGCCGACGCGGCGCGCCGGCTGGCGGCCTACACCAATCTGCCGCCGGGCGGCTACACGCTGCGCCTGCGCGCCTCCAACCGCGATGGGCAGTGGGGCGAGCGTGAACTGACCCTGCCCGTGCGGGTGCGGCCGGCCTGGCACCAGACCTGGTGGTTGCGTACCGCGCTGGCGCTGGCGCTTGGCGTGCTGGTGATCGCCGCCGTGGCAGCGCGCACGCGGCTGCTGCGTCATCGCCAGTTGGAACTCGAACACAAGGTGCGCGAGCGCACGACCGAGCTGAGGGCCCTGCACCAGGCGCTGGAGGAGAAGTCGGTGCAGCTGGAGTTGAGCAGCGTGACCGACCCGCTGACGGGCCTGCACAACCGCCGCTTCCTGAGCGAGCACATCGAGCAGGATCTGGCGGCCAGCCTGCGCCGCTCGCAGGAGACGCTGGCCGCGGGCGGGCTGCCGCTGGACGCGGACAACGTCTTCCTGCTGCTGGACATCGACGCCTTCAAGCGCATCAACGACCGCTACGGCCACGCGGCGGGCGACGCGGTGCTGGTGCAATTCGGTGCGCGGCTTCGCTCGGTGCTGCGCGAGTCGGACTATCTCGTGCGCTGGGGCGGCGAGGAGTTCCTGGCCGTGGCGCGAGATACCGACCGCCTGCGCGCCGAGGAGCTGGCCGAACGCATGCGCGCCGTCATCGCCGCCACGCCCTTCGTGCTGGATGACGGCGGCGAGATCGACGTCAGCTGCTCCATCGGCTTTGCCTGCGCGCCCTTCGAGCTGGAGAGGCCGCAGGCGCGCAGCTGGCAGCAGGTCGTCAACCTGGCGGATTTGGGGCTGTATGCGGCCAAGCGCTCCGGCCGCGATGCCTGGGTCGGGGTGCACACCACGTCGGGGCGCGGCTCTGGTGGCAAGCGCCTCGTGGGCGGCTTTGGCCTCAGCAGCAACCGCAGCCTGGACGAGGTGGCCGCCGCAATCGACTCGTCGGCCGAGCCCGACGCGGTGCTCAGTTAGGCGCGGGCCGGGCGCTGTGCGCTCTTGGGCCGGAAGGCCTTGCAGACCTCGTCGCGCGTTTGCAGGTAGGGCCCGCCGATCAGGTCGACGCAATAGGGCACGGCCGCGAAGATGCCACTGGCCTTCTCGTGGCCGGCCAGCGTCTCGGCAATCGCCTTGGGCTGGCCCGGCAGGTTGATGATCAGCGCCTTGCTGCGGATGACGGCAACCTGGCGTGACAGGATGGCTGTGGGCACGAAGTGCAGGGAGATCTGGCGCATCTGCTCGCCAAAGCCGGGCATCACGCGGTCGGCCACGGCCAGCGTCGCCTCCGGCGTCACATCGCGCGGTGCGGGGCCGGTGCCACCGGTCGTCAGCACGAGGTCGCAGCGTTCGGTGTCGACCAGCTCGACCAGCGCGGCCGAGATGCCTGCCTGCTCGTCGGGGATCAGGCGGGGCACGAACTCGATGGGGTTGTGCAGGGCGCTCGTCAGCCAGTCCTTCAGCGCGGGCAGGCCCTTGTCTTCGTAGACGCCCGTCGAAGCGCGGTCGCTGATCGAGACGATCCCGATGCGTACCGTGTCACTCATCTTCGGCAGCGACGTCCGACGCCTTGATGAACTGGAACAGCTCACGGAACGCGCGACCCTGTCGTTTCGATTCGGGCTTCTCGGCCTCGTTCGCTGCGTCCTTGCGCGCCGCGCGCACGAGGTTGCGCAGCTGCTGGATGTCCACCTCGGTGTGCTCGGTCAGGAATTCCTGCAGCGCGTCGTCGCTGGCCAGCAGGCGGTCGCGCCAGCGCTCGGACTGGTGCAGCCTGAGACTGTCCTGCGCGTGGCCCAGCTTGAACGCGGCCACGGCTTCGCGGATCGGCTCGGGGTCGATCTTGCGCATCAGCTTGCCGATGTACTGCATCTGGCGGCGCTTGCCTTCGAAGTTGGTGATCTTCTTGGCGGCCTTGAGGGCGTCGTAGAGGATCTCGGGCAGCGCCAAAGGCTCCCAACGGCTCTCGGGCAGGGCCAGCAGGTCGTCGCCCAACTTCTGCAGCGCGGTCATGTCGCGCTTGAGCTGGCTCTTGCTGGGGCGGTCGAAGTCGTCGTCGTCTTCGAGTTCAGGAGTGTTTTCTTGCATCGGGGGCCGTGTTCAGGCGAGACCTATGATTGTCGCCCACCTGATTTGTCTGTCGTTCATGTCCCAAGCCCAAGATGGTTTTGCCTACAGCCCCGAACAGTTCCAGCAGTGGATAGAAGACGCGCTCGGGGAGGCCAAGAAGCTGGGTGCCAGCGATGCCGGCGCCGAGGTGTCTGAGGGTTGCGGGCTGTCGGTGTCGGCGCGGCTGGGCAAGCTGGAGAACGTCGAGCGCAACCGCGACAAGTCGCTGGGCATCTCGGTCTACCTGGGCCAGCGCCGTGGCAATGCCAGCACGTCGGACTTCTCGCCCCAGGCCATCCGCGACACGGTGCGCGCTGCCTACGACATCGCCCGCTTCACGGCTGAGGATGAATTCGCCGGCCTACCCGACGCGGCCGACCTGGCGCTGGACGCGGCACTGCGGCCCGAGCTGGACCTCTTCCACCCCTGGGCCATCGACGCGGCCGGCGCCGCCGAGATCGCGCTGCGCTGCGAAGCCGCGGCGCTTTGCGTGGACAAGCGCATCACCAACAGTGAGGGCGCGGCCGTGTCGGCCCAGCAGTCGCATTTCTGGATGGGCAACACGCGGGGTTTCCGGGGTGGCTATGCCAGCTCGCGCCATTCGCTGTCCGTCGCGCCCATCGCGGGGCGAGGTGCGGGCATGCAGCGCGATGCCTGGTACAGCTCCATGCGCGACGCCGCTGACCTGGCGTCGCCCGAGGCGGTGGGCCGCTATGCCTCGGAGCGTGCGCTGTCGCGCCTGAAGGCGCGCAAGGTCGCCACCGCCGAGGTGCCGGTGCTGTTCGAGAGCACCGTCGCCATCGGCCTGCTTGGCGCCCTCGTGCAGGCCACCAGCGGCGGCGCGCTGTACCGCCGCACCACTTTCTTGCTCGACAGCCTGGGCAAGCCCGTCACCGCCTCGCACATCGACATCTCCGAAGACCCGCATGTGAAGAAGGGCAAGGGCAGCTCGCCCTTTGACGACGAAGGCGTCGTCACGCGCGCCCGCTCGGTCGTCGAGGGCGGCGTGCTGCAGGGATATTTCCTTTCCAGCTATTCGGCCCGCAAGCTGGGCATGAAGACGACCGGCCATGCCGGCGGTTCGCACAACCTTCGCATGACCAGTCGCGCTACTGCGCCCGGTGATGACCTGCCGACGATGATCCGCCGCCTCGGCCGTGGCCTGCTCGTGACCGAGCTGATGGGGCAGGGCGTGAACTATGTGACCGGCGACTATTCCCGCGGCGCGAGCGGCTACTGGATCGAGAACGGCGAGATCGCCTACCCGGTCCATGAGGTGACCATTGCCGGCAACCTCAAGGACATGTTGCAGAACATCGTCGGCATCGGTGCTGACGAGTATTCGATGGGCACCAAGACCATCGGCTCCGTGCTGCTGACGGGCATGAAGCTCGCCGGCAACTAACTATCATCAAAAGCTGACCTCGCGTCACAACACAAGGAGCACCCGGAGATGATCACAAGCACCCTCAAGCCCCTCGCCATCGCAGTTCTGGCAACGCTCGCCGGCCTGGCCCAGGCGGCCGACATCAAGATCGGCGTGGCCGAAGCCCTGTCGGGCGGTGCCGCCCAGTACGGGCAGAGCATCCGCGCCGGCTTCCAGCTTGCGGCCGATGAGATCAATGCCGCCGGCGGCGTCAACGGCAACAAGCTGGTGCTGGTGATCGAGGACGAGCAGGGCAAGAAGGAGGAGGCGATCAACGCCTTCAAGAAGCTGATCTTCCAGGACAAGGTGCTGATGCTGTTCGGCCCCACGCTGTCCAACTCCGCTCAGGCGGCCGACCCCATCGCCCAGGCCGCCAAGGTCGTCGTCTTCGGCACCTCCAACACGGCCGACGGCATCACGTCCATCGGCGACCACGTCTTCCGCAACTCGGTCACCGAGGCCGACGTGCTGCCGGTCACGCTGTCGGCCGCCGTCAAGAAGCTCGGCATCAAGAAGGTCGCCGTGCTCTACGGCAACGACGACGTGTTCACCAAGAGCGGCTACGACAACTTCAAGAAGGCGCTGGACGCGCAGAAGATCGCGGTCACGACGACCGAGACCTTTGCCAAGGGCGATGTCGACTTCAAGGCCCAGCTGACCAAGATCAAGGCCGGCAACCCTGACGCGCTGGTGCTGTCGGCACTGATCGCCGAGGGCGCGCCCGTCATGGTGCAGGCCCGCCAGCTCGGCCTGAACGTGCCCGTCATCGGCGGCAACGGCATGAACTCGGTCAAGGTGTTCGAGCTGGCCAAGGGCGCATCTGACGGCCTGTGGATCGGCAGCCCCTGGTCCATCGAGAACCAGACCAAGGAGAACGGCGCCTTCATCGTCGCGTACACGCAGAAGAACAAGTCGGCGCCCGACCAGTTCGCAGCCCAGGCCTATGACGCGATGTACATCACGGCCCAGGCGCTGAAGAAGGTCAAGCTCAGCGGCGACCTCGCCAAGGACCGCGCCGCGCTGCGCAATGCGCTGCCCGACGTGAAGTGGACCGGCGCCACCGGCGGCTTCACCTTCCGCCGCGCGACCGACAAGGCCGGCAACCCGGCGGGCTATGACGCCAGCCAGACGGCCATCGTCAGCGCCACGAAGAACGGCCGCTACGCCATCGAGAAGTAAGCCGGCGCCCGCCGCAGAGGCCCGCGGTACGCCACCGCGGGCCTCGTCTTTTCTCCCAAGCCACGAACGTGCTCGAACAGCAGCTTTTCAATGCCCTCTCGCTCGGCAGCGTCTATGCGCTGTTCGCGCTCGGTTTCACGCTGGTCTTCGGTGTGCTGGGCGTCGTCAACCTGTCGCACGGCGCGGTCTTCATGGTTGGGGCCTATGCGGCGCTGCAGGCGGTCACGAAGCTGAACATGCCGCTGGCCGGCGCGCTGGCCGTGGCCTTTGCCGCGTCGGGCCTGCTGGGCCTGGTCATCGACCTGCTCGTGCTGCGGCCGCTGCGGGCGCGCAACGCACCGCACCTGATCCCGATGATCGCCACCATCGGCCTGGCCATCGCGCTGAACAGCCTGGCGCAGGGCATCTTCGGTGCGCAGAACCTGCGCTTCCCGGCCGAGGTGCTGCCGCAGGAAACCTTGACCATTGCCGGGCTGCACGTGACCGTGCTGGAGCTGGGCATCATCGCGCTGTCCTTCGGCCTGATGGCCGTGCTGCTGCTGGTGCTGCGCGGCACGCAGCTCGGCCGGGCGCTGCGCGCGATTGCCGAGTCGCCCAAGGCGGCGGCGCTGCTGGGCATCAACGTCGGCGGCCTCTTCATGCTGACGAGCTTCTTCGCTGCGGGCCTGGGCGGCGTGGCGGGCGTGCTGATCGGCCTGTACTCCAACGCGCTGTTCCCGCTGATGGGCCAACCCATCCTGCACAAGGGCATCGCCGTCATCATCCTGGGCGGCATGGGCGACATCCGCGGCGCAATGCTGGCGGGGCTCTTCCTCGGCTTTGCCGAGGTGCTGTCGGTGGCCTACATCGGCTCGACGATGCGCGATGCCGTCGCCTTCGGCCTGCTGTTCGCCGTGCTGCTGCTGCGACCCAAGGGCCTGTTCGGCACCGTCAATGAACGCAAGGTCTGACCGCCATGCTTGAGAGCTTTGACAGCTTCTGGGCGGTCTACAGCAACCTGGTGCTGACGCTGGGCACCAATTCGCTGCTGGCCCTGTCCATCTACCTGACCCTGTCCTGCGGCATGCTGGCCATGGCCAACGCGGCCTTCATGGGCATTGGCGCCTACGCCGCGGCGTTGATCACGATGAATGCGGGCGCACCGTTCCCGGTGGCGCTGGCGGGTGGCATGGCGGCGCCGGCCGTCGTGGCCTTCGTGATCGGCAGGCCGACGCTGCGTCTGTCGGGCGTCTATCTCGCGATGGCGACGCTGGCCTTTGGCGAGGTGGTGCGCATCTTCATCCTGAACACGGAGGACTGGACCGGAGGCGCGCTGGGCCTGAACGGCATTCCGCCGTTGACCGAGTGGTGGCATGTCGCGCTGGGGCTGGTGTTGGCGTGCCTCGTGCTCGCGTTGCTGCGTCGCTCCAAGGTGGGTCGTGCCTTCGAGGCCATCAAGCTCGACGAGACCGCTGCCGGCCTGATGGGCATCGACGTCAACGCGCACAAGATGCTGGCCTTCGTGCTGGGCGCCATGCTGGCCGGCCTGGCGGGTGCCCTCAACGCCCACCTGACCTTCTTCATCGGCCCCAGCGAGTACGGTTTCGACCGCGGCGTCGAGATCCTGACGATGACCATCCTCGGCGGCATCAACGGGCTGATGGGGCCGATCTCCGGCGCCGTCATCCTGACGCTGCTGCCCGAGTTGCTGCGCGGGCTGGCGGACTTCCGCAACGTCGTCAACGGCCTCATCCTCGTCGTCATCGTGCTCTTCCTGCCGCGCGGGTTGTGGGACCCGGCGCGTGTTCGCGCACTGCTGGGTCGCGGGGGCTGACATGCTGAAGCTTCAGTCCGTTTCGCGCCATTTCGGCGGCCTCAAGGTGCTGCAGGACGTCAGTTTCGAAGTGCCGGCCGGCGGCATCTTCGGCCTGATCGGCCCCAACGGTGCCGGCAAGACCACGGTCGTCAACCTCATCACCGGCCTGCTGCCGCCGACGTCGGGCGACATCCTGTTCAACGGCGTGAGCCTCGTCGGCCACAAGCCCCACCAGATCACGACCGGTGGCATCGCCCGCACATTCCAGAACATCCGCGTGTTCAAGGAGATGACGCTGCTGGAGAACGTCATCGTCGGCATGCATGCCCGCCTGGGCTACGGGCCGGCCGGACTGCTGCTGCGGCTGCCATCTTTCCGGGCCGCCGAGCGCGCCGCCCGCGAGCGGGCGCGCGAGCTGCTGTCGTGGATGAAGCTGGAGCACAAGGCCGACGACATCGCCGACAACCTCAGCTATGGCGAGCAGCGCAAGCTGGAGTTGGCGCGTGCGCTGGCCACCGAGCCCAAGCTCTTGCTGCTGGACGAGCCCGTGGCGGGCATGAACGGCACCGAGAAGACCGAGCTGATGGGCGAGATCCGCAACATCCAGGCGCGCGGCTACACCATCTTCATGATCGAACACGACATGCGCTTCGTCATGGGCCTGTGCGAGCACATCGCCGTGCTGAACTTCGGCCGCATCATTGCCCAGGGTGGGCCGGACGCCGTGCGCAACGACCCGCAGGTCATCGAGGCCTATCTCGGGCGCGATGACGACGAGGAGGTGGCGGCATGAGCGGCGAGCCCTTGCTGAGCGTGCGCGGCCTGGCCGTCAACTACGGTCATGTCGAGGCGGTGCGGGGCATCGACCTCGATCTGGCGGCGGGCGAGATCACGACGCTGGTTGGCGCCAACGGCGCGGGCAAGTCGACGACGCTGATGGCCTTGTCCGGCCTGGTGAAAAAGTCAGCTGGTCGCGTGCTGTTCGATGGCCAGGACATCACGGCGATGGCACCGCACCGCATCGTCGCCGGCGGCCTTGTGCAGGTGGCCGAGGGCCGGGCGACGCTGACGACGCTGAGCGTGCGCGAGAACCTGGAGCTGGGCGCCTACACGCGCCGCGACGGCTCGGCCGCCCGGTCGCGCGACATCGACCATGTCTACAGCCTGTTCCCGCGCCTGGCCGAGCGCGCCACGCAGATGGCGGGCAACCTGTCGGGCGGCGAGCAGCAGATGCTGGCCATAGGCCGTGCGCTGATGGCCAAGCCGCGGCTGCTGCTGCTGGACGAGCCCTCGATGGGGCTGGCGCCCATCATCGTGCAGGACATCTTCCGCACGCTGAAGGCCATCAATGCCGAGGGCCTGACCATCTTCCTCGTCGAGCAGAACGTGAAGCAGGCGCTCAAGCTGGCGCAGCGTGCCTACGTGATCGAGAACGGCCGCATCGTGCTGCTGGGCAGTGGCAGCGAACTGCTCGGCGACCCGCGCGTGCAGGCCGCCTATCTGGGTCACTGATCAGCCGAGCTGCTGGGCCTGCAGGAACAGCCGCGTCGAACGCGCGCCGGAGCGGCAGAAGGCCAGCAGCGGCCGTGGCAGCTCTGCCAGCAGATCCGCGAAGGCGGCGATCTCTTCGGGCGACTGGTAGCCGCCGGCCACCGGCAGGTGGCGGTACTCCAGGCCGGCAGCCTCGGCGGCGGCCTGGATGGCGGCAGAGGTTGGCTGGTCGGGGCCGTGCTCGAAGTCGGGCCTGTTGTTGACGACGCTTTTGAAGCCCATGGCCGCGGCTTCTGCCATGGCTTCGGGTGTCAGTTGCGGGGAGACGCAGACGTCGGGCGTCAGCGATTGCAGCGGCAGACTCATCGCAGCTCCTTTACTTGGCCAGTGCGGCCTTGACCGCGGCGGACACCGTGCTCATTTCGGCCACGCCGCCCAGTGCTGCCTTGGCGGCGGCCATGACCTTGCCCATGTCGCCCGGGCCGCTGGCGCCGAGCTCGGCGACGATGGCCCCGACCTTCTCTGCCACGGCTTCGGCACTCATGCGCTCGGGCAGATAGGCCTGCAGCACGGCCAGTTCGACGGTTTCCTTGGCAACGAGGTCGTCGCGGCCGGCGGCGGCGAACTGGCTGATCGAGTCCTTGCGCTGCTTGATCAGCTTGTCGACGATGGCCACGAGTGCCGTGTCGTCCACGACGACGCGCTCGTCCACTTCCTTCTGCTTCACGGCGGCCAGCAGGCCGCGGATGGTCTGCAGACGGTCGCTTTCCTTGGCGCGCATCGCGGCCTTCATGTCGTCGGTGATGCGGTCTTTGAGGCTCATGGGGAGATCCAATTCAAAAAGACAAAAACCCGCAACAGCGTCCTGTGGCGGGTTTTGGAGTTCACCGGAGCTGCTTTGAAAACAGGCTCCGGGTCGCGTCAGAGACGATCAGTACAGCTTCTTGGGCAGCTGCATGCTGCGCACGCGCTTGTAGTGGCGCTTGACGGCCGCGGCCTTCTTGCGCTTGCGCTCGGCAGTGGGCTTTTCGTAGAACTCGCGGGCGCGCAGGTCGGTCAGCAGGCCCAGCTTTTCGATGGTGCGCTTGAAGCGACGCAGTGCGACGTCGAACGGCTCGTTTTCCTTGACGCGGATGGTGGTCATTGATTTCCTTCAGATTGCGCTCGGTGTTCGCGGCTGGGATCAGCAGCAGGTTCCGGATTACTGCTTCTCTTGGTAATTCTTTAAAAGAAGTGCAGCGAATCGACGCGCGGGTTTGCTAGCAAAGCCGAGGATTGTAGCCGGGAAATCAAGGACTTGCCAAGATTCGCTCAGTCGGTCGTCGGCGTGGCGGCCATGGCCTGCGCGCAGGCCACTGCGCTGGCCCAGGCCCACTGGAAGTTGTAGCCCCCCAGCCAGCCCGTCACGTCGACGACTTCGCCGATGAAATACAGGCCCGGCAGGCGCTTGCTTTCCAGCGTTTGCGAGCTCAGCTCGCGGGTGCAGACGCCGCCGCGCATGACCTCGGCCTTGCGCCAGCCCTCGTCTCCGCTGGGCATCAGCTGCCAGTCATGCACGCTGCGGCCCAGGCGCTGCAGGTCGGCGTCACGGCAGTCGGCGAGTGGTTTGGCGGCGTCCAGGCCGGCACGTTCCAGCCAGGCTGCGGCCAGGCGCTGCGGCAGGCGGGCGCTGAATTCATTGCCGAGCTGGCGGCGCGAAGCAGCTTTGGCCACGACAAGTTCCTTGTCCAGCTGCAATTCGGGCGCGAGGTTGATCTGCAGCGGCTGGTCGTCGGCCGTGCGGTAGCTGGAGATTTGCAGGATGGCCGGGCCACTCAGGCCACGGTGGGTGAACAGCAGGTCTTCGAGGAAGCGCCCGCGAGCCTTGCCGGCGCCGCAAGACACTTCCACCGGCAGCGACAGACCCGCCAGCGCAGCGAAGGGCGCCCAGGTGTCGGCGTCGAAGGTCAGCGGCACCAGGGCCGGGCGGGGTTCGACGATGGCGTGCCCGAAGCGCTGGGCCAGGCGAAGGCCCCAGTCGCTGGCGCCGATCTTGGGGACCGGCAGGCCGCCGGTGGCGACGACGACACGCGGCGCCCGCACGGGGCCCCGGCTCGTGTCGAGGTCGAAACCGCCATCTGCGGCCTGGCGCACATCCGCCACCGTGCAGGGCTGCCAGCGCGTGACGCCACCGGCTTCGCACTCCTTGACCAGCATCTGGATGATCTGCTCGGCCGAGTCGTCGCAGAACAGTTGGCCCTTGTGCTTCTCGTGGAAGGCAATGCGGTGGCTCTGCACCAGCTTGATGAAGTCCTGCGGCGTGTAGCGCGCCAGGGCCGAGCGGCAGAAGGCCGGGTTCTCGGACAGGAAATTGGCCGGCCCGGCTTCACGGTTCGTGAAATTGCACCGCCCACCTCCCGAGATGCGGATTTTCTCGGCCAGCTTGGGCGCGTGGTCGATCAGCAGCACTTTGAGCCCGCGTTGGCCGGCCTGGGCCGCGCAGAACAGGCCTGCAGCGCCTGCTCCCACCACCACCGCATCGAATCCCTGCATAAGCCTCCCTTGAATGGGGCGGCATTGTCGTGGGTAGGCGCGGCGAAACTCGTTAGGATCCATGCCGGGTAGCAAAAGGGCCTTCTAGGGGGGAGGCCCGATTCATGGGGTGATCCGGCCTTGCTGGCGCCGCTTTTGCCCCACTACATTCCCTCGACACCCTTGGCGCATCGCGGTTTTCCGCCGCACGCGCACGATCGCATCAAAACGATTTCATGGACATGACTGCCGACCCGACCGCGATGGAGCCGCAACCCGGCAGCCTGGCGCATTGGCTGGCGAGTCATGCCGAACTCGGCAGCGAGGCGCTGGCCGGGCTGCTCGCGCTGATCGAGCCCTTGGGCAGCCAGGCGGCCATCAAGGCCGTCGCGACCGGCCGCTACGTGTTCGCGAATGCCGGCCTGGCCCAGATGTTCGAGCGCGAGGCCGTCGTCGGCCACACCGACGCCGAATTGCTCAAGCCTGACGAGACGACGGCGCTGCGCCGCGTCGAGCAGACCGTCATGGCCCAGCGCTTCCCTGTCGTCAGCGAACACAAGCTGGAGATCAACGGTCGCCGGCGCGAGTTCAGCGTCACGCGACTGGCTCTCGGGGCAGACTTCCTGATTGCCGTCTGGCACGAGCGCACCGAGGAGCGCCACCGCGAGGCGCATCTGCAGCGCGCGCTGGCCCAGATCGAGCAGCAGCAGAGCGCCATCGAACAGATTCGCCGCGAGCTGCAGCAGGGCTCGGGCCGGGATGACGTCTCGGGCCTGTACATGCGTGCGCAGTTCGACGACCAACTGCTGCGCGAGATCGACCTGTCCTCGCGCGAGCATCGCGAGTTCGCCCTCGTCGTCATCGCGCTGGATTCGTCGTCAGCCATTGACGGGCTGGGCGAAGAGGCCCAGCAGCGCCTGCTCGAAGGCATCGGCCGCATGCTGCGCGCCAACACGCGGGCCATGGACTCGGCCTGCCGCATCGGTGCGCAGCGTTTCGCCGTGCTGCTGTCGGGCGTGGGCCTGGCGACGGCGCATGCACGCATGGAGCAGTTGCGCCGGCAGTGCGCGGCGCAGATCGTCGTGCTCAACGGTCAGGATCTCGGCCTGTCGATCTCGATGGGCGTGTCCAGCTTCCCGCACACGGCCTCGCGCCAGGACGAGCTGATGGCCGCCAGCGAAGCCGCCGTGCACGAGGCTCAGCGCCGCGGCGGCAACCAGGTGGTGCTGGCTTCCATCGCCTTCGGCTAGTGCCTGACGCCAACCGTCAGGACGGCGCCGGCAGGAAGCGGCCCAGTTCACCCGCCCGCAGGGCCGCAGCGAGGCGGGCTGCCAGGGCCACGGCGGCGGGCGTCTCCCGCGCGGCACGCGACGCTGCACAACCATCGCCGCGCAGGCAGGCCAGCCAGACTTCGGGATCGCGTTCGTCGCAGGCGAGGCCGAAGTGGCAGGGCAGCAGGCGCAACGCCGCCTGGGCCGTAGCGCGGCCCTGCTCGTCGTCGAAGGGTTGGCCGTCGAAGTAGAGCCGCGGCTCGCCGTCGATGCGACGCAGCAGCAGGCGTTCGCCGAGTTCGGCGAGCAGCAGCGCATCCGGCCTTGCAAAGACGGCCTGCAGCAGGGCCAAGCCATCCAGGTCGGACTGCTGCACGGCCAGCAGCGGGTCTGCGCCCATCGTCTCGTCACGCGCGATGTTGACCAGGGCCAGCCACTCGCCGTTCGCGAACTGGCTGCAACCAGCCGCAAGCGCCGCCTGGCGGGCGACAGCATGTTGGTGGCGGGCGTCGTTGGGGTCGGGCGGGCCGGCGGCCTGCAGGCCTGCCAAATCGGCGCAACGCCGCGCCAGCGCGCGGGCGTAGAGCCGGCCGCCCTGAGCAGGCGCGGCCAGGGCGGCATGCACGCTGGCGCGCAACTGAGCCTCGGGCGCGGCGAGCAGGCCGGTGAGGTCCGCTGGCGATGCCGCCGCATTCGCTGGCATGGCGCGCAGCGCTGGCCCTGGCGCGGGCGCCTCGGACTTGGGCGCTGCTCGGGTTGCGACGGCAGCCGGGCGCGGCGCCTCGGCCTCCTTCACCGGGCCGCCCCACCACGCCCAGGCCAGCAGCGCGGCGCTGAGCGCCAGTGCCGCCGGCGGTGCGATCACCAGACCGCTTGCGGCCATCCGTCGGCCCCCCAGGTCACGTTGTTGATGAAGAGCGCCGGCGCGCCGTTGTTCTGGGCGTCATAGGCGTGCCAGGCGATCACCGAGCCATCGTCCAGCAGCGACTGCCCGCCCGGCCCCTTGAAGCGCGTGCCGCTGGACGCCAGCACCGTGCCGCCGCCGGACATCATGGCCACGCCGGCCTTGTCGACGTAGGGCCCGGTGATGGAGGTCGAGCGGCCCACCACGATGTAGTAGGTGCTGCTCGCGCCCTTGCAGCAGGCGCCCTTGGACGCGAACAGGTAGTACCAGGTCGTGCCGCCGATGGCTTTCTTGACGACGAAGCCGTTCTCGATGCCGTTGGTGGCGTCCTTGGCGATGTTGACCACGCCACCGCTGGGCGGCTTCAGGTTCACCTTGCTCACGCGGGTGATGTGGATGCCGTTCCAGAACGAGCCGAAGACGAGGTAGGGGTCGCCGTTGGCCGCGAGCACGAAGGCCGGGTCGATGGCGTTGTAGCCGTCGCCCGACTTGGAGGTCAGGATGGCGCCCTGGTCCACCCACTGGCCGGTCGATATGCCGCCGGCCGAGGTGGTCAGGCCGATGGCCGATTTCTGCGAATACAGGCTGGACACCGCGTAGTAGCAATAGCCCAGGCCGCCGTACTCGCCGCAACCGGGCGCCCAGACCATGGCGGTCTTGTCGGCCGGCAGATAGGTTCTCCACCAGGCCAGGCCGCTGCCGAAGATGGGCAAGCCCTGCGTCCAGGCGTGGCCGTCGCTCGAATACTTGACGCCGATACCGCCGTTGTCGGTGGTCTCAAACATCCACCAGGTCGAGCTCGTCTTGTAGATGTTGGGGTCGTGGGTGCCCAGCGATCCGGTCAGTGTCCAGGGTGCTGCCTGGGCGAGGGAGAGGGTGGCGGCAAGCGCGCAGCCCGCAGCCAAGCGCACGAGGCGCTTGCAAGTCAGGAACATGGTGTGTCTCCGGTGTGGCGGGCTGCCTCGTACGGGCAGGCCTCGTGGTTTGCCTGGAACCGGCGCCAGTCCCGGGCGAATGGATTAAACATGACTATTTGAGTTGCTTGACCCAGCGGTTACGCCAATTCAGAAGTTGATATCGCTTAAAAGTAATACTTAAACTTTTCAGCCTATCAAGGGTCATGTCAGTGTTGCCGTGCCTGCTCGGCATTGGGGGGCAGGGCGCTTCCTACAATGCCGCGATGCCCGAGACTGCCCTGCAAGACCCGCCCTTCGTTCACCTGCGCATGCACACCGAGTTCTCGGTGGTGGATGGCACCCTCCGCACCGATGACGCGGCCGACGCTGCTGCAAAAGACGGGCAGGTGGCTGCGGCCATCACCGACCTGGCCAACCTGTTCGGCGGCATCAAGTTCTACTCGGCCATGCGCAAGAAGGGCGTGCAGCCCATCCTCGGCGCGGACTGCTGGCTGGAGACCGACGCCACCGACAAGCCCCCCACACGGCTGCTGCTGCTGGTGCAGAACAGCCAGGGCTATCTGAACCTCAGCGAACTGCTGTCACGCGCGTGGATCGACAACGTGCAGCGCAACCAGGCCTGCCTGAAATGGGAATGGCTGCAGGAACTGGGCGCCGGCTTGATCTGCCTGTCGGGCGCGCAGCACGGCGGCCTGGGCCAGGCGTTGATGCAGGGCGACACCGTGCGTGCCAAGGAATGGGCGCAACGACTGTCCGATGTGTTCCCCGGGCGCTTCTACATCGAACTGCAGCGGGCCGGCCTGCCTGGCCAGGAGGCGCTCGTGCAGGCGAGCGTGCCGCTGGCGGCCGAACTGGGCCTGCCGGTCGTCGCGACGCATCCGATCCAGTTCCTGGCGGAAGACGACTTCGAGGCTCACGAGGCGCGCGTCTGCGTGGCCGAGGGCGAAACACTGGCCAACCCCAAGCGCATCAAGCGCTTCCTGCCCAGCCAGTATTTCAAGACGCAGGCGCAGATGCGCGAGCTGTTCAAGGACATCCCGAGCGCAGTCCAGAACACCACCGAGATTGCGCGCCGCTGCTCGCTGACGCTGGTGCTGGGCAAGCCGCAGCTGCCCAACTTCCCGACGCCGCTGATGGACGACGGCACGCCGATGCCGATGGACCGCTACTTCCGCGAGCTGAGCCATGAGGGCCTGGTGGGGCGGCTGGTGCACCTCTTCCCTGATGAGGCGGAGCGCGAGAAGGAACGGCCGCGCTACGTCGAGCGGCTGGAATTCGAACTGAACACCATCATCAAGATGGGCTTCCCGGGCTACTTCCTCATTGTGTCGGACTTCATCCGCTGGGCGAAGGAAAACGGCTGCCCGGTGGGCCCTGGCCGGGGTTCGGGCGCGGGCTCGCTCGTCGCCTACGCGCTGCTCATCACTGACCTGGACCCGCTCAAGTACAACCTGCTGTTCGAGCGCTTCCTGAACCCGGAGCGGGTGTCCATGCCCGACTTCGACATCGACTTCTGCCAGGGCAACCGCGACCGCGTCATCGACTACGTCAAGGACAAGTACGGCCGCCCGGCGGTCAGCCAGATCGCGACGTTCGGCACCATGGCCGCCAAAGCGGCGTTGAGGGACATCGGCCGCGTGCTCGGCATGGGCTATGGCCATGTGGACAGCATCGCCAAGCTCATTCCCGCGCCACCGGGCAAGACGGTGACGCTGGCGAAGCTGCCGCCCAACTTCGACCCCGACAAGGCCAAGGTCATCTACGCCCGCCACGAGGCGCCGGAGCTGGAGGAGCGCGAGGCCGCCGACGAGGAAGTGGCCGAGCTGCTGAAGCTGGCCGCTCGCGTGGAAGGCATGGTGCGCAACATCGGCATGCATGCCGGCGGCGTGCTGATCGCGCCGGGCAAGATCACCGACTTCTGCCCGCAGTACCAGCAGCCCGGCTCGACCTCGGCGGTGAGTCAGTTCGACAAGGACGACGTGGAGGCCATCGGCCTGGTGAAGTTCGACTTCCTGGGCCTGGCCACACTGACCATCCTGGAGCTGGCCAAGAACTTCATTGTCGCCCGCTACCCGGACCGCGCAGGCTTCGACTGGGCCAACGTGCCGCTGGTCGACAAGAAGGTGTTCGACCTGTTCGGCAAGGGCTATTCCGAGAGCGTGTTCCAGTTTGAATCGCCCGGCATGCAGCGCCTCTTGAAGGACGCCAAGCCCTCGCGCTTCGAAGACCTGATCGCGCTGGTGTCGCTGTACCGCCCGGGCCCGATGGACCTGATTCCGTCCTTCGTCGCCCGCAAGCATGGCAAGGAGGTCATCGAGTACCCGCACCCGCTGCTGGGCCAGGTGCTGGAGGAGACCTACGGCGTCTTCGTCTACCAGGAGCAGGTGATGCAGGCAGCCCAGGTGCTGGGCGGTTACAGCCTCGGCGGCGCCGACATGCTGCGCCGCGCGATGGGCAAGAAGAAGGCCGAGGAGATGGCCATGCACCGCGAGATCTTCCGCAAGGGGGCCGCGGAGAAGGGCATCGACCAGCAAAAAGCCGACGAGGTCTTCGACCTGATGGAGAAGTTCGCGGGCTACGGCTTCAACAAGTCGCACGCCGCCGCCTACGCCTTGCTGTCGTACCACACGGCCTGGCTGAAGACGCACTACACGGCCGAGTTCTACGCCGCGAACATGACCATCGAAATGGACGACACCGACAAGCTCAAGGTGTTGCTCAACGACGCCAAGATCTTCGGCATCGAGTTCCAGTCGCCCTGCGTGAACAAGGGCGTGTACCGCTTCGAGCCGATCACGAACCGGCTGGTGAACTACGGACTCGGCGCCGTCAAGGGCACGGGGCGTGGCGCCATCGAGGCCATCATCGCGGCGCGCGAGTCCGGCGGCCCCTTCCTGAGCTTCTACGACTTCTGCCTGCGCGTGGACCGCAAGGCCGTCAACAAGCGCGCGGTGGAAGCGCTCATCAAGGCCGGCGCCTTCGACAGCATCAATCCTGAGCGCTCCAAGCTGCTCGCCAGCGTCGGGCGCGGCTACACGCATGCGGAAACGCAGGAGGCCAACGCCGACCAGGGCGGGCTGTTCGATTTCGGCGACTCGCATGCCGCGTCTCACGTCGAGCCCGACCTCGTCGATGCGGCGGTGTGGAGCATCAAGGAGCGCCTGTCGCTGGAGAAGACGGCCATCGGCTTCTACCTGTCGGGCCACCTGTTCGACCACGGCGGCGCCGAGGTGCGACGCATCGTCAAGCGCCAGATCGCCGACCTGGTGGACAGCCGCGAGCCGACGCTGGTGGCCGGCATCGTCAGCGATCTGCGCGTCATCAACGGCCAGCGCGGCCGTGTCGCCATCTTCAAGCTCGACGACAAGAGCGACGCCGTCGAGGCCGTGGCCAACGAGGAGCTGCTCAACGCCAACAAGGAACTGCTGGCCGAGGACGAACTCATCATTGCCCAAGGCAAGGTGCAGAACGACCGCTTCTCCGGCGGCCTGCGCATGAACGTGCAGGCCGTGTGGAGCCTGGCCGCCGCGCGCGCGAAATTTGGCCGCCACCTGTTGCTGGGCAATGCCGGCGCTGCCGGGCTGATCCAGGAGCTCGTCGAGCGCTTCCCGCCGCGTGACGTGCAGACAGAGGAGGGCGTCACGAGAAAGCTCGGGTTGCCGGTGCGTGTGGCCGTCAAGTCAGAGCCCGCGGGCGACAAGGTCGGCGCGCGCTGGCTGGTGGAGCTGGGCGAGGCCAGCCGCTTTTGGCCTGCCGATGAGGCGTTGGTCAAATTGGGCGCTGCGGCTGAGGTGGTGTACGACGCTGGCTGAGGCTTGCTGCCGAAGGGCGCCGTGCACAGGCGGCGTTGCGGCCAGGGGCCAGGTCCTCGTACTTCGCCCACAAGTTTGAACAAGGAAATCAGGCGTGAGCAAGAAGAACAAGCATCGAGCTGAAGGAAAGGAGAGGCATGGTCCGGTTGCCAGGGACTTGCAACAGGATCCGCAGCAGGCCTTTCAGCAGGCGGTCGCCTGCTACGGCGTGCGCGACTGGAAAGCAGCCGAGAGTCTTTGCCGGCAGATCCTGGGCAAGTTTCCGGAACATGTCGACGCACTTCATCTGCTGGGCGCCATGCTGCTTCAGAGCGAGCGCTTCGACGACGCTCGCCTCGTGCTCGATCAGGCCTTGGCGCTCCAGCCGCGTAACCCTGCGATTGCGAACAAGCTGGGAATCGTCTGCACCCACCTGAAGCGCTCGGAAGAAGCGTTGGCGCACTTCTGTGCTGCCCTCGAGGTGAATCCCCAGTTGGTAGAGGTTTACGCGGCACGTGGAGCCCTTCATGAGTCGATGGGCCAGCACGATGCGGCCGCTCGCGACTTTGCCAAGGCAGTCGAACTCGCGCCGGAGTTCGCCCTTGGACATTTCCTGTGGGGCAACTGCCAGGCGGCGCTCGGTCAACCGGCTCAAGCTGTGGCGTGCTATGACCGCGCGCTTGCCCTCGCGTCCAACTTTGCTGACGCGCTTCATGCGCGCGGAAACGCCTGGCGAGATTTGGACCGGATTGGCGATGCGCTGAGCAGCTACGAGCAGGCCATCCAGATCGACCCCAATCACTTTGCGGCCTTGAGCAGCATGGCGGACTTGCTGGTTCAGCAGTCACGCCATGACGCGGCGCTGGAGGCCCTGGACAGAGTCATTCGCTTGAAGCCGGATTACCAGGACGCGCTCGTCCTCCGAGGGGCGTTGAGGTACCAACGATCCGAGCTTGACGAGGCTTACCGGGATTTCGCCAGACTCGTGGAGCTCGACCCCGCGAACTTTCAGGCCTACCTCAACATCGGCCACATTCACTTTCGGCTGGGCCGATTCCCGCAGGCCTTGGGGAACTATGGCCAGGCGCTCCGGCTTGAGCCGGATGACGCAATCGCGCACCTGAACCGCAGCATGGTCCTCGCAGCCACGGGCGCCGTGGACGAAGCCTTTGCAAGCAACGCCAGGGCCAGGGCACTTGCTCCTGAGATGGCGGAGGTCATCTGCAACGAAGGCAATCTGCAAATGCGCTCGAGACAACTCGAAGCGGCTGCCCGGAACTTCCGCCGGGCCTGCGAGATGAAGCCCGAATTCGTCGACGCACGCAGCAGCCTTTTGTACGCGCTGAACTTCATGGCGGAAGTTTCGCCAGAGGAGGTCAAACACGAGGCCACGCTCTGGAATCAACACCACGCAGAGCCCTTGCGCAATGCCCGCTACGCCCACGTGCCTTCATCGGCGCCCCGGCAGCGGTTGCGTCTGGGCTATGTCTCGTCGGACTTGCGGCATCACGTCGTTGCCAACTTCATGGCGCCCATCCTTGCCAACCACGACGCGCAGCAGTTCGAGGTGTTCTGCTATCACTGCCACCCGGTTCAGGACGAGGTGACGCAGTCGCTTTCGCGTGGTGTCGAGCATTGGGTCAACGCCGCGACGCTGTCCGCCGAGGCATTGGCGCGCAGGATCCATGAGGACGGCATCGATGTGCTCGTGGACCTCGCCGGCCACTCCGAGGGCAACCGTCTGCTCAGCTTTGCGCTCAAGCCAGCGCCGGTCCAGATCACCTACCTGGGCTATCCCGGCACCACCGGATTGGAGGCGATGGATTGCCGCATCAGCGACGTCTATGCCGACCCGCCCGAAGCCGACGTGCGCTACACCGAGCAGTTGCTGCGCCTGCCTCACAGCCTGTGGTGCTACCGCCCGGCGCCGGGGATGCCCGCGGTGGGGGGGCTGCCCGCGCTTGACAGGGGGCACCTCACCTTCGGCTCGTTCAACAGCTTCAGCAAGGTCGACCGCAGAAGCATCGAACTTTGGGCCCAGCTGATGATTGCGGTGCCCGACGCACAGCTGGTCGTGGCCACGGTACCCGAAGGGCAGGCCAGGGTGGTGTTCCTCGACCAATTCGCGTCGCTGGGCGTGGATGCATCGCGCATCGAGTTGCTCGGAAAACTGTCATCGACCGAGTTCTGGGGACGGCTTGAGCGGGTGGACATTTCGCTGGATCCCGTGTCGGTCAACGGCGCCACCACCACCTGCGAGTCGCTCTGGCTTGGCGTTCCGGTGATCTCACGGGTCGGGTCCCGTTTCCTGGAGCGTGCGGGATTGAGCATCCTCACCACCGCGGGCCTGCCAGACTTCGCTTGCGCTTCGGACGATGCCTGCGTCCAACTGGTGCAGCGGCTCTCGAGCGATTGGCCTCGGCTCGCGGCATTGCGTGCCGGGCTGCGCGCGGCGTTGCAGAGCACGCCGCTGACCGACGCGAAAACCTTCACCCGCTCACTGGAAGGGCTGTACAGGACCGCCTGGCTCCGATGGGCCTCGACGTAGCAGGCAGTGCGTGCCAGGTGTCGCAGGCCGTCAGTGGCTGAAATACCGCTCCTTTGCAACGCATCATCCGGGATGACGTGAGGCAACAGCCAAGGGCGGCGCAAAGAATTCGGCGATGATTTCGCCCGATGCTGCAAGCCGTGCCCAAGCCCCTGCCCGGGCTGAACCGCCCACAGCCGGTCACCGGACTGATCCTGACCGGCGGTGGTGCACGTGCGGCCTACCAGGTCGGCGTGCTGGCCGCGATTGCCCAGCTGCGCCGTGATGCCGGGGCGACGCAGGCCAACCCCTTTCCGGTCATCAGCGGGACCTCGGCCGGCGCCATCAACGCGTCGACGCTGGCCTGCCACGCCGACGACTTTGATGGCGCCGTCGATGGCCTGCTGCATCTCTGGCAGGGCCTGCATGTCGAGAACATCTACCGCGCCGATGCCTTCGAGGCGGTGAAGAGCGGCGCGCGCTGGCTCTCGATGCTCAGCCTGGGCTGGGCGCTGGCGCGCTGGACGCGCAGCCGCCCGCGCAGCCTGCTCGACAACAAGCCGCTGCGCGAGCTGCTGGGCCGCTACCTGAGCATGGACCGCATCGAGACCATGCTGGATGGTGGCCACCTGCGGGCGCTGGCGCTGACCGGGTCCAGCTACACCTCGGGCCAGCACGTCACCTTTTTCCAGACCCACCATCACATCGTGCCCTGGCTGCGTGAGCAGCGCATGGCCGTGCAGGCGAAGCTGACGCTGAGTCATCTCATGGCCTCGTCGGCCATCCCCTTCATCTTTCCGGCCGAGCTGCTGGACCTGGAGGGCATGCCCGAATGGTTTGGAGATGGTTCGATGCGCCAGAGCGCGCCGATCTCGCCTGCCGTGCACCTCGGTGCCGAACGCGTGCTCGTGATCGGCGCCGGCCGCATGAAGGAGCCCGAAG
This sequence comes from uncultured Roseateles sp., assembly GCA_963422775.4. Lineage (GTDB taxonomy): Bacteria > Pseudomonadota > Gammaproteobacteria > Burkholderiales > Burkholderiaceae_C > Pelomonas. The sequence continues at coordinate 37,852 of CAUJSJ030000103.1, forward strand.
GTCGGCGTGTCGCGGCTACGGACGAGCACCCCAGCATGGCGCAGATCGCCGGGCATGCCTTGTCCAACATCTTCCTGGACGCGCTGGCCGTGGACGTCGAGCGGCTGCGCCGCATCAACCGCACGCTGGCGCTGCTGCCGCGCGAGACGCGTTCGGCGACGGCGTTGCGGCCCATCGAACTGCTCGTCATCGCGCCCAGCCGCCGCCTGGACGACCTGGCCAGCGAGCACCAGGCCAGCCTGCCGCATTCGGTGCGCGCCATGCTGCGGGCCTTCGGCGTCAGCGGCAGGGGCAAGGCGATGAGCGGCTCGGCCTTGGTCAGCTACCTGCTGTTCGAACCCAGCTTCGTCAACGAGCTGATCAACCTGGGCATGAGCGACACGCTGGCCAAGCGCGCGGAGGTGCAACGCTTCTTCGGCTGGCCGGCACGCGCGCCGCAGATCGACCCGGCGCTGTTGCGCAAGAGTCGCTCAGCCGGCTTTGCAGCGGGCTGTTGACGGTTCAGCCGGGTTCGCGGCCGGCTGTTGAGAAGGCCGCGCCCGCCACGCGCATGCCGGCCGCGGACAGCCTGCGCGCCGCGGCCGCCTTGATGCCCGGCACGCGGCGCATCAGGTCGGTCCAGTCCTGGAACGGCCGTGCGGCCAGCAGCCGTTGCACGAGGGCCGGGCCGAGGCCGGGCAGGGACTCCAGCTCGGCGCGCGTCGCGGTGTTGGCTTCGACCTCCGCCTGAGCCAGGACGGGCAGTGCCGCCCACAGCAGCAGTGCCCGGCGCTGCATCAGTCCTCGCCCGTCTGGGCGCGCACCATGGCCGCGTAGGCGCCGTCGCGCGCGATCAACTCGGCATGCGTGCCGGTTTCGACGAGCTTGCCGGCGCCCAGCACGTGGATGGCGTCGGCATCGCGGATGGTGGACAGGCGGTGGGCGATGACGATCAGCGTCTTGCGGCCCGACCAGGCGGCCAGGGCCTGCTGCACGGCGCGCTCGCTTTCGGTGTCCAGCGCCGAAGTTGCCTCGTCGAAGATCCAGATCGGCGCGTCCTTGTACAACGCCCGGGCGATGGCCAGCCGCTGGCGCTGGCCGCCGGAGAGCTTGCTGCCATTGGCGCCGACGGCGGTGTCCACCCCCTCGGGCAGGGTCTGCACGAAGTCCCACAGGTGCGCAGCGCGCAAGGCAGCTTCGAGCTTGGCCTCGTCGCGCGGCTGGGCGTAGGCGATGTTGTTGGCCACCGAGTCGTCGAAGAGCACGATGTCCTGCGACACGACGGCGAACTGGCGGCGCAGACTCAGCCGCGTCAGTGTCTCGATGTCGTTGCCGTCCAGCACGATGTGGCCGCCGTCCGGCCGCGCGAAGCCGAGCAGCAGGTTGATGAGGGAGGTCTTGCCCGCGCCAGAAGCGCCAACCAGGGCCGTCGTGCGGCCGGCGCGGAAGGCCAGGCTCAGGTCGTCCAGGGCCGGCTGGGCCGCGCCGGGATAGGTCAGGCTGACGGACTCCATGGCCAGCTCGCCTTGCGCGGGGCCGGGCAGCTCGCGGCCGCCGCTGTCGGTCTCCTTGGGCGCGTCCATCAACTCGAAGCAACCCTTGGCGATGACGGAGGCGCGCGTCATCGGCGCGGCCAGGTCGGACAGGTGGCGCAGCCGCGAAGTCAGCAGCAGCAGGGCCGTGACGAACTCGGCAAAGGCCTGCACGCCGGTGCCCTGGGCGCGCGCCTGCCACAGCGCCACGCAGATGATGAAGGACAGGCCGACGCTGGCCACCAGCTGCGAGATCGGCTGCGCCAGCGCGCCGGCGGTGGCCGTCTTCAGGTTGTTGCGCCGCACCTCCTGCGATACCTCGGCAAAGCGCTGGCGCTCATGTTCGGCCGCGCCGAACTGGCGCACCACGCGCCAGGCACGTGTGATGTCGTCCACCTTGTTGACCAGCACCAGCTGCGCGTCGTAGGAGCGCGTGGCCATCAGGCGCATGCGCTGGTTGACCTTCTTCATGACCAGCGCCATCAGCGGCGTGACGATGAGGCTGAGCAGCGTCAGTTGCCAGTTCAGATAGAACAGATAGGCCAGCATCGCCAGTGCCGGCAGGCCGTCGCGCAGCAGGCTCATGCCGACGTCGCCGACGAGCTGCAGGATCTGCTGCGGATCGTTGACGACCTTGCTGACCGCCGTGCCCGGCTGCATGCGGGTGTAGACCTGGGCGTCCAGCCGCAGCAGCGCATTGACGAGTGCCGCGCGGAAGTCCATCACGCTGCGCGTCACCGTCCAGTTGAAGAGGTACTGGCCGGCGAAGCCGAAGAGGCCGCGCAGCAGGTACAGGCCGATCAGCACGGCCGGAATCATCCACAGCGGGAAGGCGTCCTTCGTGAAGCCCTCGCCGAAGGCATAGCCGATCAGCTTCGGGATCATGGGCTCGGTGGCTGCCGCGCCGATGTAGGCCAGCACGGTCAGCAGCGCGCCCCAGCGATGGGGGTAGACGAACTGACCCAGGCGGCGGGCGGGGGAGACGTTGGCGTCGAGAGACATGGGACGGGATTGTGTCTCCTACACTGCCCGCCGATGCCGAACGACACCTCCCTGCGAGAGCGCCCGAAAGTCGTTCACTTCGTGACCGGCGGCTTCTCCGGTGCGACCCAGGTGGCCGTCGATTTGTGCCTGTCGGCACTGCAAGGCGGCCCCTTCGAGCCGGTGCTCGTGCTCAGGCTCAAGCGGCACACGCCGATGGCCCGCGTCGAGGCGCTGAAGGCCCAGGGGTTGGTCGTGCATGTCGTGTCGGGCTGGTCCCATCTGAAGACGATTGCCGAGCTGGCCGAGCTGTTGCGCAAGCTGCAACCGCTGGCCCTGCTGGCGCACGGCTTTCCCGAGCACCTGATCGGGCGACACGCAGGCGTGCGCGCCGGCGTGCCGGTGCTGATCCAGGTCGAGCACAACTCGCGCGAGCGCTACACGCCGTGGAGCCGCTGGCAGAGTCGCCGGCTGGCGGACAAGAGCGCGGCGCTGGTCGGCGTCAGCGAAGGCGTGCGCCAGAGCCTGCTGGCGCAGGGACTGCCCGCGGAAAAGACGCTGGCGATTCCGAATGGCGTCGACCTGACCCGCTTTGCCGAGCTCGGTGGCGAACGCGAGGCCGGGCTGGTCATGTCGGCCCGCTTCGCGCGGCAGAAGGATCATGCGACGCTGCTCGAAGCCCTGGCCTTGCTGGCCTCGCGTGACGGCCTGAAGCCAGCGCTGCAGCTTGCCGGATCGGGTCCTCTGCTGTCGCGCATGCGGGCCAAGGCGGCCCGGCTGGGCCTGGCAGGCCAGGTGCGCTTTCTTGGCCATCACGCCGACATGCCGGGCCTGCTGCGCTCGCAGGCCATCTATGTGCTCGCCACGCACTACGAGGGCATGCCGCTGGCGTTGGTGGAGGCGATGGCCGCGGGCTGCGCCTGCATTGCGTCGGACGTCATCGGCGTGAGCGGCGTCATCGAGGACGGCGTGACGGGGCTGCTCGTGCCCGAGGGCGATGCGCCGGCGCTGGCCGATGCGATGGCAAGGCTGCTTCGCGACCGGGCGCTCGTGGGTCGCCTGGGCGCTGCGGCGCGGGAACGCGCGCTGGCCGAGCACGGCCTGGCGCTGATGCGCCAGCGCTACGAGGCGCTGATCACGCGCTGCGCCACCACTGCAGGCCGCGCAGCCAGCGCCCGCGCCTGAGGTAGGCGGCCAGCAACGCGCGCCTGGACAGCGGCGAGGACCGCTCGAAACGCTCGGCGTCCGTGGTCAGCCCAGCCAGCGCCTCGCCACCCAGTTGCAGCCGGCGCCGCCTGGCGCGCAGCAGCGTGCGGGCGCAGAAGTGGGCGATCTCGAAGCGCGTGTCGTCGCCCAGCAGCGGCAGCTCCGCAGCCAGGCCATCGAGTGACCAGGTCCAGTCGTCCAGGCGCTTCTCGTCCAGCTGGCTGAGCAGGCTGCCACTGCGCTGGCGGTAGGCGACCCAGACCTCGGCGACGTGCAGATGGTGTGCCGTGTGCAGCAGCAGGCGCGGGTAGACGGCCATGTCCTCGAAGACACGGCCTTCGGGGAAGCGCAGCCCGGCCGGCCAGCAGGCGCGGCGCACGATCTTGCTCCAGGGGTGGAACTGGCCGTGCACGAAGAAGCCGCGCAGGCGTTGGTCGACGTCATTCATCAGCAGGCCGCTCGGCCCGTCGAAGCTGGCCATGTGGCGGTGGCGTGGCTTGACGGACTCGGTCGACGGGCCGTCGTCGAACACGCGGAAGTTGCAGCTGAGCAGGTCGGGCTGGTGCGCGGCCAGCAAGGCCTTCAACCGCGGCAGGACGCCCGGCTCGACGAGGTCGTCGGGGTCGATGAACCAGAGGTAGTCGCCGCGCGCCTCATCCAGCAGGCGGTTGCGCGCGGCGCTGACGCCGCGGTTCTCGTGCTGGCGGATCAGCCGAGCCTGGGGCAGCAGTTGCGCCACCAGGGCAGCCGAGGCGTCGGGCGAGGCATCGTCGACAAAGATGAGTTCGACACCATCATCCAGCTGGGGATGCAGCGACTCGATGCAGGCGCGCAGCCAAGGCTCCACCCGGTACATCGGAAACAGCAGGCTGAGCCAAGGTGTGGGGCTCACGGCTTGGAGTCGAGCAGGTGGCGCAGCGCGCTGAAGGGGGACACGAGGCCGCGCCGCCAGTTGCGCTCGACGACCGCACGGTCACCGCCGCGCAGCTTCAGCACGGCGGGCAGCACGCGGGGGCAGGGCACCAGGGCCAGCCGGGCGTAGAGGTGGCGCTTGCGCCAGCCCACGGCGGCCAGCCAGGCGAAGGGGCCATCCTCGGCGCGCAGCAGCACGAGTCGTGCGAGCTGAGGCTGGCGGTCCAGCAGGTCGCTGGCGGCGACGTGCATCAGCAGATAGCGCTGGAAGTCCTCGGTCAGCGCCTGCACGACGCGCGCATGCCGGCCTTCGGCGCGCAGCCGTTGCAGCAGGGGCTCGGCGCCTTCGTCGAGCGCGCGGTCAAACGCGGCGGCCAGCGCGACGGCGAAACGCCCGCCAGGCACCGAGGCCATCAACCAGTTCTCCACGATGGGCAGCTCGGGCCGCGTCGTGTAGCGGTCGATGTAGAAGCCGACGTAGTCCGCCGCTCTGCGCTGGCGCGTGTCGTGCAGCCAGGCCAGGTCGCGGCTCAGCAGCATGGAGGCGTCCATCCAGATGCCGCCATGCCGCGCCAGCAGCTGGATGCGCAGCCAGTCGGCCTGCCGGTAGGCGGGCATGTCGTCGAAGTCGGCACGCAGCGCGGGCAGCCAGTCGGCGACGTTGTTTCGGTCCAGCAGGCGCACCTCGTGGTCGGGTGCGAACCGGCGCCAGTTGTCCAGGCAGGCCTGGATGAAGGGCGGCGCCGGGGCGGGCTGCCAGTAGGTCCAGATGACCTTGGGAATCTCGTCCTGGCAGGTTGGCGCCGACTCGCCGACGACGACCACGCGGGTCTGCGCCGGCACCTTGGCTCGCAGATCCGTTGCCAGTTCGCGCAGCAGCAGGCCGGCGACGATGGCCAGCACGCCGAGAACAACGATATTCATTCCCGCCAGTGGTCGGCGATCCAGCGCGCCGGCCGCGCATGCCGCCAGTTGCCGTTGCTGCGACCGGCCAGCGCGTCGGGCGGGTTCATGACACCGTGGAAGATCAGGATGCGTGCGCCCTTGGGGATGAAGGGGTCACGCCAGTAGCTGGTCGGCCAGGCGGGGATGCAGTGGTACTTGTAGCTCGCGCACCAGGCATCGTCCCAGTACTTGAGCTTGCCCTGGCGGTGCAGCACTGCGGACAGGAAGGCCTGCTCGTTGCGGTAGTCGGCTTTGGCCTTGGCCTGGTCGGCGACGAACTCGGTCAGCACGTCCTGGTGGGTACCCAACTCCCAGCGGTAGACCGAGGAGTTGCCCGTCACGCGCCAGCGGCGCTTCCAGTCGTGGATGACGAGGAATTCACCCGGCACCTCGAAGAAGGGCGTGATGTCGTCGACGATGACGACGTCCAGGTCCAGGAAGAGGGCAGTGCCGCTCAGGCCGTACTCATTGACGAGCGCGGGGCTGAAGGTCGTCAGCTTCTTCCAGCCGCGCTCGGGCTCGCCATTGGGCAGGGTCAGCTCGGGGATGGGGAAGCAGCGCACCTCGGGGCGGATGCCTTCGGTGCGGTCGCTGTTGTCGGTTAAGCAGACGAAGTTGAACTCGCCACGCAGATGGCGACGCACCATCGCGTAGAGGCGATTGACGTACTCGGGGCCGTACTTGGTGCCCCACTTCATGCAGACGATGGTTCTAGAGCTCTTCGACATGGCGTGGGGGGTAGGTGTCCCAGTTCAGGCAACCCGGGCATTGCCAGAAGTAGTGGGCGGCTTCGAAGCCGCAGGCGGCACAGCGGTAGCGCAGCAGCGGCTTGCTGGCTTTCTCCAGCGTCTGCACCATGGCTGAGGCCTCGGCGGGGGGCAGGGCGGCGGCGTTGAGCTTCAGCAGTTCGGTTGCGGCAGACAGCGCCGGCTGTTCACGCAGATGTGCGGTGAGGCGCTCGTGCTGCGGTGCGAGCTGCAACGTGGCGAGTGCCCTCAGCAGGTGCATGCTGGGCGCGCGCTGGTACTGCTCCAACAGCATCGCGATGGCGCGCTCCGGCTGGCCCAGGTTCTGGGCGGCGGTGGCGCAGTCGGCGGCGACGAGGTTGAAGGCCGGCGGGTTGGCGGTCAGCAGCTTGGTGAAGGCCGCGAACGCCGCCTCGGACTGACCGGCCTTCAGCAGCAACTGGCCTTGCAGCACATACGCCCGCGCGACCTCGGGCTCGCGGCGCTGGGCCTGGTCGAGCAGCTCCTGCGCCAGGTCGGCATGGCCCTGGGTTTGCGCGACCAGGGCCTGCTCGCACAGATAGTGCGCGATGCGGCCGGAGAAGGAGCCGGTGCCGGCGGCCTCCAGCTCGGCAGCCACCTCGGCGGCCTTGGCCCAGTCGCGCGAGCGCTCATACAGCGACAGCAGCGCCAGCCGGGCCTCGCGTTCGAAGGCCGTGCCGCGCAACTCGGCGTAGGCAGCCTCGGCGCGGTCGAACAGGCCGGCCTTGAAGAAGTCCTGGGCCAGCTCGTGCTGCGCGCGGTCGCGCTCGGTCTTGGGCAAATCACCGCGGCGCAGCAGGTGCTCGTGCACGCGCACGGCGCGTTCGGTCTCGCCGCGGCGGCGGAACAGGCTGCCCAGCGCGAAGTGCAGCTCGGAAGTGTCGGGGTCGTTCTGGACTGCCTCGATGAAGGCGTCGATGGCCTTGTCTTGCTGCTCGTTGAGCAGCAGGTTCAGCCCCTTGAAGTAGGCCTTGGGCGATTCACGCTGTTCGAGCTTCCACTGCTTGGAGTCGAGCTTGGAGGCCAGCCAGCCGAGGACGAAGACGACGGGCAGGACGAAGAGCAGCCAGCGCGGATCAAACTCCATCTTGGTGGGCGGCGAAGGGCATTGAGGGCGAGGGGGACGTGTCGGGCGCCGGGATGGGCGTGCCGGGAAGGGGTTCGGCCCGCTGCGCCGCGCGACGGTGGCGCCACCAGGCGGGCACCATGGCCAGCACACCGAAGGCGGCACCGAAGCCGAAGGCCAGCAGCACGATGATGACTTGCGGCGCGCGCCACTCGTGGCCGAAGAACCAGCGCACGACGGACTCGTGGCTGTTGTTCAGCGCGAAGGCGAACAGTGTGAAGAAGAGCAGGGCTCGCAGGAGCCAGACGAGGGTGCGCATGGCCGAGGATTTTGGCTCAGAGGCCGGTGCATTCGTATGTCGGGCCGGGCGCTGGGCCGCTCCCGAGCCGGCCCGCCACGGCGATGTGCTTGCGGCTCGATGCCGCAAGCATCGCCGTCCCCTCGGGGGACCGGTCAGACGCACCGCGTGCAGCGGTGTGCGGCTGGACGAGGGGCATCATTCCGTCACCGGCAGGTGCTTGTCGACCGCTTCTCGCAGCGCCTTGCCGGGCTTGAAGTGAGGTGCCAGCTTCTCGGGGATCATGACCTGCTCGCCGCTGCGCGGATTGCGGCCCACGCGGGGCGGGCGACGGCTGATCGAGAAGCTGCCAAAGCCACGGATCTCGATGCGGTGGCCGCGCGCGAGGGCGTCGCTCATCGCGTCGAGGATGGTCTTGACCGCGAACTCGGTGTCGCGCTGGGTCAGTTGGCCAAATCGTTCGGCGAGGACGGCGACGAGGTCGGAGCGGGTCATGGCTTGGTCTTGAAAGTGAACAGGCTCGCGGGAAACCCGGCGAGCCTGTGGGGGAGCATACCCGGCCTCCGCAGAGGCCGGGCAGGTCAAACAGAGCTTAGTTGCCCTGGTTGTCCAGCTTGGCGCGCAGCAGAGCGCCCAGGCTGGTGGTGCCGGCGTTTTCACGCTCGCTCGACTGGCTCAGGCGCGTCATGGCTTCCTGGTTGTCGGCGTTGTCCTTGGCCTTGATGGACAGCTGGATGTTGCGGGTCTTGCGGTCGATGTTGACGACGACGGCGGTGACTTCGTCGCCTTCCTTCAGCACGTTGCGGGCGTCTTCCACGCGGTCGCGGGAGATTTCCGAGGCGCGCAGATAGGCCATCACGCCGTCAGCCAGCTCGATCTCGGCGCCGCGCGGGTCGACGGTCTTGACCTTGCCGGTCACCGAAGCGCCACGGTCATTGATCGTGGTGTAGGCGGTGAAGGGGTCGCTGTCCAACTGCTTGATGCCCAGCGAGATGCGCTCGCGCTCGACGTCCACGGCCAGCACGACGGCTTCGACTTCCTGGCCCTTCTTGAAGTTGCGAACGGCGGTTTCGCCGGTCTCGTCCCAAGACAGGTCGGACAGGTGCACCAGGCCGTCGATGCCCTGGGCCAGGCCCACGAACACGCCGAAGTCGGTGATCGACTTGACCGGGCCCTTGACCTTGTCGCCGCGCTTGACGTTCTCGGCGAACTCTTCCCACGGGTTGGCCTTGCACTGCTTCATGCCCAGGCTGATACGACGCTTGTCTTCGTCGATTTCCAGGACCATGACTTCGACTTCGTCGCCCAGCGAGACCAGCTTGCTGGGGGCGATGTTCTTGTTGGTCCAGTCCATTTCGGAGACGTGCACCAGGCCTTCGATGCCCGGCTCGATCTCGACGAACGCGCCGTAGTCGGCGATGTTCGTGACCTTGCCGAACAGGCGGGTGCCGGTCGGGTAGCGGCGGGCAACGCCGAACCACGGATCGTCGCCCAGCTGCTTGATGCCCAGCGAGACGCGGTTCTTCTCGGCATCGAACTTCAGGACCTTGGCGGTCAGTTCCTGGCCAACCGTCACGACTTCGGACGGGTGACGGACACGGCGCCATGCCATGTCGGTGATGTGCAGCAGGCCGTCGATGCCGCCGAGGTCGACGAACGCACCGTATTCGGTGATGTTCTTGACCACGCCGTTGACGATGGCGCCTTCGGACAGCGTTTCGAGCAGCTTGGCGCGCTCTTCACCCATCGAAGCCTCGACCACCGCGCGACGCGACAGCACAACGTTGTTGCGCTTGCGGTCGAGCTTGATGACCTTGAATTCCATGGTCTTGCCCTCGTAGGGGCTCATGTCCTTCACCGGGCGCGTGTCCAGCAGCGAGCCGGGCAGGAAGGCGCGGATGCCGTTGACCAGGACGGTCAGACCGCCCTTGACCTTGCCGGAGACGGTGCCGGTCACGAAGTCGCCGGACTCCAGGGCCGTTTCCAGGCTCAGCCACGAGGCCAGGCGCTTGGCCTTGTCGCGCGACAGGATGGTGTCGCCGTAGCCGTTTTCGATGGCATCGATGGCGACGGAGACGAAGTCGCCGACCTGGACTTCCAGTTCGCCTTGGTCGTTCTTGAACTCTTCGATGGGCACGTAGGCTTCGGACTTGAGGCCTGCGTTGACGACGACGAAGTTGTGTTCGACACGAACGACTTCAGCCGAGATCACTTCGCCAGCGCGCATGTCGGAGCGCTGCAGCGACTCCTCGAACATGGCGGCGAAGGAATCCATGCCGGAATCGGCGGTTTGGGTTTGGGACATGTGATAGATCCTGATGCGCCGGGGAGCCCCGACGCGGCGTGCAGACGAGCTGCGGGTTAAGTTGTTGACATCGCGGCCCTCGGTGAACTGACGTTCGGAGGGAAGGGCTGCGGGCCGTGGCTTCTCAGGCCTGGACTCTGCCGATTGCCGTTTTCAATGACGGTCAGAAGGGTCGGCGCTGCTGCCACCAATCCAGCACCTGATCCACCGAGGCTTCGATGGTCAGCGCCGAGTTGTCGAGCAGCTGCGCGTCCTGCGCGGGAGCCAGTGGCGAGGCTGATCGGGTTTTGTCCCGCTCATCCCGTGCCTCCAAATCTTCGCGCAAGCCCACGATATTAGCCGAAATCCCTTTGGAAATCAATTGCTTATACCGCCTCTCGGCACGCGTGGCGGCGCTGGCAGTGAGGAAGACCTTGAGCGTCGCGTCCGGGAAGATGGCCGTGCCCATGTCGCGGCCATCGGCGACGAGGCCGGGCAGGCGGCGGAAGTCCAGCTGCAGCTGGTGCAGTGCCTGGCGCACCTGGGGGTGGGCGGCTACCTGGGAGGCCAGCAGGCCCGTGGCCTCGGCGCGCAGCCGGGCGCTGACGTCTTCTTCGCCCAGAAAGACTTGGCCGTCGGAAAAACGCAGCTTGAGCGTCGGCACGATGGCAGCCACGGCGGCGCCGTCATCCAGGTCCAGGCCGGCGCGGCGCGCAGCCAGGCCGGTGACGCGGTAGAGCGCGCCGGAGTCGAGTACGCCAAAGCCCAACGCCTTGCCCACCTCGTCGGCCAGCGTGCCCTTGCCGGAGGCGGTCGGGCCATCGATGGTGATGACGGGCACGTCGGCCGCGTTGACGTTGACAACGCCGAACAGCGTCTCGAAGTAGTCCGGGAAGGTCTTGGCGACGCAGTGCGGCTCCAGGATGCGCACCGGCACGGCGTTTTCCTTGACAAGGCCGTTGAAAGCGGCCAGCGAGAAGCACATCGCGACACGGTGGTCGTCGTAGGTGTGGATGGCGGCGGCCTGCCAGCCCTTCAGCGGTTCGACGCGGATCCAGTCCGGCCCTTCGTCCACCGTTGCGCCCAGCTTGCGCAGCTCGCTCGCCATCGCGGCGATGCGGTCGGTCTCCTTGACGCGCCAGCTGGCGATGTTGGTCAGCGTCGTCGGGCCGTCGGCGTACAGCGCCATGACGGTCAGAGTCATCGCCGCGTCGGGGATGTGGTTGCAGTCCAGCGTGATGCCCTTGAGCGGCCAGGCGCCACGGCGCACTGCGAGCCAGTTCGGACCGGCCTCGACGACGGCGCCCATGGCCGCGGCGGCCTCGATGAAGCGCACATCGCCCTGCAGGGACTCGCTGCCGACGCCTTCGATGCGGATGGGCGTGTCGGTCGCCGCGATGGCGCCCAGGCCGACGAAGTAGGACGCCGACGAGGCGTCGCCTTCCACGAAGACCTCGCCCGGCGAGCGGTAGCGGCTGCCCGCTGCGATGACGAAGGCGGCCCAGCCCTCACGCTTCACCTCGATGCCGAAGCGCGCCAGCAGCGCCAGCGTGATCTCGATGTAGGGCTTGGAGATCAGCTCGCCGATGACCTCGATGCGGATATCTCGCTCGGCGACCAGCGGCAGTGCCAGCAGCAGCGCCGTCAGGAACTGGCTGGACACGTCGCCGCGCACGCGCACCGGCGTGTCCAGCGCGAGCGGGGACGGGCCGCGCAGGCCCAGGGGTGGGAAGCCAGGGTTGCCCAGGTCGTCGATCTCACAGCCCAGGCCGCGCAGCGCGTCGACGAGGTCGCCAATGGGGCGTTCATGCATGCGCGGCACGCCCGAGACCTCAAAGCTGGCGCCCTGGGTGGCGGCCAGGAGCGCCAGGGCAGCAGTCAGCGGGCGCATCGCCGTGCCGGCGTTGCCGAGGAAGAGCTTGGCGTCCTTGGCGCGCAGCTTGCCGCCCAGGCCGTCGATGACCAGCGCATCGCCTTCGCGCCAGACGCCGCAGCCCAGCGCTCTCAACGCATCGAGCATGACGGCCGTGTCGTCGGACGCCAGCAGGTCACGCACGACGGTCTTGCCCTCGCTCAGCGCCGCCAGCAGCAGCACGCGGTTGGAAATGCTCTTGGAGCCGGGCAGGCGCACCGTGCCTGCGGCGCCGCGCAGCGGCGGCAGGTCGAGAAAGGGGATCTTGAACATCACTTGCCGGCCGGGCGGCCGGGAGGGGGGGCAGGGGGAGGATTGCCCCAGGCCGTGCGGCCTTCGGAGATGGGGCGCAGCGCGGCTTCCAGGGCGGGCGCGTCACCGGATTCGATCAAGGCTTCGAGCTGGTCCAGCATCGTGCGGAAACGCTTGGATTGGGCGAGCACCTCATGCTTGTTGGCCAGCAGGATGTCCCGCCAGACGGCGGGCTCGCCGGCGGCGATGCGCGTGAAGTCTCGAAAGCCCGGGCCGGCCAGGCTGAGGTAGTCGCGTGCCGCGGGCTGCTCGGCGATGGCCTGGAAGTAGGCAAAGGCGAGCAGGTGCGGCAGGTGGCTGACGGCAGCGAAGGCTGCGTCGTGGTTGTGCGGCCGCATCTTCAGCACGGTGGCGCCCAGGGCCGACCAGACGTCGGTGGCGCGCTGCACGAGCTGCGGGTTGGTAAAAGGCTGAGGCGTCAGGATGACCTGGCGGCCTTCGTAGAGGTTGGCCTCGGCATGCTGCACGCCACCCGACTCCTTGCCGGCGATGGGGTGGCAGGGCACGAAGCTGGAGGACCGGTCACCCAGGGCGCGGCGCGCGGCCTCGATGACGTCGCACTTGGTCGAGCCGACGTCCATGAAGAGCACGCCCGGATTGACGAGATGGCGGATGGCCTTGAGCGTGCTTTCGGTGGCCGACACCGGCACGGCGATCAACACGATGTCCGAGCCCGACACGGCCAGCAGCGCCGACTCGGCAGCCACGTCGATGACGCCCAGCTTCTTGGCCTGCTCGGTCGTGGACGGCGACTTGCTGTAGCCGACGACGCGCTTGACCAGGCCCGCCTTCTTCATCGCCAGCGCGAAGCTGCCACCCATCAGGCCGCATCCGATCACGCCGAGTTGCTGGAACATGTCAGTGCCCGCCCGGCTGCCCGAAGGGCGCTGAACGCCCCCTCGGGGGGCAGGAAACGAAGTGGCCGTTGGGGCGCATGTTTTAGGCTTTCACCGGGTAGGCGCCCAGCATCTTGAAAAAGGCGCAGGACTCGCGCAGTTCCGCCAGTGCCGCCGCGACATTGGCCTGGCTGGGGTGGCCGTCCAGGTCGATGTAGAAGTAGTAGTCCCACTGGCCGGTGCGGGCCGGGCGGGACTCCAGGCGGGTCATGGACACGCCGTGCGTCTTCAGCGGCACCAGCAGGTCGTGCATGGCGCCCGGACGATTGGGCACCGACACGACCAGGCTGGTGCAGTCGCGCCCGGTGGCCGGCGGCGTGGCCATGGTCTGCGGCAGGCAGATGACGGCGAAGCGGGTGCGGTTGTAGGCCTCGTCCTGGATGGCGTGGGCGGTGATGTGCAGGCCGAACAGCGTGGACGCGCGTTCGCTGCCCAGGGCAGCCCAGGCCGGGTTGGTGGCGGCCAGGCGCGAGCCTTCGGCATTGCTGGACACGGCGCGACGCTCGACGTCCGGCAGGTGCCTGTTCAGCCAGTTCTGGCATTGGGCCAGGGCCTGGGGATGCGCCAGCACGGCCTCGATGCCGTGCATGGACGGCTCCTTGCGCATCAGGTTGTGTCGGATCAACAGCGACACTTCGCCAACGACGTGGCAAGGCGTGTGCAGGAACAGGTCCAGCGAGCGCGTGACGACGCCCTCGGTCATGTTCTCGACGCCGACGACACCGAACTGCGCACTGCCGCTGGCGGTGGCGTGGAAAACCTCGTCGAAGTTGGCGCAGTACGTTATGTCTGCGGCGCCGCCAAAGTATTCGATCGCGGCCTGCTCGCAGAAAGTGCCCACGGGACCGAGCACGGCCACGCGCTGCGGCGACTCCAGTGCCAGGCAGGCAGACATGATTTCGCGCCAGATGGCCGCCACATGCTCACCCTTCAGCGGCCCCGGGTTGGCGGCGCGGATCTTGTCGATGACCTGGGCGACGCGGTCGGGGCGGAAGAAGGGCGTGCCTTCGGCGCGCTTGATCTCGCCGACCTGCTCGGCCACGCGGGCGCGCTGGTTCAGCAGGTCCAGCAGTTGCTTGTCCAAGCCGTCGATCTGGCCGCGCAAGGCCAACAGCTCTTGGGAGGCAACCGGTTCAGCCATGGCGGGCCTCGAAATCGTGCAGGAACGACACCAGCGCCTGCACGCCTTCCAGCGGCATCGCGTTGTAGATGGAGGCGCGCATGCCGCCGACCGACTTGTGGCCCTTGAGCTGCAGCAGGCCGCCGGCCTTGGCCTCGGTCAGGAAGCTCTCGTTGAGCTTCTCGTCCTTCAGGAAGAAGGGCACGTTCATGCGCGAGCGGCAGTGAGGGTCGACGCGGTTCTCGTAGAGGATGGACGCATCCAGGGCCGTGTAGAGCAGAGCGGCCTTGTCGATGTTGCGCTGCTCGATGGCTGCCAGGCCGCGTTTGCCGGCGTATTCGAGGTGCTTGACCCACTGGAACACGAGGCCGGCGACGTAGATCGCAAACGTCGGCGGTGTGTTGTACATGGAGTGCGCGGCTGCCACGGTCTCGTAGTTGAAGGCCGTCGGGCAGATGTCCAGCGCGTGGCCGAGCAGGTCGTCGCGCACGAACACCAGCGTCAGGCCGGCCGGGCCGATGTTCTTCTGCGCACCGCCGAAGGCCAGGCCGACGCGGCTCCAGTCGATGGGACGGGACAACAGATGGGAGGAACAGTCGATGACGAGCGGCACGTCGCCACCGATGCGCGGCAGTTCATGGAACTCGACGCCGTCGATGGTCTCGTTGGTGCAGACGTGCACGTAGGCAGCGTCGTCGCGCAACTGCCAATCACGCGGGATCTCGCGGCCGTTGCCTTCGGCGGCAATCTGCACGTCGGCATAGCGACTCGCTTCGGCGGCGCTCTTGCGCGACCAGGAGCCGGTGACGACGACGTCCACCTTGCCGCCGCGGCTCAGGTTCAGCGGGAGAAAAGCGTTCTCGCCCAGGCCGCCACCCTGCATGAACAGGATGCGGAAGTTGGCCGGCACCGCCAGCAACTCCCGGAGATCCCGCTCTGCTGCCTCAGCAATGGAGATGAACTCCTTGCCACGGTGGCTCATCTCCATGACGCTCATGCCGCTGCCCTGCCAGTCCAGCATCTCGGCCGCCACCTGGCGCAGCACCGGCTCGGGCAGTGTGGCGGGGCCGGGGGAGAAGTTGAACGGGCGGGCTGAGGTCATCGAGAGCGGGTGGGGGACTACTTCTTCGGGGTGGACGCCGCGGGCTTCGGGGCAGATGCCGCGGGCGGGGGCTGGATGCCCAGCGTCTTGGCGAGATTGCCCTGCAGGGTCTTCAGGCGGCCTTCGAGCGTCGGCCCGGCTTCGGCCATCACCTTCTGCGCGACCGCCTTCTGCAGTTCCACGCTGGCCAGGCCAAACTTCTGGCTCACTGGGGATTCTGCCCAGGCGATGACCTGCTTCAGTTCGTCCTCGCTGAAGCGTTCATCCAGCAGCGCCGAAGCCGTGGTGGGCACGGCCTTGGCGATCTTGTCCTTCAGATAGGGCACGTTCTCGTCGACGAACTTTTTCAGGTCGGCGTCCATGGCCTTGGCCGTGGCTTCGCGCTTGTCCGCCGGCACCTGCTGCAGCGCGGCCCGGCCGGCCTGCATCAGTTGAGGCAGAGGCTGCTGCACGATGCTGGCGGCCATGCTGTCGGCCATGCCCTGCTGCTGCAGCGCCACGATCTTGTCGATCAGCGCCTTCTTGGTGGGCGATGGCTGCGCCAGCGCGGTGCCGGTGGCCAGCGCTACGGCGAGGGCCAGGCCCAGCTTGCGAAAAGTCATGTCAGTCCTTGGGGGCTTCGGGGGTGTCACCAGCCTCGCCGGGTTCGGCGGCGCTGTCGGTTTCGTTGGTTTCGTTCGCGTCGTTCTCGACGATGCGCTGCAGGCCCGAGAGCTTGCTGCCGTCGTCCAGCGCGATCAGCGTGACGCCTTGGGTGGCGCGGCCGAGTTCACGGATCTCGCTGACGCGGGTGCGCACGAGCACGCCCTTGTCGGTGATCAGCATGATCTCGTCTTCCGGGCGCACCAGCGTGGCGGCGACCACGCGGCCGTTGCGCTCGCTTTGCTGGATGGCGATCATGCCCTTGGTGCCGCGGCCGTGGCGGGTGTACTCGACGATGCTGGTGCGTTTGCCGTAGCCGTTCTCGGTGGCGGTCAGCACGCTCTGCGTCTCGTCCTCGGCCACCAGCATCGCGATGAGGCGCTGGTCGGGTTCCAGCATCATGCCGCGCACGCCGCGGGCGGTGCGGCCCATCGGGCGCACGTCGTCCTCGTCGAAGCGCACGGCCTTGCCACCGTCGCTGAACAGCATCACGTCGTGACGGCCATCGGTCAGCGCCGCGCCGATCAGGTGGTCGCCTTCGTCCAGGTCGACGGAGATGATGCCGGCCTTGCGCGGGTTGCTGAAGTCCTTGAGGGATGTCTTCTTGACCGTGCCCATGGCCGTGGCCATGAAGATGAAGTGATCTTCAGGGAAGGTGCGGAACTCGCCGGTCAGCGCCAGCACGACGGTGATCTTCTCCCCGGCCTGCAGCGGGAACATGTTGACGATGGGCTTGCCGCGCGAGTTGCGCGAACCCTGCGGCACTTCCCAGACCTTGAGCCAGTAGACGCGGCCGCGGTCGGAGAAGCACAGCAGCCAGTCGTGCGTGTTGGCGATGAAGAGCTGGTCGACCCAGTCGTCGTCCTTGGTCTGGGTGGCCTGCTTGCCGCGGCCGCCGCGCTTTTGCGCGCGGTATTCACTCAGCGCCTGGCTCTTGATGTAGCCGGTGTGCGACAGCGTCACGACCATGTCGGTCGGCGTGATCAGATCTTCGGTGCCGAGTTCCTGTGCGTTGTGCTCGATGACGCTGCGGCGAGCGCCGAGCTTGGTCTGGCCAAACTCGGTCTTCAACTGGATCAGCTCGTCGCTGATGATGGACGTCACCCGCGCCGGAGTGGCCAGGATGTTCAGCAGGTCGGCGATCTCCGCCATCACGTCCTTGTACTCGCCGACGATCTTGTCCTGCTCCAGTCCGGTCAGGCGCTGCAGGCGCATCTGCAGGATCTCGCTGGCCTGCGAGTCGGACAGGCGATAGAGGCCGTCGGCCTGCATGCCGAACTCGGGCTCCAGGCCTTCCGGGCGATAGGCGGCGGGGCCGCCGGCCGACAGCGTCTCGGTGCGCGACAGCATCTCTCGCACCAGCGACGAATCCCAGCTCTTGGCCATCAGCGCGGACTTGGCCACGGGCGGGGTCGGCGAGGTCTTGATGGTCTCGATGAACTCGTCGATGTTGGCCAGCGCCACCGCCAGGCCTTCCAGCACATGGCCGCGCTCGCGGGCCTTGCGCAGCTCGAAGATCGTGCGGCGGGTGACTACCTCGCGGCGGTGCTCCAGGAACACGACGACCATGTCGCGCAGATTGCAGAGCTTGGGCTGGCCATCGATGAGGGCCACCATGTTCATGCCGAAGCTGTCTTGCAGCTGCGTCTGTTTGTAGAGGTTGTTCAGCACAACCTCCGGCACCTCGCCGCGCTTGAGCTCGATGACAACCCGCATGCCGGACTTGTCGGACTCGTCCTGGATGTGGCTGATGCCCTCGATCTTCTTCTCGTGCACCAGCTCGGCGATGCGCTCGAGCAGCGTCTTCTTGTTGACCTGGTAGGGGATCTCGTCAACGATGATCGACTGGCGCGCGCCCTTGTCGATGTCCTCGAAGTGCACCTTGGCGCGCATGACGATGCGCCCACGCCCGGTGCGGTAGCCGTCGCGCACGCCCGCCAGGCCGTAGATGATGCCGGCGGTGGGGAAGTCGGGCGCCGGGATGATCTCCATCAGCTCGTCGACCGTGCACTCCGGGTTCTTCAGCGCAAACAGGCAGGCGTCGACAACTTCATTGAGGTTGTGCGGCGGGATATTCGTGGCCATACCCACGGCAATACCCGACGAGCCATTCACCAGCAGATTTGGCAAACGCGTGGGCAGCACCAGCGGCTCTTTATGGCTGCCGTCATAGTTGGGTCCGAAATCGACGGTTTCCTTGTCGATGTCGGCCAGCATTTCGTGCGCGATTTTGTCGAGGCGAATTTCGGTGTATCGCATAGCGGCGGCGTTATCGCCGTCGATGGAACCGAAATTGCCCTGCCCGTCGATCAGCATGTGGCGCAGGCTGAACGGCTGCGCCATGCGGACGATGGTGTCGTAAATGGCCGAGTCCCCATGGGGGTGGTACTTACCCATGGTCTCACCCACGGCCTGCGCACTCTTGCGGTACTTGGCGTTGTAGGTGTTGCCCATCTCGTTCATGGCGTACAACACGCGGCGATGCACGGGCTTCAGGCCGTCTCGGGCATCGGGCAGGGCGCGGCCGACGATCACGCTCATCGCGTAGTCGAGGTAAGAGCGGCGCATCTCCTCCTCGAGGCTGATCGGCAGGGTTTCCTTGGCGAACTGGGTCATGCGGCGGGATTACGCAGCGCTACACGCACGCGGCGTCCTCAGAGGTAGGTGAAAGGCGCGAATTCTAAGCGGCCTGCCTCCATGTAGCAGCAGCGCAACATCGTCACCATGCCCATGAACGTAGGCCGCCACAATGCGTCCGTCTCGGTGCCCCCATGGCACAATCGTCGAGTCCCTAGGAGAAACCCTAAAGTCTCTCCTGTGGTTAGAGGTTTGAGTACTGACTCTCGCAGGGCAACTGCGGCATTCCTTGAGAGGAGAATCATGAAGAAATTGAATCGTGTGGCGTCGCTGTTTGCGGTGGCCGCTGTCGCCGTTGCTGCATCGAGCGCATCGGCCCAGGTCATTGACAACTGGCGCGCAACCGACGGTACCGTCTGGAAGAACGGCACCAACGAATACTGCTGGCGTGACAACTTCTGGACGCCTGCCACCGCTGCCAAGGGCTGCGACGGCGAAATCAAGCCGGCACCCAAGGTCGAACAGCCGAAGCCGGTCGCTCCCCCGCCTCCGGCCCCGGCTCCCCAGCCTCCGAAGCCCGTTCCCCCGCCGCCTCCGGCCCCGGTCAGCGAGAAGGTCACCTTCGCTGCCGACGCCTTCTTCGATTTCGACAAGTCGACGCTGAAGCCTGAAGCGACTGCCAAGCTGGATGACCTGGTCAGCAAGACCAAGGGCATCAACCTGGAAGTCATCATCGCCGTGGGTCACACCGACTCGGTGGGCAGCGATGAGTACAACCAGAAGCTGTCGATCCGCCGCTCGGAAGCCGTCAAGGCCTATCTGGTGAGCAAGGGCGTCGAGCCGAACCGCGTCTACACCGAAGGCAAGGGCGAAAAGCAGCCCGTGGCCGACAACAAGACTGCCGAAGGCCGCGCCAAGAACCGCCGCACCGAGATCGAAGTCGTCGGTACGCGCAACAAGTAAGTCGAGGCGCCTTCGGGCGCCTTTGCTCAAAGCCCCGCCGGCCTGCCGTCGGGGCTTTTTCAATTCCAGGACGTCATGACGATCAATGCCGACCCGCAAGAGCTCGCCAAATTCGGCGAGCTGGCCCACCGTTGGTGGGATCCCGAGAGCGATTTCAAGCCGCTGCACCAGATCAACCCGCTGCGCCTGGGCTGGATCCAGCAACTCTGCCCGCTGGCGGGCAAGCGCGTGCTCGACGTCGGCTGCGGCGGCGGCATCCTGAGCGACTCCATGGCGCGAGTAGGTGCCCAGGTGCTGGGCATCGATCTGTCGACCAAGCCGCTGCGCGTGGCCGAACTGCATGCGATGGAGGCTGGCACCGAGGGCGTCGAATACCGCGAGATCGCCGTCGAAGCCCTGGCTGACGAGCAACCGGCGGGCTTCGATGTTGTCACCTGCATGGAGATGCTGGAGCACGTGCCCGACCCGGCCTCGGTCGTGCGCGCTTGTGCCGCGCTGGTCAAGCCCGGCGGCTGGGTATTCCTGTCGACGCTGAACCGCAATGCCAAGGCCTTCCTGCTGGCCATCGTCGGCGCCGAGTACGTGATGAACATGCTGCCCAAGGGCACGCACGAATACGCGCGCTTCCTGCGGCCGTCGGAGCTGGCGCAGTTCTGCCGCGACGCGGGGCTGGAGGCCCGGGCCAGCCGAGGCCTGACCTACAACCCATTGACGCAGCGCTACAGCCTCGGCAGCGATACCGACGTCAACTACCTGATGGCCTGCCGCCGCCCGCTATGAGCCTGCTTGACGCGCGCTGGGTGCATTTGCGTGCGGTGCTGTTCGACCTGGACGGCACACTGATCGACAGCGCCGCGGATCTCGCACGTGCGGCCAATGCGATGCGTGCCGAACGTGGCCTCGCGCCTCTTGCGCTGGCGCAGTACCGCCCGCACGGCGGCTCCGGCGCGCGCGGCATGCTCGCGCAAGCCTTCGGTGTCGCACCCGGCGAGCCGACTTACGACGATCTGAAAAGCGAATTCCTGGACCGCTACGAAGGGCTGATGTACGACAGCACCTTGCCCTTCGGCGGCATCGAGGCCGAGCTCGCGGGCCTAGTCTCGGCGGGCATCGCGTGGGGCATCGTGACGAACAAGGCCGAGCGTTTCGCGCTACCGCTAACGGCCGCCCTGGGCCTGCGCGCCGGCACGGTCGTCGGTGGCGACACCACCGGCCACACCAAGCCGCATCCCGCGCCGCTGCTCGAAGCGGCGCGCCGGCTCGGCATGCAACCCGGAGCCTGCCTCTACGTTGGCGACGATGAGCGTGACATCCTCGCCGGCCGCGCCGCCGGCATGGCGACTGCCGCCGCCGCCTGGGGCTATCTGGGGCACAGCGGCGAATTTGCCCACTGGGGAGCGGATCTTGAACTGTCGGCACCCGGCGACCTCTTGAAGAAGCTGGGACTGGCCTAAACTACGCCGTTCTGGGGCCGACCTGGTTTCGACGTGGGTGCGGATCCGGAGTAGGGCATGCCGAGCACCAGTCCGCTCGTAAAACCACTGGAAACAAAGTAACTGCAAACGACTCTACGTTCGCACTCGCCGCTTAATTGCGGATGAGCTTCTCAACGGCAGGCCGATGGGCCGGGCTGAACCTCGCAAGGGGCAAGGCTGAGAAGTCACTCACATCGGCTGGCGTCGCACCGGGTCACTCGGTGGGGCGTGAGATCAAGTGACTGGCGGGAAAGCTAGCGTGCCACTGCGCGAGTTGACCGTGAGATTCAAATCAGCCGGCTAAGCATGTAGATCTGCCCGGTGATGGCTGACGGACGGGGGTTCAATTCCCCCCGGCTCCACCATCCAAACGAAAAGGCCCGTGTCGGTGACACGGGCCTTTTTTCATTCAAGTGAGCCCGGGGGAATTGAACCCCCGTCCACATCAGTTGAACCCTTGCCCGCGGATCAGGCCGACGGCCAGGCCTTCGACGCTGAAGTGCTCGCTGCTCTCATCGACGCGGATGGGTTCGAAATCGGCGTTCTCGGGTAGCAGTTCGATGCCCTGGGGGCCGCGCTTGAAACGCTTCACGGTCACCTCCTCGCCGACCCGGGCGACGATGATCTGGCCGTTGCGGGCCTCGCTGGCGGACTGCACGGCGAGCAGGTCGCCGTCGAGGATGCCGATGTCCTTCATGCTCATGCCCTTGACCTTGAGCAGGTAGTCGGGCTTCTTGGCAAACAGGCCAGTCTCGACCGTGTAGGTTTGTTCGATGTGTTCCTGCGCGAGGATGGGGGCGCCGGCGGCCACGCGGCCGATCAGCGGCAGTGTCAGTTGCGCCAGACTGGGAATCGGCAGGCTGAACTGGCGAGCGCGGTTGACGGCGCTCAGGGTGTCGGACTTCAAGCGGATGCCGCGCGAGGTGCCGCCGACGAGTTCCAGCATGCCTTTGCGGGCCAGGGCCTGCAGATGTTCCTCGGCCGCGTTGGCGGACTTGAAACCGAGCTCGGCTGCGATCTCGGCGCGTGTGGGCGGAGCCCCGGTGCTTTCGATCGCGTGGCGGACCAGGTCGAAGATCTGCTGCTGGCGGGCGGTAAGCTTGGGTTGGTCTTGCACGGGGCGGCCTTTTGTCGACAGCTGGAAATTTGTCCAGCGCCTGTATTTTCATCCAGGAATCTACGAAATTGCAAATTTCAGCCGATCTGATCGTCATTCTGGGAACCGGCGGCACGATTGCCGGAACCGCCAAAACGGCCAGCGATGGTGTTGGCTACACGGCTGCGCAACTGCGCGTCGAGGATTTGCTGGCCGCCGTGCCGGCCCTGTCGACGCGTCGGCTGGAAGCGCACCAGGTCGCCCAGCTCGACAGCAAGGACATGGATTTCCGCACCTGGCAGCGTCTGGCGAATGCCGTGCACGAGCATCTCGCGCGGCCCGAGGTCGGCGGCATCGTCATCACGCACGGCACCGACACGCTGGAGGAGACGGCCTACTTCCTGCAGCGGGTGCTTGCGCCCGCCAAACCTGTCGTGCTGACGGCGGCGATGCGCCCGGCGACGGCGCTGGCGCCGGACGGACCGCAGAACCTCTACGACGCTGTACAGGTGGCGGCGACGCCGGGCGCGGCGGGTGTCGTCGTGGCGTTCGCCGGCCGCGTGCATGATGCGACCCAGGTGCGCAAGACCCACAGCTACCGCGTCGATGCCTTCGAGTCGGTGGACGGTGCGTTGGTGGCGCGGGTGGAGGAGGGCGTCGTGCGCCAGCTCGGGCGCTGGCCTGCCGGCGAGGCGCTGGGCCTGGCGCGCATTGCCCGGCCGGCCGAGCGCTGGCCGCGGGTAGAGATCGTCATGAACCATGCCGGCGCAGACGGCACCGTCGTGCAGGTGCTGGGGGCGGCGGGCGTTGACGGGATGATCGCGGCAGGCACCGGCAACGGCACGCTCAGCGCAGCACTGGACGCCGCGCTTCGTGATGCCCAGGCCAGCGGCGTGAAAGTCTGGCGCAGCACGCGCTGCGATGCCGGCCCGGTGATGGACTTGCCCGGCCTGCTGCCAAGCGCAGGGGCGCTGAGCCCGGTCAAGGCCAGGATCGAATTGATCCTGGCCTTGCTGGGCAACTGAGCCTCAACGGCTGCGGCGGCGGGCCAAGAAGCCGACCAGGCCCAGGCCGCCCAGCAGCAGCGCGTACTGGCTGGGTTCCGGCACGGCAGCGATGGTCTGGTTGACCAGATTGCCTTCGAAGGCGAAGACGTAGAACTGGTTGCCGTAGGCCACCGGGGTGCTGCCGCCGTTCGGGGTGATCGTGGCCAGGAAGTCGTTGTCGTTGGCCAGATAGAGCGTGTGCATCGTCTTGCCGCCCACGACGACGTCCTCGCCGAAGGCGATGCCTTCGAGCTTGGCCGGGATCAGCGCGTCGGAGATGCCAGCGGCGTTCAGCGCGGCCTTGATGTCGAGGAAGCGCGTGCCGACGATGGCCGTGCCGGGCTGCGTGCGCAGGTCGGCGATGCCGCTGACTTCCGCGGCGCCCGTCAGGTCAAGCTTGATGAGCTGCTTCACGGCCGCCTTGGAGCCGTCGCCCATCCCCTTGCCGTCACGCTCCAGCACGATGAGCTCGTGGTCATTCAGCGCCAGCAGTTCGCTGCTGTTGTAGGCCTTGCCGGCGATCTGGTTGTCGAAGGCGAACTGGCTGACGGCGCCGGTCGCGACGTCGATCTTGACGATGCGGTTGTAGCGGCCACCGTCGCCGCCGTCCTGGGCCAGCGGGCTTTGCACGAAGCCGAACAGCGTCTTGCCGTCAGGCGAGATGGCCAGGCCTTCCATGCCCTTGTTGGCGACGCGGCCCGTCGTGTTGCCGGAGATCTCGGCAGCGCCGGACGAGCTGAGGTTGCTCACGGCGAAGCTGCTCGGCAGGCTGTAGGTGCGCAGGCGCTCACCGGTCGCGCGGTCGAACTGGTAGACGTAGGGGCCGTACTCGTCGGAGATGAAGACGCTCTTGCCGTCGTTGGAGACGCGGATGCCTTCGGGGTCCAGGCGCGCGTTGGCCGGGTTGGTCGACAGGCCGGCGGCGAAGTTGTCGGAGCGGCCCGTGAAGTAGTTCTTGCTGCCCGCCGTGAGCGTGCTGCTGTCGACGATGCCGGCGAGTGTCGGTGCCTTGGGGCCGTAGTTCAGCGCGGTCGTGCTGGACAGCAGCGTCGTGGCCTGCAGCGTGGGCGTCAGCGTGTAGGGCAGGGCGGAGCCTGCGGCGTTGGCCGTCAGGCTGAGCTGCACCGTCTGGAAGCGGGCGATGAAGGAGGTCGTATTGTCCAGCTGCGGTGCGCCCCAGTCGTTGGCATTGGGGCCGCGGTCGGGCAGGGCCAGGAAGGTGTTGCCGCCAGCCCAGGCCAGGCCGGAGCCCATGCCGCCCAGCAGATTGGCCGCGAGGCCACTTTCCAGCGAATAGTTCAGGCCGGAGAGGTCACTCAGCGAACCGCTGAGGTTGCCCATGCCGATCAGCACCGGCTCGGCCGCGCGGGATTGGGCGGCGAGGGCCAGCAGGGCGCTGGCAAGCACGGTGGGAAGGAAGGGGCGCATCGCGGATCTCCGGAGTGGTTGGAAAACCCGCGATGCTGGCTGGCCAGCGTGACGCCGTCGTGACGGATGTCACGAATGGCGCTACATGGCGCTGAGGATCAGACGACGGTCAGCGTCACGTCGACATTGCCGCGCGTGGCGTTCGAGTATGGGCAGACTTCATGGGCCGTTTCGACAAGCTTTTCCAGCGCGCCGCGCTCCATGCCCGGCACCGAGATCTTCATGTCGACCTGGATGCCGAAGGCGCCCGGCTTGTTGGCGTGCGGGCCGATGGCCACGTCCGTCGTGATCGACACCTCGGCGGGCAGGCTGAGCTTCTGGCGGGCCGACACGGCCTTCATCGCGCCGATGAAGCAGGCGGAATAGCCGGCCGCGAACAGCTGCTCGGGGTTGGTGCCGGGGGCGCCGTCGCCGCCCAGTTGCTTGGGCGTGGTCAGCACGGCGTCCAGCGCGCCGTCCGACGACTTGGCGGTGCCGGCGCGGCCACCGGTGGCAGTGGCGGTGGCGGTGTAGAGGGCTTTTTCGATGGCCATGGTGGCTCCTGGGTGGGTGGTGGGTGGGAAAGAAGTCAGGCAGCCGCGTCGGCAGCCCGGTTGAGTTGCTGGCGCAGCTGCGTGAGCCGCTGCGTCAGCGCGATGACCTCGTCCAGCTCGCAGGCGCTGGCGCAGGCGAGGTGGCCGGGGATGTCCAGCGCCAGCTCGCGCAGTTGACGGCCCTGGGCTGTGAGGAAGATGTCGACGCGGCGCTCGTCGTCGCTGGCGCGGCGGCGCTCGATGTGGCCCAGTGCCTCAAGGCGCTTGAGCAGCGGCGTCAGCGTGCCGGAGTCCAGCGACAGGCGTTGGCCGAGCTGCCCAACACTCAGGTGATGGCTGGGACCCTCGCCCTCCCACAGCACCAGCATGACCAGGTATTGCGGATAGGTCAGGCCCAGCGGCGCCAGCAGGGGTTTGTAGATCTTGGTCATGGCCAGGGAGCTGCTGTACAGCGCAAAGCAGAGCTGGCGGTCCAACTGCAGCCATTCACCGCGGGGATCGGTGGTGGTGTTGGGGGTCTTGCTGCGTGCCATGGCTGTTAATATATGACGCAATTTAATTGCACACAAGTTAAATGGTCTTTCGACGCCTTCCTCGATGCCGTCTTTTGAGCGACACATGACGCTAGACCCATCTGCGAGGATGCGCCACCCCCAATCGAACAACGACGAGGAGAGAGACGATGCAGATGGTCGCAATCGTGCTGGCCGCCCTGGTGGCGCTGCTGCACCTGTACTTCCTGGTGCTGGAGATGTTCTTCTGGACCAAGCCGTTGGGCCGCAAGGCCTTCGGGCTGGACAAGGATTTCGCCGAGCGCAGCAAGGCGTTGGCGGCCAACCAGGGGCTCTACAACGGCTTCCTGGTGGCAGGCCTCGTCTACGGGCTGACGCTGGGCGCCGCCGGCGCGGGCAAGCCCTGGCTGGTGTTCTTCCTGGGCTGCGTCGTCGTGGCCGGCCTGTTCGGCGCGGCCACGGCGTCCAGGAAGATCCTGTTCGTGCAGGCGCTGCCGGGCGCGCTGGCGCTGGCCGCCGTGCTGCTCAGCTGAGATTCAGTTCAGCGCCTGGATCTGCTCGCCCAGTTCCAGCCAACGCATCTCGTCGGCTTCGAGCTGGTCGCTGATCGCCTTCAGCCGCTTGCCCATCTCGGCAATGGCCGAGGCGGCCGCGCCTTCGGCAAGCTGGGCCTCGATCCCCTTGCGCTCCTCGGCGAGCGCGTGCAGGCGCTTGTCGATCTGCTCCATCTCCTTGCGCAGCGGGCGTGTCTGCTCGGCCAGCTTGGCGCGGGGCCTGGCCTGAGACCTTGCGGTCCTCGCGCGGCGCGGGGGCGGCGGCCACGGGTGCAGGTGCCGCGGCCGGTTGCTTCTTGGCCGCGCGTGCGGCCTCCTTGCTCTGGTCGAGCAGCCAGCGCTGGTAGTCGTCCAGATCGCCGTCAAAGGGCTTGACGACGCCGTCGGCCACCAGCCAGAACTCGTCGCAGACCTCGCGCAGCAGCGCGCGGTCATGGCTGACCAGCATGACGGTGCCCTCGAACTCGTTGAGCGCCATCGACAGCGCCTCCCGGGTGTTCAGGTCCAGGTGGTTGGTCGGCTCGTCCAGCAGCAGCAGGTTGGGGCGCTGCCACACGAGCATCGCCAGCACCAGCCGCGCCTTCTCGCCGCCGGACAGGCTGCCGACCTGCTGGTTGACCATGTCGCCGGTGAAGCGGAACTGGCCGAGGAAATCGCGCAGCTCCTGCTCTCTTCCGGCCGGGCCCACTTCGCGTGCGAGCCTCACCATGTGCTCCAGCGGGCCTTCGTCCAGGCGCAGCACGTCCAGTTCCTGCTGGGCGAAGTAGCCGATGGACAGGCCCTTGCCTTGCGTCAGCTGGCCGGCCAGCGGGGCTTGAGTGCCGGCAATCGTCTTCACGAGCGTGGACTTGCCCTGGCCGTTGGCGCCGAGGATGCCGATGCGCTGGCCGGCCAGCACGGAGCGGTCGACGTTGCGCACGATGGTGGTGGTGCCGTAGCCCGCCGACATCTCGTCGAACATCAGCATCGGGTTGGGCAGGTTCAGCGGCTCGCGGAACTCGAAGTTGAAGTCGGCCGACGCCAGCACCGGCGCCAGCCTTTCCATGCGCTCCAGCGCCTTCACGCGGCTTTGCGCCTGCTTGGCCTTGCTGGCCTTGGCCTTGAACCGGTCGATGAACTTCTGCAGGTGGGCCACGCGGTCCTGCTGCTTGGAGAAGGCGGCCTGCTGCAAGACCATGCGCTCGGCGCGCTGGGTCTCGAAGCTGGTGTAGTTGCCGCCGTAGCGCACCAGCTTGCCTTCGTCCAGATGCAGCGTGACCTTGGTGATCGCGTCGAGGAATTCGCGGTCATGGCTGATGATGATCAGCGTGCCGTCGTAGCGTTGCAGCCAGGCTTCCAGCCAGACCAGGGCGTCCAGGTCCAAGTGGTTGGTGGGCTCGTCCAGCAGCATCAGCTCGGCCGGGCACATCAGCGCGCGGGCCAGTTGCAGGCGCATGCGCCAGCCGCCGGAGAAGCTGTTGACCGGTGCATCGAGCTGCACGGTCTTGAAGCCCAGGCCCATCAGCAGCGCCTGGGCACGCGAGCGGGCGTCGAAGGCGCCGGCGTCGGCCAGCAGCGCGTGGGCGTCGGCCATCGCGTGGCCGTCGTTGGCGGCCTCGGCGGCTTCCAGCGCGGCGCGTGCCGCCATCAGGCCGAGGTCGCCTTCCAGCACGTAGTCGGTGGCGCCGTCCTCGGTCTCGGGCATGTTCTGGGCCACCTCTGAGCGGCGCCAGTGCTTGGGCACCTCGACTTCGCCTTTGTCGTTGCCCAGGCGGTGCGTCAGCAGCGCGAACAGGCTGGACTTGCCGGCACCGTTGCGTCCGACGAGTCCGATTTTTTCGCCAGGCTGCAGCGTCGCGGACGCGTTGTCCAGCACCACCTTGACGCCGCGGCGCAGCGTGATGTCGCGCAGCGTGATCATTGCAGGGCCTCCTTGGCGACCAGGAGGACTTGATCGTCGCCGGCCGAGGTTTCGAGCCAGACGACTTCGAGGGTCGGGAAGGCGGCCTCGAAGTTCTCGCGCTCGTTGCCGATCTCCAGCACGAGCACGCCGTCGTCGTTCAGCGCGGTGGGTGCAGCGCGCAGCAGCTCGCGGATGAAGTCCATGCCGTCGCTGCCACCGGCCAGGGCCAGTTCGGGCTCGGCCAGGTACTCGGCCGGCAGGGCGGCCATGCTCGTGCTGTTGACGTAGGGCGGGTTGCAGAGGATCAGGTCGTACGGGCCCTGGGCGCCGGCCAGACCGTCGCCTTGCAACAGCCGGATGCGCAGCGCCAGGTTGTGGCGCTCGATGTTCAGCTTCGCGACTTCGAGGGCGTTGGCGTCGATGTCCAGCGCGTCGACTTCAACGTCCGGCCAGGCCATCGCCGCCAGCACGGCCAAGCTGCCGTTGCCGGTGCACAGGTCCAGCACGCGGCGGCTGGCCGGGTTCAGCCAGGGGTCGATGCTCGCGTCGGCGATCAGCTCGGCGATGAAGCTGCGCGGCACGATGGCGCGCTCGTCGATGGTGAAGGGCACGCCCTGCAGCCAGGCCTCGCCGGTCAGGTAGGCGGCGGGCTTGCGCGTGGCGATGCGCTGCTGCACCATCGCGTCGATGGCGGCCAGTTCGGCATCGCTCAGCTCACGCTCGGCGTGCTCATCCAGCGCATCCAGCGGCAGGCCCAGGCGCCACAGCGCCAGCCAGGCGGCTTCGTCAAAGGCGTTCGTCGTGCCGTGGCCAAAAAACAAACCCGCTTGGTTCAAGCGGGCAGTGGCGGTTTCGATGCAGGTGATGAGATTCAAGGGGTTCGCACGTCGAGCGTGATTTCGGTGAAGCTGGCGTCGTCGCCAGCTTTTTCTTCCTTGCGCGGCGTGTTCGTGAGGCGCGCGCCGGGCGCCTCGTTCTGCAGCCGCCACAACAGGTTGGTGGGCGAGTCGGCGAAGGCCAGGCCTTCCTCGCGGGTGATGACGCCGTCGGTGATGAGCTTGGCGAAATGCTCTTCGTAGGTCTGCGAGCCCTCGGCGATGGACTTCTCCATCGCCTCTTTCACGCCGGCGAAGTCGCCTTGCTCGATCAACTCGGCCGTCAGCTTGGTGTTGAACAGGATTTCCACGACCGGCACACGGCCACCCGCGGTGGCGCGCACGAGGCGCTGCGACACGATGGCCTTCAGGCCGGCCGCCAGGTCGTTCAGCAGCGCCGGGCGGGACTCGGGTGTGTAGAAGGACAGGATGCGGTTCAGCGCGTGGTAGGTGTTGTTGCCGTGCAGCGTGGCCAGCACCAGGTGGCCGGACAGCGCGTAGCTGATGGCCGCCGTCATCGTGTCGCGGTCGCGAATTTCACCGATCAGGATGCAGTCCGGCGCCTGGCGCAGCGCGTTCTTCAGCGCGATCTGCAGCGAGGCCGTGTCGCGGCCGATCTCGCGCTGGTTGACGACCGAGCGCTTGTTGCTGAACAGGTATTCGATCGGGTCCTCGATGGTGAGGATGTGCCCGGTCATCGTCTGGTTGCGCAGCTCCAGCATGGACGCGAGCGTCGTGCTCTTGCCGGTGCCGGTGGCGCCCACCATCAGGATGAGGCCGCGCTTTTCCTTGATCATCGTGCCCAGCACGGCGGGCAGCTGCAGGCTGTCCAGCGTCGGGATTTCGTGCGGGATGTGCCGAAACACACCGGCGATCGAGCCGCGCTGGCGAAAGCCCGACAGCCGAAAGCTCCCCACGCCGCGCACCGACACGGCCATGTTCAGCTCGCCGCTGTTGTCCAACTCGGCCAGCGAGGCCGGGTCGATGACCTCGGCGATGAGCTGGCGCGGCTGCGGCGGCGTCAGCAGCTGGTCGGACAGCTGCACCGTCTGTCCGTTGATGCGGATCAGCACCGGCATGTTGGCCGACAGATAGCAGTCCGACGCACCCTTGTCGGCCATCAGCCGCAGGATGCGCTCCATGTTGCCGGCGCCAGGGCTGCTCATGTCTGCCCCTCGTCCGATGAGTACATCGGCCGATCCCCCGAGGGGATGCGGGCCGGCTTGGGAGCGGCCCGGCGCTCGGCCCGCTTGGGTTGGATCAGGCTGCGCACGGCTGGAGTCCTCAGGCCCGCAGCAGTTCGTTGATGCTGGTCTTGGAGCGCGTCTGGGCGTCGACGCGCTTCACGATGATGGCCGCGTACAGCGAGTAGCGGCCGCCGTCCTTGGGCAGCGAGCCCGAGATGACGACGGAACCGGCCGGGATGCGGCCATAGCTGACGGTGTCGGTGGCGCGGTCGTAGATCGGCGTGCTCTGGCCGATGTACACGCCCATGGAGATGACCGAGTTCTCCTCGACGATGACGCCCTCGACGACCTCGGAGCGAGCGCCGATGAAACAGTTGTCTTCGATGATGGTCGGGTTGGCCTGCAGCGGTTCCAGTACGCCGCCGATGCCGACCCCGCCGCTCAGGTGCACGTTCTTGCCGATCTGCGCGCAGGAGCCGACGGTGGCCCAGGTGTCCACCATGGCGCCTTCGTCCACGTAGGCGCCGATGTTCACGTAGCTGGGCATCAGCACCACGTTCTTCGCCTGGAAGCTGCCGCGGCGCGCCACGGCTGGAGGCACGATGCGCACGCCGCTGGCGCGCAGTTGTTCGTCGCTCCAGCCGGCGTACTTCGTCGGCACCTTGTCGAAGAACGTAAGTTCCTTGTCGCCCATGATGCGGTTGTCGTTCAGGCGGAAGGACAGCAGCACGGCCTTCTTGACCCACTGGTGCACCGTCCACTGGCCCACGCTTTCGCGGGTGGCCACGCGCAGGCGGCCGGCGTCCAGCTCGGCGATGACTTGCTCCACCGCCTGGCGCAGTTCGGGCGCATTGGTCGGGTCCAGCGCGGCGCGGTTGTCCCAGGCGAGGTCGATCAGGCTTTGCAGTTCAGCGGTGTTCATGGAAGAGCTTGGGTGAAGGAGACGATGCGGCGGGCGGCTTCAAGGCATTCGGCCTCGTCGGCCACCAGGGCCAGGCGGACGCGCCCGGCGCCGGGGTTGCTGCCGTGCGCCTCGCGGGCCAGCAGGCTGCCCGGCAGGACGGAGAGATTGTATTGAGCGAGCAGGCCCTGGGCGAAGGCCACGTCGTTACCACCTGGAACACCCGCCCAGAGGTAGAAGCCGGCGTCGGGCAGGGCCACGTCCAGAACGTCCGCCAGCAGCGGCGTCACGTCGGCGAACTTGTGCCGGTAGCGCGCCCGGTTCTCGATGACGTGGGCCTCGTCACCCCAGGCCGCGATGCTGGCGGCCTGCACGATGGGGCTCATCGCGCTGCCGTGGTAGGTGCGGTAGAGCAGGAACTTCTTCAGCAGCGCCGCGTCGCCGGCGACGAAGCCGGAGCGCAGCCCCGGCACGTTGGAGCGCTTGGACAGCGACGTGAAGGCGATCAGGTTGCGGAAGTCGTGCCGGCCGAGCCTGGCCGCGGCCTCCAGGCCACCGAGGGGCGCCTCGTCACGGAAATAGATCTCCGAGTAGCACTCGTCCGACGCGATGACGAAGCCGTGCCGGTCGCTCAGCTCGAACAGTGCCTGCCATTCCGACAGCGGCATCACGGCGCCGCTCGGGTTGCCGGGTGAGCAGACGTAGAGCAGCTGGGTGCGCGCCCAGGTGGCGGCGTCGATCTGCGTCCAGTCCACCGCGAAATTGCGCGCCGGGTCGGAATTGGCATAGGCCACCTCGGCGCCCGCCAGCAGGGCCGCGCCCTCGTAGATCTGATAGAAGGGATTGGGGCAGACCACGATGGCCCCCGGACGGCTGGCGTCGATGACGGTCTGCGCGATGGCGAACAGCGCCTCGCGCGAGCCGTTGACGGGCAGGACCTGCGTGGCCGGGTCCAGCGTCAGGCCGTAGCGGCGCGAGATCCAGGCCGAGATTGCCTCGCGCAACGCCGGCGTGCCTGCCGTGGCCGGGTAGGCCGCCAGGCTCTTCATCGCGCCGTTGATGGCCTCGGCGATCAGGGCCGGCGCCGCGTGGCGGGGCTCGCCGATACCCAGGGAAATGGGCGCGAGCGCGGGATTGGGCGTGATGCCCGCGGTCAGCTCGCGCAGGCGCTCGAAGGGGTAGGGGTGCAGCCTGTCGAGCCGCGGATTGACGGGGAAACTCATGCGGGCATGATAGGGCGCGGCCCACGAGCCGCAGCCTGGGGAGGCACGAAGATGAAGCGCAGTTGGCTGACCGGTGTGCTGCTTGCCGCAAGCAGCCTGGCTCTGGCCCAGGGGGGCTGCCAGAAGGTGGTCGTGACGGCCGACCCGGAGTACCCGCCCTATGCGTGGTACGACGGGCTGACACTGCGCGGCGCCAGCGTCGACGTCGTGCTGGCCGTGCTGCAGGTCATGAAGCTGCCCTATGAACTGCGCTACGTCGGGCCGTTCGTGCGCGTACTGCAGAACGCGCGCTTCGGCGACGTGGACATCATCACCGAGCTCAAGCGCAATGCCGAGCGCGAGGACTATCTGGCCTTCGCCGACACGCCCATCTTCACCAACCCGAGCTCGGTCTTCATCCGCGCCGACCAGAACCTCAAGTTCACCAAGCGCGAAGACCTGCGCGGCCTGCGCGGCGGCGTCACGCACGGTACGCGCTTCGGCGACGGGCTGGACGAGTACGTCGAGGCGAACCTGACGGTCGAGGTGGGCCCGGGCATCAAGGAGAACTTCCTCAAGCTCGACGCCGGCCGCATCGACTACTTCATCTCGCCGCACTACCCGGCGCTGTCGCACCTGATCTCCAGCGGCAGCGAGGCCCGGTTCAAGGCGCTCAAGCCGCCGATCGCAGAGGCGCTGAACTACGTCGGCTGGTCGCGCCGCAGTGCCTGCCTGGCGCGACTGCCGGAGTTCGATGCCCTGCTCAAGCGGTATCTGGCGGCGATGAACCCGGGCCGCCTCGTCGAGGACAGCCACGAGGCCTGGCGGCGCAATCCCGTCATGAAGCGCTGACGACGATGCCGGCGTCGGTCAGCAGCGCGGCAAAGCCGGCATCGGTGCGCAGCGCGTCGAAGGCCGGGTCCACGCCGGCACAGACGAAGTTGAAGTCATGCAGCTCGGCCGCGCGGGCCAGCCAGTGCAAGGTGCCCGCTGCGTCGCCCAGCCTGGCTCTGACCATCGCGAGCTGGTAGGGCGGCGCGCGGCCGGCTTCGAAGCGCGCCAGCAGCTCGGCGCAGGCCTGTTCGGGGGCTGCCGTCTCGCCAGCCAAGGCCAGCGCCTGGGCGATACCGCACAGGCCGATGCTCAACGCGGGCAGCTTCTCCTCCAGGGCCCGATAGGCCCGCAGGCCGGCGGCCGTTCGGCCGGCGTAGAGGTGCAGGGCGGCGTCCAGCGACTGGGCGATGACTTGGCCGGGCGACACGCTGAGGACGTCGTCGAACACGCGGCCGGCCACGTCGTAGCGCCGCGCGTACAGCTCGATCAGCCCTTCGTGGGCGCGAAAGTGCAGAGAGACGGGATCAAGGGTGCGCGCGGCGGCGTAGGCAGCGCGGGCCGCGTCGAAGCGGCCGGCAAACATCTGCATCCAGCCCTCGCGGGCATGCAGGCCGGCCGATGGCGCCAGCGCCAGCGCGCGCCGTACCTGGGCCAGGGCTTCGGGCCAATGGCGGTCATGGCTGAAGGCCACCGTGGCCAGCAGGCCATGGACCTCTGCACGTTCGGCCGCGGTCAACGCGGGGTCGGCCAAGGCCTGCTCGCCGGCCTGGCGGGCGGCCGGCATCGCGCCGGGGGCGGGCAGGGCTGTCAGGCCGACGCTCCACACCAGGGCGGCGGCCTCGAGCGCCTGCGCTGGGCCGAGATCGGGCTGCATGGCCAGCGCTTCGGCGGCCAGTTGCAGGGCGCGCTGGCAGCCGTCCAAGCTGCCCTGCCCTAAGGCCGCGCGGCCGAGGCTGACCCGCTCCAGCGCCGCGGTCCGGGGCGCGGTGGCCGGCGCGCGCGGCAGCAGCTGCAAGGCGTAGCTGCCCACCGGCAGCCGGAATTCGAGCCGAGCCTCGCGCCCTTCGGCAGCGTAGTAGGTCGCGAGCTTCTGGCGCAGCCGGCGCGCCTCGACACGCACGATGGAGTCACTTCGCGGGTCGAACTGGTCGGCCGGGCGGTGAAAGACCGCCACGCCGAGAGCCATCTCGCGCAGGCCGGCGCTGTCGCCCGCGTGTCTCAGCGCCAGCAGGTGGCGCAGGAAGCGCAGGTGCCGGTGGGCACGCTTGAAGGCGGCGCTCGCGGCGAGCCGTTCCAGCTCGGCGGTGATCAGGTCGGCATCCATCTGGGGGGAGCATGCCCGACTTGTCACCTGCTCGTCACCCCGCGCCAGCCCTGAGGCGGCGCACAGTCGGCTCATCACCCCGGGAGACGACGATGAAGCCACTGCACCGCCTGCTCAGTTCCGCCCTGCTCCTCGTGATCGGCGCCTGCGCCCTGCCAGCGGCCCAGGCGGCACTGGCTTTCGACTACCGCGTCTCGGTGCTCTTCGTCACCTTTGACGACACCACCTTCGCCAGCGCCAACGCGCGCTACGACTACCACGTCGATGTCTCGGGCGACGACGGCGACAGCGCGCTGGGCGTGCTGGCCAGCGTGCGCACCGGGCAGAGCAATTTCAGCTGGGTGGCAGGGCCTTACAGCGCCACCTCGGACGCGTTTCTCACGGTGTCCAACGTCAGCGATCCCGGCAGCACGGGCAGCGTCACCGCTGACCTGGCGCTGAGCGGGGGAACGCGGGGAGCCCTGGACCTGGGTTACGACACGGCGGCCGGCGTGCTCGGCCCCAGCATCATCCAGCGCAATGTCGGCCCGGACGGCTATTCGCTCGATCTGCGAGGCGGCGGCAATGGCTTCCTGGACGGCGGCAGGCTGTTCGTGCTGGTGGTCTTCGTGCAGGGCGACTGGACCGCGGCGCACGGCAGCGGCCCTGGCCAGCTCGAATTCATCAGCATCGACCCGGCCTTCACCATCACCGACAACTTTGCCAGCTACAGCGCCGGCTTGAACGCGACGGTTTTCGCCGCCAACGGCTGGGCGACCGGTGACAACAGTTTCGGCCCCGACCTTCAGTTCCGCCTGCACGGCGACGCGCTGCCGGTGCCCGAGCCGGCGAGCACGCTGATGCTGGGCGCCGGCCTGCTCGTCGTGGCGCTGCGCCGGCGGTCTCTGCGTTAACCCAGCATGCCCGATTCAAACCCGTGGACCGGGAGGTCCACGCGGGGTGCGGGCGTCCAGCCGGGCTTGCGGTGCTCGGCCACCACGTTGGTGTAGATGCCGCCGCGCACATACCACTTTGCCGTGATGCGGATGAAGCGCGGGTCGGTCACCTTGATGATGTCGTCGAGGATGGTGTTGGTGACCTTCTCGTGGAAGGCGCCCTCGTTGCGGTAGCTCCAGAAATACATCTTCAGGCTCTTGAGCTCCACGCAGAGCTCGTCCGCAATCATGTCGATCGTGAAGTGGGCGAAGTCGGGCTGGCCGGTCAGCGGGCAGTGGCAGGTGAACTCGGGCACCTGGAACTGGATCGTGTAGTCGCGCTCCGGGTTCGGGTTCGGGAAGACCAGGATGTCCTTGCTCGGCTGGGTCGGCGGGTTCTTGGGCACCTCGCGCATCTTGGGCTTCTTCTTGAGGGCGGGGGCGGCGGACTTCTTCGTGACCATGGTGCAAGAGACTTTTTGGGAGGGGGTGAATGCTATCATCCGACCCCGTTGAAGCGCCTTTGAAAGGCGCTTTTCTTTAGCCAAATCAAGGGCTTACGCGCGAGCTTCATGCGGCTGAATTCGATCAAGCTGGCCGGCTTCAAATCCTTTGCCGAACCCACGACCTTCCAGCTGCCTGGGCAACTTGTCGGCGTCGTCGGGCCGAACGGCTGCGGCAAGTCCAACATCATGGACGCGGTGCGCTGGGTGCTCGGCGAGAGCAAGGCCAGTGAGCTGCGCGGTGAGTCCATGCAGGACGTCATCTTCAACGGCAGCGGCAACCGCAAGCCGGCGGGGCGCTCCAGCGTGGAGCTGGTGTTCGACAACCAATCCGCCCGCGCGGGCGGCCCGTGGAACCAGTTCACCGAGATCGCCGTCAAGCGCGTGCTGACGCGCGACGGCACCAGCAGCTACTTCATCAACAACCAGCCGGTGCGCCGCCGCGACGTGCAGGACGTCTTCCTCGGCACGGGCCTGGGGCCGCGCGCCTACGCCATCATCGGCCAGGGCACCATCTCCCGCATCATCGAGAGCAAGCCGGAAGAGCTGCGCCTGTTCCTGGAAGAAGCGGCCGGCGTGTCCAAGTACAAGGAACGCCGCCGCGAGACCGAGAACCGGCTCAAGGACACGCGCGAGAACCTGACGCGCGTCGACGACATCCTGCGCGAACTCAACGCGAACCTCGAGAAGCTGGAGCGTCAGGCCGAGGTCGCGGCGAGCTATCGCAGCCTGCAGGACGCCGGCACGCTGAAGCTGCATCAGCTGTGGTTCCTGAAGTTGCGCGATGCGGGCAACGAAGCCGCGCGCGTGAAGACCGCCTACGCCGAAGCCCAGAACGCGTTGGAGTCGCGCACCGCCGAGTTGCGCGCCGTGGAGGCCGAGCTGGAGGAGGTGCGCCAGCAGCATTACGCCGCGGGCGATGAGCTGCACGCGTCACAAGGTCGTTATGCCGAAGCGCAGCTCGAAGTGAGCCGGCTGGAGGAGCGCATCCGCTTCGTCGTCGAGAGCCGCAACCGCGCCCAGGCCCGCCTGGCGGAGCTGCACACGCAGGACGGCCAGTGGCGCGAGCGCGTCGAGCAGGCCAAGGCGGAGCTGGAAGGCATTGCGGAGCAGATCGCCGGTGCCGATGAGCAGAGCGAGATCCTTGCCGCCCAGGCCGAGGAGCAGCAGGCCCAGCTGCCGCAGAGCGAGGATGCGGTGCGTGCCGCCCAGTCCCGTGCAAATGAGCAGCGCACGCGGGTCGCCCAGGTCCAGCAGCAGATCCAGGTGCTGGCCGCCGAGAGCCGCAGCGTGGACGAGCAGGCGAGGGCGCTGCGCCAGCGTGAGGACAAGCTGACGGCCGAGTCGCGCGCGCTGGGCGCGCCCGACCACGAAGCGCTGCAAGCCCTGCGTGAGCGCAGCGCCGCTGCCGACGAGGCGCGTGACCTGGCGGATGCCCGACTGCACGAGCTGGCCGAGCAGGTCCCGCAGTTTGAAGAGCAGCGCCGCAACGCCCAGCAGGACACCAACGCCCAGCTTGCCCGGCAGTCCGAGCTGACTGCCCGCCTGGAGGCCCTGAAGGCGCTCCAGGAAAAGGTGCAGACCGAAGGCAAGCTCAAGCCCTGGCTGGCCAAGCATGGCCTCGATGGCCTGCAAGGCCTGTGGACCCGGCTGCACATCGCCCACGGCTGGGAGAACGCGCTGGAAGCTGCGCTGCGCGAGCGAATGGGTGCGCTCAGCGTCGGCCGGCTGGACACGGTGCGTGCCTTCGAGGCCGACGCTCCGCCGGCCCGCCTGGCCTTCTACTCGACGCCGCCCGGCGCCATTGCCAACACGCATGAGACCCTGCCCAAGCTCAGCGAGCTGCTGCGCCTGAACGACGCCGGCCTGAGTGCGCTGCTGAACGACTGGCTGGAAGGCGTCTACACGGCGCCGACGCTCGACGAAGCGCTGGCCGCGCGCGGCAAGCTCACGCACGGCGAGCTGATCCTGACGCCGGCCGGCCATGCGGTCGGCCAGTTCTCGGTGACCTTCTACGCACCCGACTCCGAGCAGGCCGGCCTGCTGGCCCGCGCGCAGGAGATCGAGCAGCTGACGACGGCCCAGCGCGCCCAGAACCTGATCGCCGACGAGGCCCGTCTGTCGCTGAGCCGCATCGAGCATCAGTTCAACGACGCCAACGGCCGTCTGAGCACGCTGCGCCGCGAGGCCAGCGAGGCGCAGACGCGCGCGCACCAGATCCACGTCGAGCTGCTGCGCCTGACCAGCCAAGCCGAAGCCAGCCAGCAGCGCCGCAGCGCACTCGACGCCGAGCTGGCCGAGATCGCCGCCCAGCAGGAAGGCTTGCAGGAGCGCCGCGCCGTCGGCGAAGCGCGCTTCGAGGAGCTGGACATCCAGCTCGGCGACGCCCAGCAGCGCCACGCCGAACTGGAAGACGGCACCATCGCCGCCGAGCGCAAGCTGGCCGATGCCCGCGAGCAGCTGCGCGGGCTGGAGCGCCGCTCGCAGGAAGCCCGCTTCGCCACGCAGACGCTGGCCGCGCGGCGCGGCGAACTGCAGCGCGGCATCGAAACGGCCGAGGCGCAGATCGCCACCGTCGCGACCTCTGCCGCCAGCCTGCAGACCGAGCTGGACACGCTGAACGACGCCGCCGCCCAGGCCGGCCTGCAGGATGCACTGGCCATCAAGGTCGAGCGCGAGGGGCTTCTCGCCGCCGTGCGCGCCAACTACGACGACCTCTCGCTGCGCCTGCGCAAGGCCGACGAGCAGCGCATGACCTTCGAGCGCAGCCTGGACCCGCTGCGCGAGGCCATCACCAAGCTGCAGCTCGAAGAGCAGGCCGCCCAGCTCGGCGGCGCGCAGTACCGCGAGCAGCTCGAAGCCGCCACGGTCGATCTGGAGGTGCTGGCCAAGTCCATCGAGGACGGCGCGGTGAAGCTCTACGGCCTGCAGGGCGAGATCGACCGCATCAACCGGGAGATTGCCGCGCTTGGTGCCGTCAACCTCGCGGCGCTCGATGAGCTGACGACGGCCCGCGAGCGCAAGACCTTCCTCGACTCGCAATGCGCCGACCTGGACTCGGCCATCAAGACGCTGGAAGACGCGATCCACAAGATCGACCTGGAGACACGCGATCTGCTGGGCTCGACCTTCAACCAGGTCAACGAGCACTTCGGCCGCATGTTCCCCGAACTGTTTGGGGGCGGCGAGGCCAGGCTGGTCATGACCGGCGACGAGATCCTGGACGCCGGTGTGCAGGTCCTGGCTCAACCGCCGGGCAAGAAGAACAGCACCATCCACCTGCTGTCGGGCGGCGAAAAGGCGCTCACGGCCATCGCGCTGGTGTTCGCGATCTTCCAGCTCAACCCCGCGCCCTTCTGCCTGCTGGACGAGGTGGACGCGCCGCTGGACGACGCCAACACCGAGCGTTATGCGCGCCTCGTCACCAAGATGAGCGCCGGCACGCAATTCCTCTTCATCTCGCACAACAAGATCGCGATGGAAATGGCTGAACAACTGATTGGCGTGACCATGCAGGAGCAGGGTGTGTCGCGCATCGTCGCGGTGGACATGGACAAGGCCCTGGCGATGGCAGAAGCAGCATGAATGTGACCCTGACCGAACTTCTCGCCATCACGGGTGGCGTGGTGCTGGCCGGCGTCATTGCCCAGGGCGCCTGGGCGGCCCGCAAGGCCGGCCCCAAGCGCGCCGTGCCGCCGCTGGAAGAGCCGCATTTCGGCACGAGCCCCGGTGCAGCCGAAGCCCAGGGTGAAGGCCTGCCTGCCGAGGTCGATCCGCTGGAAGTGACCATGCCCGCCGTCGCCCGTCCGTTGCGCCGGCCTTCGGCCCGCATCGATGCGTTGATCGACGCGATCGCGACCATCACCATCGAGGCGCCAGCGTCCGGTGAGCTGGCGCTGCAGCACCAGCCCGGCAGCCGTCGCGCCGGCACCAAGCCCTTCCAGATCGAGGGCTTGAACGCCGAGACCGGCGAGTGGGAGCTGCCCGCGCCCGGCCAGCGCTACGGCGAGTTCCAGGTCGGCGTGAAGATGGCCAACCGCAGCGGCGCGCTCAACGAGATCGAGTACTCGGAGTTCGTGCAGAAGATCCAGGGCTTTGCCGACGGCGTCGGCGGCTTCGTGCAGTTCCCGGACATGCTGGACGTTGTCGCCCGCGCCCGCGAGCTGGACCAGTTCGCGGCCACGCACGATGCACAGCTCGCGCTGCTGCTGCGCGCTCGAGGCCCGGCCTGGACGCCAGGCTTCGTGCAGCAGGCTGCGG
This sequence comes from uncultured Roseateles sp., assembly GCA_963422775.4. Lineage (GTDB taxonomy): Bacteria > Pseudomonadota > Gammaproteobacteria > Burkholderiales > Burkholderiaceae_C > Pelomonas. The sequence continues at coordinate 77,872 of CAUJSJ030000103.1, forward strand.
GCCGCCATGGCTTCGTCGCTGGCGCGCTGCCGGGCCGCCTCGTGCTGCCCTCTGACGAGGAGGGCGCGCCGCCCGTGCTGACGCTGCAGTTCGATGCCCAGGCGGCCCTCGCCGAAGACCCCGAGGCGCTGTCGCTGCGCGAACTGACGCTGGCGCTGGATGTGCCGCAGACGGCGGCCGAGCACGAGCCGTTCGCGGCCTGGCAGGAGTCGGCCCGGGCACTGGCGCGCGACCTGGAGGCCGAGGTCTGCGATGACCGCGGCCAGGTGCTGGGCCTGCATGCCTTCGCGGCCATCGACGTCGAACTGAAGAAGCTATACGAGGCACTGGCCGAACGCGACCTCGCGGCCGGCTCACCGGCCGCCCGCCGGCTGTTCAGCTGAACGCGCGTGGCGTGACATTGGGCTCGAATCCTTTGAGTTCTGCAAAGGTTTGCAGGGGTACAAACCCCTAAAGTCTGTGCGTCTATTGGCCTGACAAGCCCGATGCGCAGCGGCCAACTCTTCTTCACCCTTCGTTCACCTTGCTCCTCGGCCGGCCGCGGCTGGCTCGGCGCGTGGGTGCTGCTGCTGGCGCTGTGCTGCTCCGCACGCTGCTTGGCCGAGCCGGCGCTTGCCCGGCAGATCGAAGCCATCGAGGCCGCTCATGGCAACGAGCCTCCGGAGGTCGTGGCGCGGCTGCGGCCGCTGGAGGCGCAGGCGCGGGCGTCGGGCGGCGACGCGCTGCGCGTCTTCCTCGCGGCCTGGGGCTATGCGCATGGCGCGATGGATCAGGTCACGGTGGCCGACGCGGCAACCGCGGAGCTGATCGACCTGGGCGAGCGTGAAGGCAATGCTGCGGCGATGGCATCCGCCTTCGCGCTGCGCGCGACGATGCTGCAGTTGTCGGGTCGACTGGGTGCTGCCTATGACTGGAGTTCGGCAGCGCTGCCCTGGGTTGAGAAGACCCAGGACGAGCCCTTGCGCTACTGGGTGTTCACGACGGCGGGCGATCTGGCCCTGCAAACCGGGCATCTGCAGCAAGGGCTGCGGGCACTGGAGGCTGCGAACCGGTCGGCACTGGCGCAGGACAACCCCAGGCGCCGCGCGCAGGCGCTGATCACGCTGGCGCCGCTGCGCCTGGCTCTGCACGACGTGCCTGGCGCGCGTGCCGATGCGCAGGAGGGGTTCCGGCTGGCCGGGCTGGCCGGCGTGCTGCCCTTGCAGGTGGCGGCCAAGGTGATCGAGGGTCTCGCCGAGGAAGAGGCCGGCGAACTGCAGGCGCGTGATCGGGTGCATGAGCAGGCCCGCCGGCTGGCCGGTCGGATCGAGCCTGCCGCGGTCGGCGCTTCCGCCATCAACCCGGCCAAGGGCGGCCCGCAGTGGTTCAGCACCCAGGCACAGGTGGTGCAGCAGCTGGCGGACCTGCACCTGAGCACGCGCAGCTTCGACACCGCGCAACGGTATGCCGAGCAGGCGCTGCGGCTCGCCGGGCGAGAAAGCAGCGACGACGCGGCAGACCTGGCGACCATCAGCCTCGGGCTGGCCGGCCTGGGCTTGCGCCAGACGGCAGCGGGCGAGCAGCTGGTGAGCCGCGGGCTTGCCGCGCTGGAGAAGCGTGGCCACAAGGTGCGACTGCTGGAGCAACTGAACCGCCACGCCGAGCTGCTGGACGAACTGGGCGATGCCGCCGGCGCACTGCGCCAGTCGCGCAAGGCCCTGGGGCTGGAGGCGGAGCTGGTGCGCAGCGACCGTGTCAGCACGGTGCTGGATCTGCAGCGTCGCTCCAGCTTCGAGCAGAACCAGCGTGTGCTGGAGACCCTCAAGCATGACAACGAACTGCAGGCCAGCCAGCTGGAGCGCCACGAGAGCGAACGCCGGCTGACCCTGGGTCTGGTGGCGGCGATGGTGGCCGTCGTCATGCTGACCGTGGCCCTTCACCAGCGCGCGCGCAAGGCCAACCTGGCGCTGCAGCAGCACAACGCCGAGCTGGCTCATGTCAGCCTGCACGATCGCGTGACCGGCCTGCCCAACCGGCGCTCGCTGGAGCGCGACGCCCGTGGCCTTGAGCGACTGGGCTTCACCGGCCTGGGCATCGTCATCAACCGCCTGGGCCTCATCATGGGCAGCCTGGGGCACACGGTAGGCGACGAGCTGCTGTGCCAAGTGGCCGCCCGGCTGCAGCCCATCGTCGAGGGCCGCGGCGGGCGGCTGTACCGGCTGGATGGACTGTCTTTCGGCGTGACGCTGCCGGCTCGCGTCCGGGGCGCGGAGCTGCCCGGACTGCTGGACGAGCTGCTGCGGGCGATGCAGCCGGTGTTCATCGTGCAGCACCAGGAGCTGGCGGTGACGCTGAGCATCGGCGCCGCCGAGTTGCCGCGCCATGGCCGGCATCTGGCCGACGTGGCCAAGGCCATCCAGCTGGCGATGCGCGAGGCCCAGCGCCTGCCCGGCAACACCGCCGTGCTCTACACGGAGGAGCTGATGCACGACCAGCAGGAACGCCTGCTGCTGGAAACCCGCCTGTCGCAGGCACTGGACAAGGGCGAGTTCGAGCTCTTTTACCAAGCCCAGTGTGACCTGCAAGGCCGGCGGCTGACAGGCTTCGAGGCCTTGCTGCGCTGGCGCAGCCCCGATGGGCTGATCCCGCCCGACCGCTTCATCCCGGTGGCCGAGGAGTCGGGGCTGATGGTGCCCATCGGGCGCTGGGTGCTGCAGCAGGCCTGCCGCCAGGCACGGGCCTGGCACGACGCCGGCCTGGGTGAGCCGGTGATGGCCATCAACATCTCGCCGCGCCAGTTCCAGCATCCCGATTTCATGGCGATGGTGCACGAAGCGCTGGAGCGCAGCGGCGTGGACCCGCGCCGCATCGAACTGGAGATCACCGAGGGCGCCATGATGGATGACGCCGAAGCCACCATCGCCAAGATGGCCGAGCTGCGCCGCCTGGGCCTGCACCTGGCCATCGACGACTTCGGGACCGGCCACTCCAGCCTCGCCTACCTGCGGCGCTTCCCGATCAATCGGCTGAAGATCGACCGCAGCTTCATCCACGACCTCGGGCAGGACGGCGAAGGTAGCGCCATCGTGCAGGCCATGATCCAGCTGGCACACGGCCTGGGGATGACGGTGGTGGCCGAAGGTGTGGAGGACGACAGGCAGGAGAGCTGCCTGCGCGGCTGGGGCTGCGACCTGATGCAGGGCTTCGGCTATGCGCGGCCGCTGCCGTTGCCTGACGCGACGGCGCTGCTGGGCGCCAACCAGCCCGAGACGCTGCGGACCGACGGCTAAACTGAAATCTGTCCCGCTCCTGGTACCCGGCTTGACCACCAGCCTGCTGCTGATTGCCCTCCTGATTGCCGCCAGTGCCTTCTTCTCGATGGCGGAGCTGTCGCTGGCGGCTTCGCGCCGCCTGAACCTGCAGCAGCGCGCCGATTCGGGCGACGCCCGCGCGGCCAAGGTGCTGGCCGTGCAGCAGCACCCGGGCGACTATTTCACCGTCGTGCAGATCGGCGTCAACACCGTGGCCATCCTGGCCGGCATCGTCGGCGAGGGGGCGTTCACGCCTCATTTCGAAGCGGCCTTGCGGCTGGCGATGGCCCCCGAGACGGCGGCCACGCTGGGCTTCGCCGCGTCCTTCATCAGCATCACATCACTGTTCATCGTGCTGGCCGACCTGGTGCCCAAGCGGTTGTCGATGAACGAGCCCGAGCGCGTCGCGATGGCGCTGGTCGGGCCGATGCTGGCGCTGTGCCGCGTGCTCAGGCCCCTGGCCTGGGCCTTCAGCGGCATCACCGAAGGGCTGATCCGCCTGCTGGGCCTGCCGGCCAAGCGCGACGAGACCATCAGCTACCGCGACATCCTGGCGCTCACCGAGGCCGGCTACCAGGCCGGCGTCGTGGCCGACGAGGAGCAGCAGGTCATCGCCAACGTCTTCGAGCTGGACACGCGCACCGTCGAGACGGTGATGACGGAACGCGAACGCATCGTCTTCTTCTCGCGCGATGACGACGACGTGCTGATCCGCAACCGCATTGCCGACACGCCGCACTCGACCTATCTCGTCTGCGACGGCGATGTCGACCAGGTCGTGGGCTATGTGGACGCGACCGACCTGTTCCAGCGCGTGCTGCGCGACGAGCCGCTCGTGCTGCGCGATGCCGGCGGCGTGCTGGTCAAGAAGGTGCTCATCGTGCCGGACCGGCTGACGCTGTCGGAGATGCTGACGCAGTTCCGCGAGGCGCATGAGGACTTCGCCGTCGTCGTCAACGAGTACAGCCGCGTGGTGGGCGTCATCACGCTGAACGACGTGATGAACACCGTGATGGGCAGCCTCGTCGCGCCGCACGACGAGGAGCAGATCGTGCGCCGCGAGGACGGCTCCTTCCTGGCGGATGGCATCACGCCCATCCCCGACATCGAACGATCACTGGGCATCGCGAGCTGGCCGCATGCCGGCACCTACGACACGCTGGCCGGCTTCCTGATGGTCATGCTGCGCCGCATCCCGCGGCGCACCGATGTCGTCGAGTGGGAAGGCTGGCGCTTCGAGGTGGTGGACGTGGACAGCTACCGCGTGGACCAGGTGATGATCACCGCGGTAGCGCCTGCCGTCAGGGCTTGAAATTCCCGTCGGCGCGAGTCTGTGCGCCGCTCGCACAACTCGTGAACTCGCGGTTGCCGCTGCCGGTGGCCTGGTTGCTCTCCCATACCGCTGCCGAGCCGTTCCACTTCACGTACTTGTACTGAACCGCTGTGCCGACGGGCAGGCTGACCGTGCCCGTCCACGGCACGTTGGCGCCCGAGCCCTGGATGGTCAGCGCAAAGCCCGAGCCCGGCGCCCAGGCGCCCAGGCCGGTGACGCTGCCGACGACACGCAGGTTCTGGCCGGAAACGGTGTTCGCGTTCGCGATCGTGAAAGTCACGGCGCAGGTGCCGCCACCGCCGCCACCCGTCTTCTGCCCTGTGTAGATGGCCACGGCCGGTGTGCTGCCGCTGCTGTTGGCCGGCACCGTGAAGCTGGCGTTGCCGCTGGCGTCCACCGTGACCGAATCGGCCGTGCAGCCCGTGCCGGCGGCGTTCTTCGTGCCGTTGATGACGTTGCAGTAGGTGCCGGCGGCCAGGCCCGTGGCGAACGTGCGTGTCCAGGCGCTGCCGCTGTTGTTCAGTGCCACGAAGCCCACGTTGCCGCGGCTGAAGGCGACCTGGTTGCCGTTGTTGCCGACGATCCAGTTCTGCTGCGCCTGGCCGATGGCGGCGTTGCGGAAGGCCACCATGTTGGCCAGAGGCGTCCAGCGGTGGGCGAAGTCCCAGACGACGTTGATCTGCGGTGTGCCGCCGCTGTAGGGGCTGGCGCTGGGCCGGTCGGCGTCAGTGCTTGTGAACTTGAAGCCCGAGTAGAGCTGGGCCTCGCCGTAGCCTTGCGCCAGCATGAAGACATGCGCCAGCGTGTAGCGCTGGCCGCCCGCATCGGCGCCGCCGTTGTTGTTGATGTTCAGTGAGCCGCCGTTGCGCTCGGTGTCCCAGTTGGCGATGAAGACGGTGGCGTTCTGCGGCTGGATGAAGCCCCAGCTGCCGCCCCAGTTGCCCCAGGTGCCCATGACGCTTGGGATGCTGGCGAGGTTCAGGCCGTTGTTGTTGCGGAAAACGTCGCGCATCGCCGACGTGAACTGGAATTCGTTCAGCGTGCCGACGGGGAAGTAGCTTGGCCGGTCCACCTCGCCGTCGTTGATGATCTCCTGCGTGACCCAGATCGGTTCGCCCTTCAGCGTCGTCGGGTAGGCGGCCTTCACGCTGTTCATGATGGACGTCCAGGCGGCCGCCGGCATGTGCTTGGCCGCGTCGATGCGAAAGCCATCCACCCCCATCGCCAGCAGCGCCTTCAGGTAGTTGGCGATCTGGCCCTGCACATAGCTGCTCTCGGTGGCCAGGTCGGGCAGGCCGCCGAGGCGGCAGTTCTGCACGTTGCTGCGGCCGGCTGGCGAGTTGTAGTCGGCGTCGGCGATGTTGCAGTTGGCGTGGAAATCGCTGGCGCTGAAGAAGGGGTAGGCCAGCGTGCCGGCGTTCCAGGTCGAGCCGTCGGTCGCGGTGCCGCTGCCGTCGGCCATCTGGTTGACGACGATGTCCGCATACACGCGCACACCGGCCGTGTGGCAGGTGTTGATCATGGTCTGCAGCTGCGCGGGCGTGCCCATGCGGCTGGTCAGGTTCACGTAGTTGACCGGCTGGTAGACGCCCCACCAGCCATTGGCGTTCTTGCTCGCGCCGGGCGGCGAGATCTGCACGCCACCGAAGCCCTTGGGCCCCAGCCACTGCGTGCATTCGGTGGCGATATCGGGCCAGCTCCACTCGAACATCTGGACCGATGTCGAGTTCGGATTCAGCGCCAGCGCAGTGGGCGCGAATGCGGCGAGAGCCGCGGTGCTGGCAGCCAGCGCCAGGGCGTGGACGAGCCTGCGGCTCGGGGGCAGCTTGTGCATGGGTGTGTCTCCGGTGTGAGTGACGCCGCCCTCGTCGCGGGGCGGCTGTTCCGGCCAATCGACTGCATGCCCTGGCCGCCTTTCCCGATTTCAGGAAAGTGGCGCCACTCTAGACAGCCGGAGCCTTCTGATGCGTAGTAAAACTACCAATCTCTTGGAGTTCATCCCTAGAAGAGCAAGGCATGCAGGGAGTACTTGGCGCCATACGAATGAATAGAAAGTATTTAGTTTGTAGCTTTACAACTTTGATGACTGAAATCATGAGCCTCACGCAGCTTCACGGGCATGCCGCTGGCGCTGAGTGCTGCGCCCCTGACGGAGCCTCAGCCGCGCCGGCGTCCGGCCATCTCGGCACCCATCGCCGCGAGGGCTGCCGCGTCGAAACTCCGCGCAGCCGTCGGGAAGGCCTGGCCTTCCTCGGCCGCCATGTGGCCGACATAGAGATCCGCGTAGGCCCGGCAGGCTGCGGCGTCCAGAGCCTGACCCGACCCGGCAGCCACGGCCTCAAGCGCCGGATGAAGCGCCGCCCATCGGCTCGCCATCTCGGCATGCTCCGCAGCCAGTCGGTCGGCCAACTCGCCCAGGCCCGCGGCGCGCAGCCGGGGCAGCACATGGCGTTCCTCGTCTTCGTGGTGCTTGGGCCCGGCGAGGTCGAAGTAGCGCAGCACATCGGCCGCTGCGCTGCGCGCCTGCTCGTCTGCACCGTGGGCGGTGACGTGGGCCTGCAGGCGCATCAGCAGGTCCAGGCTGCGCTGCACGCGTTCGTGGCAGGCGGCCAGCATCTCGAAGGGTTGGTCGAAACCAATGGCAGGGCCAGCGTGGAGCAGGGCGGTCATGGCCACGATTCTCATGACAATCGCGGCCATGACTTCCGCAGCCGCCCAGCGCGCCGCGGAACTGCGCACCCAGCTGAAGCACCACGCCCACCTTGACTAGGTGCTCGACGCGCCCGAGCTGCCGGACGCCGAGTACGACAAGCTGTTCGCCGACCTGCAGGCCATCGAGCCGCCCACCCCGAGCTGCTGACGCCGGACTCGCCGACGCAGCGCGTCATTGGCGCTGTGCTGGCCGGCATCAAACCGGTGCGCCACGCCATGCCCATGCGGTCGATCACGACGGAGATTGACACGACCGAGGGAGGCGCCTTCGGCTTAGCCGCGCGCGTGCGCCGCGAGCTGGTGCTGCAGGAGGGCGTCCCGGCCGTCGACTACAAGGCCGAGCTGAAGTTCGACGGCTTGGCCATCAACCTGCGCTACGAGGCCGGCGTGCTCGTGCAGGCCGCGCGCGAGGCGACGGCAAGACCGGCGAGGGCGTGACGCACACCGTGCACACCATCGGCCAGGTGGCGCTGCGGTTGAAAGGGCGGACGGACGACATGCCGCCAGTGATCACGCCGGTCGCCGCCGTCGACAGGGGCTGAGGCTGCCGTCGCCCGGCGGCCGTGACGGTCGCCCTGCGCGCAAGATCAGTACAGCTCGTCCGTGTATGCCTTCTCCAGCAAATCCTGGGTCTTGCGGACCGCGTCCTCGCTTTGCCCGCCACCAAATACCGGAGCCAGTTGTTTCGCGCCGAGCGAGCCGGTGTCGGTATCCCAGGACTGGGATTGCCACAGCCTGGATCGGATCAGGGCCTTGCCGCAATGCATGAAACATTCCTTGACTTCGACCTGGGTGCAGAGCAGCGCCTGCTTGCCGTTCGCCTGCAACTCAGCGAGCGTGCCGGGCTCGTTGTGGAGCGTTGCAACCCCCTTCACGCGCAAGGTTTCGCGCTGATTGGGCACCACGAAGATCAGCCCGATCTGGCCGTTCCTGAGGATGTTTCTGAAGCCGAAGGTCAACCTGTTTCCGGGGCGGTCAGGGATGAGCAGGTTGCCTGCGGCGTCGATCTTGACGAATCCGCAGGGGTCGCCCTTGGGTGAGATATCGACGTGCCCATGATCGTCAATCGTCGAGATGAAAATCAGTGGTGACTTGCCGATGAACTCCTTCATGACGTCGTCAAGCTGATTTCGTATTTTTGCCTTGACGTCCATGGGCGGGCCGATGACGGCTTCCAGTTCGGCTTCACTTTTGATTGCGAACGTGCTTTTCATAAATCGCCTTGTTTCGGACTCAATCGATGAGCAGATCCCGGGTGAGCGATGTGCTCGGCCAGCGCGCAATTCTCGTGACAATCCCGCCATGAATGTCGACCCCGTCCAGCGGGCCGCCGAATTGCGCGGCCAGCTCAACCACCACGCCCACCTGTATTACGTGCTCGACGCGCCCGAGCTGCCGGACGCCGAGTACGACAAGCTCTTCGCCGAGTTGCAGGCCATCGAGGCCGCCCATCCCGAACTGCTGACGCCCGACTCGCCGACGCAGCGCGTCATCGGCGCCGTGCTTGCGGGGCTCACGCCGGTACGCCACGCCGTGCCCATGCTGTCGATCACGACGGAGACGGACACGACCGAGGGTGGCGCCATCGCCTTCGATACGCGCGTGCGCCGCGAGCTGGGGTTGACCGAGGCCGACCCAGCCGTCGAATACGCCGCCGAGCTGAAGTTCGATGGCCTGGCGATGAACCTGCGGTTTGAAGCCGGTGTGCTCGTGCAGGCCGCCACGCGCGGTGACGGCGAGACGGGCGAGGACGTGACCCAGAACGTGCGCACGATCGGCCAGATTCCGCTGCGGCTGCGCGGCGATTCACCCGCCGTGCTGGAGGTGCGCGGCGAGGTCTACATGCGCCGGGACGACTTCGAGAAGCTCAACGAACGCCAGCGCGAGCGTGGCGACAAGACCTTCGTCAACCCGCGCAACACGGCGGCCGGCGCCATCCGCCAACTGGACCCGGCGCTGGTGCGCCAGCGGCCGCTGTGTTTCTACGCCTACGGCCTGGGCGAGGTGCGGGGCTGGGAGATTCCGGCCACGCATGCCGGCCTGCTGGACGCGCTCGCGGCCCTCGGCCTGCCCGTCAACGGCGACCGCGCGGTAGTGCAGGGGCCGGCCGGCCTTGTGCAGTTCCACCAAGCCATGGCCGCCAGGCGCGACGCGCTGCCTTTCGACATCGACGGCATCGTCTACAAGGTCAACTCGCGGGAGCTGCAGCACAAGCTGGGTTTCAAGACCCGCGAGCCGCGCTGGGCCGTGGCGCACAAATACCCGGCCCAGGAGCAGGTGACGACGCTGCTGGCCATCGACGTGCAGGTGGGCCGCACGGGCAAGCTGACGCCGGTGGCGCGGCTGGATCCGGTGTTCGTCGGCGGCACGACGGTGAGCAATGCGACGCTTCACAACGTCTTCGAGATGCGCCGCAAGGGCGTGCGCGTGGGCGACAAGGTCATCATTCGCCGTGCGGGGGATGTGATCCCCGAGGTCGTCGGCCGCGTGCCGGGCGAGCGCGGGCGGTACGTGCCCAACTTCCGCATGCCGCGCGCCTGTCCGGTCTGCGCCAGCGAGGTCGTGCGCGAGCGCGGCGGGATGGACCATCGCTGCTCAGGCGGCGTGTTCTGCCCGGCCCGGCGCAAGCAGGCCATGCTGCACTTCGCCGGCCGCCGCGCGATGGACATCGAGGGCTTGGGCGACAAGCTCGTCGAGCAACTGGTGGACGCCGGCATCGTGCAGAGCCTGCCGGGCCTGTACAAGCTCGGCGTCGCCAAGCTCGCGGCGCTGGACCGCATGGCCGAGAAGAGCGCGCAGAACATCGTCGACGCGCTGGAGAAGAGCAAGACGCCCACGCTGGCGCGCTTTCTGTTCTCGCTCGGCATCCGCCAGGTGGGCGAAACGACGGCCAAGGACCTGGCCCGTCACTTCGGTACACTGGACAAGCTGATGAGCGCCAGCGTCGAACAGCTGCTGGAGGTGCCCGACGTCGGCCCCATCGTCGCGGCCAGCATCCACACGTTCTTCGCGCAGCCGCACAACGTCGAGGTCGTCGAGCAGTTGCTTGCGGCCGGCGTGGCACCGAAGGAAAGCGCCGGCGAAGCCGACGACCGGCCGCGCCCGCTGCTGGGCAAGACGCTGGTGCTGACCGGCACGCTGCCCTCGCTGTCCCGCGACGAAGCCCAGGCGCTCATCGAGGAGGCCGGCGGCAAAGTCAGCGGTTCGGTCTCCAAGAAGACTCACTACGTCATCGCCGGCGAAGAGGCCGGCAGCAAGCTGGAAAAGGCGCGCACGCTGGGCGTGCCGGTGCTGGACGAAGCCGGCCTGCGCGAGCTGCTCAGCGCTGCCGCCACGCCTTGACGAGGCAGGCCACGGCCAGCGCCAGCAGCCAGGCCTCCCAGCCCATGAAGGCCAGCGGCACGACCTCGATGAGAGGGATGGCCGGGATCAGTGGATGCAGCAGCTCACTCTGGCCCAGCAGCCACAGCGGCAGCGTGGCAGCGCCGAGTACGGCCAGCCAGCGTGGCAGCAGGCGGCTGCGCCAGAGCTGAACGACCAGCAGCGTCGTCCAGCCGGCCAGCAGCAGCTGGCCCACCATCTCGCCGATGACCATGCCGCCGTAGTGATGCACGGCGTCGAAGACGACGGCCAGCGCATCCCGTGTGGCGGGGCTGGCGGCGGGGTCGACGTAGGCCGCGGCCAGCCCGGGCACCACCAGCACCCAGCGCAGCAGCCCGATGGCCTGGGCCGTGGCCGAGGCCACGGCCAGCGGCAACGCGCCACGTGTGGGCAGCAGACGGTCCAGCGCCATCGCCGCGGGGATGAAGAGCAGGGCACTGAGGCCGAAGGCCAGCCAGGCCGAGACCAGCGCCGGGCCGCCGGCGTGCAAGCGCATCAGGATGTCGGCGGCCGGCTCGCGCAGGATGTCGTCGTAGCCGAAGTGTTCGATGAGCCAGCTGTAGGGCAGGCTGGCGGCAACGAGGAAGACCAGGATCAGCAGGCCTGCAGCGAGCCAGCTGCCACGGGTGGGCTGTGGAGTCATGGTGTCAGTCCTTGATGGGCGATGGCGTGGCGCCGTAGGTGCGGGCGCAGATGAGGTCCAGCGCCCGCGCGATGCGGGCGGCGCCTTCGGGGGAGCGGAACTCCACGCCGGCAAAGCTGCCGACGCTGTGCTCGCGCAGCGCGAGGTAGTTCAGCGCGGCCAGCAGCACGGCGTTGATGGCGGGGGTGTCGAGGTCGGCCGGCGGCGGGCTGGCGGTGCGCAGCTGCATGACCCAGGGCAGCATGGCTTTGGACCGCGCCTGCTCCAGCTCCTGCAGCGCCTCGGTCGGCTCCACCAGCTCCCAGGCCAGCAGGCGCTGCACGAGGCTGTTGCCGCGCAGCGCATCGGCATAGGCCGTCAGCAGCCTGCGCATGGCCTGGCCGTAGGGCTCGCCCTGGACCAGCTGCAGCGGCTCTCCAATCCACTGCGCCAGCCCGCCGCCAAGCTGGCGCACGAGGCCGTCCAGGCCGCCGAAGTGGTAGTAGATGAGCTGCTTGTCCACGCCTGCGGCTGCGGCCACGGCGTTGACGCCGATGCCGGTGAAGCCTTTCTCGGCCAGTAGCCGGATGGTGGCGTCCTTGATGCGTTCGATGGTGGCGGCGCTGTCGCGGCCGCGGGGGCGGCTGGGGGTGTCGGTCATGGTGTGTCGGGGTTCAGTGCGCCATGCACTGTCGCAGCACGGACAGGCGCTGCGCATCGAACTGGCGCCGCCACTGGTCGTCCAGCTTTGGCGCCAGGCGCACTTCGGCCAGGCTGCCGCCGCGCGGCAGGGGCTGGATCTGGATCTCCTCGAACCACAGGCCGGCCAGGCGCAGCCGGTAGACGAAGTTCGCCTGGCCGCCTGCTTCGTGGTCGAACTCGGCCAGCGGCGGGAAGCTGGCCCGGGCGGTGAAGCAGCGGGCCACCTCCTGTGGCGGGCGAGGCCCGGACAGCTCCGTAGGCTGGGTTTCGCGCAAGAAAGCAGGCTGGCCCACGCTGCCCACCGGCGGCGAACAGCCCTGCAGCAGCCACAGCAGCAGCATGGCCAGGCCCAGTGCGGCTGGGCGGGATAGGAGTGCGGGGACGGCTTGGGCAGGCATGGGCGGACTCGGGCAGGCTCAGGTTGCAGGCGGTGTCGGCGCTGCAGCGCCCGGTAGGGCAAAGCCAAATTCACCAACTGGTGAATAATTTAATTCACCGAGTGGTGAAAGTCAACGCGACTCGGCAAATCAACGGCTTGGCTCCGCGCGGTCGGCGTCTGGCGGGATTGAGGGCGCTCTTGGCTTGAGTCTCGGCACCGCTTGGCCCTGACGACTATGGCCCTCGACGGTGCATGCACTTGTGGGCTTTTGCTGGACAACGTATGATGATCATCATGCGAGCATCAAAAGCCAACGCCAGGGTCTCCGCCAAGGAGGCCTCACATGAACGCATCGTGGCCGCCGCGGCACGGGCGATCCGCCGCAGCGGCTATGACGGCACGGGCGTCGCGGACATCATGAAAGAGGCGGGGCTGACGCACGGCGCCTTCTACGCTCACTTCGCATCGCGCGAGGCCATGCTGGCCGAGGCCGCCGGCCGGGCCTGTGCCGAATCAGCTGCCGCTGCTGCGAGCATGGTGGCCGGCGCGCCTTCCAGTGGCGCCTTGGCTTCCATGCTTGAAGCCTATCTGTCCAAAGCGCACCAACAACAGGTAGAGATGGGATGCCCGCTGGCCGCCTTGGGCTCGGAGACGCCGCGCCAGGCGCCCGAAGTGCGTCAGGTGACGACACGGCACATCAAGGAGACGATTGATCTCATCGGCCGGCAGTCGCCCGACTGGGGGCAGCCCGACGCACACGAGCGCGCGCTCGTGACCCTGTCCACGATGGTGGGCGCCTTGCTGCTGGCCCGGGCCGTCGATGAGCCTGCGCTGTCGGACCGCCTGCGCGAGGCGGCGTTGAAGCATCTGCGCCCGCCGATCCGTTGAGGCCAGCATCCCTGCGGCCTCTTTTTTTGCCATTACATATGACGACCATCATGCAAACACACCTTGAGCGCCGACCACGGCGGGACGTGCGTCACGCCTCCCGCCCGGCGCTGACCTCTTCAACCCCACACACTGACGGAGAGACGTGATGACCATGAACCACAGGATCGCCCTCGTGACCGGTGCCTCTTCCGGCATCGGCCGCGCCACCGCCGAGCGGCTCGCGCAGGCGGGCTACAAGGTCTACGGCACCAGTCGACGCGGCGGCGAGCCGGGCAGGCAGCCGTTCGAGATGCTGTCGCTGGACGTGACCGATGACGCCTCGGTGCAAGCCGCCGTCCGAACCTTGATCGAGCGCGAGGGCCGCATCGACCTGCTTGTCAACAACGCCGGCTTCGGCGTCGCACCCGCCGCCGCCGAAGAGAGTTCGCTCGAACAGGCGCAGGCCATCTTCGACACCAATTTCTTCGGTGTCGTGCGGATGACCCGCGCCGTCCTGCCTCATATGCGCCGCCAGGGTAGCGGGCGCATCATCAACATCGGCTCCGTGCTGGGTTTCCTGCCCATGCCTTATGGGGCGCTCTATGCCGCGACCAAGCATGCGATCGAGGGCTATTCGGAATCGATCGACCATGAGCTGCGCTCGCGGGGCATCCGGGTCTCGGTCATCGAGCCCGCCTACACGAAGACGCCGTTCGATGCCAACTTCCTGCAACCCGACAACAAGCTCGACGAGTACCGCCAGGTGCGCGCTGAGGTGACGCAGCGGGTGAATGAGGTGATGACGACCGCCGAGCCACCGAGCGTGGTGGCCGAGGTCGTCCTGAAAGCGGCCCAGGCGGCTCGCCCAAAGGTTCGGTACACAGCCGGCGTCCTCGCCGCGCGCCTGCGGTTGCTGCGCACGTTTGCGCCTGCCGGCCTGATGGATTCGGGCATCCGAAAAGACCTGCGACTCCAGGCCTGACCCGCCAGCCAACCGCCAAAGGATGACCATGAAAGCATTTCTCCTCGATGGCTATGGCAGGAAGCGCGCCTTGCGTCTGGCCGACGTGCCCGATCCGGAACTGCGCGATGACGAGGTCCTGGTGCGGGTCCATGCCGCGGGCGTCAACCTGCTGGACGCCTAGATCAGGAGCGGCGAGTTCAAGCTCATCCTGCCCTATCGCATGCCGCTGGTCCTGGGTCACGACGTGGCCGGCGTGGTGGTCAAGGTCGGCCCGCAGGTGCAGCAGTTCAAGCCGGGCGACGAGGTCTACGCGCGCCCCGATGACTTCCGCATCGGCAGCTTTGCGGAGTTCGTCGCGGTCAGGGAAGCATCCCTCGCGCTCAAGCCCCAGGGCCTGTCGATGGAAGAGGCCGCCGCCATCCCGCTGGTTGGACTGACGGCATGGCAGGCGCTGGTCGAGAGGGCGGGCCTGAAGAAGGGGCAGAAGGTCTTCATCCAGGCCGGCTCGGGCGGCGTCGGCAGCTTCGCCATCCAGTTGGCCAAGCACCTGGGCGCCACCGTCGCCACCACCACGGGCACTGCCAACGTCGAGTGGGTGAAGCGCCTGGGTGCGGACGTCGTCATCGACTACAAGAAGCAGGACTTCGAAGCGGTCCTGCGCGACTACGACGTCGTCCTGCACAGCCAGGACGGCCAGGCCCTGGACAAGTCCATGCGCGTGCTCAGGCCCGGCGGCCAGGTCATCTCCATTTCCGGGCCGCCCGACCCGGCGTTCAGCCGGGAGATCAACGCGCCCTGGTTCGTGAAACTGGTCATCCGCTTGCTGAGCGCCGGCGTCCGGCGCCGAGCCAGGACCCGCGGCATCGGCTTCTCCTTTCTCTTCATGAAGGCCAGCGGCACGCAATTGCGCGAGATCACGCGGCTCATCGACGCCGGCGCCATTCGCCCGGTCGTGGACCGCGTGTTTGCGTTCGAGGCCACCAACGAGGCGCTGGCGTATGTGGAAGCCGGGCGCGCCAAGGGCAAGGTCGTCGTCAAGCTGAAGTAGCGGCATCCGCCGATCACGGGCCTGGGCGTCACGGTGCCGGATGAGGCCAGCCTGGCGGCTTTGCTGGCGGGGTGAGCAAGGCGGTCTTGGCCCACTCGGGCACGGTTTCGAACAGGTGATCGATGAAGGCCCGGGTCTTCGCTGGCATCAGGCGTCGGCTGGCGGTCAGCAGGTGAACAGGCAGCGGTTCGTAGCGCCACTCGGGCAGCACCGGCACCAACGTGCCCGATGCGACGTCCGACGCCACCATGCCGAACGGAAAGCTGCCGAGGCCGCCGCCCGCCCGCGTCAGTGACAGCACCAGGCCGATGGAGTTGGCCTCCAGCGGGCCGCGCTGCTGCACCTCAGCCCTGAGCCGGCCGTTGATGAGCGTCCTGTGCGCGCCCTTGGCCTGGGTGAGGACGACGAAGTCATGCTCGGCCAGGTCTGCCGGGGTCTGCGGCGCCGGCCGCGCCTGCAGGTAGACCGGGCTGGCGTACAGCCCCCGCTCCAGCAGCATGTACTGCCGGGCGATGAGGTCGGGCTCGTCCACCGGCCCCATGCGCACGGCGACGTCGTAGGGTTCGTTGAAGAGGTCGACGCGGCGCGGCGTCGTGTCCACCTCCAGCTCCACGCGCGGGTAGCGGCGCACGAAGCGGGCAAAGCTCTCGGCCAGCACCAGCATCGCGAACTCGGCCGGCACGGACACGCGCAGCCGCCCGGCCGGCGTCGCGTCGCGCGAGGCCAGCCATTCGCGTGTCTCGGTGATGTCCTCCTCGTGCCTGGCGGCGCGTTCGGCCAGTTGCTCGCCGAGCTCCGTCAGTGTCAGCCGGCTCGCCCCGGGCACGAAGAGCCGGGCCCCCACCGAACTCTCCAGCGCCGTCAGGCGCCGGCTCAACGTGGCCTTGGGCAGGTCCAGTTGCCGGGCCGCCTCGGACAGCGATCCAGCCTTGTGAACCTGGGCCAGCAGCAGGAGGTCGTCGATCTTCATGAGCTCGTTTATCTCGCTGTATCTCGTTTGGTTTCGTTTCGTTTCCGGAACGGTGCGTTTGAGTTTTGCGGCTATTCGCCGGAAATGGAACTCTCTACAGTCCGGGCCATCATGTCAACCGCCCGGCTTCTGCAACCCCAAAGGCACCGTATCGGCGCCGGCTTCCAGGCCGAGGGCTGGCGGGAACCGTTGGCGCTGCTCGACCCCTTCATCATGGTCGACCACTTCCGCATGGCAGAGCCGGTGTTCGCGCCGCATCCGCACGCGGGCTTCTCGGCGGTGACCTACCTCTTCGACGACTCGGCCACCGGCCTGGTCAGTCGCGACTCGCTGGGCGGCGAGCACGAGATCCTGCCCGGTGGCCTGCACTGGACGCTGGCCGGCCGCGGGCTGATGCACGACGAGTTCCCCATCGAGGCCGGCCGCGAGGCCCATGGCCTGCAGATCTTCGTCAACCTGCCGGCCGAGCAGAAGCTGCGCGCGCCCGGCGTCATGCGTCTTGCCGCCGAGCAGATGCCGCGCCGCGTGGGCGAGGGCTGGCGGGCGGTGCAGGTCTTCGGTGGCACGGGGGAACTCTCGCTGCCGTGGCCGACGGCGCTGGCCATCGTCGACATCGACAGCGGCGCTGGCTTCGACTTCAAGCTGCCCACCGACGAGCAGGGCTTTGCCGTCGTCGTCCAGGGCAGCGGCCGGGCCGCCGGGCTGCCGCTGTCCGTGGGCCGTGCACTGAGCCTGGCCGAGGGCGGTCAAGCCCACCTCGTGGCGGACGACGCGCTGCGCCTGGCCGTCTTCAGCGGCCGCCCGTTGCGTGAGCCGCTCGTGCGGCACGGCCCCTTCGTCATGAGCGACGAGGGCCAGATCGTCGCCGCGCTGCAGCGATTTCAGTCTGGCGGCATGGGCCGCCTCAGTCCAAGAACAACCCCAACGATTCAAAACAAGGAAACCCTGTCATGAACGCACCGCAAGACAACGCCGCTGCCGCACCCAAGCCCGTCAAGAGCGGCCCGCCCGTGCCGCTGCTGATCGTCGGCGCGCTGCTGCTGATTGGCGGCATCGGCCTGGGTGGCCGGATGTGGTGGCGCAGCCAGCATCTCGTCGAGACGGACAACGCCTTCGTCGCCGGCCGGCTGCACCCCGTCGCCACGCGCGTGGCCGGAGTCGTCACGGAGATGCGCATGCAGGACAACGCGGTCGTGAAAGCCGGCGACGTGCTGCTGCGCCTGGACCCGGCCGACGCCGCCGTGCAGATGGAGCGCCTGAAGGCGCAGATCGCGCAGGCCGACGCGGCCATCGCCACCAGCGCCGCGCAGATTGCCCAGGCCAAGGCCCAGGCTGCGGTGACGAACTCGCAGGTTGCCCAGGCCGAGAGCGTGCTGGCCCGCACGGAACTGGACGCAAAACGCAGCCAGGCCTTGTTCGGCGCCGAGCTGCGCGCGACCAGTAAGCAGGAGCTGGACGCCTCGCTCGCCGCCCGCGACGTGGCCCGTGCCGACCTGGCCGCCCGCAAGGCCGGCGCCAACGCGGCCAAGGAAGCCGTCGTGGCCGCCGAGAGCGCGCGCCTGTCTGCCAACGCGCAGAAGAGCGCAACCCAGGCCCAGCTCAAGGACGCACAGAACCAGCTCGGCTACGTCGAGCTGAAGGCCGCCAGCGACGGCCGCATCGGCAAGCGCACGGTCGAGGTGGGCCAGCGCGTGCAGGCCGGCCAGCAGCTCGCGGCCATCGTCGAACCCGAGGTCTGGATCACGGCCAACTTCAAGGAAACCCAGCTCGCCCGGATGAAGCCGGGCCAGAAGGTGCACGTCAAGGTCGACGCCTTCCCCGGCCAGGATCTGCTGGCCCACGTGGACAGCTTCGCCCCCGCATCAGGCGCCAGCTTCGCGCTGCTGCCGCCGGATAACGCGACCGGCAACTTCACGAAGATCGTGCAGCGCTTGCCGGTCAAGCTGGTCTTCGAGCCCGAGAGCCTGAAGAGCCTGGGCGAGGCTGCCTCGCGCATCGTGCCGGGCTTGTCGGTCCAGGTGGAAGTCGAGATCGCCGAGTGACATGGTGCCCCTCGTCCAAGGACTACCTTGGCCGGTCCCCCGCGGGGACGGCGATGCTTGCCGGCTCGACCGTCAAGCACATCGCCCGACGCGGGCCGGCTTGGGAGCGGCCCGGCGCTCGGCCCGCAAATCATGAGCCGCGGCTCAACGGATAACTGAAATGGGCAACGAGAACTACCTCCCCCCGCCGCCCGGCGAAAGAGTCAGCGGCCGCACCTGGCTGGCCGTGCTGGCCAGCCTGCTGGGCGCCTTCATGGCGGTGCTGGACATCGCCATCACCAACTCCTCGCTGCGAGACATCCTCGGCGCGCTGTCGGCCACGCAGGAAGAGGGCTCCTGGATCTCCAGCGCCTACCTCGTCGCCGAGATCGTCGTCATCCCGCTGGCGGGCTTCCTGTCGATGGTGTTCTCGACGCGCCGTTACCTGGTCGTCAACGTCGCGCTGTTCCTGCTCTTCAGCACGCTGTGCGGCATGGCCTGGAGCCTGGAGTCCATGATCGCCTTCCGTGCGGCCCAGGGCTTCACCGGTGGCGTGATGATCCCGATGGCGATGACGCTGGTCACGCGCAAGCTGCCGCTGAAGAAGCGCCCCATCGGCCTGGCCCTGTTCGGCATGACGGCCACACTCGCGCCGACGCTTGGCCCTACGGTGGGCGGCTACCTGACCGAACTCTACGGCTGGCCCAGCATCTTCTACATCAACTGGGTGCCCGGCGTGCTGCTGATGCTGGGCGTCAGCATCGGCCTGGACAAGGAGCCGATGAACTTGCGGCTGCTGCGCGAGGTGGACTGGGGGGGTGTCGTGTTCATGGCCGTGGGCCTGGGGTCGCTCACCGCGATGCTGGAAGAGGGCAACGCCAAGGACTGGTTCCAGAGCCCCTTCATCATCACCGCCGCCGTGCTGGCCATCGGCGGCATCTACGGCTGGGCCCTGGCGGGGCCTGACGCGCAAGAACACCTTCATCGACCTGCACATCCTCGGCCGCCCGAGCTTCCTGATCGCCGGCGTCATCGCCTTTGCCACCGGCATGGGCCTGTACGGCTCGGCCTTCATCCTGCCGCTGTACCTCGGGCAGATCGCGAACTACACGCCCATGCAGATCGGCCTCGTGATCATGTGGATGGGCCTGCCGCAGCTCTTCATCATGCCGTTCGCGGCCAAGCTGTCCACCAAGCTGGACAACCGCGTGATGATGAGCGTGGGCCTGGCGCTGTTCGCCACGTCGTGCTTCATGAACACCCACATGAGCGCCGACACCGCCGGCCCCGAGCTGATGGCCGCGCAGATCGTGCGCGCGCTTGGCCAACCGCTCATCATGATCACGCTGACCAACTTCGCGGTGAACGGCGTGCCGCCCAACCTGCTGCCGAGCGCCTCGGGCATGTTCAACATGATGCGCAACCTCGGCGGCTCGGTCGGCATCGCGTTGCTGGCCACGCTGCTGACCAACCGCGAGCACCTGCACAGCGCTCGCGTCGGCGAGGCCGTCAGCCTCTATGACCCGGCCACGCAGGCGCGCCTGGACACGCTGGCGCAGAACTTTGCCTCCAAGGGCGCCGATCTCGCAACGGCGCAGGACATGGCCATCAAGGCGCTGGACAACGTCGTGCGCCGCGACAGCTTCGTGATGGCCTACAACGACGCCTTCCTGATCCTGGGCGTCGCCCTGGTCGCCTGCGTCGCCATCGTCTGGATGAGCAAGAAAGTGCTCGGTGGCGCTGGCGCCGCCGAAGCCGCACATTGAATCGGGAGATCACCATGATCCAACTCAAGACCGTTTTCACCCTCGTTGCCACGGCTGCACTCGCCGCCTGCACGACGCTCGGCCCCAACTACCAGGCACCTGCGGCCAATGCGCCCGCGGCCTACCGCGCCGCCACGCCCGTGGCCGGCTCCGAGCTGCAGCGCGACTGGTGGCTGATGTTCGGCGACGCCCAGCTCAACGCACTCGAAGCCCAGGCCCTGCAGGCCAGCCCCACGCTGGCCGCCGCAGCCGCGCGGGTCGAGCGAGCACGCGCCGTGTTCGGCGCGACCAAGGCCGACGAGCTGCCCCGTGTCGATGTCGGCGGCAGCGTCACCAACCTGCGCACCTCGGCCAAGTCGGTCACGACGCCGGTGCTCGGCGGCCAGGCCATCACCTTCGACGGCACCCAGACCGGCGTGCAGGCGTCCATCGGCTGGGAAATCGATCTCTGGGGTCGCGTGAAGCGCCAGGCGGAAGCCTCTCAGGCGCAGTTGGATGCCTCCAGCCTGGACGCCGCGGCTGCCCGCGTCGCGCTGACGGCCGACGTTGCCGCCGCCTACTGGCAGTGGCGCGCGCTGGCCGACGAAGCTGCGGCGTTGCAACGCCTGCGCGACAGCCGCGCCAATGCCTTCAAGGTGGCACAGACCCGCTTCGACGCCGGCTCGTCCACCACGCAGGACCTGGAGCGCGTGCGCGCCGAACTCGCCTCGGCCGACGCCGACGTGGCCGACCTGCCGCGCCGCCAGGCCCTCGTGGCCAACCAGATCGCTGCGCTGACCGGCCAGGCCGCGGCCGAGCTGAAGCTGCAGGCGGTCACGTCCCTGCCCACACCGCCCCAGATCCGCGCCGGCCTGCCGTCCGAGCTGCTGCAACGCCGCCCCGACCTGGCCCAGAGCCTGGCCCAATTGCACGCCGCGACCGCCCAGGTCGGCATCGCCGAGGCGGCCTTCTACCCGTCCATCCGCCTGACCGGCAGTTTCGGCTACCAGAGCAAGGAGCTGGGCGACCTGATCTCCGCGCCCGCGCGGCTCTACAACTTCGGCCCCGGCATCTCGCTGCCGATCTTCGAGGGCGGCCGCAACAAGGCCAATCTGGCGGGCGCCAACGCCCAGGTCGACGAGTCCCTCGCGCTGTTCCGCGGCCGCATGCTGCAGGCCTTGCGCGAGGTGGACGATGCGCTGGCCGAACTGCAAGGCCGGGCGACGGTGATGGACGCGCAGAACCGCACGCTGGCTTCGGCCGGGCAGGCACTGAGCGTGGCCAAGAGCCGCTACGACAAGGGCGCGGTCAGCTACCTCGACGTGACCGAGGCCGAGCGCACGCCGCTGGCCACCGAACGGGCCCTGGCGCAACTGCGTGGCTCGCAGTGGGCGGCGACGGCGCAGCTCGTCAAGGCCCTGGGCGGCGGCTGGACGCCCACGGGCAGCTGAGGTCGTCGCTATGCTGCGGTCCCCGAGGAGTTGCCATGGACCGCATCACACGACGCCACTGCCTGCTGGCCGCCAGCAGCGCCGCCATCCCAGCCCTGGCCCAGCCCGAGGCCTCCGCGCTGCAAAAGCTGTTGGAGGCCCGTCTCAAGGACGACGGCGTTGCGCTCACCGCCGGCCGGCTGAGCGGCGGCAAGACCGAATTCGCGGGCGCTTCCAAAGCCGGCCCACGCCCTGACGCCGACAGCGTTTTCGAAATCGGCTCCATCACCAAGACCTTCACCGCGCTGCTGCTGGCCGACGCCGTCGTGCGCGGCGAACTCAAGCTCGACGACGCCGTTGAGGCGGCCTTGCCTGACGGCCTCAGGCTGCGCGACAGCCAGGGCCAGCCGCTGCGCTGGGTAGACCTGGCCACGCACCGCTCCGGCCTGCCCCGGCTGGCCGCCAACATGGCGCCCGCAAAGCCCGACGACCCCTATGCCGACTACGACTGGGCGTCGCTGCGCCTGTTCCTCCAGGGCTGGCAGCCCAGCGTGGCGCGTGACGGCGCCTATGGCTATTCCAACCTCGGCTTCGGCCTGCTGGGCCACGCGCTGGCGCTGCGCGAGGGCACGGACTACGCCACGCTGCTGACCCGCCGTGTGCTGGCGCCGCTCGGCGTGACCCAGCACATCGGATTCGGCCGGCCAGGGCTGCTGCAGGGCCACGACGCGCAGGGCAAGGCGGTGTCGGCCTGGCATTTCCAGAGCCCGACCGCCGGTGCCGGCGCGCTGCACGCCTCCGCGCGCGGCCTGCTGCGCTATGCCGAGGCGGCGCTGGGCGGCTACGAGCACCCGCTGCGCGAGGCCTTCTCGCTGTGCCTGCAGCGTCGCGCGGCGGGCGGCACGCCCAACAATCCCATCGGCCTGGCTTGGGTGCTCGCGTCGCTGAATGGCCGCACGCTGTTCAACCACGACGGCGGCACTGGCGGTTTCAGCAGCTCGCTGTGGCTGGACCCGGAGCGCAGCCGCGCCAGTGTGGTGCTGGCGAACGCACAGGTGGCGGTGGGCGACCTCGCGCTGCACGTGCTGGACGACAGCGTGCCGCTGCGTGACTTCGCCGCCACCCGCCAGGCCAGCATCACGCTGCCCGCCGACAGCTTGCAGCAGTTTGCCGGGCGCTATGCCGTCACACCGCAGTTCAAGCTGACCATCCGCGCCGACGGTCAGCGGCTGTTTGCGCAGGCCACGGGGCAGGGCGAGTTCGAGCTGTTCGCCAAGGCGCCGCGGCGCTTCTTCGCCAAGATCACGCCGCTGGAAATCGAGTTCGATGCCGATGCCAAGGCACTGACCTTGTTCCAGGGCGGCAACACGCCGCGATTCGTGCGGGATTGAGCGGGCGCGCATACTCGGCGCCATGGCAATCCCCCACGCCCGTCCCGGCCAGGCCGTCGATGTCGGGCCACTCGGCGCCGAGCTCGGCCAGGCGAAGACCACAGCGCTCTTCAAGTCTGCCGACCTGGAGGTGATCCGTCTGGTGCTGCCGGCCGGCAAGTCCCTGCCGCCTCACAGTGTTCCCGGTGAAATCACCGTGCAGTGCATCGAAGGCAGCCTGACGATCACGCTCGAAGGGCAGTCCCGCACGCTTGGCGCGGGGCAACTGCTCTATCTCGCGGGCGGCGTGATGCATGGGGTCACGGCGTCAGAGGACGCGTCGGCTCTCGTGACCATCGCGCTTCGCAAGTAGCGGCGGCTTGGGGCCCGGCCTCCGGTTCAGCGACTGTCTTGCCGGCGGGTCAACGGCAGGATGTCATCCGCCATGCGCGCCGCGGCGCCGCGGTGAGCCGCAGCAAAGGCAAGGGCGCGTCGGGCCATGGATTCGAGGGCGCCGAGGTCCAGGCAGAGGTCGAGCCCGCGGGACACCGCGTTGGCCAGCGAGTCCCGGCGCTCGGCAGCCCCTGCTTCCAGGGCCAGCGCCGTCGCCTCCGCAAAGTTGAAGGTGTGCGGCCCCGCCAGCACCGGGCAGCCGCAGGCCGCGGCCTCGATGAGGTTCTGGCCGCCCAGCGGCTCGAAGCTGCCGCCCAGCAGCGCGACGCTGGCCAGGCCGTAGTACAGCGGCATCTCGCGCATCGAGTCGCCCAGCCAGACGTCGGCAGCCAGCGCCTGCGCCGGGGGCTCGTCGCCCCAGCTGCTGCGTCGCGCGAGGTTCAGGCCCGCAGCCTCGATCAGCCCGGCGATCTCGTCGAAGCGCTGCGGGTGGCGCGGCACGATGGCCAGCAGCGGGCGAGGGGCCGGCTGCCTGACCCACTCGGCCAGCAGCGCCGCCTCCTCGCCTTCGCGGCTGACGGCCAGCATCAGCACCGGCCGGCCAAGCTGCGCCGCCCAGGCCTTGCCGCGGGCGATCAGCGCAGGGTCCACGGCGATGTCGTACTTCAGGTTGCCGGCCACCTCGACGCGTGCCGTGCCCATCGCGCGGATGCGCTGCGCATCGGCCTCGGTCTGCGCCAGGGCCAGCGTCATGCGCTGCGCCGCCGGCCGCAGCAGCGCGGCAAAGCGCTGGCCCTGGCGCAGGCTCTTCTCGGACAGCCGCGCGTTGGCCAGCACCATGGGCACGCCCGCGCGTTCGGCCTCGCGCTGCAGCGTGGGCCACACCTCGGTTTCCATCAGCACGCCCAGGCGCGGCTGCCAGTGGCGCAGGAAGCGCCGCACGGCGCCGGGCGTGTCGTAGGGCAGCCAGGCGAGGGCGTCGCCCTCGCGCAGCAGGGCCTGCGCGGCCTCGCGGCCGGTGGCGGTGGACTGGGTCAGCAGGATGCGGATGCCCGGCTCACGCTCGCGCAGCGCGGCCATCAGTGCGCTGGCCGCACGGGTCTCGCCCAGCGACACGGCATGCACCCACAGCCGCCCGGGCTCGGCCGGCGGGCGACCGTAAAAGCCGAGCCGCTCGCCCAACGCCTGCCGGTAGAGCGGCTCCTTGGCGCCGCGCCGCCACAGGCGCAGCAGGTAGAACGGGGTCAGCAGCCGCAGCAGGGCCGCGTAGACCCACAAAGCCATCAGTGGCCCGCGGCGAAGGTCGCGTCGGGCTTCACGCGCTTGAGCTGTTCCAGCACGTCATGCTGGATGCGCGCCAGCGCCTCAGGCGTGTGGCCCTCGAAGCGCAGCACCAGCACCGGCGTCGTGTTGGACGGGCGGATCAGGCCGAAGCCGTCGGCGTACTCGATGCGCAGGCCGTCGATGGTGACGAGCTCGGTGGCGCCGGGGAAGTCGGCCAGCGTCGTCAGCGCCTTGAGCTTCTTGACGACCTCGTGGTGCTCGCCCTCGGCGCAGGGAACGTTGATCTCGGGCGTGTTGAAGCTGTTGGGCAGGGCCTTCAGCACGGCGCTCGGGTCCTTCGCGCGGGACAGGATCTCCAGCATGCGGCCGGCGGTGTACATCGCGTCGTCGAAGCCGTACCAGCGCTCGCTGAAGAAGATGTGGCCCGACAGTTCGCCGGCCAGCGGCGCGCCGGTTTCCTTGAGCTTGGCCTTGGCCAGCGAGTGGCCGGTCATCCACATCAGCGGCTTGCCGCCGTGCTTCTTGATCCACGGCGCCAGGCGCTGGGTGCACTTCACGTCGAAGATGATCTGCGCACCCTTGTTGCGCTTCAGGATGTCGGCGGCCAGCAGCATGATTTGGCGGTCCGGCATGATCATTTCGCCGTCCGCGGTGACGATGCCGAGGCGGTCGCCGTCGCCGTCGAAGGCCAGGCCCAGCTCGGCGCCCGTCGCGTGGACGATGCGCTTGAGGTCTTCCAGGTTCTCGGGGCGGCTGGGATCGGGATGGTGGTTGGGGAAGTCACCGTCGACCTTGGAGTAGATGTCGATGACCTCGCAGCCCAGCGCACGCAGGATGGCCGGGGCCGAGGCGCCGGGGATGCCGTTGCCGCTGTCGACGACGATCTTCATCGGCCGGGCCAGCTTGCAGTCGCCCACGATGCGGGCCGCGTACTCGGCGCCGACGTCCATCTTCGCGACGCGACCCTTGCCCTTGGCGTAGTCCTCGGCCTCGATGCGCTGGCGCAGGCCCTGGATCTGCTCGCCGTAGACGGCGGCGCCCTTGAGCACCATCTTGAAGCCGTTGTAGTCCTTGGGGTTGTGGCTGCCCGTGACCATGATGCCGGAGTTGCAGCCCTGCGCGATGCGCGTGGCGGCGACGTAATAGAGCATGGGCGTCGTCACGGCGCCGATGTCGACGACGTCCAGGCCGGTGGACCTCAGGCCGCGGATCAGCGCGGCCACGAGGCCGGGGCCGGACAGGCGGCCGTCACGGCCCACCGCCACGGCCTTCTCGCCCAGCGCCTTGGCCTCGGTGCCGAAGGCCCGGCCCAGGTGCTCGGCGAGTTCCTCGTTCAAGGTCTGGCCGACGACGCCGCGGATGTCATAGGCCTTGAAGATGGATGCGTGAACCTGCATGGATGCCTCGGAGATATCGGGTTTGAAAAGCGCGGCGGATTGTAGGCATGCGGCATTTGTCGATCCGTCGCGCTCGCTGTCGATCCGTCGTTCGTCCAGGGGGTAGAGGGCCGCGCGCTTTCTACACTCGCGCCCCATGACGTTCACCGAAGAATTCACCCAAGCCCTGCGCAATCAGCGGCTGCTGCTGAAACGCCGGCCTGATCGCTGGCGTTTTCGTGCGTTCATCTACCTGATCTGGACGCTGGCTTTCGGCACCTTCTTCTCTGTCTTTGCGGGGGCGCAGGCCCGCAACCTTGGCACGGTGGTCTGGTGGACCGAGCTGGTCCCCAGCAACATGATCATGAGCCTGTGCGTGACGGTCTGCTTCTTCATCGGCTACCGGGGCTTGGAACTGCTGGCGCCGCAGCGCTGGCTGGACGTCATCATCAGCTGGCGGGACTGGCGCTCGGGCCTGTTCTTCTCGACGCTGTCGATCTCGCTCGCGCTGCTGGGCGTCATCCTCGGCATCTGCATCATCGACCTGATCTGGGGGGGCAACCATCCGCTGCCCAAGGTCCTCGGTTCACCGGGCTTCTGGCGCCAGTTCCTGATCGTGTCGGCCATCATCTCCATCGTGCTGACCTGGCGCTACCGGGCCCGGTGGAAGCAGGAGCAGCTGCAGGCCCGCATCACCGAGGCCCAGCTGCGGCTGCTGCAGGGCCAGATCGAGCCGCACTTCCTGTTCAACACGCTGGCCAATGTGCAGAGCCTCATCGACTTCGACCCCGAACGGGCCAAGCAGATGCTGGAGCGTTTCACCGACTACCTGCGCGCCAGCCTCGGCCAGCTGCGCGGCGACTCGACGACGCTGGCCCAGGAGTTCGCGATGCTGGAGGCCTATCTCGCCCTGATGCAGCTGCGCATGGGAGAGCGGCTGCGCCTGCGCCTGGTGCTGCCTGCCGAGCTGAACGGCTTCGAGCTGCCGCCGCTGCTCGTGCAACCGCTGGTGGAGAACGCCATCCACCACGGGCTGGAGCCCAAGATCGTCGGCGGCGAGATCGTCGTCAGCGCGCGGCGCGAGGGCGACGTGCTGTGCATCACCGTCGAGGACGATGGCCAGGGCCTGGACGCACCCAGGCGTCGACCCGGCAACGGCGTCGCCCTTGGCAACATCCGCGCCCGGCTGACCGCCCGCTGGGGTTCCTCGGCCACGTTGGAACTGCAGCCCCGCGAAGGCGGCGGCACCCGCGCCCGCATCCTCATTCCCTCACCCGCCTGACCCATGAGCACTGCCCCCACCGCCCTGATCGCCGACGACGAACCCCATCTGGCCCAGTACCTGAAGGCCCAGCTCGCCCAGGCCTGGCCCGAGCTGCAGATCGTGAAGATCGCCGCCAACGGCGTCGAGGCCGCGGCGGCCATCGCCGAGCTGGAGCCCGATCTGGCCTTCCTGGACATCCAGATGCCCGGCCTGACAGGCCTGGAAGTGGCTCAGGGCATCGAGGGCAGCACGCGCGTCGTCTTCGTGACGGCCTACGACGAGTACGCCGTGGAGGCCTTCGAGGCCCGCGCCGTCGACTACCTGCTCAAGCCGCTGAAGGCCGAGCGGCTGGCCGCCTGCGTCGCGCGGTTGCGCGAGGCGCCGGCTGCCGCGAGCGGCAACGAAGGCGACCTGGCCGAGACCCTGAAGCGTCTGCTGCCGGCCTCTTCTGCCCCGACGCGGATGCGTTTCATCCGCGCGGCGCAGGGCGAGCTGATGCACCAGATTCCCGTCGGCGACGTGCTCTTCTTCCACGCCGACGATAAATACACCGTCGTGCAGACGGCCACGGCTGAACACCTCATCCGCACGCCCATCTTCGAACTGGCCGGCCAACTCGACCCCGATCTGTTCTGGCAGGTGCACCGCTCCACCATCATCAACCTCGACCACCTCGCCGGCACGCGCCGCGACGAGCAGAGCCGGCTTTTCATCCGCGTGCGCGGGCACGGGCAGGAGCTGCCGGTCAGCCGCGCCTACGTCCATCTGTTCAAGGCGATGTAGGTTTCAGCGGCGGGGCTAGAGTCGGGGCAAACCAAAGCCCCTTCGATGCTGCGCCGAAACCTGCTGTTGATGCCCCTGCTGGCGATGCACACGCCCGCTGGCTGGGCCCAGGGCGGGGCGGAGTCCGAGACGCGCGCCGCGCCACTGGAATGGGTGGCCGGAGATCTGCCGCCGTTCTCCTGGCGCTCCCCCAAGGGCTCGCACGGCTATGCCCACGACCTCGTGCTGCTGATGGCCCAGCAGATCGGTCGCGCCGTCCAGGTCAGCTACTACCCGTGGGCGCGCGCCGTGCGGTTGACCGAGCAGGGCAGCAACGTCGGCGTATTTCCGCTCGCCCGCACGCCCGACCGGGAACAGAGATTCCAGTGGCTGGTACCGCTGATGACGGTTCGCTACGTGCTGATCACGCTGGCCGGCGCGCAACGGTTGAGTCTGGCTGACCTGCGTGCGCTGCGCGTGGGCGTTCTGCGCGGGTCGCCCATCGCACAGAACCTGCAGGCCGAGCGTTTCACAACCATCGTCGACGGCAAGGACTACAAGGACCTGCTGCGCATGCTCCGCAACGGCACGCTGGATGCCGTCTACGCTGGCGCCCCGATGCTGGACGCCGCCATGGACGAATACGGCTACGCGCGGCAGCAGTTCACGGCCCAGCAGGTCCTCGGCGAAGCGCGGCTCTACATGGCTGCGTCGCTCGGAGCGGCGCCGGAAGAGGCGCGCCTGTGGCAGAAGGCCTACCAGCAGCTCGTCGACGACGGCAGCGTCGAGCGGCTGCGCCGCCGCTACTTCCCCGCCGACAAGCACTGAGCAGGCACTGGAGGCGCCCGCGGCACTGACACGCGCTGTCAGCAGACCCGGCCTGCATGTCCGGAAACGTCCAGTCCGGCGCGGTGCGGACCCCTAGACTGGCTGCATGTTGTCCGAGACCCTGCCCCCCGACGCGGCCTACGCCGTGCTGCAGTCGCATGACGCGCGCTTCGACGGGCGGCTGTACGTCGGCGTCACGTCGACGGGCATCTACTGCCGCCCCGTCTGCCGCGTGCGCCTGCCGCGGCGCGAGAACTGCCGCTTCTTCTCGACGGCCGCGCAAGCCGAGGCCGAGCGCTTCAGACCCTGCATGAAGTGTCGGCCCGAGCTGGCGCCACGGCCGCTGGCCTGGTCGACGATGGACGCGTCGCGCACGCTGGCCCAGCAGGCCGCCGCCTGGCTCGACGCCTGCGACGACGCCGAGGCCAGCGTGGAAGGCCTGGCCAGGCACCTGGGCATCACGAGCCGCCACTTGCGC
Organism: uncultured Roseateles sp.; assembly: GCA_963422775.4. Classification (GTDB taxonomy): domain Bacteria; phylum Pseudomonadota; class Gammaproteobacteria; order Burkholderiales; family Burkholderiaceae_C; genus Pelomonas. The sequence goes on from CAUJSJ030000103.1 coordinate 107,094, forward strand.
CGCATCTTCCAGGCCGAGCATGGCGTGGCGCCGCTGCAATACCTGCAGACCCGCCGCCTGCTGCTCGCCAAGGCCTTGCTGACCGACAGCACGCTGCCGGTGCAGGAGGTGGCGTTCGCCGCCGGCTTTGCGAGCCTGCGCCGCTTCAACGCGGCCTTCATCGAACACTACCGGCTGCAGCCGACGGCCTTGCGCCGTGAGGGCGGCCGGGCCGGGCCCGCGTCGCGGCTGCGACTGAGCTACCGAGAGCCGTATGACGTGGCCGGCGTGCTGGCCTTCCTCGCGCCGCGTGCCGTCGCGGGCGTCGAGGTGGTGGCAGGCCGCAGCGTCACACGCACGCTGGCACTGACCCATGCCGGCCAGCGCCATGTCGGGTGGCTGCGCGTGAGCTTCGACAAGGCGGGCGAGATGGGCGTCGAGCTGTCGCCCGCGCTGTGGCCGGCCGTGGGCTCGCTGCTGCCGCTGCTGCGCCGCTGGCTGGACCTGGACGCCGATCCGGAGTCGATTGCTGCTGCCTTGGGCGAAGGCGCGGTGCCCGGCCAGCGTCTGCCAGGTTGCGTGGATCGCTTCGAGCTGACGGTGCGCGCCGTGCTGGGCCAGCAGGTCACGGTCGCGGCGGCACGCACGCTGGCGGGCCGCTTCGTCGAGCGCTTCGGCGAGGCCTTGCCTGATGCGCCGCCGGGTTGCGACCGCCTCTTTCCAACACCTGAGCGCATCGCCGTCGCCACGCGTGACGACATCGCCTCCCTCGGCATCATCGGCCGCCGCGCCGATAGCCTCATCGCGCTGGCCCAGGCCTGGCCGACGCTCGCGTTTGCCAGCCGCGAGGGCACGCCCGAGGCGGCGGCCGAACAACTGACGCAGATCCCCGGCATCGGACCCTGGACGGCCGGCTACATGCTGATGCGCGGCTGGAGCTGGCCCGACGCCTTCCCGCCGGGCGACGTCGTGCTGCGCAAGGCCCTGAGCCGTGAAGGCCCGCTGCTGTCGCCCAAGGCCTATCTCGAAGCCGCGGAGCACTATCGCCCCTACCGCAGCTACGCCGTCCTTCATCTGTGGAGACATTCATGAGCCATCACCTCCTGCAGCGCCGCATCGCGACGCCCCTGGGCCCGTTGACAGCTGCGCGCAGTGCAGCCGGCCTGTCGGGCCTGTGGTTCGACGATCAGAAGCACCACCCCGGGCCGCTTGACGTGCCCGAGGACGACGGCAGCGACGCCGTGCTGTCCGCCACCGCCGCAGCGCTGGCGGCCTACTTCAGCGGCAAGCCCTTCACGCTGCCGCCGCTGGACCCGGCCGGCACGGCCTTTCAGCGCGAGGTCTGGCAGGCGCTGCTGGCCATCGCGCCTGGCCAACCGTCGACCTACGGCGCGCTGGCCGGGCGGCTGGGGCGGGCCAGCGCCGCGCGGGCCCTGGGCGCGGCCGTCGGCCGCAACCCGATCTCGGTGCTCGTGCCCTGCCACCGCGTCGTCGGCGCCGACGGCTCGCTGACCGGCTATGCCGGTGGACTGGCGCGCAAGCAGGCCTTGCTCAACCTGGAGGCGGTCAGCGCATGAAGGCTTTCGACATCGGCGAGCTGGTGCTGCTCGCCGCGCTCTGGGGCGCGTCTTTTTTGTTCATGCGCCTCGGGGCCCATGAGTTCGGCCCCATCGTGCTCGCGGCCGTTCGCGTTGGCCTGGCCAGCGCCATGCTGATCCCGCTGCTGGCTTCACGCGGCCAACTGGCGGACCTGCGAACGCACTGGAAGGGGCTGCTGCTCGTCGGCGCGCTGAACAGCGCCATTCCGTTCGCGCTGTTTTCCTTCGCGGCGCTGTCCATCACGGCGGGGTTGTCCAGCATCGTCAACGCGACGACGCCGCTGTGGACAGCCGTCGTCGCCTTCGTCTGGCTGCGCCAGGGCCTGACGCCGCTGCGCGTGCTGGGCCTCGTCATCGGCTTTGCCGGCGTGGCCTTCCTGGCCTGGGACAAGGCCAGCTTCAAGCCGGGCGCCGACCACAGCGGGCTGCTGGCCGTGATCGCCTGCGCGACCGCCACCTTCTGCTACGGCGTGGCCGCCAACGCGACCAAGCGCTACCTGGCCGGCGTTGCGCCGCTGACCGTGGCGACCGGCAGCCAGTTCGCCGCGGCGCTGCTGCTGGCGCTGCCGGCCGCCTGGCTGTGGCCGGCGGACATGCCCGGTGGCGTGGCCTGGGGCAGCGCGCTGGCGTTGGCAGCCCTGTGCACGGCGCTGGCCTACATCCTCTACTTCCGGCTGATGAGCCGCGTGGGGCCGACGAATGCAGTGTCCGTCACCTTCCTGATCCCGCTGTTCGCCATCCTGTGGGGCGCGCTCTTCCTGGGTGAGGCTGTCACGGCGCAGATGGTGGCGGGTGGGGCCATCGTGCTGGTTGGCATCGCGCTGGCGTTGGGGCTGGTAGGCGGCAAGCCGCGCTGAGTCAGCCGCCCGCAACGAGGCGCGCCCGCGTCGCCGCCACCAGCGGCGCGATGGCCGAGGGCGGAAAGGGCGACACGCTGCTGACGTTGATCTCGCAGAGCACGAAGCTGTCGGCCTGCTCGCCGAACATGAAGTCGCAGTCCCACAGCATCGGCAGCCGCTCGCGCGGCAGCCCGACGCGCTCCCGCAACTGCGCCACCCACTGTGTCTCCAGCAGCCGCCTCCGCGTCTGGAAGGCCGGTAGGTTGGCCGGGTGGTAGAGGCGCGGCCCGGGCGTGGGTTGGCTCGGGTGCAAGGCATTGACGGCCTGGTGGCCAAAGCCGCCCACGCGGTCCTCCACGAGGTAGGCGCGCACCATGCCGTCGGTGATGCGCGGCTGCCAGGCCTGGTCGACCATGTGGCCGCCGTTCTGTGGCTCGAAATAGGGCGCCAGCCGCTGCAGCAGCGTCGGCAGGTCGAGCATCTCCTCTTCGCTGCCGCGCTGTGCGTGGCGCACCTTCAGCAGCGACGATGCGCGCAGTTGTTCCACGCGCCAGACGCCGATGCCACTGTGACCGCGGTGCTGCTTCAGTACGCGCGCGCCGCGTTGCAGGCGCTGCGGCAGGTCTTCGGCGAGCCGGGCCAGGCTGTCCACGCGCACGGCATCGCTGCCGAAGGGCAGGTCGCGCACGTCGACGAGGACATCCTTGGTGCCGAGCTTGAGCAGCGTGTCCGGATGCGTGCTGACGAAGACGCCGGCCTGGGCGACCTCGCGCAGCATTGCGTCGAGCCGGTCGCGGCGGCGGCCGGACTCGACGGGGTTGCTCCAGACCAGCACGCCGTCAACGAGGCTGAGCTGCTCTGCCACCTCGTCGGCGAAGTCGTCGTGGTAGATGGCCGGCTCGACCACCACGCCAGCCGCGGCAAAGGCCTCGAACAGCGCCGCGAAACGGCTCTCGGCCGGGTCGCTGCGCTCGCGCGCGGCGCGGTCGCCGGGGTAGAGCAGCGCGAGTCGGGGAGGGGAGGTCATGGCTTTTTCACCACCGCTCGCCCGGCCGCCGCCCAGCCGTCGAAGCCGCCGCGCAGGAAGCGCGCGTCGCGGCCAGCGGCGCGCAGCCTCAGGGCCGTGGCGCGCCCGACCTCGTGGCCGTAGACGCAATAGACGACCAGCGGCGCATCGACCGGCAACGCGACGGCCCAGCTCCCGACCGTGGCCGGGTCGCACCAACGGGCGCCGGGAATCATGGCGGCTGCCTGCGTGAAGACGCCATGGCGTCGCACGTCAAGCACCACTGCGCCTTGCAGGCCCTCGGCATCCGTCGCCAACGGCTCGCTCGCGGCGTGCACGGCGGCTTGGTAGCGCTCGTAGACGCCGGCCCAGTCGATATTGCCCATGAAGGCATCGACATAGGCGCCCACCGCAGCACCGTGGTCCAGGTGGTAGGCGTGTTCGTACATGTCCAGCGCGAGGATGGGCACGCCACCGGCGACGGCGTGCGTGTGGTCGGCCGCCCACTGGTTGACCAGCGTGCCTTCGCGGGGCTGGAACACCAGCAGCATCCAGCCCGAGCCACCGCCCAGGGCCTTGGCACAAGCGGTGAACTCCTCGCGCCAGCGCTCCACGCTGCCGAAGTTGGCGTCCAGGGCCAGCTTCATGGCCGGCGTCATCGAGACGCCGTCACCACCGAGGTTGGCGAAGTAGAGCTCGTGCAGCAGCACGGAGTTGGTCGCGATCAGTTCCTCGCGCTTGAGCCCGTTGAGTTGGAAGCCCGGCGCCTGGCTGAAGGGGAGTGCAGCCAGCTGCGCGCGGATGGCATTCAAGCGCTTGGCGGCACCGGCGTAGTTGTTCTGGTGATGGCTGACGATCAACCTCTCGGACAGGCCGCGCAGGCCAGCGGGGTCGAAAGGCAAGGCAAGGGTGTGCAGGTCCATGGGAATTCCCGGTCAGTGGTGGGCAAGCGGATAGAGCAGGAGTCCCGCCATCGCAGCGGCGGCCACGACGACAGGCTCGGGCAGCTTCTTGAAGCGCCACAACGCGGCGGCCGTGAGCAGCGCGAGCGTGGCGGTGGCGATGTCGGTGATGGAGCGCTGGCCGATGACGATGACAGCACCCGTGATGGCGCCGATGGCCGCCGCCGTCACGCCATCCACGAAGGCCACGATGCCGGGGCGCTTGCCGTGCTTCTTGAAGTAAGGCGCTGGCAGGATGGTGAAGAGGTACCAGGGGATGAAGGTGCCCGCCGCGGCGACAACCGCACCCCAGAAGCCCGAGACCAGGAAGCCGATGAAGCCCGTCGTGATGACCACCGGACCGGGCGTGATCATCGCGACGGCCACGGCGTCAATGAACTGGCGGTCGGTGAGCCAGTGATAGTCCTGCACGACGCCGCCATACAGGAAGGGCACGATGGCCAGGCCGCTGCCGAAGACGAAGCTGCCCGCGTAGGCGAAGTAAGCGCCGATCTGGCCGAGCTTGTGCCAGTCGAGGTGGTCCATCGCGAAGAAGGCCACCAGCGGCGCGGCGACGCCATTGACCTGCCCTCGGGAGAACCACTTGGGCGGTGCGCGCAGCAGCCAGACCAGCACGCCGGCGCCCAGGAAGACCCAGATGACCTCGGACTTCGTGACGACCGTCACCGCGGCACTGACCGCGAAGATGGCCCAGAGCAGCTTGTCCTGGCCGATGTTCTTTGTCGTGAGCTTGTAGGCGCTGATCGCGATGATGCCGATGACCGACGCACCCACGCCGTAGAACACCGCCTGCATCCAGGCGATGCCACCGAAGGCCGTGTAGGCCGCGCCGATGGCAACCACCATCAGGAAGGACGGCAGCACGAAGGCCAGGCCCGCCAGCGTCGCGCCGAGCAGGCGGTAGTGGACATAGCCCAGGTAGATGGCGAGCTGGGCGGCCAGTGGCCCGGGCATCAACTGCGCCAGGGCCATCCCCTCCTTGTAGTCGCTCTCGGCAATCCAGCCCCGTTTCTCGACGAGGTCGCGGTACATGTAACCCACCAGCGCCACCGGGCCGCCGAAACCCCAGGTGCCCAGGGCCAGCATGTAGCGCACGAGCTGCCAGAGGGTGTAGCGGGGCAGCGCTGGCGTGTCGGTCATCGGGCGTTGGCCTTGTTGGCGGCGGCGTCGCGCTGGAAGTGGGCGTAGAGGGAGTCGAGCACGGTGCCCATCTCGGCCAGCAGCGCGTCGTCGTCGCTCAGGCGCTCGCGGGCGCCCGACATGACGGCCTCGAAGCCCTTGGCTTCGGGCACCGGGTCGCCGCCTACGTCCAGGGCGTGGACGATGGCCGCCAGGCGCAGCAGCGCGGCATCACCTTCCAGGCCAAAGCTGGCCATCAGCGTCTCGAAGCTCACGCGATTGCCGACGTGGGTGAAGGCTGCGCCGTCGAAGTCGAAGCCCAGGGCATCGCCGGGGCAGTCCGAGGGTTGGGTCAGCCAATGGAAGCGGGGCCTGCCTGTCGATGAAGCGGGCGATCAGCCAGGCGCAGGCGACGCGGTCCACCCACAGCCGGCGGCGCGTGGCCCAGGTGCGGCCCTGGTAGTCGGCAAGGTCCAGGCGTGGGATGCGGCCCGCGGTCTCCTGCGGCTCGCCCGGCGACAGCAGGCTCTCGATGCGTCTGCTGAAGTCGGTCCAGGCTGCTTCGGCCTCCACGGCGGCCTCGCCGGGGAAGAAGTCGATGGCACGCAACGCGTCGAACTCGCGCTGCAGCTTGCGTTGCAGGCGGATGAGTTCGGCGGGCGCCAGGCTGGCGAGGCCGGCATGGGCTGCCTTCCAGGCATCACGCAGTTCGGCGTAGTCCGCGTGGCGGTCGAAGAGGTGGCGGAAGGCGGCTGCCTCTTCCGCTGAGTGGGGCAGGACGGCCAGCAGCCAGGCGCTGCCGCCTTCGCGCAAGCACTCGTCTGCCAGGGCCTGCAGCGCCTGCACGCGCCCGGGGCTGCCTGGCAGCAGGTAGGCGCCATCGCGCAGGGCGGCGCAGCCCTGCGCCTTCAGGCCCCGCCAGACGCGCATGCGGGCGGTGGCACCCGAGCTTGGCAGGGAGACGACCAGCAGCAACCATGAATCATTGGGCTCTTTCATGTAGGGAAGAGTACAAGAATGTAGTACGAAGGACAAATATGTGGGGTTGAGCACGTCTAGCCGCCGCGACTGCAGCCGTGTTAGCGTTCGGTTCTCAAATGTTGGTAGCGCTACCTTGGTGCTTCAGGAGACTGCATGACGTCCGTGTTCCGCCTGCGCCGCTGGGTCGGCGCCCTCGGCTTGCTGGCCGCGCAACTGCTAGGGGCTGCAGCTTTCGCCCAGCCGTCCGGCGGCCCCTACGGCCCGGTGCCGCAACGCTACGCGGTGCCCAAGGCGGCACACGTCTACTTCGTGGCGCCGGACGGCAAGGCGCCGGCTTCGGGCGCGTCGATCAGCGAGCCCACCTCCATCGAGGCCGCCGTCACGCGTGTCGTCACCGGCGACGCCATCGTCATGCGCGGCGGCATTTACCGCAGCGGCGGCTTGCAGCTCAACCAGGGCATCACCATCCAGCCCTATCTGGACGAGATCCCGGTGCTCAAGGGCACGCGCGTGGCAACCGAGTGGCAGAACCTGGGCAACAACGTCTGGCGCACGAAGTGGGCCACGCTGTTCCCGGCGCAGCCTATGGGCTGGTGGCAACCCGACCGCGAAGGCGCCCTGACGCCGCTGCACCGCTTCAACAACGACATGGTGTTTGTCGACGGCGAGCCGCTGCAGTCGGCCGGGTGGGCGGGCGAGATGGGGGCCAAGGGCTACTACATCGACTACGCCAAGGGGCATGTTTACATCGGCGTGAACCCGGCCGGCAAGCTGGTCGAGATCACCGCGCACGACATCGCGCTGCACCGCCCCTCGCGCCCCGTGCACGGCAAGGCCTCGGACCGCAAGGGCCCGACGCTGCGCGGCATCACCTTCACGCAGTACGCCTACCGCGCCATCGACATCGAGGGCAAGAAGCCGTCGACGCTGGTGTCCGAGGAACCCACCGACGACCCCGTCGGCCCGTCACCCGAAAGCGAGCATGGCAAGGAGGTGGTGGGCACGCTGCTGGAGAACGTCACCATCAGCCACTGCTCGCGCGTGGCCGGCTTCTTCCGCGGTGACAAGCTCGTCATCCGCAACTCGCTGGTGAGCGACACCAGCACCGAAGGCATCTACGTCATCGGCTCGTCCGACGTGCTGCTGGAGCGCAACATCGTCCGCCGCAACAACGTCGAGCGTTTGACGGGCTACTACCCGGCCGCGGTGAAGATCTTCAACCAGTCTCACCGCGTCACGGTGCGCGACAACCTCATCGTCGAGCAGCCCAACTCCAACGGCGTCTGGTACGACGTGGGCAACCGCGATGGCGTCTTCGCCAACAACTACGTCGAGGGCACGCAGGCGGGGCTCTTCTTCGAGATCAGCAAGGGCATCACCGTGGCCGGCAATGTGTTCGTGAACAACCAGCAGGGTGTGCGCATCCTGAACAGTGCCGGCGCCAGGATTCATCACAACACCTTCGTCAACTCGCCCGTGCTCATCGATCGCAACGAGCGCAGCGCTCAGGGCGATCATTTCGGCTGGCATCCGCAGACGGGGCCGGACGTCAACGAGCGTGTGGGCCATGTCTTCGAGGGCAATCTGCTGGTGGCTGATGCCGCGCTGAAAGGGCCGCTGCTGCGCGTGGAGCAATCGCCCGCCACCTGCGGCAAGGTCACGCAGGCCATGACGGAGCGGGTCGACGGCAACGTCTACGTGCGCGCTGGCAGCGGGCAGCCGCTCGTCAGCTGGGCGCCCGTGCCGGGCTCGCCCTGCCAGGCGCAGTTCGCCAGTCTCGACGACTTTCGCCAGGCGGTGCCGGGCGTGGAAGCCAAGGGCAGGTCGCTGACTCCGTACGAGGGTGCCGTCTTCCGTAGCCCGGAGCTGCGCCGCTTCGAGCTGGCCCGCGTGCCCGAGGGCGTGCAGCCGTTGCCTGTAGCGCAGTCGCTGCGCGAGTTGCTGGGCTGGACCGAGGCCAACCATCTGCCCGGCGCCTACCGCTAGCGCGTCAGCCAGCGCCTCAGCGCGAAGCTCGCACCGTCCACCAGCGCCACCAGAACGAGCATCGCCGCCAGTACCGTGGCCGTCTTGTCCATCTGGAACAGGCCCATGTGGAACATCAGCAGTTGGCCCAACCCGCCCGCGCCGACAACGCCCAGCACGGCCGCGGCGCGGATGTTGTTCTCCCAGCGGTACAACGTGTAGCTCATCAGCTGCGGCAGCACCTGGGGAAGCGTGGCGTAGAGGAACACTCGCAGCGTGCCGGCACCCTGGGCGCGCAGCGCGGCGCCGGGGCCGGGCGGCGCGTTCTCGATGGCCTCGGCAAAGAGCCGCCCCAGCACGCCGCTGGTGTGGATGGCCAGGGCCAGCGTTCCGGCAAACGGCCCCAGGCCTGCGCTGATGAGCAGCATGGAGGCCCACACCAGCTCCGGCACCGAGCGCAGCGCATTCAGCAGCAATCGCACCGCAGCGCGCGCCGCACCCGGCAGCCGGCTGGCGGGCAGGGCCATGGCCACGCCGGCCAGGGCCGCCAGCACCGTGCCCAGGGCGGACATCGCCAGCGTTTCCCACGCGCCGGCCGCCACGCGGGCGACGAAGGCCGGGCTCAGGTCCGGTGGCACGAATTCGCGAAGGAAGCGGCCCATGCTGGCCAGCGATTCGCCGGACAGGAAGCTGCCGAGCTTGAGGTCGAGCGACGCGAAGCTGGCCACCACGAGGGCCAGCACCCCGGCCACCAGCCAGGCGGCGCGGCTGCGCGCGTCGAACAGCGGTGGCGGCAGGCGGTAGCGGAGGTTGGCGGCCTTGTTGCGTGGCATGCTCATCCCAATGCCCGCCGCAGCGCGGCGCTCAGTTGGTCGGCCAGCGCGACGAGGGCGACGAAGACGAGCAGCATCGTCATCACTTCACCGCCGGCGAACATCTTCATCGAACCGTCCATCTGCTGGCCCAGCCCGCCGGCGCCGACGAAGCCCAGCACCACCGAGCTGCGGATGGCGCACTCCCAGCGGTAGACGGTGTAGCTCGTCAGCTCGGCCGCGTTCTGCGGCAGCAGGCCGTAGGCAAAGGCCTGCAACCGGCTGGCGCCGTTGCGCAGCAGCGTCTGCGTGACCTGCACATCGCCGCTCTCCAGGATCTCGGCGTAGACCTTGCCCAGCATGCCGCCGTAGGTCAGCGCGATCGCCAGCACGCCGGCCGCCGGGCCCAGGCCCACGACACGCACGAAGACGAGCGCCCACACCAGCTCCGGCATGCTACGCAGCAGGATGAGCAGCAGCCGCACCGCCTGGCGCACGGCGTAGGGCAGGGCGGCCATGCGGCCCGTCAACGCCGAGATCGACAGCGTGCGTGTAGCCGCCAGCGTCAGCGGCATGGCGATGACGAGGCCCAGCGTGATGCCCGCCGTGGCGATGGCCACAGTGCGCCAGGTCTCGCGCGCCAGCATCAGCAGGAAGTCGCCGCCGAAAGCCGGCGGCAGGAAGCTGCCGACGAAGCGGCCCGTCACGCGCAGCGAGTCGGCCTCCAGCAGCAGCCAGGGCTTGAACTCGGTGGCCACCAGCAGGGGCCACAGCAGCACGAGTGCGGTGGCTGAGAGGCCCAGGCGCCCCAGCCAGGCCGGGTCGCGTCGAGCGGGATTCAGCGGCAAAGCATCACCACGGGCATCGCCAGTGCGGGCGGCCCGTCGGCCGGCAGGGCGCCGTGCAGCTCGTGCTCATGCGACGCGTACAGCCGCGCCAGCAGCTCGGGCGTCACCTCGGCGGAGGGCAGGTCGAATACCAGCCGGCCGTCGCGCAGGCCCAGGATGCGCGGGAAATGGGCCAGCGCGGCGTCCACCTGGTGCAGCGTGGCGATGAGCGAGATCTTTCGTTCGGCGGCCTCGCGCACCAGGGCCGAGACCGCGCGCTGGGCGCGGGCCGGGTCGAGTGCAGAGAGGGGCTCGTCCACCAGCCACAGCCGCGCCGGCGACACCAGCGCCCGCGCCAGGCCCACGCGCTGGCGCTCGCCGCCGGAGAGGCGGTCCACGCGCTCGAAGAGCTTGTCGCTGAGCTCGAAGGCGTCCAGCGCCTCGTCGGCGGCGGGAATGTCCACCGGATAGAACAGCGAGCGCAGCGCCGTCCACAGGCTCCAGCTCGGCAGCCGGCCGGCGAGCACGGCCGTGACGACGCGCTGGCGCGGCGGCAGCGGCGGCACCTGGGGCACGAGGATGAGCTTGCCGCGCAGGCGCTGCAGCGCGCGCCGCGGCAGCGTCCAGGGCACGATGCCGTCCATGCTGAGGCTGCCGGCCGACGACGGGCGGGCGCAGGCCAGCACTTCCAGCAGCGTCGTCTTGCCGGCGCCCGAAGGGCCGATCACCGCCAGCTGCTCTGCTGCTGCGATCTGCAGGCTCAGCGCGGTCAGCGCATCGGGCGCACCGCGCCGTGCAGTGGCGTGGCGTGCGGACAGGTCTTTCAGGGCGATCTTCACGGCGCCGACTCTATCGGTAGAGTGACGCCATGAATGCACCCGCCAACCCCAAGCCCACCGCCGAACCCCGCCTGACCTCGTTGTCCCACGGTGGCGGCTGCGGCTGCAAGATCGCGCCGGGCGTGCTGTCCGAGATCCTGAAGAGCACGACGGCCATGCCCATCCCAAAGGAGTTGCTGGTTGGCATCGAGACCTCGGACGACGCGGCCGTCTACCAGCTCAACGACGAGCAGGCGCTGATCGCGACCACGGACTTCTTCATGCCCATCGTCGACGACCCTTTCGACTTCGGCCGCATTGCCGCGACGAACGCGATCAGCGACGTCTACGCGATGGGCGGGCGGCCCATCCTGGCGCTGGCCCTGGTCGGCATGCCGGTCAACGTGCTGTCCACGCAGACGATTGGTCGCGTGCTGGACGGCGGCGCATCGGTTTGCCGTGCAGCCGGCATTCCCATCGCCGGCGGCCACACCATCGATTCCGTCGAGGCCATCTACGGCCTCGTGGCGCTGGGCCTCGTGCATCCCAAGCGCGTCAAGCGCAACGCCGACGCGCGGCCGGGCGACGTGCTGGTGCTGGGCAAGCCGCTGGGCGTGGGCGTCATGAGCGCCGCGCTGAAGAAGGAGCAGCTCGGCGCCGAGGGTTATGCCCGCATGATCGACACGACGACCAAGCTCAACACGCCGGGGCCCGACCTCGCCGCGCTGCCGGGCGTGCATGCGTTGACCGATGTGACCGGCTTCGGTCTGGCCGGCCATGCGCTGGAGCTGGCGCGCGGCGCGGGCTGCACCGTGGAGATCGACTGGCGCGCCGTGCCGCTGCTGGCAGGCGCGCGCGAGCTGGCCCAGCGCGGCTTCGTCACCGGCGCGTCGGGGCGCAACTGGGCGGGCTACGGGCAGGACATCCAGCTGCCGGCTAGCTTCGCTGCCGAGGACCGCGCGCTGCTGACCGATCCGCAGACCAGCGGTGGACTGCTGGTGTCCTGCGAGCCCAATGCCGTCGACGCGGTGCTGGCGATCTTCGCCAGCCATGGCTTCGGTGCGGCGGCTGTCGTGGGTCGCGTGCTGGCAGCGGGGCCGAAGCCGTTGTTGGTGCAGGGCTGACGGCTGCGCGCGGCCGAGCGCCGGTCAGAACCGGTAGCAGTGGTCCGGCTGCGCTTCGCCGCCGGCGACCGGCACGCCGGATGACGCGACCGTCGCGCCGGGATACGGCCCCTTCTGGCAGGCGATCAAGGCTTCCCGGCTGCCCTGCACACCCCACTCGATGAAGGACTGGCGCGGTTCCAGCCTGATCGCCTGCTTGGCACGGCGCTGAACGGCTGTGCCGTCGTCCGCCGCCGCGGCGACGGTCGGCCGCGCCACTGTCGGCGGCAGCCGCATGTCCAACGGCTCGGGCGGGGCCGCATGGCCTGCCGGGGAGGCGGGCGCAGGTTCGTCGGGGGGCGTCGCATGCGCACACGGCAGCGCGAGCACCGCTGCACACAGCAGGACCAGGGACAGCTGCGAAACCGACCGCTTCGGCATTTAGGGCGCTGCTTACTTTGTCGGCGCGGCGGCGGCCCCGTCCAGCCGGATCACCCGGTGGGCGCGGCTCTCCGTGTCGTTCAGCGACTCGCTGACGAGGCGGTTGTGCTGCTCCCAGTCCTCGGCGCTGCGGATGATGCTGGGCTTGATGAGGACGATGAGTTCGCGCTTGCGGCCGTTGTTGGCGCGGTTGCCGAACAGCATGGACGTGAGCGGGTTGCTGTCCGCGCCCGGCAGGCCGGAGCCGCGCCGCGTGGCCTCCATCTGCATCAGGCCGCCGATGGCGACGATCTGGCCGTCGGGGATGCGCACGACGGTGTCGCTCTCGTTGACGCTGGCGCTGGCCAGCGGCAGGCGGAAGTTGCCGACCGAGCCCAGGTCCACCTGCTTGACCTTCTCTGTCACGGCCGAGACCGAGGGGTGCACGTGCAGCGTGATCATGTCGGCCGCGTCGATCTGCGGCGTCACGTCCAGCGCGATGCCGCTGAAGAAGGGCGTCAGCGTCAGCGTCGGGATCTGGTTGGTCGTGCCGTTGGTGCCGGTGTTGCTGCTGTTGCTGCCGCTGTTGCTGCCGCTGATGCCGGTGATGAAGTAGTCGTCGGTGCCGACCTTGAGGACCGCTTTCTGGTTGTTCAGCGTCGCGATGCGCGGGCTGGACAGGATCTGCGTATCGCCGTGCGTCTCGATGAAGCTCAGCAGCGCCTGGAAGCCGCCGCGCGCGAGCGCCAGGCCGAAAGTGCCGCCGCCGGCCGAGGGCAGCGGGATGAGGTCGGGCCAAGCCGGGCTTTGCGTGCCGCTGGACAGCACCGGCAGGCCGCGCGTGTTGCTCACCAGCGGGTTGATGATGCTGCTGACGCCGGTCGGGATGGAAGGGTTGACGCTGGTCTGGCCGATGGCGGCGCGGTCGCCGATGCGCGACCAGTCGATGCCGCTCTGGTAGCCCTCGCGCAGCTCGACCTCGACGATCTTGGCCTCCAGCATGACCTGGCGCTCGACGGCGATGCGCGTCGCCTTCAGCCAGGCCTCGACATGGCGCAGCTCCTCGGGCATGGCGCGCACGGCGACCGTGCCGGTCTGCGGGCTGGTGATGACGGCGCGGCCTTCACCACTGCCCACCAGGGCCTTCAGCGCGCCGTTCGTTTCGCTCCAGAAGTCGCTCGAAACCTTGGTGCTGAGCTGGCTGCTCTCCTGCTGCTGCACGGTCGGTGCGTTGCCGCCACTGGCCGTGCCGGCCGCGCCGGCGGCACCGTTCTGGTTGCCGGCCGGCGCCGCGCCGGAGCTGACGCGAACCTCGCTGCGGCCGCTGCGTTGGTGGGCCAGCGCGTTGATGGTGAAGACGCGGGTCTGCAGTGTCGGCGGGTAGACGGTGATGCGGCGGCCGTCGATGGCGTAGTCGAAGCCGTAGACGTCGCGGATGGCGTCCAGCGACTCGCGCAGCGTGACGCCCTTGAGCGTGACCGAGAGCGTCCCCGCCACGGCCGGGTGCACCAGCATGCTGTAGCGCGTGTCGCTGACCAGGGACAGGAAGACATCACGGGCCGGCGCACCGTTGACGATGAGGTCGAAGCGCGGTTCGGGCGGCAGCGCGGGCGCGGCGGGCGGCACGGGCTGCGGCTGGGCGGCTGGGGCCGCGGCAGAAGCTGGCGGCGCAGCCGGCGTGGTGCGCTGGGCCTGCAGTTCCTCGCGCAGCGACTGGCTGGGCTGGGCAACGCGCAGCGCCTTGTCGGCGCACCCTGACAGTCCTGCTGCCAACAGCACGGCGGCGCTCAGCAGCAAGAGACGTGGGACGGGGGCCTTCATGGCTTCTCCTTGGATTTCCGGGCGCCGGATGCGGCCGCAGCCACAGGCGCGGGCGGGCGCTTTTCAACGCCGCCATAAAGCGGTTCGCGGCGGACCTGGCCGGCCTCGCGCAGCCAGACGGCTTGTTCGGTGATGCGCTCGATGCGGGCGCCGTCGAGCTGCTCGCCGACGGCAAAGCGCCGGCCGTGTTGCACGACAAAGGCGCGGCCATCGGCAAACACGACTTGGCGGATGGCTTTGTCAGCCGGCTCGGCGCCCGATGCGGCCGACGCTGGCGACGCGGCGGCGATGGCGCTGCGCAGCGCGGGTGGCCAGGCGGTGGGATCGCGGGACGGCTCGTCGGCGCGGGCCGTCAGCGTCACCAGCAGGAGCAGCAGAAGGTGGACTCTCATGGCTGCACCTTCAACAGGAAAATCTGGGCCTGCAGGCGCGGCGGCTCGCTGCCGCCGCTGGCGCTCAGTCGCATCTCGCCCCAGCGCAGGCCGGGCAGTTCGCGCTCCAGTGCCTGCAGGTAGCGCTGGGTGTCTCGGTAGCTGCCTTGCACCTGCAACTCCACGCCCTGCCAGCTCATGCCGGCAAACGCGGGCGGCTGCGGTGCCGCGGCGGTGCCGGAGGCGGCCGGCATGGCGACGGGTACGTCGTCCAGCAGCCGCAGCTTTTCGAGCACCAAGCCCGGCTGCTGGGCCAGCAGTCGCTGCAGCACGACCGACAGCCCTTCGCCCTCGCTGACGGAGCCGGCCTTGCGCAGCTCGTCTTCCAGGCGGCTGCGCTCGGTGCGGGCGCTGTCGAGCTGGGTGCGCAGCTGATCGCTCGGGCCGCCGGTGTCGCGGCTGGCGGCGACGAACTGCTCGCGCAGCTGGGTCACCTCGCTCGCCTGCTGGGGCCTGTTGCTCGCTGCGCTGCTTGGCGCGAGCAGCCTGCGGCGACAGCACCAGCGTGTCGAACAGCGCCGCCAGCACGGCAAAGATGCTGAGGAAAAGGATGGCACGCTCGCGCAGGCTCAGCGCGTCGATGCGCTTGGCCTGGCGTTCCCAGGCGGCGAGCAGCGGTGCCAGGCGTTTGCGCAGCAGCGCGCGGTCGATGGGGGTCTGTGCCTTCATCGTGCGGCTCCCGAGGCTGCGCCGGCCGGTGAGCTGACGACGCGGAAGGCCCAGACCGGCAGGCTGCTCTGGGCGAGCGGGCCGTTGCGCTCCAGCAGCGGATTGCTGCTGGACTCCGTGCCCGGCGCACCCAGGCGCTCCACGCGCAGGGCCGACAGCTCCTGGCCGGCGAGCAGGGGGTGGGCAGCGATCTGCCCCAGCCAGGGCCGCAGCACGGCGGTGTTCAGCGTGCCGCCGATGAGCTCGACGCGGCCCGGCGCGTAGCGCAACTCGCTGAGCCAGGCGGACTCGGGCAGGCTGCGGCCGATGAGGGCGAGGAGGTCGGAGTGGCGTTGACCGGCCTTGCGGCTGCCGTCGGCGCCCAGGCTGGCCAGCAGCGCATGTCGCTGGGCATTGCCGGCCTCCAGCAGCTGGAGCTGCTGCTGCTGGGCGCCGGCGTCCTGCGGTGCGGGAAGGCTGGCGCGTGCGACGAGGAGCTGCTGGCGTTGCGTGGCGTACTGGGCCAGCAGGGCCTGATGGTCGGCCTCGGCCTGGCGGTCACGCTGCTGCAGCCACAGTGCCGCCGCGCCGCCGACGACCACCAGCAGCGCCGCGGCCTGCAGCAGCGTCAGCGCCGAGAAGTAGCGCTTGGGGGCCAGCAGGATCGGCGTGAGGAGGTTGATCTGCTGAGCCATCAGAGTTTCTTGCGGGTCTCGGTGCGCAGGGCGGCGCCCAGCAGGGGGATGCAGGCGGCCAGGGCCTGGGCTGCGTTGCCCTCGGGCGCGGGGCGCTCGGCGGCGAAGGCGGCCAGCGGGTCCAGGGCCACGGTGCGCTGGCCGAGTTCGCGCTGGATCAGCGTCGCGACCTCGGGGCCGTGCTCGGCCGAGATGACGTACAGCCGCGCCAGCGGCAGCTCCGGCCAGCTGCGCTCCCAGACGTCGATGGAGCGCTGCAGCTCGACGACCAGGGGTGATTCCTCGGACGCGCTGGCGTCGAAGGTGCCCCCTGGCTGGTACTCAAAGCCCAGCGGCAACTCGGCGGCGCCGCTGTCCTGCTGCTCGCCGCGGGCGCGCGCCAGCAGGCCAGGGTCGGCCTCGATGCGGCGGGTGTAAAAGAGCTCGTCACCAGCGCAGACGACAAGCAGGCATTGGCCTTCGTCGATGAGGACGGCTGCGCACGCACGGGCGGCGAGATCGTCGGCCCGGGCCTGGTGGGCCAGGAGGTTGCGCAGCGCCGTCTCCCAGACGTCGACGACGGAGACCTGGTCGGTCACCTCGGCGGCTCCGCCGGTCAGCGCCTTGATCGCGCTGTTGCGTGCGGCGACGACGAAGAGCTGGCGGTGCGTGCGTTCCACGTCGCCGCCGACGTGCATGACGTCCAGCGTCAGCTCGGCGACGTCCACGTCCACCATTTCCTTGACCTGCCAGCGTGCCGCGGCCTTGAGTTCCTCCTGGGGCACGTTGGGCGTGTCGACCTTGAGGATCTGGTAGTCGGCCGGGTCCAGCAGCGCGATGGCGTCACCCGCGGGGACGGGTCTTGCCTCGGGCAGCAGGCCCCAGCGCAGCAGCCGGGCGGGGGCATCACCGGGCGCGCCGTCGGTCAGCACGAAGGCATGCTGGCTGCCGATGCGGCGCAGCAGCAGTCGCTGGCCGCCGCGGCGGGGGGTCCAGGGCCAGCGCATCAATAGTTCTCCCGCTGGTAGAGCACGCCGTTGCTGCCGCGGTAAAGGCCCCAGACGGCGCGGGCGCTGGGGTCGCTGATGGCGGTGTTGCCGCACCAGGCGCCGCGCAGCGAGACCAGGTTGGCGCCGGTGGTGGCGGCCGTCGTGGCCGTCCAGCCGCCGGCGGTCTTCAGGCAGGAGAGGTCGGTCGGGCTGGCGCCGATGCCCAGCGCGATCGCAACGTCAACGCTGCCCACCCGGTTGCCACCGGGGGCGGCCAGCGTGATGAAGGTGGGGCTTGTCGGGCTGACCGTGACGGCAGCGGGATTCATGACCGCGTCGGCGGCCGTGAGCGCCCTGCGGAAATTGCCGAAGCTGAGGTTGGCGGCTGTCACGCGGGTGCAGGAATCCCAGTTGTTGGTCTTGAAGGTGCTGGTGCCACTGTCCCAATACTGGGCCCCGAGGGGCAGGGTCAGCGTGCGGTTGGCCGCACTCATGCCATTTTGTAGGCGCAGGCGACCATAACGCAGGGGGATTTGCCCGAGCAATGCGCGATCGGCAACGTTCGCGGGGTAGTCGGTGTCGAGGTTCAGCGCCAGCATGGTGACGCCGTCGCTGTCCACGGGTGCGATGCCGAACTGCGCGGTGTCGAAGGGGCCGACAGGCGTTGCCGCGCGTGTCATGTTGGCCGTGAAGCTGACGTTGGCCACGCCCGCGGCCCAACTGCCCGCACCAGCTGACATCGTGTACTGGGCCGCCTTGAACATCGTCGTGCCGGCGATGCCCGCGAGGTTGTGGCTGGCTGGTGTTGCCGCGGCGAGCTTGGCGAAGGTGCCGGTGTAATTCTGTGTCGTCGCACCGGTGGCATTCTGCGCAGTCAGCGTGAAGGCCAGCCTCAAGTCCTCGCCGAGGTAACTGAATGAGGATGCTGGTGTGCAGGCGAGTGCGTTGCGGTGGGTGACGTTGAAACCTCCGACGGCGAAGCCGGCCGGAATGAAGCGCCCGATGCGGTTCTGCTGAACGCCGCTGGCGTTGAAGACGACGGCATCCAGCGCCAGGCCGCTCGAAAGGAAGCTGCCCACGAGGCCGCTGGTGTTGAGCAGGAAGCTGCCGACCTCGCTGTAGGCCAGGTTGCTGACAGTGACCGTGCCGCCCGAGAAGCCACTGACGACGTTGTTGCTGAGGCTGCCCAGCACGCCGCCGCTCGCCGCCGTTGGCGTCTGCGAGGCGGCCACGGGCGTGAGGTTCACGCTGCTGCTGAAGCTCGCAGTGAGACCGCCGGCGGTGACCTGGGCCAGCGTCGCCCCGGCATCCGGCACGCCGTCGCTGCCGATGTCGGCGCCGGTCGCCCAGCGGTAGGCACCGACCGTGGCAGAAAAGGCCGCGCCAGCCTTGCCAAAGACCGCGTCGGTCGGGTTGCTGCCGCCCGGATTGCCGGTGCCGGCCAGCGTCAGCCCGCTGACGACGATGGCGAAAGGCCGCACGATCAGCGGGCCGACGCTGCCGCTGATCGTTGAGGTGGCGTAGGCGAGGGAGTCGTCGTCGAGGTTGAGCGTGTATCTGCCGATGTCTGTCGTGCCGAGATTGAGGGACGCGATGCCGGAGGCGAAGGCGAGAGCGAGGTTGTTGCTCGACGGTCGTGCGGCCGGCACAGTCAGCGCAGGACTGACGATGTTGGGCGCCGTCCAAGATCCGCCGCTGTCGGTGCGCCAGAGCTTCATGTTGCGCGTGCCGGTGAAGTCGGTTGCGACGCCGCAGCTGCCCGTGCTCGGATCCTTCTTGATCAGCGATACCTGCATGTCGTGCGGGCGGCCGGCGACGACGACGTTGCTGCCAGCAATCTTGTTGGCCAGGTCCTCCGTCCAGACGAAGGCGTTGTCACTGAAGTTGATGTTTGCCGACGTGGTGCTCGAGCTGCTGACGGTGGTGTCGACGACCGTGACGGCAACGCTTTGTGCCAGGCTGTGGGCCAGGCGCAGCTGGACGGTGGCTGCATCGGCCACGGCGAACTGGTAGCTGGCATTGCCGCTGTTGGCGGCTCCCGGCGTCAGCGTTCCGGAGGGCGCAGAAGCGCCTGCAGACCAGTCGCCGCGGCCCGTGGATGTGGTGAGCCTGACCGTGCCGGTGTAGTTGGCGACGGCGGCACCCCCGCTGTCGCGGGCCGTGATCGTCAATGTCTGCGGCACGCAGGTGGACGCCGCGCCTGTGCCGGTGATGGTGAAGCTCGCCACGGCCACCGGCACGCAGTGGAACAACTGGGAGGCCGGAATGGCGACATAGCCGCCACCGCCCGGTGCCGACCATTGAAGGCGGATGACCGCGCCGCCGCCGCGCTCGTAGAACTCCAGCGTGACGGGCACGTAGCTGCCGGCAATCAGTGAGACGCTGCTGCTGGTATCCAGGGCCGGACCATGGTCAGTCCAGTTGTCGATGAGCAAGCTGCCGTTGATGTAGAGGCGCACGCCGTCGTCCGACTCCGTCCTGAAGTTGTAGCTGCCCGTCGTGGGAACGCGAAT
>CAUJSJ030000104.1:0-7523 GCA_963422775.4 uncultured Roseateles sp.
CGCCGCCACCAGCGCCGAGTTCTGCACCGCGTTGATCATCCCTTCGCTCTGCGCGAGCTGGAAGACGACGAAGCCGAACTCACCGCCCTGGGCCAGCAGGATGACGAAGGCGGGCCGCTCCACCAGCGGGATCTTCATCGCCTTGGCCATCAGGCCAAGCACCAGGATCTTGCAGCCCAGCAGGGCCAGCACGAGCAGGGCCACGAAACCGGGCTGGGCGGCCACGGCCTTCAGGTCCAGGCCCATGCCGACGGCGATGAAGAACAGGCCGAGCAGCAGGCCCTTGAAGGGCTCCAGGTCGGTCTCCAGTTCGCGGCGGTATTCACTTTCGGCCAGCAGCACGCCGGCAAGGAAGGCACCCAGGGCCATCGACAGCCCGACGAGCTGCATCAGCGCCGCCGTGCCCAGCACCAGCAGCAGGGCCGCGGCCGTGAAGATCTCGGGCGTCTTGCTGTGAGCGATCCACCGCAGGGCCGGGCGCAGCAACAGCCGGCCGCCAAAGATGATGACGACGATGGCGCCGATGGCCTTGGCCGCCGCCAGCCAGGTCTTGCCGTCGCCGTCGTCGTGGGCGCCACTCAGTGCCAGCACTGGCACCAGGGCCAGCACGGGGATGGCGGCGATGTCCTGCAGCAGCGCCACCGACAGGATGCTTTCGCCCGCCGTCGTGCGGCCCAGGTTGCGCTCGGCCAGCACCGCGAGTGCGACGGCGGTGGATGACATCGCCAGGCCCAGGCTGACGACGACGGCGAGTCGCCAGGGGTAGCCGAGCGCAAGGCCGACAAAGGTCAGCGCGGCCGCGCAGCCCAGCAGCTGCACGCTGCCCCAGCCGAAGATCGGCCGGCGCATGGCCCACAAGCGCTTGGGCTCCAGCTCCAGGCCGACGAGGAAGAGCATCAGCACCACGCCGAGCTCGGCCACCTCGGGGATGGCCGTGGATTCAGGAATGAGGCCGAGCACCGCCGGGCCGATCAGCAGGCCGGCAACCAGGTAGCCAAGGATGGAGCCCAGGCGCAGCCAGCGCGCCAGCGGCACCGCCAGCACCGCTGCGGCGAGAAAAACCAGGGGAAGCTGAAGCCAGTTGCCGTGACTCATTGGGTGCCCCCCAGCGTCGAGAACAACGGCGGCCTTTCGTCCAGGCCCACCGCTTCCTCGTCGCCGACTTCCGGCGCTGCGAGGTCGTGGCACCACTCGGGGTAGTGCGCCAGCCGCTTCACGAACAGCTCGGCATGCGCAGCGATCTCCTCGTCGGTCGCGCGGTGGGCGGCATGCAGGATCTGCGGTGGCAGATAGTGCATGCCGCAGGTCTTGGCCGACTGCTGATAGGGCAGCAGGAATTCCTCGATGGCATGGTGGTTGTGCCCGCCTGGCGCATAGGCCTCGGCGCCGCCGCCGGTGGAGGCGACCAGCCAGAAGTCCTTGCCATGCAGGGCCGTGCCGCCGGGGCCATAGGCCCAGCCCAGGCGCGCTACTTCGTCCAGCCAAAGCTTCTGCAGTGCCGGCATGCTGTACCAGTAGATGGGGTGCAGCATGACGACCAGCTTGGCGGCTTCGAGGGCCTGCTGCTCGGTCTCGATGTGGATGTGGAAGTCGGGGTAGAGGCGGTAGAGGTCGCGCAACTCGACGCGGTCGGCCACGGGCGAGGCGCGCAGCGCGTCGAGCACGGTGCGCGTCGCATGGGAGCGGGCCAGGTCGGGATGGGCGGCGAGGACGAGGATGTCGCGGGCGTTGGCGTCGGGCATGGCCCGCGAGGTTAACTTGCTCCTAGAACTTGAAGGCCAGTCCCACTTCGGCCTTTTGCTGCGTGAAGCGTTCGTCGTCGCTGCGGCGCGAACCGTAGCGGTTGTATTCGACGGTGGCGGACAGCTGCGGCGTGAGCTTCCATTCCAGGCCGCTGCCGAACATGGGCCGCACGAAGGACTCGCGATCGCTGTGGCCCAGGGAGTCGCTGGCCTTCAGCCGGTTCACGGCCAGGCCGACCTTGCCGAAGAGCGCGAAGGAATCGCCGAGCGATGTGGTGACCCGGGCGGCCAGGTAGGTGACGCTGGTGGACATCTTCAGCTGGTAGGCAGACCCTGGCGTGGGGTCGGCGGCGTGGTAGCTGCCGAAGGCGCCGTAGCCCAATTCGGCTGCCCAGGTGGGCGTGAACTGCAGCCCGGCGTACAGCTTCACCGCATGCGGCTTGTTGTCGTTGGCCACGTCATGGCCGTTGATGTTGAAGTTCGCCTCGCCGGGGGTGGTGAGGTTGAAGCCGACGAAGGGGTTGGCGGCATGCGCGGGGAGGGCGGCCAGCGCGGCCAGTGCGGGAACAGTGAGGAACAGCACAGCTTTCAAACAAGGCTCCGGGTCGTTGAGAAGTGACCGGGCCATTGTTGAAAGCCTTGCCTTAAGGAACGCCCAAGACGCTGCCCGGCAGCTGCAGCGTGAAGCGCGCACCGCAGCCATCGGGCCGTGCGAGGCCGTCGCTGAGCGTGATCTGGCCGCCCAGCCGGTCGGCGGCCCGCGCCACGATGGCCAGGCCCAGACCGCTGCCTTGCACGTCGTGCCCGGTGCCACGCCAGAAGCGCTCGAAGGCCAGGGTGCGGTCGGCGGGCGCGATGCCGGGACCGCTGTCGGCCACGGCCAGCCGCGGGCCGTCGGGCGTGATGTCGAGGCTCACCTCGATGCGGCCACCTCGGCCCACATAGCGCAGCGCGTTGTCCAACAGGTTCTGCAGCAAGGACTGCAAGGCCATGGTGTCCAGGCGCACCGGCAGCCGGTCCGGTGCGTCCAGCGCCAGCGTGATGTCGCTCGCACGCGCGACGCCCGCCTGTTCGGCCAGCCGCAGCGCGCAGAAGTGCGACAGGTCGAGGGAGGCCGGCGCAACCGGCTGCTCGTTGTCGAGACTGGCCAGGTCCAGCAACTGGCGCGACAAATGCGCGCTGCGCGCAATGGCCTGCTGCAGCCCGGCGGCGGCGGTTGCGCGGGCCTGTGCATCAGGGGCCTGCACGAGAGCGTGAGTCTGCGTGGCGACGACGGCCAGCGGCGTGCGCAGCTCGTGCGCGGCCTCGTGCACGAAGGCGCGTTCGCGCGCGCGACGTTGGCGCAAGCGGCCCAACAGCGTATCGAAGGCCTGGCCCAACGGGCGCAGCTCGCGGTAGCGCAGGTCCGCGTCCAGCGGCGCCAGGTCCTGCCGCAGGTCGAGGCTGTCCAGGCGGCGAGCAAAACGGCGCAGCGGGGCCAGGCCCGTGTAGACGGCGATCCACAGCGGCAGCAGCATCAGCGGGAAGCCCACCAGCAACTGCATGCCCAGCGCCCCGCCGGCAAAGACTAGCAACTGCGCGCGCGACAGCGCCGGCTCGGCCAGGCGCAGCGACCAGCGCGGCCCGTCCTGGCGGTAGGTCCAGTGCGTCCGGCCGGCGATGGTTTGTTCTCCCACGCCGGGCCTGGCGATGGCGTCGCCGGGTGCCGACGCATAGACCTGTCGACCTTGGCGGTCCAGCAACTGCACCAGCAGCGGCCCCGTCGTCATGGTCAGCCCTGCGCGCAGCGCGTTGATGTGCCGCATATGGCCATCGAGCACGCGGGCGGCCAGCGCCTCGTCGTCGATCTCCTCCAGCCCCGCCGCGAGTTGTCGGCCCAACTGGCGCACGCCGGGGTCGGTGGCTAGCTGTTGCTGGACGTCGAGCTGGTCGTCCACCAGCAGCAGCACCGAGCACAGCGTGAAGGCGATCAGCAGCGCAAGGATGAGCCGGCGCGTCAGCGTGGGCTGCAGCCATTCCAGCGTCATGTGCACTCCAGCCAGTAACCCACGCCACGCAGCGTGCCGATGCGGGCGGCGCCGATCTTGCGCCGCAGATTGGCCAGGTGCACTTCCAGCGTGCCGAACTCCATGGGCTCGCCCAGCGGCGTCAGGCGCTGCGCGAGCTGGTGCTTGGCGACCACGCCGCCGCGCTCGCGGGCCAGCTCCAGCAGCAGCTGGTATTCACGCGGCGACAGCGCCAGCTCCTCGCCGTCCAGCAGCGCCCGCTGGCGGCGCGGCTCGATCACAAGGCTGCCCAGCGCCCACTCGTCGCTGGCCTGCTGGGCACAGCGCCGCAGCACCGAGCGCAGGCGCGCGATCAGCTCGGGCGTCTCGAAGGGCTTGACCACATAGTCATCGGCACCACCGTCGAAGCCGGCGAGGCGGTCCTGCAGCGCGGCGCGCGCGGTGATGACG
This sequence comes from uncultured Roseateles sp., assembly GCA_963422775.4. Lineage (GTDB taxonomy): Bacteria > Pseudomonadota > Gammaproteobacteria > Burkholderiales > Burkholderiaceae_C > Pelomonas. The sequence continues at coordinate 4,199 of CAUJSJ030000104.1, forward strand.
ATGACCGGCACCGCGCTGCCCTGGCGGCGCCAGCGTGTCAGCAACTCGCGGCCGTCGCCGTCGGGCAGGGTCTGGTCCAGCAGCACCGCGTCCTGGGCAGCGGGGTCGAGCTGCCAGGGCGCATCGGCACTGCGGCGCAGCCAGGTGCTGCTGTGGCCTTCGGTTTGCAGCGCGGCCTGCAGCGCAGCGCCCAGGTCGAGGTCGTCCTCGATCAACAGAATGTGCATGGAGCGGGGGTGTCGCGTGGGCTACGGTCGGTCAGGGCGCGCGAGGGTAACGTAGGGCCACACCTGCCAACCTCGCGTCACGCCGCATGCGCCACTTCGACACCCTTGCCGACCTGCAAACCCTGATCGGTCAACCGCTGGGGCACAGCGACTGGATCACCGTCGACCAGGCGCGTGTGAATGCCTTTGCCGAGGCCACCGATGACAGGCAGTGGATCCATGTCGACCCTGAGCGGGCCAAGGCCGGCCCGTTTGGCGGGCCGATCGCGCATGGCTTTCTGACGCTGTCGCTGATCCCGTATTTCTTCGAGACCGGCTTTGCGGTGCGCGAGAGCCGCATGGTGCTGAACTACGGCCTCAACAAGGTGCGCTTCACGGCGCCGGTGCCGGTGGGCAGCCGCCTGCGCGCGGGCTTCAAGCTGCTGGCCATGGAGGACGTCGCCGGCGGCGCGGTGCAGTTGACGGTGGAAGTGGCCGTGGAAGCCGAGGGCTCGCCCAAGCCCGTCTGTGTGGCGGAGAGTCTGGCCCGGCACTATCGTTGAAGCCCCTCGCCCAGACGTGCCGCGCTGAACGCGGGCGCGACTGGTCGGTCCCCCGCGGGGACGGCGATGCTCGCGGCATCGAGCCGCAAGCACATCGCCCAAGGCGGGCCGGCTAGGGAGCGGCCCGGCGCTCGGCCCGCAAGTGCAATTCAAATAGCCAGCTAGCATCGCGGCCGTTCCCACGATTGCTGTTTCGCACCATGGCTTCCAGCCTGCTAGTTCTTCTCGACGACATCACCACCGTCCTTGACGACGTGGCGACCATGACCAAGGTCGCCGCCAAGAAGACCGCCGGCGTGCTGGGCGGACGACCTGGCGCTGAATGCCCAGCAGGTCACCGGCGTCAATGCCGACCGCGAGTTGCCGGTCGTCTGGGCGGTGGCCAAGGGCTCGCTGCTGAACAAGGCCATCCTGGTGCCGGCGGCTCTGGCCATCTCGGCCTTTGCCCCGTGGGCCATCACGCCTTTGCTGATGTTGGGCGGTGCCTATCTGTGCTTTGAGGGCTTCGAGAAGCTGGCACACAAATTCCTGCACAGCGAGGAAGAGGACCAGGCCCACCACGAGGAACTGGCCAAGGCGATTGCCGATCCCCAGGTCGACATGGCCACCTTCGAGCGCGACAAGGTCAAGGGCGCCATCCGCACCGACTTCATCCTGTCCGCCGAGATCATCGTCATCGCCCTGGGCACCGTGGCCGGCGCGCCGCTGCAGACCCAGCTGGCCGTGCTGGTGGCGGTGTCCATCGCGATGACGGTGGGCGTCTATGGCTTCGTGGCCGGCATCGTGAAGATGGACGACGCCGGGCTGTGGCTGTCGCGCAAGCCGGGCGCTGCGGCCCAGGCCTTCGGCCGCTTTCTGCTCGCCGCCGCGCCGCGCCTGATGAAGCTGCTGACCGTGCTGGGCACAGCGGCGATGTTCCTGGTCGGCGGCGGCATCCTGGTGCACGGCATCGCGCCCCTGTATCACGCCATTGCGCAACTGGCGCAAGGCCAGGGCTGGCTGCTGGGTGCGGTGCTGGAGAACGGCGCAAATGCGCTTGTCGGCGTTGTCGCTGGTGCGCTGGTGCTGGCTGGTGTGATGGCGGTGGAGAAACTGCGCGGACGCTGAGGCTTACAGGTACTGCGACCAGTATTTGTCCAGCGGTTCCTTGACGTAGGAAAAGCCTTCCTCGTCTAACACTTCGTACACGTAGAGCATGTACTGCGCTATAGCCTGGCACTGCGCTGGTGAGAACATCTCGTGAGGCTTGTGCCATCGGCCGCAGTCATGCTTGCCCTGCGGGGGGAACGCCATTTGTGCTTCGGCCGCAGCGTTCCATTCCGTGTTGTAGCCCGCACGCAGCAGCCAGCACATGTAGGCCGGCGCATAGAAGACGTGGCCCTTGACATCAAGAAACGAGAAGACGGCCTCATGACGTGCGATGTGCTCTTCGGGCACGTCTTCCCAGCGCTGCGCCGTGTCTAGGCGACGAGCCACCTGCCGCTCGGTCAGTGTGGCGCCGTCGTCGATTGCAATGGCCTCGTGCAGCGTCACACCATCGCCCAGCCTCACGTCGCGGAACGCTTCATAGATCTGCTTCAAAACGCGATCCAGGCGATCCATGTGCAGCGTGCTCGTCAGTTGGCGCTGTAGGCCAGCCTGACGTAGATCGGTGCAAACGCCTCGGCCTGCGTGATCTCCAGCAGGCGCTCCTTGGCGAGCTCCAGCATCGCGATGAAAGTGACGACGAGGACGGCCTGGCCACGGCTCACGTCGAACAGGGCCTCGAACTCGACGAAGCGCTTGCCCTGCAGCCGGCGCAGCACGATGCTCATGTGCTCGCGCACCGACAGCTGCTCGCGGCTGATCTTGTGGTGCTGGTTGAGCTTGGCGCGCTTCAGGATGTCGAGCCAGGCCTCGCGCAGGTCGTCGGTGTTGACGTCGGGGAAGCGGGGCGTCAGCGACTGCTCGATGTGCACCTGGGCGCGCAGGAAGTCGCGGCCCAGCACCGGCAGGCGGTCCAGCCGCGCCGCGGCGAGCTTCATCTGCTCGTACTCCAGCAGGCGTCGCACCAGCTCGGCGCGCGGGTCCTCGACTTCCTTGCCGTCCTCGCTCTTCTTGGGCGGCAGCAGCATGCGCGACTTGATCTCGATCAGCATCGCGGCCATCAGCAGGTATTCGCTCGCCAGCTCGAGGTTGTGCTTGCGCAACTGCTCGACGTAGCTGAGGTACTGGCGTGTCACGTCGGCCAGCGGGATGTCGAGGATATTGAAGTTCTGCTTGCGGATGAGGTACAGCAGCAGGTCCAGCGGGCCCTGGAAGGCCTCGAGGAAGACCTCGAGCGCATCCGGCGGGATGTAGAGGTCCAGCGGCATCTGAAACAGCGGCTCGCCATACAGGCGCGCCACTGCCACCGCATCGACCACCTCGGGCATGTCCGGGGCAGTGGACTCGGCGTGGCTGGATTCCTCAGCCATGACGGTCAAGGTTTACTTGCCGGAGGTCTGGTAGACGTAGGGGCTGCTGGGGCACGCGGGCGTCGTCGAAGCCGGCTTGTGCGCTGCGGTCCTGCTCCTT
>CAUJSJ030000105.1:0-3496 GCA_963422775.4 uncultured Roseateles sp.
GGCGAGCACTGCTACCACCGCGACATCGCGCCCGACAACATCATCCTGGTGGCCGGCAGCGGCCGCCCGCTGCTGCTGGACTTCGGTGCCGCGCGCCGCGTCATCGGCGACATGACGCAGGCGCTGACCGTCATCCTCAAGCCCGGTTACGCGCCCATCGAGCAGTACGCGGAGGTGCCCAGCATGAAGCAGGGCCCATGGACCGACGTCTACGCGCTGGCCGCCGTCGTCTACTGCGCCATCACGGGCCGCACGCCGCCACCCAGCGTCGGGCGCATCGTCAAGGACGATTACCAGCCCCTCGCCCAGCTCGGTGATTTGACGAAAGGCCGCTACAGCGACCGCCTCCTGCAGGCCGTGGACCGCGCGCTGCAGGTGATGCCCGAGCAGCGCACCCCCTCCATGACGGCGTTCCGGGAGGACCTTGGCCTGTCGGGCCACTACATGCCCAAGCCCGGCGAGATGGCGACGCTGATCCAGGGGCCTGCCGCATCGCCGCCGCCGGCCAAGGCCGGCACCCGGCCCGGCACGAGTCGGGCGCCGCTTGTTGCAGGTCTCGGCGTGATCGGGCTGGTGGCTGTCGGCGCCGCCGCCTGGTTCGCCACCCGCTCGCCCGCACCGGCAGCGCCCGCGGCCGCGGCGCCTGTGGTGACGGCTGCTCCGGCTCCCGCTCCCGCCATCCTGCCTGCCCAGGCCGAATCGGTGCCCCGCGATCTGTTGAGCCAGTTTCGCCAGCTCGTGGCCCGGCACAGCGAAGGCTTCGACGTGCAGGCCCAGGCCGAGCGCACCCAGTTGCGCATCGACCGCGACGATCTGCGCTTCAGCGTCAGCGCCTCGCGCGAAGGCTACGTCTACGTGCTGCTCGCTGGGCCGGATGGCAGCCTCATGCAGCTCTACCCCAACGACCGCGCCAGGAACAACCACATCGGCGCCAACGAGACGCTGCGCCTGCCCGGCGCCAACTGGCCCCTCAAGGCCAGCGACCCGCCGGGCGCCGAGCACTTCCTCGTGCTGGTCACCGCCGAGCCACGCAGCTTCGCGCCCTGGTCGACCGACAAGGACGCGACCTACGGCTTCCTGAGCTTGCCGGCCCAAGGACCCGCCGGCGCGGCACCTGCTGCGCCCAGCTGGCTGCTGGGCCAGCCTGACTGCGGCCACGCCAACTGCGCGGCCGAGTACGGCGCCGCGGTGTTCAGCGTCGAAGCCGTGAAATAGCTGATCCAGTTCGATCGGACGGTGCCGCATGGAACCCGGCCGACATCGCGGTTACCTACAAGGGCCGGCAGATTCGCAACCGCGAGCCCCCTGCCAGGCACCCCGCCGACCTCTGGACCGCGCCCTGAATCCGACCCAATCCCCGGCCGCCGCCTCGCCGGCCGCCGCCCCAACCGCCAAGCTGGACGCCTTCCTGGGCGCTGCCTCCGCGGGCCAGTTGCTCTGGGCGCGCTGGGTGGACGGGCGGCTGGAGGTCTGCAGCGGCGCCACGCCCGCCAGCCCGGTGTCCAGCGAAGTCGGCCGGCTGTTCGTCGGTGCTTTGCGCGAACGCTTCGGCGACGCGGCGAGCGCCATCGCCGAGCGGGAATGGCGGCTCAGCCTGCAGCCGCGCCGCCTGCTGCCCGCGCGCACGGTGCGCCATGCGGTGGCCTGTGCGGAGTCGGCCCACAGCCTGCTGCAGGCCCAGTCCCATCTGCTGCAGATCGAGTTCTCGGCCGTCATGATGGGCTGGCGGTTCCGCCGCGTCGCCCAGACCCTGGGGATGGACCCGGACACGCTCGGTCTGGAACGGCGCAAGGTGCTGGACCAGGTGCTGGAAGCGGACTTCAATGCCCCGCCGCCAGCCGACGCGGATGCGGTCGCCACGAAGCTGCGAACGCTGCTCTTGCAGGAAACGCACTGACCGTCGTGACGCAGTTCACGGTCTCCCGGGTTAACCCATGCCCATGAACGTGGGGTGTGGCGCGTTCGCCATGTCGCAGCCTGGAGCGCGACGGCGTCTGATCAGACAAGGCGGCCAAATCTGGCCGTGTCACCCGCGCGGAGCCAGCCATGCAGCCCCAGTGCCCTCAGATCTCCCCGATCCGCCACCCGGCCGTCGCCGACCCGAACATCATCTTCTCGGAGCTGTTCGGCGAGCATCGTGATCGTCTTTACCGCTTCGTGCTGCGCCACATCGGCGACAGCACCGAAGCCGAGGAGCTGGCGCAACAGGCCTTCGTCGAGGCCGCGCGCACCTTCCAGCAGTTTCGTGGCGAGTCCCAGCTGTCCACCTGGCTCTACGGCATCGCGATGAACCTGGTGCGCAACCACCTTGCGCGCTCGCCGTCGCGGCTTTACCGCTTCGAGGATGAAACTGCGCTCGACGCCACGCCTTGCCTGCAAGCCAACCCCGAGCAGCAATGCCATCTCAACCAGCTGATGGCCATGCTTCAAACCGAGCTCGACGGCCTGATGCCCGAGATGCGCGAAGTGCTGTTGCTGGTGGCCATGGACGACATGAGCTACGAGGACGCGGCAGCGCTGCTGTCGGTGCCCATCGGCACCGTCCGCAGCCGCGTATCGCGCGCCCGCTCGCATCTGCGCACAAGGCTGCAGGCACGCGGCGCGCAGCTGCCGTTCTGAGCGCAGGTCATTTCGATAGCGGCGGCGGCCTGCCGATGCCATCCTCAGCTCGCATCCGCCATGAGCGCTTCCGCGCCCTGACCTGCGTCGTTAGTCGATTTGCTGCAACGAGCAAATCTCGTGTATACTGCTAGCTTCAGTCGCGGGGTGGAGCAGTCTGGTAGCTCGTTGGGCTCATAACCCAAAGGTCGTAGGTTCAAATCCTGCCCCCGCAACCATCGGAATAAGCAAGCCCGCTGACCGCCATCAGGTGTTCAGCGGGTTTTGTCATTTGGGCCCAGGAAACGCCGTCCGCGTCGCGGATCAGCGTGATCGGGCCCAGCATCTCGCGCAGCAGGTCGCGGGTGCGCTGGCGATCCGCGTCGGCCTCGAGGCGCTGCTTCAGGTCGAGCATTGACGCCCGGTAGCGTGCGACCAGCGCCTGCACCAGCTCCTCGGCGCCTGGCATGTCTTCCTGGCCGACCTGCTGGTGCAGCTTCGCCCGCTCCACCTCCAGCACGCGTAGCCGGTCGCCCAGCACCGAGCTGTAGCCGTGCTGCGTCATGGCATCCACCAGGCGGGCCAGCTCCTCATGCACGTCCGCCAGCCGCTTTCGGCCGTCCTGGGTGCTGACGCCGGCGCTGCGCTGATGCTCGGCCACCAGGGCCCGGGCGTGGTCCTGCAGGTGGGCGATCGCGCCAGCGTCATCCAACTCCTCACGAACGACGGCCAGCAGCCGCGTATCCAGCGCCTTGCGTGGCACGACATGGTCATTCGCGCAGGCGGCCGGCCCGCGATCCTTGCGCACGCTGCAGCCGTAGCGGCGCGCGTCCACGGCTACCACAGCGCCGCCGCAGGTCGGGCAGACCATCATGCCGCCGAACAGCGTGCGCGCCGG
>CAUJSJ030000106.1:0-19808 GCA_963422775.4 uncultured Roseateles sp.
CAACTACGCGGTGCAGGGCTTCACCGCTTCCGTCGACGAGGCCGCGCTCGCGCCCATCGCGCACGCGGCCGGCCTGCCGCTGATGACCGACCTTGGCAGCGGCGCGCTGGTGGACCTGTCGAAGTGGGGGCCTGCCGGCTGAGCCTTTGCCGCAGAGCATGCTGGCGGCCGGCTGCGACGTCGTCACCTTCAGCGGCGACAAGCTGCTGGGCGGCCCTCAGGCCGGCCTCATCGTCGGCAGCAAGGCGGCCGTGGGGCGCATCCGCAAGTTCCCGATGAAGCGCGCGCTGCGCCTGTCCAAACTGCCGTTTCGCCGCACTGGAGGCCACGTTGCGCCTGTACCTGCGGCCCGAGCGCCTCGTGCAGGACCTGCCCACGCTGCGCCTGCTGACCCGCCCGCAAGACCAGATCGCCACGCTGGCCCGGCGCCTGCTGCCCGATGTCGCCGCCGCCGTCGCGCCGCGCTTCACCGTCGAGGCGGTCGCGCTGCTGAGCCAGATCGGCTCCGGCTCGCTGCCCGTCGAGCGCCTGCCTTCGGCCGGTCTCGCCATCACCGCCGTCGATGGTCGTGGCCGCAGCTTGGAAGCGCTGGCCACCGCGCTGCGCGAGCTGCCGCGCCCCGTCATCGGCCGCGTCAACGACGACCGCCTGCTGCTGGACCTGCGCTGCCTCGAAGAGCCTGCGCTGCTGACCTCGCAACTTGCCACCTTGAAGGAGGCCCTCGCGTGATCGTGGGCACGGCCGGCCACATCGACCACGGCAAGACCACGCTCGTGCGGGCGCTCACGGGCGTGGACACCGACCGCCTGCCCGAAGAGAAGGCGCGCGGCATCAGCATCGAGCTGGGCTACGCCTACCTGGACGTACCGAATCTCGAAGAACGCCTCGGCTTCATCGACGTTCCGGGCCACGAGAAGCTCGTCCACACCATGCTGGCCGGCGCCAGCGGCATCGACTTCGCGCTGCTGCTCGTCGCGGCCGACGACGGCGTGATGCCCCAGACCCGCGAGCACCTGGCCGTGCTGAGCCTGCTGGGCCTGACCCGGGGCGCCGTCGCCATCACCAAGGCCGACCGCGCCGAGCCCGGCCGCCTTGCCGCGCTGACCGATGACCTGCGCGCGCTGCTCGCCGGCACGGGGTTGGACGCCGCGACCATCCTCGTCGTGTCGGCCCAAACGGGCCAGGGCGTGGCCGAGCTGCGCGAGCTGTTGTTCGACGCCGCCCGCCACCTGCCGCCGCGCCATGTGCACGGCCTGGCACCGCGTCTGGCCGTGGACCGCGCCTTCACGCTGGACGGCGTCGGCACCGTCGTCACCGGCACGCTGCACGCGGGCGAGATCGCCGTCGGCGACGAACTCGTGCTGGCCGGCCGGCATGCCCGCGTGCGCAGCCTGCACGCGCAGAACCGCGCCGTCGAACGCGCCCACGCCGGCCAGCGCTGCGCCGTGGCCCTGGCCGGCATCGCCAAGGAAGACGCCCCTCGCGGCGCCTGGCTGACCGCGCCCCACGTGGCGCTGGCCACGGAACGGCTCGATGCCCACCTGCACCTCTGGCCCGGCGAAGCCAAGCCACTGCGCTCCGGCGCGCGCGTGCACCTGCACCTCGGCGCGCAGAGCGTGATGGCCAGCGTTGCCGTGCTGGACGGCGAGCAGATCGAGCCCGGCGCCTCTGCCCGCGTGCAGCTCGTCTGCCACGGCCCCGGTTGGCGCCTGGCGTGGCGACCGCCTCGTGCTGCGCGACGCCGGCGCCACGCGCACGCTGGCCGGCGGCACGGTGCTCGACCCCTTCGCCCCCACGCGCTACCGCCGCACGCCCGAGCGTCTGGCCGAGCTGGCGGCCTGCGAGCTGCCCACGGCCGGGCGCCGCCGCGAGCGCCTGCTGACGCTGTCCGCGCTGGGTCTGGACCTGGGCCGGTTTGCGCAGGCGGAAGGCCTGGCCGAGCCGCAGCAGGGTTGGGCGCTGGGCGACGAGGCCAGTGCGGCGCTGACGGCCAGGCTGCTCGCCCTGCTGGCCGACTTCCACGCCAAGTCCCCCGACGAACTCGGCCCCGATGCCGCCCGCCTGCGCCGGCTGGTGGCGCCGCGCATCGCCGAAACGCTGTGGCGCGAGCTGCTGGCCGAGCTGCGCGCCGCCGGACACATCGCTCAGCGCGGCGCCTTCGTCCACCTGCCGGAACACGGCGTGCAGCTGTCGGCCGTGGAGCAGCGCATCGCACAGAAGATCGCCCCTCGACTGGCCTCGGCGGGCGCGGAAGGCGCCTGGGCGCGCGACCTCGCCAAGGACTGCGCCGAGCCCGAGCCGCTGATGCGCACGACGCTGGCGCGGCTGGCCCAGCAGGGGGATCTGCATCAGGTGGTGAAGGATCTGTACCTGGACACGCCGACGATGACCGCGCTGGCCGCTACAGTGCGCCGCCTGGCCGGCGAGCACGGCCATGTGGCGGCCGCAGCCTTCCGCGATGCGACCGGTCTGGGCCGCAAACGGGCGATCCAGCTGCTGGAGCATTTCGACCGTGTCGGCCTGCTGCGCCGCGTGGGCGACGAACACCGGCTTCGAGCGGACAGCGCGCTGTTCACGCAGGAGGCGGCATGAACAAGAGGGAGGGGCAACGACACCGGTGTGTCGGCCGGGCTTCAAACCCGGTGGGGGGCGCCACGCGCTCCCGGGAGGGTTCGACTCCCTCGCCCCTCCGCCATTTGGTTTTCGATCGGATGCCACGGAGCAAGGCGCTCAACAGGCTTCGATACTGATGCGCTGACAGCGCCGAGGGAGACAACTAGATGCCGACCGTGAATGAACGCCTTTCCAACATCGAAGCGGTTCAGCACTTCGAGCTAGCGGTGCTTGGGGCGGTGTCAAAAGTCTGTCAGGCAGATCCCAAGTTTGCAGAGCTTGTCCGAGAGAACCTAACCAGGACTCATGCAGTCTTGCTTGGTGAGTCTCTCGACGAAATCAGACTGCGAGCATTTGTAGAGTTGATGGACGAATGGCTTGGCAAGCCCAATCCGTGTTGAGATCTGTTCCGCACCGTACTTCAATATGCTGGTTTCTGGCAGCGAAATCCCTGATTTGCGTTGGTACTGGATCGACGACCAGACCTGGGCCGAGCCCCTGGCCGACGGCAACGTCCGCATCGGCATCACCGCGCTGGGCCTCAAGGCCTCGGGCGAGATCTACATGTGCCGGCCCAAATCCGTCGGCACTGAAATCGAGCAGGGCCGCTCCATCGGTGTCGTCGAGCTGGCCAAGTCCGTCGTGTCGGTGAAGTCGCCGCTGTCCGGTGTCGTCACGCGTGTGAATGAAGCGCTGGAGGAGCGGCCCGAGCTGGTCCATCGGTCGCCCTACGAAGCCGGCTGGCTGATCGAGCTGGCGCCTTCGAATCTCGACGCCGAGAAGGCCAGGCTCGCCATCGGCGAGCCGGCCATCCGCGACGCCATGGTCCACTGGGCCTGGCTCAACCAGCTGGACGGCGCTGCATGAAGACCGGCCTCGCCCTGCTGCTCTGGGCCGCGGACCCGGACGACCCCGTGCGGCTGGCCACGCCCTTCGCCCACGCCGCTGCGGCCGCCGCGATGGAACTGCAGGTCGAGGTCTACTTCTCCGCCCGCGCCGTGCGGCTGCTGCTGCCGGGTGTGGCCGAGTCGCTGCGTGCCTCGGAGCGCCACGACAAGTCCATCGCCGACTGGATGCAGGACGCGCTGGACCACGGCGCGCGCTTCCTCGCCTGCACCGACGCCCTCGCGGCCCAGGGCCTGGTGCATGCCGATCTCATCCCCGCCGCCCGCCAGCATGGCGGTGCGGTTCAATTCACGGCCCGCGCCGCCGATCCGGCCTGGGCCACCCTGGTGTTCTGATGAGCACTGAACTTTCCCTCAGGAGAACTGCAATGAATCTGACTCGTGTTGTCGCCAGTCTGGCGCGTGGTGTGGTGGCGTCCCTCGCCCTGGTTGGCGCAGTGGCCCAGGCCCAGCAGGTGCTGCGCGTGACCGCCATTCCCGACGAGTCGCCCACCGAACTCGCGCGCAAGTTCGCGCCCCTGGGCGCCTACCTGGAGGGCAAGCTGGGCATGAAGGTCGAGTGGACGCCCGTGACCGACTACGCCGCGGCCGTGGAGACGGTGGTCAACAAGAAGGTCGACCTGGCCTGGTTCGGCGGCTTCACCTTCGTGCAGGCCAATGTGCGCTCGGGCGGCAAGATCATTCCGCTGGTACAGCGCGAGGAGGACGAGAAGTTCCGCTCCGTCTTCATCACGGACGCCAAGAGCGGCATCAACAAGCTCGAAGACCTGAAGGGCAAGACCCTGTCCTTCGGCTCGCAGAGCAGCACCTCGGGCCACCTGATGCCGCGCAGCTACCTGCTGGCTGCCAAGATCAACCCCGACGTGGACCTCAAGCGCGTGGCCTTCAGCGGCGCGCACGACGCCACCATCGCTGCGGTGTCCAGCGGCAAGGTCGATGCCGGTGCGCTGAACATCTCGGTCTGGGAGAAGTTCGTCGCCGAGAAGAAGGTCGACCCGGCCCAGGTCAAGGTCTTCTACACGACGCCGGCCTACTTCGACTACAACTGGTCGGTGCATGCCGACATGCCGCAGGCCCTGCAGGACAAGATCAAGGCCGCCTTCCTGGCGCTCGATCCGAACACCCCGCAAGGCAAGGAGATCCTCGGCCTGCAGCGCGCCACGAAGTTCATCCCCAGCAAGCCCGAGAACTACACCGGCATCAAGGCCGCTGCCGAGAACGCGGGCCTGTTGAAGTGAACTCGGCACCGGCATCGCTCGACGCGCTGCTGACGCGCTACTCGGTCGGCCCGAAGCACCTCGTCGAGCCGGGGCCGAGCGATGCGCAGCTGGCGCTGATGACCGAGGCCGCACTGCGCGCGCCCGACCACGCCGAACTGGTGCCTTACCGTTTCAAGCTGGTGCGCGGCGATGCAAAACAGGGCATGGCTGCCCTGTTTGCCGACGCGGCCCGCGCCGCCGGCAAGGGCGAGGAGGGCGCGGCAATGGACGCGGAGCGGGCGTTGAAGCCGCCGATGACGGTGGCCGTCATCGCGCGCGTCGACCTGGGCCACCCGCTGGTGCCGGCCCACGAGCAGTGGGCGGCCATCGGAGGCGCAATCGCCAACTTCCTGACGGCCGCGCATGCACTGGGCTTTGGCGGCAAGATGCTCAGCGGCGCCAAGGTGCGCAACCCGGCCATCGCGGCGGCTTTCTGCGAGCCGGGCGAGACGCTGCTGGGCTGGATTGCGCTGGGCACGCCGGCCCGCAAGGCGGCCGGTCCGTCGCGCAAGCTGGCTGCATCTGACGTTCTCATTGACTGGCATCCACCTTGCAACCATTGAGCTTATGGAACTCACACCCCGAGTTCGGCGCAAGCCGCACGAGCTGACTAACGAGCGAAGCGAGATATGGAACTGACTCCTCGTGTTCGACCGGCCTTTGCGGTCGCTCGGGCTAACTAAAAGATATCGAGCGAAGCGAGATGGAACTCACCCCCCGAGAGAAAGACAAGCTGCTGCTCTTCACTGCAGCACTGCTCGCCGAGCGCCGCCGCGCGCGCGGCTTGAAGCTCAACTACCCCGAAGCCGTGGCCTTCATCAGCGCCGCCATCCTCGAAGGCGCGCGCGACGGCAAGACCGTCGCCCAACTGATGAGCGAGGGGCGCGAGATCCTGACCCGGGCCGACGTCATGGACGGCATCGCCGAAATGATCCCGGAGATCCAGGTCGAAGCCACCTTCCCGGACGGCACCAAGCTCGTCACCGTTCACCAACCCATTGCCTGAGCTAGCACCAACCATGCGCGCACTTGCCCTGCTCCTCATCGCTGCCCCCGCGCTCGCCCACGAAGGCCACGGCCCCAGCGGCCCGCACCTGCACAGCTGGGACGGCATCACCACGCTGGCCCTCGTTGCGGCAGCCGGCATCGCCGTCTGGTGGTTCGCCAAGGGCCGCAAGTGATGATCCCCGGCGAGCTGATCACCGCCGACGGCGAGCACGAACTCAACCCCGGCCGCCGCACGCTGACGCTGAAGGTCTCCAACACCGGCACGCGGCCCATCCAGGTCGGCTCTCACTACCACTTCGCCGAGACCAACGCGGCGCTGGGCTTCGACCGCGAGGCCGCGCGCGGCATGCGGCTGAACATCTGCAGCGGCACTGCCGTGCGCTTCGAGCCGGGGCAGTCGCGCACCGTCGAATTGGTCGACCTGGCCGGCGACCGCACGGTCTACGGCTTCCGCGGCCTCGTGCAGGGCAAGCTATGAGAATTTCCCGCCGTGCCTACGCCGAAATGCTCGGCCCCACCGTCGGCGACAAGCTGCGCCTGGCCGACACCGCCTTGGTCATCGAGATCGAGAAGGACTACACCCTGGCCGCCGGCGGCTACGGGGAGGAAGTGAAGTTCGGCGGTGGCAAGACCGTGCGCGACGGCATGGGCCAGTCCCAGCGCGTCAACGGCCCCGGCCCCGGTGACGCGGTCGACACCGTCATCACCAACGTCGTCATCCTCGACCACTGGGGCATCGTCAAGGCCGACATCGGCCTGCGCGGCTGCCGCATCGCCGCCATCGGCAAGGCCGGCAACCCCGACGTGCAGCCCGGCGTGGACATCGTCATCGGCCCCGGCACAGAAATCATCGCGGGCGAGGGCTTCATCGTCACACCCGGCGCCATCGACACCCACATCCACTTCATCTGCCCGCAGCAGATCGAAGAGGCGCTGATGAGCGGCGTGACGACCATGATCGGCGGCGGCACCGGCCCCGCCACCGGCACGCTGGCCACCACCTGCACGCCGGGGCCCCACCACATCGCGACGATGCTGAAGGCGGCAGAGGCCTTCCCGATGAACCTGGGCTTCATGGGCAAGGGCAATGCGTCGCGGCCGGCCGCACTGATGCAGCAGATCGACGCCGGCGCCATCGGCCTGAAGCTGCACGAGGACTGGGGCACCACGCCCGCAGCCATCGACAACTGCCTGAACGTGGCCGAGCTGACCGACACGCAGGTTGCCATCCACACCGACACGCTCAACGAGAGCGGCTTCGTCGAAGACACGATCGCCGCCTTCAAGGGCCGCACCATCCACAGCTTCCACACCGAAGGCGCGGGTGGCGGCCATGCGCCGGACATCATGCGTGTGGTGGGCGAGGCCAACGTGCTGCCCAGCTCCACCAACCCGACGCGGCCGTTCACCGTCAACACGCTGGACGAGCACCTGGACATGCTGATGGTCTGCCATCACCTGGACGCTGGCATCGCCGAAGACCTGGCCTTTGCCGAGAGCCGCATCCGCCGCGAGACCATCGCGGCCGAAGACATCCTGCACGACCTCGGCGCCATCAGCATGTTCTCGTCCGACTCCCAGGCCATGGGCCGCGTGGGCGAGGTCTCCTTGCGTTGCTGGCAGACGGCGCACAAGATGAAGGTGCAGCGTGGCGCCTTGCCTGGGGACGGCGCCGGCAACGACAACGCCCGCGTGAAGCGCTACCTCGCCAAGCTCGCCATCAACCCCGCGCTGGCCCACGGCATCAGCCACGAGGTGGGCAGCATCGAAGTGGGCAAGTGGGCCGACCTCGTGCTTTGGAAGCCCGCCTTCTTCGGCGTGAAGCCTTCACTGATCCTGAAAGGCGGCTTCATCGCCGCAGCCGCGATGGGTGACGCGAATGCGTCCATCCCGACGCCGCAGCCGGTGCACTACCGGCCGATGTTCGGCTCGTTCGGCGGCGCGCTCGCTCAAGGCTCGCTGACCTTTGTCAGCCAGTCGGGCCAAGCGCACGTCGAGAAGCTGGGCCTGGCCAAGACGCTCGTGCCGGTGCACGGCTGCCGCTCGGTCAAGAAGGCCGACATGCTGCTCAACAACTACCTGCCGACGATGGAGATCGACGCGCAGACCTACGAGGTGAGGGCGGACGGCGTGCTGCTGACCTGCGAGCCGGCGAAGGAGTTGCCGATGGCGCAGAGGTATTTCTTGTTTTAGGTCTTAGGGCCTGATTCATTCTTGGCTGGATGGCTGCTTTGCAGGGCTAGCTGTCATTGATACAGCCAAGTCCGCCGACCACTTCATGACACCCCTCGGCCGCTCGCGCAGTAAGTGCGATCATGGCTCCGTCGATGTGCCGAGGCTTGGCGTTCCAGCGCGCGAGGCTCAGGTATTGCTCGAGCTAGGGCTTGAAACTTGAGCCCTGACTCTGAGCCTTGCGTGACCCCGAGCCTGCGAGCCTGATCTCTGCGGAGTTCGGCCGCTCATACCTTGGCGAGAAACGCCGCCGCATCACCCGCTTCACACTTCCAGTCTGCGTAGACCCCGACCAGATTGCATTCCACGCAGCGGCAAGCGATGTAGTACCAGCGCACGTCATGTGTGCCCTCGTACACGGAGACGCCGGACATCAGCTCGAACACCTCGTTCTCGCACACGCACTCGTGCGCCTCGGGCACGGCTTCTTCAACGGAGTCCGCGCTGTCGCCCATCAGGTGTTCCTGCCCGCAGTCGGTGCAGGTGCGGATCGCCACGCCGGCTTCTTCATCGGTCTGCAGCGCGAAGGTCCGGCACCCGCAATCGCATTTGGACGCGGCAAAACGGACGGCCTCATGGCGATTCGCAACGCTGTAGCTGCGCAGCTCGGCCTGGGTGTCACCGGACGTCGTCCCGTACCAGAACTCGCCCTTCTTCGTCAGTGCCATTGATGCTGCTCCATTCTTCAAGGTGGGCTTCCCGGCAGGCCTGACGCCAGGCTCGCCCCGATCATCTGGATTTTGCCTGGGGGCCCGGCGAGTCGTCGTCAAGGGCCCGGGTCGGGGTGGTCGCCGACAAGAGCTGGGGACATCCTTAGCGGCCGATTCTTGGAGATTGCAGCCATGCGGCGGCCTCTCCGACTCGAACGGCTCCTTTCAGCCTGAAGCGGTCCTCGGACAGGATGCGACGCCCTCGTCGTACAGACGTATTCCGAGCCCGCCACGGATCAGCCCGTCTTAGGGGCTGACGGCCGCCGGGCGGACGCGTAGCGTTGCGTCTGCGCACAAGGAGACACCATGCCTACCAGATGCCTTCGAGGAGTTGTGGCCGCGTCGTGGCTGACGATGTCGCTTTCAGCGATGGCGGCCACCGTCCAGGTGGAGGCGTACCTGCGCAGCACGAGCGCGGACAACGTCGTCACCAACACCACCATCTGCACGCCGGGCAGCACCCTGACGACGGAGTGCGTGTCCTTCTCGCAGACCATCGGCCTGGGCTCGCCGACGACGGACACCGGCACGGTGACCCACCTGCGTTCAACGTTCGACAACGGCAACGTCTCACAGGTGCCGAACTTCGTGCTGAACGGCACTGCGCGCGCATTTGCGGATTTCGGCCAGCTTCACGCCTCCACCTTCGTTCAGATCCAGGGCGCCGGCGGCAACAACGTCAGCATCGGTGGGCGCTCCTTCGTGCAGTTGACCGATTTCGTGACCATCCATTCGTCCGTGTTGCCTGTCGGCAGCCCCGTGACGGTCAAGATGACGATGGACGTGAACGGGGTCGGCGGTGGGTGGATGAATTTCGGCATCAACGCGTTCGTTCAGCGGGTGGACGTGGCGACCGACTCCGGCGGCGACGCATTGCAGGACTACGAGACGACCTACACCGCCAAGGTGGGCGACAGGTTCCGGGTCGTCTACGGGCTGGCGGCCTACGCGCGAACCGTCTCGACCGCCTGGGGGCCCGCCAACGTGCTCAATGGGCGCAACAACAGTTCCAACTACGGCAACTCCGTGCATCTCTACATGGGAGGCCTGGACCCGTCGCTGGGCGTCACGCTGCAAAACGACAACGGCTTCACCTATGCCACCTCAGCAGTGCCCGAGCCGGCCTTGGCATGGCTGCTGCTGACCGGGCTGCCGCTGCTGGCGTGGCGGGCTCGCCGCCGCCAATGCACGTCGGCGAGTTGACGGGCTGCTGAGGAGGCAGGGTGTTCGCGTCGCGCAGGGCGTGGTGGTTGCCGAGCGAGAGCCGAGCAGCTCCCCTCCAGCTCAGCGCATCACGATCAGCTGAACCCGCCGGTTCGTGCTGCGGCCGTCGCGGGTGCTGTTGTCGGCCAGGGGCGCAGATTCGCCGTAGCTGATCGTTGCCATGCGCGCCAGCGGCAGGCCGGCACGGGCCAGGTGCAGGCGCACGGCTTCAGCGCGCTTGAGGCCCAGTTGCTGGTTGATCGCGTTGCTGCCGGTGGCGTCGGTGTGGCCCTGTATTTCGACGAACACAGGCTGGTTGTCGGCTTTGAGCTTGGCGACGAGTTGATCGAGTTCCTGGCCGGCCTGCTCGGTGAGCTGGGCGCGGCCGGAGCTGAACTTGACCTTGTCATCGGTCAGCACGGTGCTCATCAGCAGGCCGGGCGGCTTGGGCAGGTTGTTGAAGGCCTGGGTTCGCGCCGCAGCCTCCTGCTGCAGCAGGGCCAGCATGCGCGCCTCGCTGCCCTGCAGCCGGCCATCCAGGGCCTTGAGGCCGTCGTCATGCGCCTGCACGCGCGTGCCGAGGCCGTCCACGCTGGTCTGCACCGGCGCGACGGTCTCTTTGACGAATTCCTTGGTGGCGCAAGCGCTCAGCAACAGGATGCTGCTGGCGACGATCAGGGGCGAAAGTCTCGACATCGGTGGTCTCGTGGAGGATGAAAGCGGCGCGACTCTAGGCAGTCCGCCACAGTCAAACGTACCGAGCTGTGAGCAATCCTTGCGTCGTTAACCGGGCTGAACAATGCCTTACCGTTCTGCGCCATGGCGCAACGACGACGTCGGCTTCGGCCAACGGGGGTTGCGTGAAGAGGGATGCGGGCGAATACAGAGTTGGGGTTCGCCGCGCTCACCCCAACCCAAGAACTCAAAATGACGCCGGGCGCCGGGCAGGGCTCGGCAGCCCGGCGCAGGGGACGTTCAGCCCCTGTGCGCGGTACCGGCGCCTGCGCGCTTGCGCAGCAGCTGGAGCAACGGCAGCCCACCCACCAGCATCAACGCCCAGCTGCCCGGCTCGGGCACGGCGCTGATGGTCAGGCTGGCTGCCGGGCCCGGCAGCCAGTTCCAGGCCGCTGGCGCGTTCGCGTCGCCACGGATGCCCAGGTGCGTCGTGATCAAGCCGCCTTCGGGATCGCGCGCGTTGCCCAGCCCGAGTGCGCCGAGAAAACCGTTGGCCTCGTTGTTCTTCTCCGAGCCCGCGTCGTAGCCGTACAGATTGATCGTCACGGTGCCGGTGATGGTCGACAGGTCCAGGCCGCTGATGCCGACGAAGCCGTCATTCGTCCAGCCCAGCATGCTGGCAAAGGACAGATAGCGGTGGGAAGCATCGGCCTGCACCGTGACCGTCACGGAATCCTGCTGAGGCAGGGGCGCCGACAGCGGCGCCGCGACGCTGCGCACGCTCGTGCCGACCAGGGCGTTCACTTCGTCGAGCAGGAAGCTGCGGTCGCCTCCTTCTGCAATGCGCCAGATCGTCTCCGGTGCGGCCTGGCCGACGGTGAAGGCCGTGTAGCCCGCGCTGTGCGTGATGAACACCGGTGGCGAAAGCCGCTGGCCGGTCTGCTGCGTCGCCGCGCCTGTTGCCGCGGCGTTGCTGGTGAGGTTCTTGAACGTGATCTCGTAAGCCGGCGCTTGTGCGGCGGCCATTTGAGGAAGCGAGAAGGCAGCCGCGGCCACCACCCCGAGGGCGGCGAGCCGAAGGGGCGTGATGGCTGTTCGGTGGGAGCAAGGGGCGGCGTGAGGTACGGTGTTCATCGAGTGTTCTCCGGTTGGTTGGCACGCAGGGCAGACGCCCTGCGTGCGGCAGTCGGCGCCGCGCCGCAGCCATTACTCCCTAGCTTCGTAGCGACCACTCGGATGCGGGTGTCGGTGTAAGGATCAGGACTGCAGGTCGACTGAGGCGCGTTCGCCGCGAAGTGACCGTCACGCCGTCATTGGGGTGCCCCCTCGACGCGGCCTGTTTTGGAAGGCCCACCCATGCCCCGCCTGTTCTCCTTCGTCGGTTCTGGTCAAGGCGACTGGAACGTGACCAGCCAGCGGACCCTCGCCGGCGAGGGCCTCGCGCCGGTCTCGCATGTCACCCTGCTCAATGCCGACGCCGCGCCGGGCGGCAGCTGGGCGCTGCGCGGCATCACCAGCAACGAGCGCTATGTCGAGCGCGCCGAGAAGATCCAGCTCGTCGCGACTCAGGAGGGCTTGGGTCGGCCCGCGGCCCGCTGCGCGGCGCTGATCCCCATCCGCAAGACGGCCGCCTGGTGGGCGCTCACGCAGGACGAGCGCCGCGCGGTGTTCGAGGCGCAGTCGCATCACACCGAGATCGGGCTCAGGTACCTGCCGGCCATCGCGCGCCGACTTCACCACTGCCGCGACCTGGGCGAGGCCGAGCCGTTCGACTTCCTGACCTGGTTCGAGTTCGCGCCCGAACACGTCAGCGCCTTTGACGACTTGCTGGCCGCGCTGCGGGCCTCGCCCGAATGGGCCTATGTGGACCGCGAGCTGGAGATCCGGCTCAGCCGCTGACCTGAGGGCAGGGTCAGGCTCTGAATCTGAATTCCCACAGCCAGCAAGGCGCTCGGCCGGAACAACCGGCGCCTTGCTGCTTCACATATTCCATCTAGCCTGCAAGCGCAGCAACGTGGCCGGTGGTTCAGCCGTTGAGCACGCACGCTCAAGCCGCACGCACAGCTTGCTGAGCCATCGCCGCGTCCAAGCGCTGATGCGCCGCGCCTTCCAATGCGACGGGCAGCTGGTTTTTCGCCTGAAGATAGTGATGCGTGAAGACGCCCAGGTACGCATCAAGGGTCTTGCCGGCGGCCGCGTCGCCCGCAAGGTTCAGGCACTGCGCGGCCACCTCGCTCGTGCAGAAATGGTCGCCGCAGCGTGACCGGCGCAGCCGGTATTGCGAGGCCCCGGCGGGCGCCAGGCTGAGCACCGGCATGTGGTTCAGGTAGGGGCTTCGGCTGAACATCTTGCGCGCCTCGGACCAGGTGCCGTCCAGCAGGATGAACAGCGGGCGCTTGACCGTGCCGCCCGGGCCTGCGGCACACGGCTGAACGGTATGCACCACCCGTTCCGGCGCTGCGTACTGGCCTGGGAACACGACGTAGGGGTCCCAGGTCGGATCGCTCAACAGCGCGAGGAGCGCAGGATCGCACTCGGTTCGCGCCCAGCCGAAAGCGAAGGTGTCTGCGACCAGGTCCGCGATCAACCAGCCCGTGTTGGTCGGCTTCAGCGGCTCGATGTCGGCCATCAGCAGGCACACTGCGGCGCGCGTGTTCACCGAAGGGCGCAAGGCGCACATGCAGTGCGTGGGCACCAGCCGGCAGCCCTCGCAGCGCTCGCGCTTGAAGCCGCCGCGAGCGGAAAACGGCTTGGTGGCGTTCGCCAGGCGTGCGGCGCGCAGAAGAGACACGGCATGAGACATGCACTGATTGTCCGAGCAGCCGAGCAGTGCCCGGCTTGCGGTGCCGCTCGCCGCCAACGCGGGTTCGCGAGCGCCTCATCGAGGCCACGGCTGCGTATGCTGGCGCGACCCGTCTGCGCTTGGCCTGGCCAGCCGGCTGTCTTGATCCAGAGCCGGGCAGCAGACGAGAACCCGAGGGGAATCTCATCCATGTCCACGCGCCTGCTCCTGCTGCTCCTGAGTCTCGTGGGCTTGCTGTCTGCCTGCGGCGGTGGCGGTGGGTCGGGCGATGTGCCGCCGGCCGTCACGCAGCCAACGGTGGTGATCTCGCCCAACTATGTCTACGCGGGCACGCTGGAGCGCAACAAGTCCATCACGTCCAGGATCACCGGCATCACCTACCCCTTCCACGTCTACCTGCCGGAGAACTACGCGACCTCGGGCAAGAGCTACCCCGTGATGTACGCGACCGACGGGCAGTGGAGCTTCAACTCGTTCTCGCAGCTGCTCGACAAGCGCCGCAAGCCGATGATCCTGGTGAACATCGAGCAAGGGCCCGGTGACCGTCGGGCCATCGACTACACCGTGAACGGCGCGCCGGCCTATGGCCGCTTCCTGAAGGAGGAGCTGGCGCCGCTGATCGAAGCCAGCTACCGCACCACCACCGTTCGCACCTTCTCGGGCACATCCTATGGCGGACTGCTGGGCTCCATCCTGCTGAGCACCGAGGCGGTGGGCACGCCCTTCTTCAGGAACTACCTGCTGTTCGACGGCTCGTTCTGGGCGCTGACGCCCAAGAACATCCAAGACGAACAGGCCCGCTTCACAGCCAGCAGCCGCCTGCCGGCACACTTGATCCTGACCAGCGCCAATGCGCCCGGCAACGTGAACGACGTGATCGCCTACGAAGCCCGCTACAAGGGGCGGGCCTATGTGGATCTGGTGATTCAGCGCAAGGACTTCAACATCGCGCACGACAACGTCGGCGACCCGTCGTTCGATTGGGCGATCGACCTGATCGACTAGGGCCCGCACATGTCAGACGCCATCGAGTCCCTGGCCAACCTCGGCCCCAAGTCCGCCGCCATATTGGCAAGCATCGGCGTCACGAGGCTTGAAGAGCTGCGCGTGCTGGGCGCCGTCGCCACCTACGCCAGAGCCAAGCGATCCGGGCACAACGTGTCGCTGAACCTGCTTTGGGCCCTGGAAGGTGCGTTGATCGGCATGCACTGGCGGGACGTGGCGCGGGAGCATCGCACCCGATTGCTCATGGCGCTGGAAGATGGCGAGTAGCGCCGCGAGACGACACTCGCACCTGTTCGCGCGCTGCCCCGCCCATGTCCTCCTCGCTCACCCTGCGCCACTACGGCCCCACGCACGGCCGCCACTCGCACACCCACGCCCAAGTGCTGTGGACGCTGGACGGCGCGCTGGAGCTGGAAGTTGACGGCCGCGGCCAGCGGCTGGCAGCCGGCCAGGGCTTGCTGATCCCGCCCGGCGCGCTGCATGACTTCGAGGCCCCGCAGGGCAGCCAGTGCCTGGTGCTGGACACGGCTGACCCGGCCTGGGCGGCCTGCGCTCAGAGTCCGAAGCACGCGCAGCCGGTGGACCACCTGGTGCGCTTCCTGGCGGCGTCGCTGCGGCAGTGCCTGCCGGTGTCGCAGGCGCTGGCTGTGCAGTTGCTGGCCCAGGCCTGGGGGCCCGGCGAGGTGCGCGCGGTGCTGCGCAGCGGCCGCGCCATCGACTGGGCCGGCCTGCGGCGCTGGCTGCTGGCGCGCCTGGCCGCGCCGCTGACCGTGGCCGACCTGGCTGCCCGCGCGGGCCTGGCCGAGAGCCAGTTCCGCGCCCGCTGCCTGGCGGCCACCGGGCTCACGCCCATGCAATGGCTGCGTGCGCAGCGGCTGGCGCGGGCGCGTGAACTGCGCGCTGCCGGCCTGCCCGTGGCCCTGGTGGCCCAGCGCGTGGGCTACGACTCGCCCTCGGCGCTGACGGCCGCACTGCGGCGCGCGGCAAGCCCTGACCGCTGATTCGCGACGACCCGCCAGCGTTGCGCGACGACGGCAGCCCGAGACTGGGCGGCATGCTTAAAAAAGCCGACCTGCTCGCCCTCGCGGCCATCGTGATGTGGGCCTCGCTCGCCGCGCTGGGCGTGTCGCTCGCCCACGTGCCGCCCTTCCTGCTGACGGGCCTGGGCCTGCTGGTGGGCAGCATGCTGGCGCTGCCGCTGTCGCGCTGGCGTTGGCAGGTCTGGGTGCTGCCGTGGCGCACGCTGGCGCTGGGCGTCTACGGCCTGTTCGGCTTTCACCTGCTGCTGTTCATGGCGCTGCGCACGGCGCCGGCGCTGCAGGCCAACCTCATCAACTACCTGTGGCCGCTCGGCATGGTGGTGCTTGCACCTGTGCTGCTGCCGGGCCTGCGCTGGCGCGCTGCGCAGTTCGGCGCGGCGTTGCTGGGCTTTGCGGGTGCGGCGGTGGTCATCCTGGGCCGTGCAGGGGGTGAAACCAGTGGCGGCTGGCACCCGGGCTATGCGCTGGCGCTGGGCTCGGCGCTGGTGTGGAGCAGCTACTCGCTGCTCACCCGCCGCGTGCCGGCATTCCCGACCCGCGCGGTGGGCAGCTTCGCGGCGGTGTCGGGCCTGCTGTCGCTGGCCTGCCATGCGCTGCGGGAGCCGGCGGTGGACCTGAGCGCCCGTGACCTCGCGCTGATCGCCGCTTTGGGCCTGGGGCCGCTGGGCGGCGCCTTCTTCCTGTGGGACGCGGCGCTGAAGGCCGGCGACCCGCGGCGCATCGGGCTGCTGGCGTTTCTGACGCCGCTGCTGTCCACGGCGGTGGTGCTCGTCGCCACCGGCCAGGCGCTGTCACCGTCGCTGGCATTGGGCGCGGTGATGATCGTCGCCGCGGCGGCCTGGGGCAGCCGAAGCAGCTGAAAGCCTCCTCAGCTGAACGCCGCCGCCAGCGCCTGCAGCCCCACCTGCGGGTCGTGCAGGCCCTCGTAGATCGGCGGGATGGGCTTGTCCACGCCGAACAGGCGGTAGACGGCATGCATCGCGCAGTGCACCGAGTACTCGACGGTGTAGACCGTGTCGTCCGGCAGCTCCACGTGCTGGCCCAGGAAGGCGAAGTTGGCCGCACCATCGGGCAGCACCTGCGGGCGGTCGGCGGGCTTGCGCGGCGCGAACATGGCCGAGCCGTAGGGCAGCATGACCGGCGTCAAGTCGGTGCTGGTCAGCGCCGCGTCGCGGATGTCGGTGAAGCCGAGGTGGTGCAGCAGCTCGTCCAGGATCTCGTGGCCGCCGCACTGCGCCATGGGCTTGGCGATGTGGTTGCCCGGCGCGTCGATGAAGAGGCCGTAGCCCCAGGCGGTGAAGGTGTCGGCCGGCATGCCTGGGAAGTGCGGCTGGTGCGGCACGACGAGGGACATCAGCCAGTTGGAGTCCACCAGCGTCATCAGCGCGCCGGTGCCGGGCTGGTTGTCGCTGAAGGCGATGAGACGGTCCAGCAGCACGCGGCCGTGCATCGTGAGGGTGAAGGACTCCCACTTGTTGTCGTCCACGTTGAAGAAGCTGTGCGGGCGGCCGAAGTCGTCGGCCTTGCGCGCCAGCGCCTCCCACAGCGACCAGGCGCCGTCGCGGCGGTCGCGGATGAGTTCGGGGGCTTCGCTGTTGCTGCCGTAGGTGGCGTCGGCGGTGATGGAGCCGAGCGTGACGAAGCAGGCGTCGCCCGTGGCGAGGTCGATGGCCTGGGCGCCCTGCGCCGTCTGGAGTTGCAGCCGCGTGGCGCGGCGCCGGGCGGGGTCGCGCTGGTCGAAGTCGATGTCGGTCACGCGGTGGCCGAAGCGCACGTCCACGCCCTGGGCCAGCAGCCAGCGCTGCAGCGGCACGGCGATGGAGTCGTACTGGTTGTAGGGCGTGCGGCGCACGCCGGCCAGCGTGTGCATGCGCGGGAACTCCTGCAGGAAGCGCAGGAAGTAGCGCCGCAGCTCGATGGCACTGTGCCAGTTCTGGAAAGCAAAGGTGGTGCGCCACATCTGCCAGAAGTTGCTCTCGAAGAAATGGGCCGAGAAGAGCTCGTCGATGCGCCGCGCGCCCAGCAGGGGCTCAGGCGTGGCGAGCAGCCGCGTCAGCTCGGCGCGGTCGTGGCCGTTCAGGCCGTAGTGCTTTGCGTCGAGGATGCGCGGGCCCTGGGCGATGAGCCGGGCATGGGCTTGGGTGGGCACCCGCTCGTTGAAGGCGGCGATCTCCTGCCGCACCGACAGGCCCGGCTTGTCCAGCGAGGGAATGCCGTCCAGCAGGTTCCACAGGCACTGGTAGACCTCATCGCACAGCATGCGCCCGCCGCGCGTCACGTAGCCGGGCTGGGTGGGCGAGTCGCTGCCGTCCAGGCAGCCGCCGGCAATGCCGAGTTCTTCGAGGATGTGGATGCGCGCGCCGGGCACGCCGGCGTCACGGATGAGGAAGGCCGCGGCGGCCATCGAGGCGATGCCGCCGCCGACGAGCCAGACGTTCGCGTTCTTGGAGTCGAGCATGGGGAGGGATGCGGCGCGGGCCGCAGGAGTCTGTTGTCGCGCACTCTAGGCAGGCTCAGCGCCCGAGGTACTGATCCCGATCAAGCCGCGGCCGGATGGAGGGTGCTCTCTAGAATCCGCCCCTTTTTCCTGCACGCCTGCACCCGGATTCCATGGACATCGTCGTCAACGAAGAACTCAAGGCCTACATCGACCCGTTGACGCCCGAGGAGCACGAGGCGCTGGAGCGCAGCATCCTGGCGGAGGGCTGCCGCGACGCGCTGGTGCTGTGGGGCAACGTGCTGGTGGACGGGCACAACCGCTACGGCATCTGCCGGCAGCACGGGCTGCCTTTCCAGACGGTGCAGAACACGCGCTTGCGGTCCATGGAAGACGTGCATCTGTGGATGATCGACCAGCACCTGGGCCGGCGCAGCATCTCGGACTTCCAGCGCGGCGTGCTCGCGTTGCGCAAGCGCGAGATCGTGTCCGAGCAGCGGGTGCGGCGCATGGCCGTGGAGTCCGGTGCGTCGGTCCAGCCCCAGACGGTGAACGAGCCCGTGCCTGCGGCGCCGGTGCAGCCGCAGGACGGCCTGGAAACCCGCGAGGCGCTGGCCCGGGCCGCGCGGCTGAGCAGCAACCAGGTGGTGCTGATCGAGAAGATCCAGCGGCAGGGCGCGCCCGAACTGGTGGCCGCGGTGAAGGCAGGCGTCGTGTCGATCAACGCGGCCGCGGCCGTGGCCACCCTGCCAGCCGAGGAGCAGGCCGCGGCGGCGGCGGCCGGTGCCGACGAGCTCAAGCAGGCGGCCAAACGCGTGCGCGAAGCCAGGCGCAAGCCGCCCGCGGCCAGCCCTGAGCAGCCAGCTCAGGCTGAGGCGGTGCCTGAGCCCGGCCACAGCGTCGAGGCGCTGCGCGAGCGCGTTGCAGCCCTCGAGACCGAGAACGCGGCGCTGCGGCAGGAGCTGGCGGCGCTGCGCTCAAGGCTTCCGGCGTCGACCGACTGATCGGCCTCGCCCGCCGATGCACGGGATGGCGCAGCCGCGCCCGTTCTCGCGGTGGGCAGGACGTCAGTCGCGGAAGGTCGGCGCGGCGCCCTTGCCGGCCATCATGGCCTTGCTGAGGTCCTCGCTCATCAGCATCGCGGCGTTCCAGGTGGCGATGTAGTTCAGGCCGTCGGCCACGGAATGGTCGCGCGCGTAGTTGAGCTGCTCCTTGGTGCCGCGGATGGACAGCGGCGACTTGGCGGCGATGCTGGCGGCGATGTCGCGCACGCCGGCCTGCAGCGCCTCGCGGCTGTCGAACACGCGGTTGACGAGGCCGATCTCGCGCGCCTCGGCGGCGTCCACGCGCCGGCCGGTGTAGGCCAGCTCGCGCACCATGCCCTGGCCGCCGACGAGCTTGGGCAGGCGCTGCAGCGTGCCGACGTCGGCCACCATGCCGATGTCGATCTCCTTGATGGAGAAGTAGGCGTCGGCGCTGCAGTAGCGCATGTCGGCGGCGCAGATGAGGTCGATGCCGCCGCCCACGCAGGCGCCGTGGATGGCCGCCAGCACCGGCTTGCGGCAGCGCTCCAGGCTGGTCAGCGTGTCCTGCATGTCCAGGATGACGCGGCGCAGCGCCTCGCGGGTGCGGCCGTCGCAGGGGTCCTGGATCTGCGGCGCGATGCCCATCATCATGGCCAGGTCGATGCCGGCGGTGAAGTGCTTGCCTTCGCCCTCCAGCACCGCAACCCTGGCTTGGGCCTCGGAATCCAGCCAGTCGAAGGCCAGGCGGATGTCCTGCCACATCTTGGCGTTCATCGCGTTGGCCTTGTCGGGCCGGTTCAGGCGCACGGTGGCGATGTGATCCTGGATGGAGACGGTGAGGGTTTCGAGTTGCATGGGGGTTCAGCGCGGGGCGCAGTGCTCGCGCAGCCATT